>NZ_PYTW01000001.1:0-1065102 GCF_003028435.1 Serratia sp. Nf2 | reverse complement strand
TCGACGACCCGACAGGGGGCGGTATTGACGGCAATGCGGATGCCGGCACGACCCTGACACTGGATGTTTCTCTACCCGGCATTGATGCCAGCGGCGTAATGCTCGAGCCTGCCACCGGCGGAGCAGACATTGAGGCACAGGAAAGTTTCCGCGCCCGTATGCTGCTTGCCTATCAACATCCGCCCCAGGGTGGCAGCGACACAGATTACGAGCAGTGGGCGCTGGCGGTACCTGGCGTTACACGCTGCTGGCCCAAACGGCGCCTGATGGGGGCCGGTACGGTTGGGGTGTACATCATGTGCGATGGCAACGACGAAACCAATCACGGTTTCCCGGTAGGGACTGACGGTATTTCTCAGCTGGATGACTGGGGCGCACAGAAGGCTACCGGAGATCAGGGGCGTGTGGCTGATTACATCTACCCACGCGCGCCAGTCACTGCGCTTGTTTACGTTTGTTCGCCAGTGGCCAAGACGGTGGATTTTGAGATCAGCGGCATTTCGCATGTTGGCAGTGACATTACCACGGCCATTGCGGCGGCTATCGACAATGTCTTTTTCGAAGGTGGAACGCCGGTCGGCAATGGCAAGATCTTCCTCTCTGACCTGAACAGGGCAATCGGAGACATTGATGGCACAGCAGGCTTTATCCTTGTTTTCCCAACAACGAATATCGATCTGGGGGTAGGGGAACTGCCGGTGCGTGGCGAGGTGAACTACACATGAGCCAGTTTACCGTAAAGGAGTATTCGCGCGCGCTACAGGCGTTGATCCCGACCGGGTTAGCGTGGCCGCGCGACCCTGGCGGGGTTCAGGGGGCAGTTATTCGGGCTCTGGCTACAGGGTTTCAGCGTAGCGATAACGATGCGATAGCGTTGCTTGTGGGCGCTTTCCCTGAAACCGCAACCATCATGCTGACTGAGTGGGAAAAAACTCTCGGCTTGCCGGATGACTGTTCGATCGGTGAGGTTGACACAATAGCGAAACGCCAGGCGGCCGTGGTATCAAAATTTATCAGTACCGGAGGCCAGTCACGCACCTATTTTATCGGTATCGCCAGAGCGCTCGGTTACAACATCACCATCAAGGAATACCGTCAGGCGCGCGCCGGGCTGTCTGTGTGTGGCGATGGGTTAAATGGCGACGACTGGCCTTTTGTGTGGCTGGTGGAGGCAGAGGAAACAACCATTTCCTATGCCCGAGCCGGGATGAGTTACTGCGGAGATCCGCTGCGTTCATGGGGGAATAAGCAGCTTGAGTGTCGAATGAACGCGCTCGCACCTTCGCATACGATCGTTAAATTTGGCTATATCAATTTTGGATTTAACGACGAGGGCGTTTACGACGTTACCCCAGAATTTGCCGATATGTTCGACACTGCATCGGGCTATCTCTAATCAAATCTATATCAAATTTCAGGAGTTATCATGAGAAAAGTAGGAAGCACAACTGATACAGCAGATGCAAACGGTGAATATACGAATGGTAATGTGGCGCAGGGCATCCCGCCGACCATTATCAATGCGGAGATGTTGAACACTTTCCAGCGCGAGTTAATTGGCGTGGTCGAAGGTGCAGGGATGGAATTAGATCCTGCTGATGATAATCAGGTGGCAAAAGCGATAGAAAAAAAAGTAGGTAGTGGAAGATTATTAAACATAAAAACGTTCACTTCTTCAGGAACCTACACTCCGACACCTGGAATGCGATATGTGGTCGTAGAGGCTGTGGGCGGCGGCGGCGGCGGCGGGGGATGTTCTGACACATCTGCCGATAATGCAGCTGTTAGTGGCGGCGGTGGATCTGGGAGCTATGTCCGCACCAAAATCGATAATACAGCCATAGGAGACTCGGCTGCGATAACTATTGGTATAGGCGGCGCGGGCGGCATCGGTGGAAACGCGGGATCTAACGGTGGTGATAGCAAATTCGGTTCATTGGTAACAGCCACTGGAGGGCGCGGAGGTACCACATCAACAAGTTCTTCCTCCTTCGCATTCATCGCTGTAGGGGGGGCTCCAGGAGCAAACCCCAGTGTGGGAAATATAATTTCATCAAGAGGCAGCCGTGGGGGCTCTGGACTGTTCTTTAACTCTTCAACCGGCGCCGTGGGCGGGGATGGTGCCCCATCTCAATTTGGCGGTTCGGGAATAGGCTCTGGGAGTTCAGGCACTACCGGATCCGATGGAAGCGGTTTCGGTAGTGGTGGTGGTGGGAATGCTCGGCAATCATCTTCTGCTTCTGTTAATGGGTATGCAGGTGCACCCGGTGTGATTGTTATTTATGAGTATTCCTAACGGATGGTGAATTAACTCCCTTTGTCAAAATTAGTTTCGCGAAATTAATTGCAGGTTTCTCAATTGCCATCCATGAAACTAGCGCGATCACCATCGTCAGCAATATTGATAGTAATACATTCGCAAAGAATCCAAAGTGAAAGCTTTGAGATATAATCTGTTGGATAGGAAATCCCCATAGGTAAACGCCGTATGAAATATCTTGCCTTACTCTGATTTTTTTTACTATCTCTAATGATGAAATATGGAGTGAGGCTAGACAAACGGATACGCATATTAATAATGAAGAAATTGCCTCACTGGTAAAAATAAATTGTGAGACAAATATAATCACTGGTGTGATTATGTTCGATTTATATGAATCTTTATTTATTGCTAGTAAGGATCCAAGGGCAAAGCACGGTGCTAGTAGGTATATGGCATTATTATCGGATGATGCAAATAAAACGCCTTTTAATGGCGAGATTGGCTCAATGATTATGCAGAGGCAAGCCAATGACGATAACCATTGGCTTTTCCCAATGCCAAACAAGTAAATACCAAGCAGCACTACGTAGGCAAATACTTCATAATGAATAGTCCATAAAGAACCGTTCACCCCATACTTGTTGCCTTCAAATAGTCCTGGTAGGAAGTATTGAGTTTGCAGTGATAAGTTTTTAAGTATGTATATAAGCGGTTGCCATGACTTGAAATAATCAACAAGTGGCATGGTTGTAAATATAGGTCCAATAACTAATGCGGTTAAAATCAAAACGAAAGTCAGTCCGGGGAATATTCTGAATGCGCGAGAGATCACGAAATGGATGGTGGATTTTCTTGATAACAAACTATTAGTCACCAAAAGTCCACTTATAAAGAAAAAAATCTTAACAGCCAAGCCGCCAGTTGTCATGTAGCCAAAAATGTCTTTTATGGGGTCAGTTAATCCCCACTGAGGGTTAAGTGGAAAAGAGTGGTAAACAATAACTGAAATTGCCGCTAATAGACGGATTAAATCAAGGTTGTTGTTACCCCTCGAAATTATATTACCAACATAAACTCCACTCATTTAAATCTCTAAGTCAATCTAATAATAAAAGATTTTAACAGCATTCAACGACGGATTCCATATGTGACGCGAGGCCACTTTCTTGTAAGGAGTCTATAACCATTTCGGAGAGCCACCTATGTCATCTGAAGGGTTTCCTGTTGATGGTGTTGTCCACACAGACACTGTGCTGAACCCCCACAGCACGCAACAAGCAACCGACTAAGCAAAGAGCCGAATATCGGCGGATAGCGCCGCGTAGTCGCCGATGCAGTGTAGATGCGATCTGACTAAAAAACTTATCCTTTCAGCGGGCGTTAGACCTCGCTAAATGTCAACGGTAAAATTACCATCAGGAAATTTTATGGCCCAAAGATACAACACCGGAAACCCACGTCCTTCTAACAGCATGAAGGACTTAAACGATAACGCCCTTGCTTATGATGACTTCCTTAACGGCGAACAAGATGAGGCTTACGATCGGTTTCAAAAACCATTCCCGACAGTGCGCCGGCAGGTTGCCGATCGCATAGATGAGATAACTGGTGCGCAAAAGAGCATTGAGCAGTATACGGATGAGGCTAAGCAGGCAGCAGACAACGCCCAGAACGTCGCAGACGCCAATACCTACTACACCACACCAGAAGACCCTGACGGCACGATTGCTGGGATTGCCGGGACGCCAAACGGTAAAAGTTTCCGTGTTGGACAGGGTGTCGGGAACGGATTCAAAACATACATCAATAAAGATGGTGTTGCTGTTGAAGTTGCTGGGTCGCTCGGAGCAAATGATTTAGCTGTATATGTTAGCCATGATGAGAATGATAATATTGAGTTATCATCTGATGCGAATGGCAACACTATTGCGGTGAATGATGAGTTTGGAGGCTCTCACGTTGTTGGTATTGATGGTAGTCTTCAGGATAAAATTGAGTCCCTTGACAAAAACAAAGGCCCCTACCTTAACCTTCTATCTGACGCCAATAATGCCGCATATGGTGCTGTTGATGAGTATGGACACCTCCACTTACCTGATATGCAATCGTCCATTCAAGATATGATGAGTTCTCAACAGAAAAAGATTGAGGGTCTGATTAAAAATCGCCGGGTACTCGATGTCAGGGAGTGCGGTTTTAATGCAAAAACTGGAGAAAATGCGACATACGCCATTCAGCGTGCGATCGATTGGCTGAGCTGGAACGGAGGTGGTGTGGTTTATTTACCAGAGGCTTATTACCCGCTATCTACTTTCATCATCCCGCGCAACAATGTATCAATTGTTGGTGATGGTGATAGGTCTGTTTTACTTCCATACAAACAGAATACAGCAATAAAGTATGCTGGAACGCTGACGAATTATCTTGAAAACGTTCTGATGAGTAATTTCACCATCGAAGGTGAAAATCAGGTGCTCTTACCTGGTGAAAGGTACGTTCCTGACATTAAAGGAACCTACATAAAGCACTGGCGAAACTGCGTAATGGACAATGTCACGATGTTGAACATCGGCGCGACAGCGCTGGGTAACGACATGGCCGACAACTGTTCTATTATTCGTTGTCGCATTGAAAACTTTGGCCGACTGGCTCCCAATGCATGGAGTGCAGGGATATGGGAGCGTCCGCTTGGCGCTTCGGGTATTGGTATCGGAACCGGCGCTCTTGATGACGAACCTTTGTATATGGCGTTCAATACTGTCAAGAACGGGACGAACTTCCCGCTATTTCTTGAGCCTCAAGGGGGCGGCGCGGCCCGCGGCGCTATTGCCATAAGTAATATTCTTATGGGCGGTTATGCTGGACTTGCTGATTGTGGCGTCGATGGGTTCCAGGCAATCGGTAATCAGATGCGTTTGAATAAATTTGGGATTCTTCGTTATCCTGGAACAAATAATGATGGAAAACCCGGTCGCCGTGCACAATGTATTAGCAACATTATTGATTCCAATACAGAGCATGGTGTTTATTCGTATAGTACGAAAACAGACCCACTGATTGGGTGGAACATATATTCACAAAATCAGATAACAAACAATGGTAAGGATGGGGTGAATTTCCGCTACACCAATAAAAATGTCGTAATGCAAAATGAAACTGTCGATAGCAATCATATCTATGGAAATGGTCGCCACGGAATTAACGTTGAGGCTGCTAAAGAGGTTATCAACTGCGACTTCACTAACAATAAAATTTGGGGTAACGGGAAGAATGAATTAGGAAATGGCGTGAACAGTTCGGTTCCATTTACGGCATGCTCAATCAATAACAATAAAATCCGCGACACGCAGGCAACGGTAACTCAGCAATATCCTGTAAATCTCGCCGGGGCGCTGACCGATGTCGATATCTCGTTTAACCACTGTGTCGGTAACGCACAGAATTCACTGAACCTTAGCGGCACCCAAACGCGAGTGACAACCAACTTTAATGCGGGAATTTAATAATGGCTACGATACTAAAAAGCAACGGAACGTTTAAAGGCTCCCAGCGCACCTTACCCAGCTCAAATGCACCGTTACCCGTCGGCGCTGCATTGTTTGCTGACTTCTCCAGCTCTCGGTATGTCATGCAATATGCCACTGGCCAAGTTAAGCGCTCTGCAAATCTGGCCGAGGTTCTTGGTTTTTCGAGAGCAAGCACCGCTACACGCGTTGGAGCTACCGGGTTGATCGAGTACCTTGAATCTGGCGAACCAGCAATTGAATACCACCCGGTCACAGGTGAATGTTTGGGCATTCGCACAGAGTCTGTGTCGAATAACCGCTTGGCATACAGCCAGGACTTTACGCAGGCAGCGAGCTGGACAGCGTCCGATGTTGCTGTGACTGCCAACGGTGAAAAGTCTCCAGATGGGAATGTTACGGCCACAAAATTGATTGAAACCGCTGGGAGTACAGCATCAGCGCATACCCTGCTGGCCATTACCACAATGGATGCCACTGCATCGCAGCCCTATACCTTCAGTATTTGGGCAAAGGCGCACACTGGCAGTGTGTTGCAGATAGCTGCCCAGGGTGCCGTGGCCACAACGCAGTTTGTGAACTTTGACCTGGGCAATGGGAAGATCGGTAAGTCCTCACCGCAAGTCCTTCAGGCGACTATGGAGCAACACGCTAACGGATGGTATCGCTGTGCTATTACCATAGCACCGACGCTATCAGTATCTCCGCAGTTTACACTGGCGCTGACAAAGAGTGACAGCAGTGCGGCGGCGTTGCCGTCGTATGTGCCTGACGTTCCTGGGTCTGTATGGATTTGGGGCGCTCAGGCAGAGCGCCGGGATGGGGCTTCATCGTATATCCCAACATCTGGCGCTGAGGGCTCTCGCGCGGCAGATATTTGTACCACACCAACGAGTGCTGATTTCGTCTCTGCTACAGGCGGCACGGTGCTGATGACATGCGTACATCCGCACAGCATTCAGTCGGTGAGCGGGGTGTATAACGCCCTGGCGTGCGCGGCCGTGCTTGATAATACAGCCGCCGGCGCCAGCCTTCGTTTCTCATACCGAAACCTGACAACCAATAATGGCCGCGCGCAATGGGCGGCAGCTGATGCCGCTGGCGTGTCCCAATCTCTGGAGATTTACAGCCTGTCGCCAGTTAGGGACTCGGAGCAGTCGGCGATTTTTTCGTTTGATACACCAAGCCTGAATCTGAAATTGTTCGATGGTTTCAACTGGTATTCAAGATCGGTTACCGCTCTGCCGCCGGCGCTGAACCGTTTGGCTATTGGGCGCTCCTACATTGGACCGGAGAACTGGTTTAATGGTCACATCAAGAAGGTTGTCTACTGGCCTACCGCGCTAAGCGAAGATGATATGGAGAGAGCGATTTCGTACCTCGCATAACGACTGCCGGGATGGAACCCGGCTATTTGTACAGCGTGGCAAAGTCGAATGCGAGTGCTGCATCAACGGCTTTGCCCTCTGTTTCGAATGGCGTTTCTGATACGAGCGGCCAGCGGCTCTTGTGCCACACATAAAGCCAGTGCTGGCCTTCCTCGTCTTCGCGAATTGCGAACATTGGCGGGCTGTTCTGCTGAGGTTCTGGGTATCTGTCGTTTTCGTTGAGAATGAAGATCTGCCGGCCGGCGAGGGTGATGCTGCCCATTTTCTGCCTCTCGGATGGGGGATTTTAGGGTAATAGTAGCTCAGGTTTGTCGTGGGTTTTGACATGGTTTTACCATCATTTCACCATGCACAATTTGCATAAATAAAAAAACCAACCGTAACAGGTTGGTTTTCAAAGGTGTTTTGGTCGGCATGAGAGGATTCGAACCTCCGACCCCCGACACCCCATGACGGTGCGCTACCAGGCTGCGCTACATGCCGACGCTATGAAAAATCATACTACCGATTCCCGATGTTAATGCAAGCGCCTCGCCACTTGATTGCTTTAGTTTTAAGCAGTTAGTTGGCGATAAAGCGTTTTACATCGGTCAGCACCTGCAGCAGCAGAGCAAGCTGCGGTTTCTCGTCTTTTATTTCTTCGCCGTTCTGATCGTAGACGCGATAGTTGCCGCTGTTGTCCAGCATCAGCGTCTGCGTCGGCGTGGTGATCACCAGCTGATTGCCATCGCCGGTGGCGATCCAGTCGTTGCGGCGCTGGGCGGTGAACAGATCTTCGCCCTGCGAATAGTCTTTCGGCGCGGTCTTCACGTGCAGCAATCGTTGCATCAAGGTGCGCATCACGTCGTTATGGCCTGTCAGCTTGCTGATGGTCTGCGCCGGGGTGCCCGGCCAGTGGATCACCAATGGCACCTGCAGCTGCGCCTGGTTGAAGGCGGAGCCGGCGCCCCATTGGCCTTTGCCGCTGTCGTTGAACTCGACGCCGTGCTCGGCGGTGATCACCACCACGGTTTTATCCAGCAGGCCGCGCTGTTTCAGAGTGTCCAGCACCTGGGCTATCTGGGTATCCACGTCTTGCGCACCGGTGCGATAGCGCCGAATAAAGTCGGCCGGAGCCGGGGTTTTGTCGCCTTCGGCCGGCTCGGCGCCGCTGAAGTTGATATAGGAGAACCACGGCTCTTTGCTACCCTGATCCGTCAGCCAACGCTGCCATTGCTGCGTGGTTTGCGCATCGCTTTGCGGCGCCGGCGTCGGCAGCGAGAAGTCGGTCAACAGGGCCTGGCGGTACAGGCTGGCATTGAAGCCATCGGAGGAGAACAGCCCCAGCTGGTAGCCCCGATCGCCGAGCGCAGTGATCAGCGCCGACGGCTTGCGGCCGGCGAGCACGCTGTCCAGATAGGTCGGGGAAATGCCGTAGAACAGGCCAAACAGCCCGGTATCGGCATGGTTGCCCGAACTGTAGTGATCGCTGAAACGTACGTTTTCCTGGGCGAAGCGCGTTAGCGCCGGCATGTCCTGTGCCATGTCTTTTGCGCGAATGCCGTCCACCACGATCATCAGCAGGTTATAGCTGCTGCCTTTCTCGCCGTAGCTGAGATCGCTGAGCGGATACTCCACCGCCACCGCTTCCGGGTTGCCCTGTTGCATCAGGCGGCGCTCATACGCTTGCTGATCGAGCAGGCCGTGTTTTTCGAGGAACTTGCGCGCGGTCATCGGGTACGAGAGCGGCAGGTTGGCCCGCTGCATGGTGATCGGGCGATAGAAGTTGGCGTCGGCCCAGATATAAATCAGGTGCGACGCGAAAAAGGCGCTGATAAACAGCGCCGCCAGCGGTTTGCCGAAACGGCGGCGATTCAGGCTGCGCAGCTTCTGCCAGCTCCAGGTGCCGAACAGCATCTCCACCAGGAAGATCACCGGCACGCAGATAAACATCAGCTGCCAGTCGCGCGAAAGCTCGCTTTGGTCCGGGTTGACCACCAGATCCCACACCACCGGATTGAGGTGCAGGTGGAAATGGGAGAACACTTCGCTGTCGACCAGCAACAGCGTGAGCCCGATGGTGGCCAGTGCGGCGGAAATAAATCGCAGCAGCCGCTGCGACATCACCACGAAGGTGAGCGGGAAGAGCACCAGCAAATAGCCAGCGAACACGATAAAACTGAAATGCCCCAGCAGGCTGACAAAGGCATAGACCCGGCCCAGCAGGGATGCGGGCCAGTCGGTGACAAACAGGTAGCGGCTGCCCAACCCAAGGGCGAGCAGAATGTTGAATAAGGCGAACCAGTGCCCCCAGCTGATCATCTGGGAGACTTTTTCACGATAACGCTGACGGTTTGTCACCATAAGTCAATATTAATGTGCTTTATCTTCACGGACAGAAGCCTGCAGGGCTTCCGCGAACGATCTCGCCAGGGTTTTCCGCTGCGCGGGAGCAACGCTGGTGTTGATCAAATTAGTGACCATGTTGCCCAGCACCATCAGGGAAAGATCGGTGGGGGTATGGTGTTTTTCCAGAACATTGACCAGCTCTGAGAGCAGTTGTTCAACGTGTTCGTCACTGTAACGGGATGATTGTGGCATAAAATTGCGCTTAGTAATCTGCAAAGTGCCCTATCTTACCGTATAGGACAGTGATTTTCCGCTCTTTTATCACTTCCTGTCATTCGGGAAATTGTTCGCCCGCGCCGGGGCGGGCCCTCGCTGCGCCTTTCCGGTTTGCCGCGGTTTTTTAGTATTGCAGGGCGGGGCCTTCAGTGTTTGAATACGCGCCTAAAGAACAGGAGGATTTACCATGAGTCTGGATATCGACCAGATCGCTCTGCACCAGTTGGTGAAACGCGACGAGCAAACGCTGGACGTGGTGCTGCGCGATTCCTTGCTTCCCACCAACGCGGCGGTGGAAGAAATGATGACGGAACTGCATCGCGTCTACAGTGCCAAGAGCAAGGCCTTGGGCCTGTTCAACGAAGGCAGCGAGCTGGCGGAAGCGCTGCGCACCTGCCGCAAGGACGATAAGGACTTTCTGGCCTTTAGCCGCGCGGCGACCGGCCGCCTGCGCGACGAACTGGCGAAGTATCCGTTCGCTGAAGGCGGCGTGGTGCTGTTTGGTCAATACCGTTATCTGGCGGTGGAGTATCTGCTGATCGCGGTGCTGAACAGCCGTAACAGCATGCGCGTCAACGAAGAGCTGGATATCAACACCACGCACTATCTAGACATCAACAACGCCGATATCGTCGCGCGCATCGATCTGACCGAATGGGAAACCAACCCGGAATCGACCCGCTACCTGACCTTCCTGCGTGGGCGCGTGGGCCGCAAGGTCGCCGACTTCTTCATGGACTTCCTGGCGGCGTCCGAAGGGTTGGACACCAAGGCGCAAAACCGCGGGCTGCTGCAGGCGGTAGACGACTATTGCGCTGATGCGCAGCTGGACAAGAACGAACGCCAGTCGGTGCGCCAGCAGGTGTACAGCTACTGCAACGAACAGCTGCAGGCGGGCGAAGAGATTGAACTGCAGGCTCTGTCGCAGGAGTTGTCGCCGGTCGGCGAGAAAGACTTCATGCAATTCTCCAGCGAGCAAGGGTATGAGCTGGAAGACAGCTTCCCGGCGGATCGCGGCACGCTGCGCCAGCTAACCAAATTTGCCGGCAGCGGCGGCGGCATCAGCCTGAACTTTGACGCCATGCTGCTGGGCGAGCGTATTTTCTGGGATGCGGCCACCGACACGCTGACCATCAGAGGCACGCCACCGAACCTGCGCGATCAGCTGCAGCGCCGGACCGGCAGCGGCAAGTAAGCGTACCGAATCGCAGACAATAAAAAACGCCGCAATTGCGGCGTTCTTTATTTCGGCGTCCCGAAAGGTTCGAAATCGTAGCGATTAAACGCGAACGAAGTCGATGTGAGCCAGTTTTGGCTTGAACGGGTGACGCTGTACAGCCTGAACCTTAACTTTGGTTTCTTTACCGTCGATAACCAGAGTTACTGCTTCGCTGTAGAATTCTGGTTTAGCTTCCATGTTCTTAACAGAATCATGGTCCAATTCGATGGAAACTGCAGCTTCTTTGCCACCGTAAACGATAGCTGGGAATTTGTTTGCTGCACGCAGGCGGCGGCTCGCACCTTTACCCTGGTCTTTACGTACTTCTACATTGATAGTGAACATTGTTTTTTCTCTTAAAAGAAAATTTACCCTGCTACAGGCGACCCAAGTAGCAAGTTCGGAAACCCGCTTTAACGCTGGGCAGGCCCAGGTAAAGCGCGCGGCATTTTAACGGAAAGCCGCCCGCAGGGCAACGAAAACCTGCCCAGGTTGGGGACAGTTCGCTCAGGCCAATTGATTGGCGCGGCGGAAACGGCCTTGATAATCGAACACTTTCTCGCGCACCTGCCAGAACTGCCCGCGTTTGCGCGCCACCACGAAATCCGGATGGCGCAGCGCCTGCTGCTGCGCCAGCACGTCGGCGGCGGTGTGCCAGGCGAACGGCACGCCCGGCGCGCGCTGATGCGGGCGCAGGAACAGCATTTCGAACGCTTTGCGCTGCGCCGGCGTCTGCAGGCGGAAACGCTCGCTGGTGCTGGTGCCGTCCTCGTCGTAATAAGTGGCCCTCAGCCATTCGCCCTTGTCGTCGCGCCCGCTCTGCAGTTCCATGCCGCCGCAGCGCAGCACCAGCGCGTCTTTCAGCTTCAGTGCCGCCTTCAGCATGTCGTCGGGATCGACCAGCACTTCCTGGCACTGATGGCAGCGGCGCGCGGCGATATCGTTCTCCGCGCCGCAGTGCGGGCAGCTCTTGAACCGGAAGCGGTAGTCGCACTGCTCGCGGTGGCCGTCGTCGTCCTCCAGCCAGCCCTGACAGCGGCGGCCGTAGTGCTCGATGATGTCGCCAGTCTCGGTGCACTTGCCCCAGAACAGGTTGGCGAAGCCGCAGGCTGGGCAGAACACCTGCACCGGTTGGCTGTCGCCGTGCGGCTTGCTGACGCCGACCTCCGGCGTGAACAAGTCGTGCGGGTTGCCGGCGTAGTCGAGGATCAGGCAATCCTCCTTGCCGGGCGCCAGCCGTAGCCCGCGGCCGACGATCTGCTGATACAGGCTGACGGACTCGGTCGGGCGCAGGATCGCGATCAGATCGACGTGCGGCGCGTCGAAGCCGGTGGTCAACACCGCGACGTTGACCAGATAGCGCAGCTGCTGCTGTTTGAACGCCTCGATCAGCGCATCGCGCTCGGCGGGCGGCGTTTCGGCGCTGACCAGCGCGGCCTCGCCGTTCGGCAGCAGGCCGTGGATCTCGCGGGCGTGCTCGACGGTGGCGGCGAAGATCATCACCCCTTTGCGGTCTTCGGCGTACTCCACAATCTGGCTGATGATGTGCGGCGTGACGCGGTTTTGCCGCTTCAGTTCGCGGTTCAGATCCGCTTCGCTGAACAGGCCGTTGCTTCTGGCTTCCAGCCGGCTGAAATCGTACTGCACGATCGGCATATCCAGCCGCTCCGGCGGTACCAGGAAGCCGTTCTTAATCATATAGCGCAGCGGCAGCTCGTAGATGCAGTCGCGAAACAGGCTGGTGCCGTCGCCGCGGGTGAAGCCGTGGTAGTGATACTGGTAAATCCAACCCTTGCCCAGGCGGTAGGGCGTGGCGGTCATCCCCAGCAGCCGCAGCTGCGGGTTGGTTTTCTGCAAATGCTGGATGATTTGCTGGTACTGGCTGTCGTCGTCGTCGCTGATGCGGTGGCATTCATCGACGATCAACAGCGAGAAAGCGCCGTCGAACAGCGGCAGGTTGCGCGCCACCGACTGCACGCTGCCGAATACCACCTTACCGGCGCTCTCTTTTTGTTGCAGGCCGGCGGCGAAGATATCCGCTTCCAGGCCGTAGGCGCAGTATTTGGCGTGGTTTTGCGCCACCAGTTCCTTGACGTGCGCCAGTACCAGCACCCGCCCGCGGGCGCGCTTCGCCAGCTCGGCGATCACCAGGCTTTTGCCGGCGCCGGTCGGCAGCACGATCAGCGCCGGTTCGGGATGCCGCCGGAAATGATTGATGGTGGCTTCGACCGCTTCCAGTTGGTAGGGGCGTAGGATAAAGGCCATAAATGAACGCCGTGGGTTGAGATGGGCCGTCGGGACGCGGTTTTGTCACCGCTGTTCCCACAGAAACCGTGACATTTTACGCGCCGGGCGGCCGAAAAGTTTCTATTATTATGCCTTCTGCGCGCGCGCGGTGCGAGAAGCGTGAAAATTACCCCTGTCGGGCAACGCGTTGTGCCGCTATACTCGTGTGACAGCAATCGCTGTGCCCCCACGCGATTTCCCCCCTGAGCCTGCCATTTGCACCCGGTGCAACGGCGGGCGTCATATTTTGGCAATACGATCAATGCGATCATAACAACGACAGGCAAAGCAGATCCCATGCGATTGGACAAGTTTTTATCTCAGCAGTTAGGCATCAGCCGTGCGCTGGTCGCGCGCGAACTTCGGGCTAAACGCGTCACCGTGGACGGTGAGGTAGTGAAGAGCGGGGCGATCAAACTGACCCCGGAGCAAGAAGTAGCGTTCGACGGCAATCCGCTGCAGCAGCAGAACGGCCCGCGCTATTTCATGCTCAATAAACCTCAGGGTTACGTCTGCTCCACCGACGATCCCGATCATCCGACGGTGCTGTATTTTCTCGATGAGCCGGTCGCGTACAAGCTGCACGCCGCCGGGCGGCTGGATATCGACACCACCGGGCTGGTGTTGATGACCGACGACGGCCAGTGGTCGCACCGCGTCACGTCGCCGCGCCACCACTGCGAGAAAACCTATCTGGTGACGCTGGAGCACCCGCTGGCGGAAGACACCGCGCAGCGTTTCGCCGAAGGGGTGCAACTGCACAACGAGAAAGACCTGACGCGGCCGGCGACGCTGGAACAGGTCGACGAGCACGTGGTGCGCCTGACTCTCAGCGAAGGGCGCTACCACCAGGTGAAGCGGATGTTCGCTGCCGTCGGCAACCGGGTGATCGAGTTGCACCGCGAGCGCATCGGCGCCATCGTGCTGGATGACGATCTGGCGCCGGGCGAATACCGCCCACTGACCGAAGAAGAGATCGCCAGCGTGGGCGCGCCGCACCTGCAGGACTGATAACCGATCATCGATTGCGGCCGATTAAGGAGTCGTGGAACGTGCAACAGAACCGAACCTCTCATCTCGGTTTGATTTTCATTCTGGGCCTGTTGTCCATGTTGATGCCGTTGGCCATCGACATGTACTTGCCCAGTATGCCGGTGATCGCCGCCCAGTTTGGCGTCGAGTCCGGCAGCGTACAGATGACGCTCAGCGCCTATATGCTCGGCTTTGCCTTCGGGCAACTGTTCTATGGGCCGATGTCGGACAGCATCGGCCGCAAGCCGGTGATCCTGTGGGGTACGCTGATCTTCGCCATCGCCGGCTGCGCCTGTGCCATGGCGCAGTCGATCGATCAGCTGATCGGGCTGCGTTTCCTGCACGGTTTGGCCGCCGCCGCCGCCAGCGTGGTGATCAACGCCCTGATGCGCGATATGTTCACCAAGGATGAGTTCTCGCGCATGATGTCGTTCGTCATTCTGGTGATGACCATTGCGCCGCTGCTGGCGCCGATGATCGGCGGTGCGCTGTTGCTGTGGTTCAGCTGGCACGCCATCTTCTGGACCATGGGCGCCGCGGCGCTGATCGGTTCACTGCTGGTGGCCCTGTTCATCAAGGAGACGCTGCCGAAAGAGCGGCGACAACGGTTCCACCTGCGCACCACGCTGGGCAACTTCGGTTCGCTGTTCCGCCACAAACGGGTGCTGAGCTACATGCTGGCCAGCGCCTTCTCGTTTGCGGGCATGTTCTCGTTCCTCAGCGCCGGGCCGTTCGTCTACATCGAACTGAACCACGTTTCGCCGCAGCATTTCGGCTACTATTTTGCGCTGAACATCGTCTTCCTGTTCCTGACGACGCTGATCAACAGCCGCAACGTGCGGCGGTTCGGCGCGGTCAAGATGTTCAAGCTGGGGCTGTTGGTACAGCTAGCGATGGGGTTGTGGCTGGTGGCGGTGAGCGCCGTCGGCCTGGGCTTCTGGGCGCTGGTGATCGGCGTTGCGGTCTATCTGGGGTGCATCGCGATGATCTCTTCCAACGCCATGGCGGTGATCCTGGATGACTTCCCGCATATGGCGGGCACCGCATCTTCTCTGGCCGGCACGTTGCGCTTCAGCATCGGCGCGCTGGTGGGGGCGGTACTGTCGATGGCACCGGGCAAAAGCGCCTGGCCAATGGTCACCTCGATGGCGCTGTGCAGCATCGTGGCGGTGCTGTTCTATGTTTACGCCAGCCGGCCGCGCGATCGCGCAGCCTGACGTACTCCCGATGCGGGGCGTGTCACCCCGCATCGTCATGGGGTTGCGCCCTGCCATTTCAGGGTGCAACTGGCAATGGAAATTTTGTTGCTAAATACACGCAAGCTAATTAATTGGCCGTTTTCCCCTCTGTGTGCTTTTTGTTAAAAAATCCCGCCGCCGCACCGCCCAATATTCCCCGGGAGGCGCGGCGTTCTGCCGGCTGAGCGCAGCGGGTGGTTTGTGTTAGGGTTGATGTAAATCAAGGCATTAGCAGGGAAATCGGCGCTAACGCGGCGGGTGAAATGTTTCTTCAATGTAAAAATATGGCGACGGAAAAGTAGTTGCATTGCAAGAAAAAAGAGTTGAGATCGCTGCAGGAAAGGGTTACATATAACGCAAAAATGCGAGCTGAGTCGCAAAATGCCGTGAAATAACACCACACGGCGTGCCAAAAAATGGCACGGCATCGGCAAGCACGGGGTCTGGTTAATGGCTAGCGGCAAAATTTACATTTAAATAACATTTGTGCGCGGCAGAGTCGGGAGTCAACGGCTATAACTTAGTAACCCTGTCAGGTAAAAGTGTTTCACCTTTTCAAACTAGGGATTTCATGTGGAGAGTATCCAACTTTCGGTAGTGCATCGCTTGCCGCAAAGTTATCGTTGGCTATCCGGTTTCACCGGCGTGAAGGTCGAACCGATTCCGTTTAACGGAATAGACGAAGATAACAACCTGATCGGGCTGAAGTTACTCAGCCATGAAGGGGCCGAGGCCTGGCAGGTAATGCAACAGCTCAATCTGTCGCTGCAGGAGATTCAGGTCGACTGCGCGATCGTCGAATGGGAAGGCGAGCCTTGCCTGTTCGTGCAGCGCAGCGACGAGAGCGCCACCATGTGCCGCCTGAAAAACGTCGGCGCCGCGATCGCCGAACCGCTGAGCGCGCAATACCCTTTCTGAATTCGCCGCTAATCCGCCAACTGCAGCAGTTGACGGGTATAGTCGGCGGCGGGCGCCGCGAAAATCGCCCGGCAGTCTCCCTGTTCAACCACTTCTCCCTGTCGCAACACGATGACCTGGTGGCATAGCGAACGCACCACCTGCAGGTCATGGCTGATGAACAGATAAGCCAACCGGTGACGTTGCTGCAGCGATTTCAGCAGCGTCAGGATCTGCGCCTGCACCGATTTATCCAGCGAAGAGGTCGGCTCGTCGAGGATCAGCAGCTGCGGCTGCAGGATCAGCGCGCGCGCGATGGCGATACGCTGGCGCTGCCCGCCGGAAAACTCGGTGGGGTAGCGATGGCGCAGTTGCGGATCCAGGCCGACTTCCTGCAATACCTCGATCACGCGCTGTTCCCGCTGCTCGGCGCTAAGCCGCTGGTGCACTTCCAGCCCCTCGGCGATGATCTGCTGCACGTTCAGGCGCGGGTTCAGGGCGGAATAGGGATCCTGGAAGACGATTTGCATCCGGCTGCGGTAGGGCAGCATCTGCTTCATTGTGAGCGGGTGCAGCGGTTCGCCGTCGAACCAGATGGCGCCTTGTGAGGCCAACAGGCGCAGCAGCGCCAGCCCGGTGGTGCTTTTTCCCGAGCCGGATTCCCCCACCAGCCCCACGCTTTCCCCGGCGCGCAGCTCGAAACTCAATGATTTCAATGCATAGTGATAATCCACCGTGCGGCGCAGCAGGCCGCGGCGAATGGGGAAGCGCACCTGCAGATTCTCCACCTTGAGCAGCGGCCGCTCGTCGCCGGGGCGCTCGTTGGCGGCGGCAGGCAGCGGCAGCGGTTCACCGACGTCCTCGGCGGCCAGCAACTGCTGCGTGTAGGGATGCTGCGGCCGGCTGAACAGCTGCGCGCGGCCGTTTTGCTCCACGCAGCGCCCTTGGCGCATCACCGCCACGTTGTCCGCCAGGCGGCGCACGATATTCAGGTTATGGGTGATGAACAACAGACCCATGTCCATCTCTTGTTTCAATTCTTGCAGCAGCGTCAGGATCTGCGCCTGGATAGTGACGTCGAGCGCGGTGGTGGGCTCGTCGGCGATCAGCAGTTTCGGACGGGTCAACACCGCCATGGCGATCATTACCCGCTGGCGTTCGCCGCCGGACAGCTGATGCGGGTAATCCTGCAGCCGGCTTTTGGCCTGACGGATGCCGACGCGCTCCAGGCATTCGACGATCTCTGCACGCGCGGCTTCGCGCCGCAGGCCGCGGTGCAGCATCAGCACTTCTGCGAGCTGTTTTTCGATGGTGTGCAGCGGGTTAAGCGACACCATCGGTTCCTGAAAGATCATCGCGATCTGATTGCCGCGCACCTTGCGCAGCGCCGCTTCCGGCGCATGCAGCAACGAGTCGCCGTTGAACAGGATATCGCCGGCAGGGTAAACCACCGGCGGCGCGGGCAGCAGGCGCAGTATCGACAGGGCGGTGACGCTTTTGCCGGAGCCGGATTCCCCTACCAGCGCCAGCGTTTCCGCCGGCGCGATTTGCAGCGAGAGTTCGTTGACCACCGGCGTGACGGTGTCGCCCTGACGGAAGGCAATGCTGAGATCCTGAATAGCGAGCAAAGGAGTGGCCATATCAATGCGCCTTGCTGGGGTCAAAGGCGTCGCGCACCGCTTCGCCGATAAAGATTAATAACGACAGCAGCACCGCCAAGACCAGGAAGGCGGTGATGCCGAGCCACGGTGCCTGCAGATTGTTTTTGCCTTGCAGCAGCAATTCGCCGAGCGATGGCGAGCCTATCGGCAGACCGAAACCGAGGAAATCGAGCGACGTCAGGGTGGTGATCGAGCCGCAGAGGATAAACGGCAGGAAGGTCAGCGTCGCCACCATGGCGTTGGGCAGCATATGGCGGGACATAATCACCCGATCCGGCACGCCCATGGCGCGCGCGGCGCGGATGTAGTCAAAATTGCGGGTGCGCAGGAATTCGGCGCGCACCACGCCCACCAGGCTCATCCAGCCGAACAGGATGGTGATGCCGAGCAGCCACCAGAAATTGGGCTGGACGATGCTCGACAGCAGAATGATCAGAAACAGCGTCGGCATGCCCGACCACACTTCGATAAAGCGCTGCCCCCACAGATCGAAACGCCCGCCGTAATACCCTTGCGTCGCGCCGACGCACACGCCGATCAGGCTGGAAAACAGCGTCAGCGCCAGGCCGAACAGCATCGAGATGCGAAAGCCGTACAGAACACGAGCGAGCACGTCGCCGCCGTTGCTGTCGGTGCCCAGCAGGTTGTGACGCGAAGGCGGCGAGGGGAAGGGCACCTCGGTGGCGAAGTTGATGGTGTCGTAACTGAAGCGGATCGGCGCCCAAAGCGCCCAGCCGTGTCGTTCGATCTGCCGCTGTACGAACGGATCCTGATAGTCGGCTTCGGTGTTCAGCTCGCCGCCAAAGGCGGTTTCGCTGTAGTTAATCATAAAGGGCAGGTACAGCCGGCCTTCATAACGCACCAACAGCGGTTTGTCGTTGGCGATCAGATCGGCGGCCAGGCTCAGGGTGAACAACACCAAAAAAATCCACAGCGACCAGTAGCCGCGGCGGTTGCGACGAAAACGCGCCCAGCGCGCCTGGTTGATCGGGCTAAGGCGGCTCATTGGCGGGCCTCGAAGTCAATGCGCGGATCGACCAGGGTGTAGGTGATATCGCTGAGGATATTCAACAGCAGGCCGATCAGGGTGAAGATATACAGCGTGCCGAACATCACCGGGTAGTCGCGCTGCAGCGTGGCGTCGTAGCCCAGCAGCCCCAGGCCGTTGAGCGAGAACATGACTTCTATCAGCAGCGAGCCGGTGAAGAACATGCTGATAAAGGTGGCCGGAAAACCGGCGATCACCAGCAGCATAGCGTTGCGGAACACGTGGCGGTAGAGGATTTTTTTCTCATCCAGCCCTTTGGCACGGGCGGTGGTGACGTACTGCTTGCGGATCTCGTCGAGGAATGAGTTTTTGGTCAGCATGGTCAGGGTGGCGAAGCCGCCGATCACCGTCGCCAGCACCGGCAACGTGATGTGCCACAGGTAGTCGGCGATCTTCGCCGGCCACGAGAGGGTGTCGAAGTTGCTGGACACCAGGCCGCGCAGCGGGAACCAGTCGAGGTAGCTGCCGCCGGCGAACAGCACGATCATCAGGATGGCGAACAGGAAAGCCGGAATGGCGTAGCCGATGATGATCAGCGTGCTGCTCCAGGTATCGAACGCGCTGCCGTTGTGGACGGCCTTGCGGATGCCGAGCGGGATCGACACCAGGTAAATGATCAGCGTGCTCCAAAGGCCCAGCGTGATGGAGACCGGCAGGCTCTGGCCGATCAGCTGCATCACCGAGGCGCCGCGAAACAGGCTGTCGCCGAAGTCGAAGCGCATATAGTTCCACAACATGGTGAAGTAGCGTTCGTGCAGCGGTTTGTCGAAGCCGTAACGTTGGGTGATCTCGGCGATCACCTCCGGATCCAGGCCTCGCGAACCGCGGTATTGGCCGTCGCCAGCCGCGATGCCTGCCCGGGCATGGCCCAGGCCTTCACCTGTGCCACCGCTGCCAAAACCGCTGCCATGCCCCAGCTCAATGGCGGCGATGGCCTGATCGACCGGGCCGCCGGGCGCAATTTGCACGATAAAAAAGTTGATGGTGATGATCGCCCACAGCGTGGGGATCACCAATAACAGTCTGCGTATCAGATAGGCCGCCATTCCGACTCCTTATTGCCGTTGAGCCGGTAAACGCGCCGCCTTGTTGACGTCGTACCACCAGTTGTCGAAGCCGATCGCATAGGCCGGGCGGATCGGCGGCGTGGAGAACTTGTCCCAATAGGCGTAGCGATCGTGGTTGGAGTACCACATCGGCAGCATGTAGTTGTTCCAGGTCAGCACCCGGTCCAGCGCGCGGCCGAGCGGCAGCAGGGCTTTTTCGTCGCCCTGATGGGCGGCGATCTGCCTGATCAGGCTGTCGACCGCCGGATCTTTGACGCCGGCCGTGTTGTAGCTGGAGTCGATGTACTGTGAATCCCACAGGATTTGCAGATCGGCGCTGGGGAATGGCATCGCCATGTACACCGTCGACATCATGTCGAAATCGCGCTCGCGCATGCGACGGGTGTACTGCGAGGCGTCGACCTCGCGAATTTGCATCTCGATGCCCAGCCGCTGCAGGTTGTGGCGGAATGGTAATACGTACTGGAAGTTGCTGCCGCTCAGCAGCATCAGTTCGAAGGTGAACGGCTGGCCGGTTTTGGCGTTGACCAGCTTTTGATTCTTGACCACCCAACCGGCTTCTTTCAGCAGTTGGGTCGCTTTCAGCAGGTTTTGCCGATCGTTGCCGCTGCCGTCGGAGGAGGGCGGCTGATAGATGCTGGTAAACACCTCCGGCGGTATCTGGCCTTTGAGCGGCGCCAGCAAGGCCAATTCAGCGGCGTCCGGGTAGCCGCGGGCGGCGTAGGCGGTGTTTTGGAAATAGCTGTCGGCGCGCTGATAGGCGTTGTAATACAGCGCCTTGTTCATCCAGTTAAAATCGAAAGCCAGGCCGATTGCTTCCCGTACCCGGCGATCGGCAAACAGCGGTTTTTGCAGGTTGAACGCCAGCCAGCGGGTATTCTGCGCCGCCTGGTTGGTCTCGTCCTGCTTGATGATGTAGTTGCGCGCGAAGTTGCCGCCCTGATACTGGGTGGCCCAGCTTTTGGGCGATGGCTCGATGCGGAAATCGTAAGCGCCGGCCTTGAAGGCTTCCAGCGATACTTTATCGTCCAGATAATAATCGTAGCGAATGCTGTCGAAGTTGTAGCGGCCGCGGTTCACCGGCAGGTTGGCGGCCCAGTAGTCGCGCACTCGCCGGTAGGTGATGTACTGGCCGAGGCGGTAATCGCCGATTTTATACGGACCGCTGGCGAGCGGCGGGGTACTGAGGGGTTCGTTGAGCTTATGGTTTTTCCAGAAGCTTTCCGGCAATACGCGCAGGCTGAGCAGGCTGAGGATTTGCTCACGGTTGGCTTTAGGCAGCTCGATGCGCACCGTCAGCCGGGAAATGGCCTTGACCGTGACGCCTTTGTAATAGGAGCGAAACTGCGGTACGCCTTCGGTCATGAATTTATTGAAGGTAAAGGCCACATCGGCGGCGGTAATCGGGCTGCCGTCCTGGAAGCGGGCGCGGGCGTTGATATCCAACTCCATCCAGCGCATGTCGGCCGGGAAACGGGCCGATTCGGCAATCAGCGGGTAATAGCTGCCGGGTTCGTCGTCGGAGTTGGTGAACAGCGTATCGTACAGTTCCATCGTACGTTCGCCGGGCACGCCGCGGGTGGCGAAGCGGTTGAAGTTGTCGTAGGTGCCGATGGCCGCCAGCCGCACGTCGCCGCCCTTGGGCGCCGCCGGGTTGACGTAGTCGAAATGGCTGAAGTCGGTGGCGTATTTCGGTTCACCGAGAAGGGCGAAAGCGTAGCTTTCGTTAAGGGCTTCGGCCTGCAGACCGAAGCTCAGTGCCGAGAGCACCAGAGCAGCGAAAATGCGCACGGACATCAGACGGTAAGCTCCTGCTGTGAAATAAGGTACAACCTGCGCCCAGCATAACATTCTTCGGGCGGGCGCAGGGTAAAGATGCTTAAAGACTAACTATTTTTTTCCTGATAATCAAAGACCTGATGAGCATTGCAGTAAGTGACGAAATTGTCGATACTCAGCGGTTTGCTGAAGTAGTACCCCTGCATGAAGTTGACGCCGTGTTCTTGCAAGAACTGCATCTGCTCGGCAGTTTCCACGCCTTCGGCCACCGTCAGCATTTTCAGCTTTTTCGCCAGCGAGATCACCGCATCCAGCACCGGCGCGGTGACCGTGTCTTGGCCGATGGTGTTGACGAAGCCACGATCAATCTTCAGATAATCCATGGTGAAGCGCTCAAGATAGATCAACGCGCTGTGCCCGGTGCCAAAATCGTCCACCGCGATCTCGATGCCCTGCTTGTGCAGCCAGTCAAATTCCGCCAGCGCGCTCTCTTCTTCCACCATGCCGCGTTCGGTGATTTCAAACACCAGCGTAAAGTAATCGCCCGGCAGCTGCGTCAACAGTTCATACACGTCCTGGTGGAACGACGGTGCGCTAAGATGGGCGGGGGAGATGTTGAGGCCGACCTTGCCTCCGCGTGGCAGCGCTTTGGCGAGCTGCGGCACATCTTCGGCGATCAGCCTGAACAGGTGGCGGGTAAGCGGCACGATCAGCCCGTTGCTTTCGGCATAGGGGATAAAGACATCGGGTGGAATGCGGCCCTCGATCGGATGCTGCCAGCGAATCAGCGCTTCCAGCCCGCCGATGCTGTTGCTGTCGGTATGGAACACCGGCTGGTATTCGATAAAGAACTCGTTGCGCTTGATGCCACGCAACAGCGCGCGTTCCGGGCTTTGCCGCAGCAGCAGCATGTAGTAGCAGAGTACGCCGATCATCAATGACAGCACCAGGCTGCCCAGCAGCGTCAGGCGAATGTCGTTGGGGGTCAGTTTCTCGTTGTAGAACAGGATGGTCAGCGGCAGATTGGGCAGCGTCAGGGTATCCGCCTTGCCCTTCGGCAGCTGATCGACCGGCATCAGGTTCGGGCTGAAAGTGGTCAGCGCGCGGTTGCCCATCACGATGGCGATGCCCGGCGCCTGTTCGTCGTGCGAGGTGAACAGCAGGTAGGGCATCAGATCGATGTCCAGCGTAGCGAGGATGCCGGTGGCCGTTTCGCTGGGATGCCGCAGCCAAACCGCAACCGCCGGTTTGTTCGGTACGATCGGCGTGCCCTGCTGCAGCTTGAGATCCAGAGGCAGATCCCAGTCGATGTCCTGGTAGAGATTTTTCATCGGCAACATCATGTCGCCCGTGGCGGAGGAGCAATAGGCGTAGCCGTCCTTGACCAACAGGAAGGTGCGCACGCCGCTGGTAAAGGCCGCCTGGTAGGTAATGTCCGACTGGCTGGAGAGGCAAGGCTTGTCCAGCAGCGGCATCATTTGCTGCATCACCGCCGTCAGGTGCGAGATATAACCCAGCGTGAACTTTTGCGTGCGCGCTTCGACTTTATGTTGGTATTGCGTGCGCTGGTGGTTGATCAAAGAAAGCGTGACCGCAGTGAAGAGCGTAAAAAATACCAGGGCGGCGACGCCGCTTTTAGCCAGGCTGCGCTGTCGGTGAGACACGCTGCGGGCGAAAGCTCTTTTCAAGCCCATAACCGAGTCCTCTGCAACAGGGCGTTAGGGGTGTCGCGCAGCCAGTCAATGGATTGTGCCAACGGCTTTTTTTTCATTTTTGCCTTTTTATCCCGTACCAACCGGCGGCGCCGTTTAAATATGCGGCGTCGCCGACAGAAATATAATGCGCCTATTTTAAGCGGAAACGTTTTAAATAACGCCGGGGCGTCGTTGTCGTCATTTGACGATAATAGGCGAGTTTTTCCTCGACGGTGCGATTTCCTGCCGACAGTTTATCAAAATAATGGCGTGCGGCGGCGTAAAGCGGGGAAAGGGGGCGATAAGGCCGGGATCAATCTTGATGATACCCGTTCGACAGCCAAAAAAAACGCCACCCGTAGGCGGCGCTTATCGCTCGTTTGGTATTCAGGGTCTTCAGGGCGTTGCGCCGTTAACCGTTGGTCAGCACCCGGCGCGCCTCTCGATAACGTTTATTCCAATAGTTATCGGTCAGCTTGGAAATCATGACCCCACTGCTGGTGGAGGCGTGAACGAACTGATCGTTACCCAAATAGATGCCGACATGGCGCCCGGTAGAACCGGCGCGGAACAGCACCAAATCGCCGGCGCGCAGCTTGGTGCGCTGGATTTTCTTGCCGAGATCTTCCTGTTCATAGGTAGAGCGCGGTAAATCCATGCCGAACTGTTCGCGGAAGGTGCGCTGTACAAACGCCGAGCAATCGATGCCGCGCTTGGTCTCACCGCCTAAGCGGTAGCGAACGCCTTTCCAGTCCGCGTACTGATCCATAATCTTTGACTTGACGTCAACGTTGCGGACCATCGCTTCGAATTCATCCTGAGAGGCTTGCAGTAAAAGACCGTCTTTGTCATTAACTGCACGCATCTCAGTTTGTGCGTTATTCAAGTTCGAAGTGTGAGTCGAGCTGCACGCTGACAGCATAACCGCAGCGGCAATTGCAGGGACTACCCGCAAAAAATATCTCAGAAACGGTTGAGATTTGACCATTGTTGTTGTTTTCCCTTGAAGTCCTTAACGACGAAAGTCGCTACCTGAAAAATGCCAAACGGAACGAGCCTAGTCCGCACCTGTTGCATCGACAACCAGTTACCGTTGAAAACGTGCGAGAACGCACATTTTTATCGGATTCCATACTGATTCGACTTAAACCAGGCACAAACGCATTTGAGATTACCGGAACAAATAGGGGATTGCGAGCCTTTTTCCCGTCTTTTTTATATGAATTTGTGATGTAACATAATGTGATACATTAGAACACTAAGATAAAAAAAGATGAGGTGGATCATGAGGAAATGCTTCCTATACAGCCGTGTAAGTAGCGATGTGCAGATCTCAGGCGATGGATTAGGGCGACAGGAAGATAAGCTAAAACAATATTTGTTACAGAATGCCTTGAGATTGAACCTTTCCGTCGATGATTGTGAAATTCTCGTTGATTCAGGTGTTTCCGGGTGGAAAGGATCAAATATGGGCGATACGGCTGCTCTTGGTCAACTGTTTCGCCGTGTCGAGTCAGGGGAGATCGACGGCTCAGTACTGATCGTAGAAAGCCTTGACCGCTTTAGTCGCGAGAATCCGTTTCGCGTTGCTGGATACATTGCAAAACTTGCAGAACACAGCATAGATATCATTGATGTTGAACAAAATCTAGTCATTGGCACGAGTAACCCTTGGTCGAGTACGATCGCATCAATTATCGCAAATCGTGCTCATGAAGAGTCAACGCTGAAATCTAAGCGTATAAAGGCTGCATGGAACAGCCGTAGGAGGAAGGCGGAAGAGTCTGGGCAGTACATGATAAAGAACACTCCATTCTGGATTGATGTTCTGGATGATAAGTACGTTGCTAATGCCGACGCTTCGATTGTACGAGAGATTTTTGATCTGTACTTGCAAGGATACGGCTCGTTTACCATAGCCAAGAAAATGAATGAGGCCGGAAAAGTCATACGTAACAAAAGATGGTCTACACCAAAGATTTGTGCGTTGCTACGAAATCCTCGCTGTAATGGTGATTTCATATCACATAGCCTAGAACGAGACTACGAAAAAGGCACATCAACCTCAGTTGAACATGTTATCAAAGGGTTGTACCCAAAAATCGTTACAGATGAAGAGTTCGCATTAGTACTTAACCGGTTGAACGATGGTTCGAAGAATAAGCGTGTATGCAAGGACCGAAAAGTTACCATTCTAAATGGGCTTTTAAAATGTTCGATTTGTGGCGGTGCTTTAACTGTACGTTCAGCAGGTGCATATCGTTATGTTGGATGCTTGAAAACCATTGAGAAAGGCGGATGTTACTCTAAGCCAATACGATATGATGCATTAGAGAAGATTGTAGTTAATCATATTCGCAATATGGATTTAGGGAAGGTGTACGAAAGTAATGACAGTCAGGAAGTTATAAGTAAGGAACGTATAAAATCGTTAATGTCACATATCGAAGAGTATAAAGCCGGTATCACTCAATTACGTGAGCGTGGGAAGAAGCCAAGTTTTGATATGTTAACAGAATTGCAAAACTCTGAAGATGAGCTTGAACTGTTAAAGAAAGAATTAGAACAACTTTCATTATCAAAGATTGATTTAAGTGAGTTTGCGGTAAGTACTGAATTGTTTGATATAACACAGATAGCATTGAGAACAAGACTGGAAAGAACGATATCTAGCTTGTTGAACAAGATTAAGGTTTATCACACAAAAGATCTATCGTTTAGCTTGATCGAGATGATTTACGTTAACGATGTAGTAAAACATGTACTTGTAGCCGACAAAAAGGGTGATGTGACTGGTGATGTTGTTATAAGAAGGAATGGCGAGAGTACTACATATGAAAGCTGTAGTGTTAAAATCATTAAGGATGAAGATGGGGTATTCTCACTGGATTGTAATATAAGCGAAGTCGTATTGAATGATTACTTGTTGCTAATGAATGTTGTTGATTTCGTGGACTCTGAGGCCAAAGAGTTCTTGAATCTTCATCTTAATGCGGTGTTGGCACATTGAGTACTTTTAGCTTTGATAGGGGGTTGGAATGAGATTCTAAGCCCTATTGAATAATACCCATTGACAGGTCGCTGAGTGCGTGATAAATTTCATTTCGAAGCAACTCATGCCGTAAGAAAAACAATCTTGTCTAATCCCGCACTAAAATATCAGTGTGCGGATACCTGTCTGTAAAACAAACTAACTGTTTTCGACATGCTATTAAATTAGCGTGGGGAAAACTATTATTCAAATTCTGGGAGATTATTATGAAAGATAAATGTGATTATACTATTTTTGATTTTGCTGTGTTCTTTTATACTGCGTTCGATGTAAAAGATACTTTCGAAGGTTGCATAACCAAAATGCAAAAAGAGTTAGATAAGTATGATACCGTGCAGTATGTTTGTTTAAACTGCCACAATGAGAAAGAAATCAAAGATATTAGTACTTGTATGTTAGCATCATTCATGTGCTCGTATGATAAGGTTGATTTTAAAGAACAGTACAAGGTTTCTGAGGGTATGAATGAAATCGGATTTGATGTTTATAATGATAAATTAGGCTTCTGTGTAAACGAAATGTTTTTTTGTCGGTAATACGGGTGTTTTACGGGTATTTCACTAAATAAAACAGTGATAATACTCAAGGGAACACCACAATGATACAACTGCTAAAAGACTTCATCGTACTATCTACAATATTCGTAGCAATAGTTTTAATACTCGCCAATCCATTTAGTATTGTTTGGTCTATTGCCTTCTTATGGGCATTGGGGGCATTCAATGTCCAGGCTTAACCTTATAACGGCATGTGGATTAGTTAAATTGCTATTTCTCGAATTACCAGAACATCTAGTACTGGTAAATGAGATACTACGATTCTTGCAAGACAACAATTTAGAACTAACCGAAGACATTGAACAATTCAATAGTGTGTTTTGGCTTGCATTATTCACGCTTTATGATGTGAAAATACTAAATACAGATGATGAAAGTACAATTGCTTTTGTGTTCCAAAATGAAAAGCTTGGAATTGCATTAGGTAACGTATTTCATTCGATTTAATAAATATCTCCAAAGAAGCAAATTACCCCGCTGTTACAGTGGGGGATTTTTTGCCATTTAAAACATAAGGAATGTATAGCAATGGAAAAGAACAAACAAATTAACGTGCGTCTCAATGAAACGCAAATGAAGTACTTACAACAAATCGTTGATGCCGGTAAAGCAAAGACACAAAGCGGGGCGATGGTTTATTTGATTAACCAATATGCGATTCTAGGAGGTGACAAGAAGTAACAGTAGTAAAGGGAGTATCACCCGCACGTGGTGATACATGTAAATGGAATCTGAAAATGAAGGATAAAAAACTAGTAGCCGGGATTGGTACTAATGACTTGGCAAACAATATTGAAAAACAACAAGAGATTGGTTTAACACCAGAGCTTCAACAAAAATGCCGGATGGCATGGAATGATCGGCTAGCAGCACAAGACTGCGGTAGAGCGACTGTCAGTACTGAGTGGCTCACGTACAGTAATTTTGCTCGATGGTGGGTTGCTACTCACATAGAAGGCTGGTCTATCGACAAAGATTGGCTTGTAGTTGGTAACAAAGAATATCACCCGGATAAATGCGTTTGGATTCCAACCAAGATTAATAATCTTATGAACGATGGAAGTACCAACGGTTTACCAAAGGGCGTCAGTATTCATCGCAATAGCTATCGAGCGAGTTGCAGTGTTGATGGTATTCAAAAATATAAGAACTTCAAAACTGCAATAGATGCCCACAGACAATGGCAGCTATGGAAGATTGAAGAGATTAACAATGTGCTACGCGAGTTTGCATTTGATCAACGTCTTGATGGACGAGTAATTCAACGTCTTATTGAAGTTAGGGATAATATCCAATCTGATTACGACAACAATATTGAAACGAAATAAAAGAAGCCCCGTGCGTGGGGCTTATCTAAACTAACTAAGGTATTTATAATGGCTGGAAAACAACAAAAAACAGATAACTCAAAATTTATTAGTATTGCTGGTAATAATTCTAAGTACTCGGATCTTACTACTGAAGGTAAAGCAATCGTTATTGATATTATCAGTAAATGTGCAGGCAAGAAAGGCTATCCGAAAGAGAAAGTTTACTATGTATTGTTTAATTGTACTGAAATTAGTAGGGACAGAGTTAAGTACTGGCTACAGTACTATCCTAGTGATGATTCAATGCCATCAGAGAACACTGTTCGCAAGTTTCTGACTATCACCAAGCAGCTATCAGAGGCAATGGTAGATGCACATACAAAAGGCATTAAGCTTTTCAAAACTTCAAAAGCCGGTCACTATTACCCCACTACGGTACAGAAATATCAACTCGACAAACTATACAGCAACGGTGGATCTGCTCAAGAAATGATTGAAGTACTTCAAAAAATGATCGATGATGCGAAGTGATTTACTTTATGTTGCGACCACCTACTTCGCAAGATGGGTGTTTACTTCGCAAGATGGTGTTTTTATCTCGCATGATGACACAAAATATAGTAGATATATCAATGGTTTACGCACGGCATGTAGTGTTGCTTCGCATCTTGCGACCTTATATTAATATTATTCTTCATTCGAATTTTTATAATAAAGAATCGCCAATAAAATTGTCGTAGTCAAGCTCGTACCTCGCTTAACTAAGAAAAATTAATAGGGATTAAACTTGCGTTTTTTCTCCTTTCAGTCGAAAAGAACGCGGAGTTTTTGAGTCTTGCTTCGCCGACTTAAAAAATACTAACTACCTCAAAATAACTGCCTTGTTAGTAGCTAACGCACTTCGTTTGTTTAGGGATCGGGCTGTTAAAGCCCTTAAATAAAACTACTCAAAGTAATTACTGAAAAACCAGTTAGTAGAAAGACAAGTCGTCGCCCCCGTCCGGCGTCGGAAAGTTCAATGGCCGAGTTAGTACTTGATGGTGGAAGGACTTAATCGAGATATGATAGAGTACTGTAAAATAGAAACAAAGGACTAAAAAAATGGCCGAATTCGCAACTGAGTATAAGGATTTGCTTACTATTAGTTTCAGTATGTTATCATTGATTGTTGCATGTATTGCTCTATTCTTTTCGGTAAGAACAGCTATCCGTGATAAAGAGAAGTTGCTAATAACAGCACGTACTGTATCGAATGAGTTTGCAGACGAACCATATGAAATTGAAGTCACTGTAGCTAATGTCGGTAGGCGAGTTGCAGTTATTGAAGGAATTCAACGCCACTACGAAAGAGGGATTAAGTGCCATAACTATAAAGAAAGAGGCATTCCTATAAGAGAACTGGAAAGAGTAGTCATGCAAGTATCTAGAGATATGGTTATAGATAATGGTATTGAGGGGGATATTCATTATCTAGAGGATATCACAGTACTTGATATTCAAGGGCAGGAGCATAAGATTAAAAATTCAAAAGAATTAGTAAAAAGATTAGTGAGCAATTTCTAGTCTATAGACAAGAATATACTATCGTGATAGCTTGAAATTGTAGGCATGTAACTGAGGTTTAGGCATGTAACTGAGGTTAGAGATATGATCGAATTCCTTGATTTTGACTCACCGAGCTACAAACTGAAGCAGAATGAAAATGGTAACTGGGAAGCGAGACGCACTAGTAATTCATGGTGCGTAGAATTTACTAACCTTTACCGTAACATACGCGACAACTACGAACTGATCCTTACACACCCCAAAAATCCTCGCTCTGATGAGGATGTTGATTATATTATATTCAGGAAATGATTAGTAATAAAATTATTGTACACTACACAAAAAGCCTTCTGGAGAGTAAAAATGAGTCTTGATATATCTTATGTTGAGGATCACGGGGATCTCTCAAGAGAAAGAATAGTACTACGTGCAAGTTCAAACGGAATTCATATCTGGCATTATTTGCTGTCTGACAGTACTTATCATAGTGATGGTACTGTATCTAATAAACTGCGTCACGTATTCGATTTTGACTCTCTAACCGCAATTACTTTGAATGATGGGGATTTAATAATTCTCTATACTTGTAAAGGTAATGATAGTGTCTATGAACATGAAGGTGTGAAGATTTACTCGATACATTGGGGCTTAAATGAAACAGTATGGAACAAAAATGGCGATGAGGCTGTGTTGATTAAAGCCGAATCAAGAGCTAAAAAGAAAGTCTAATAGTTTAACTTCGAGGGCATATGTCTATGCCCTTAATGTCATTTTGCTGGGTTGAATTCGTAATCTTTGTTAATATCGAGCTTGGCAAGCTTGTTCTCAAATATATTAGAAAGAACTTTCTTTTTTTCTTCAAGAATATTCTTCATGGAAACTACTTTCTCACTTTCCAAGTTATCTTGTGAAAAGGCGAGTTCGTGAAGGTATCTATAATGGCTATTGAGGTAGTCCAGCCTTGCTTTTAGAATATCATTGAATACATCTTTCAATATTGGCTTGATATTTACGTTGTGTCTTTCCAGTTTTCTTATACTACTATATAAGTATGCAATTTCTGACAGGTCTGTTGTAGTTTTTCTACTTATCTCTTTGAATATCAGAGATCTTACCTCTGCTTGCGACAAATTTTCACTCTTAATATCATCAAGAATTTTGTTCCTAAATAAAATGTTAGAATATAACCTTTCATTGATTTTCCAAAGGTGATTTTCAAAATCAAATGCTAGCCTATGAGATATATCTAGAGTGTTAAGTTTGGCTTTTTGGTTAAACCACAATATGGCAGATATAACGGCTGTTGTTGCCATTGCGACATTGGCACCCGCAATGATCCAATCTGTCAATGAACCTAGTTCCATTTTCATATCCGTGCTGTAGTAGAGAGTACTTAACAATAGCAGTACTACAAGAGTGAGTAGTACTATGACAAGTCCAATAATAATTCTATTTGTCCATTTCATCTAACATACTTCCACACACTAGCCGGGATTTTATCGTACAGTTTGCCCATCGTGATTTCTGCAAGTCGATGGTCAGAAGCTGCATAGAAAGTTTCTAACTCATCATTAGAAAGTTCATACTTGTTCTTATCAATGACTTTTTCTAGGGTTTCAATACTAATACAACGGCGAAGTTGCATTATCCAATCTTGTTTGGTCATACAGGCCCTGTGCTGTGGGAAGGAAGATACAAGTACTGATTCTACACCAAGGCTGCGATGTTGGCGATACTGCAAATCGGCAATGTATGAGAGGAACACTGCTAGTCTAGTTATAGTATCAATCAACACGCAGTAATTATTTTTCAATTTTAAAATAAGAAATAACTGTGTTTGAGTATGACGACAACACATTATATGAACTTTCAAAATTAGTTTTTAGTGAAGTTGTATTTTTAATTAATTGTTTAATCTCATCAGATAGCTCGATCTTATCTGCATTATGCGAATTATGAACTTCTAGCATTTTCCTTATACTATACCATAGGTGTAAATTGATATTTTTAATTTCTGAGTAGTCCTTAAGAAAATAAAAATGAGTGCTTTTAAAGTCACTTTTTAAACTCCACCCAAACCTTTGTAGTACTTTAATCTTTGTTTCTATTGAATCAGGGGTGATATTGGTTTCTTTAAATATTCGTATGTAATTATCACAATCACTTAAACTAAATACTTTACTGATGTCATCCGATATAAGACTTGTCAGTAGTTCTATATTTTCAATATTTGATAATGCTAGGCTTCCAAATTTAAATATTTGGTTATAATCATCAATAATGAGCTCTTTTGCAATTTTATATGCGTCATCATGCATTCGCTGATAAAGCCAATTCTTTGCAGATAGAAATGCCATAACAGCAGCACCAGCAACAACACAGTTACATAATGCCGAGATAATATCCGAGGTATTTCCAAAGTCCAAAATATGCTTCTCATTAAAGAGTGGTAACGTAATAGCAGCCGCAATAGCCACTATTATGATCAATATAACTTTCACAATGTTGCCTAAATAAGTAAACGTTTGATAGCATTGTACTATTGATCCGGGTTGTTAGATAGTGGGCGTCACCCTCGTAGTATATGTCTGGCAACTCGGATCAATCCTGGCTCCTGAACGCCTCACCACGCGATTTAAATCACACTACCAATACAAACACTAGGCTTTTGCATAGAACTCCGCATAAGCCCGTATACGCACGATTTAACATTTGTGATCGCTTTTAGCGATCAAAATCTAATTATCGATCGTTAAAATTGATCAATATGGTTTGAAATGATAAAATGCCCACACAACAACACTGGAGATACAAAACAATGAAAATAATCACTCTGGTAATCACCTTGATGCTTACCGCTTGTAGTACTACACACGATTATACAAAGTCCGCCGTAGTAGGTCTGGTCGATGGCGGGGCTGTGGTAGTTATGTATCCAGCATATGAAATGGCAGGTGTTAAATATTACCGGCCTCAGCTGTCTGCTGATTGCGGAAGGATTTACAATAAGTACTATCAGATGGATAATAACAGTACTGGCTGTTATATAAATGCCGAACGTATTACTGATATTCATTCATACCGTGAACATATCGCACACGGAAATCATACAAGAAATACCAGTACTGAATTTACTGTTCCTAATAATGAAATGAATATTGCAGAACCAACTATGAATGTAGGCGAGATATAACAACACCAAGGAATAGGGGAAACGTGAACAACAATTAGAATTACCCCAGCCCGCCTAGTGCGGGTTTTTTTATGCCCTAAATACCAAAAGGAGGGCAACATGATCCTATCAACAACACAAACATTTCTAATGCAGAACGCATTATATCAACTAATCACATTCGGTAATATTCGTGTAGAGACACACCTGAACTTTAATAACACATGGGAAGTACTAATAAGTGGTGATAACTTTAAAGTACTTAAATTCAATCGAACACTCACGGCATTGGATGAACCTGAACTATTTCAGTACTCAACAGTAATAGACGCCAAGGTATTACAATACATCATTGATCAGCACTACGCATTGGAGAACCTACTATGCTATTACAGGACTTCACCATAACATGGACAGACACTAACGGAAATCAATATGAATGCTTGCCAGCGTTATTATCCAAGGTTGCAGTGCTCAACGTTAAATACAATGACTACTACCTAACAATAAGCAGTAACAAACTAATAGCCAGATATAAATACATAACAATACACGATGGCTACTATGCAACGATTGGAAGCAGGATTGAGTATGACTATATGAACTACACAGGCAGTGAACACAAACACATTCAATTACTTCAATCGATGATAGACACAGTGGCAGAACTCTTTAAGGAATAAAATTCAGTACTGAACTTCGTCGATCATCGTCGAAAATTCGTAACTTAATGATTCTTTGGCTTTTTTAAAAGACCGCGTAGTTTAGTGCCGCCTTGTTTTAAAAATATATCGGCTTTTAACCCTCAATCCGAGTCGTAAGGAAAATAAATGATCAGTTTAACCCAACTAGCCAAACAATATGGCTATGATGAAAAATCACTTCGTCAATGGAAACAAAAAGGAATGCCACATGGTGAAGATGTTCCAGACATAGAAACACGAAATTGGATTATTGAAAATATCATCAAGCCATTGCGTGAAAATTCCAGTATTAAAGTACAAATTGAAAAAGAACGCCTGCGAGAATTAACAGCTACAGCGAATATAAAAGAACTAGACGAACAAGAACGAAGAGGTGAATTGATTAACGTTGCAATTGTTGAATCAGAACTTGCAAAGTACTTTCACCAATTCAAAACAATCATGCGTAGTATTCCATCAAGCGAATATTTAAAACTATTTGAAAGCAAGGATGCAATCACCTTGAAGAACAATTTACAGGAAGTAATTGATAATGCACTCAGAGAAATTGGATCTCTTGAACTCTCTGGAGAAGAACAAATTCAAGAAGATCTACCAACGAACAATAAAAAAGATACTACCTCCCGAAAAAATAAAACCAAGTGAATTTGCTGAGGATAAACTAGTATTCCCAGATGGCCGCCTAGCAGGACAAAAACTCAGATTATTTGAATTCCAACGGCAAGTACTAGATACGATAGTTGAACCTAATATTCATCGCATCGTAATGATGAGTAGTGCTCAATTACTTAAATCCACAGTAATGCTCGCAGCCATGCAGTACTTCATTGTAAATGACCCTGCTAATATGGCTTATGGCTCACAAAGTCAAGCCTCAACGCAGAAATTCAAAACAGGTAAATGGCAACCCAGTATTGATCAGTCAGTACTAAAAGATTATGTGACACTTAAATCAGATAAGAATGCCGCGAACAATGCTAATACACAACAGAACATCGACGGCACGAATACATACTTTATTAACCTTAATGCACCTAGTACTTTACGTGGCATTACAACCAAGCGAATCTTCCTTGATGAAATCTCTGGAAGTACTGACGATTCAGAAGGCGATCCGATTGCATTAGCAAGCCAACGTATAAAGAGTTTTGACGATGGTTTGATCATGATGGGTTCAACCCCAACAAACAAATTAGATGCGATATGCCAACAGTACGAAGCAGGGGATCAACGTAAGTTTCATGTTCCTTGCCCGAAGTGCAATCACTATCATGAATTAGTATTTGAAAATGTGCTTTTCGATTGGGAAGTACTGGCGAATGGACGTAGAAAAGCATTACCAGAAACAGCCAAGTTACTGTGTCCGAACTGTGAACATCATATCACTGAAGGGGAACGTGTACGGGCAATTGCTGGTGGACATTGGGTAGCAACAAATCCAAGTGGTAAGTATCCCTCATACCATGTGTCCCGCTTGTACAGTCCTATCAACACCATTGAAAGTACTGTTGAGGACTTCAGCAACGCACATTACAACTTCGATCTTCAGAGTTTCTATAACAACTCATTGGGCTTACCTTATGAGCCAGAAGAGAACAAGGAACATAACCTTGTCGAGTTAGAAAATTTACGTGAAGAGATTTCAGTACTGGCAATCCCTGATGAAGTACTTGGTATCGTCCTAGGAGTAGACCAACAACAAGACCGCCTAGAATGCACCACTATGGGCTTCACAGAGAAAACCCTATACGTACTGGATCATAGAAGCTTCTATGGCATTGACTGTACGCAGATTGGCAGTAAAGCCTATACCGAACTCACCCAGTACAGCAAAAGCGTGTTCAAGACAGTTACAGGCCGACCTGTGAAAGTACTCATGGGATACATGGACTCATCGAACGGTAACGCAACGCAAACAGTCTACACGTACTGCAATAGTATTAATCCACTATTCAAGCCAATCAAAGGTGAAGGTTGTTCAAGTACTAAACCGTTGTTCAGATCGTCAAGAACTGGCGGCCACGAGCTACAGATCTTAAACGTGAACCTCGCTAAAAGTACTGTGAATAAGATGTTACGTACTTGCCTAGTGGACAAGACAAAGCCACCAATCCGATTTAGTGAATCGCTACCGGATGATTACTTTAATCAGCTTACTGCCGAACGTGTAGACGTTAAAAATGGTTTCAAGCAGTGGTCTTTAAAGGTATCAGGTTCACGAAATGAAGCATTGGACTGTCTCGTATATTCGTTTATATGCATGAAAAATTATCTAAATACATTAACAGGTGCAGATCCATTCCATATTTTACGGGAATATAACGCACGTGTTCGTAATAAATATAGTGAGGAACAAGCACCAATTGCCCCAGCAACGCCAGTACCAGTACAGCCGCCGCAGCAGCAGCCAGTACAAAAGAGGCGGCCAGCTAGACGCAATACATTTTGGAACTAAATATGAACACTAAAATAGAGAAAGTCTATATTGGTGAAACTATTGTATATTATCAAGACGTAAATGAAAGTACTACACTCGTTTCACCAAGTCAGACAAAAATTGAAATTACACAAACCTCCACACCTATCAGTACTGCCAATTGGGAAAGTGGAATGTGGACGCAGATTTTAAAAGACGATATGTCAATCAAGGCAGTATCAACATTTGTTGTAGTAGATCCATTAGAAACTACAACCAGATATCAAGACTTATTGAAGACTCTCAAGGAAATTGATGAAGTTATTGCAATGCGTATTTCTGGCGGTCTAATTACAACTACAACAATCAACAATAAGACATTGGTAAATGAGTCGTTGGAAGTACTTTATCGTCTTAAAGAACAGTACACACAACAGGCCAACAAAGAACTATTAAAACTCAATGGTAAATCCGGAGACGGTAAACAACCAATCAAGAGTATTACCAAGCTACACAGGGGTAATCATTAATGTTTAATTTTTTCAGGAAGAAACCAGAAGAAGCACCCGCAGCAAAACAACCGGCACCAACATACCAAACTAAACCACATACACCAAAGAAATCACAATTAGAACGTGATTTGAATACTATCACTGTTGCACGGTCAAGTACTTTATCATTCGGTTATTCTGGTAACGGTCAAGGTGCAAATATCAACCGCCTTATTAATAGTACTCTACCAGCACTACAAACAAAGGCACGTGAACTAGCACAAAACAATCCAATCGTTCGAAAGTACATTCTAATGGACGCCGATCAGATCTCTGGGGCAGATGGTATTAGTATTCGTTCGAATGTACAACTTTTTGACGATGAAACAAAGAATCATGATACCTCAATGAGCATCGAACAATTGTTTTATGAATGGGCAGAAGATCCAGATGCATTTAGTACTAATGGCAGACACGATATCAGTACTTTCCAGAATCTAGTATGTAGAACAAGAGCACGTGACGGAGAGTGTTTTATCAGGTTACATGAAGTTGAAGGTGGTTTAAAACTCGAAATCATCGACAGTCTGCGAGTACCAATAATCAACAATCAAAAATTCAGTAACGGCGACTATATAAGTAATGGTATTAGATTTAACAAGTTGAAACGTCCTATTTCATACAATATCTGTAAAGTAGACCCAACAATCTATTCATACTATCAGACTGACATTGAAGTAGTACCAGCAGAAGAAATTATTCACTTCTTTATTCAAGATTACCCAGACCAAGAAAGGGGTATTCCCGACATTATCGCCTGTACCAATTTGATTAAAGAACTAGAACAATTTGTTAATGCATCTATTGTACAGAAGAAAGTAAGTGCGTCGTCAATGGCGTTTATCACCAGTGATGAAAAACCAACTAACAGTACTACAGAGTTACTAGGAAGCATTGAAGAAGCACAAAATGCATATGAGAACTACGAAGGATATTTAGATCCGGGTGTTCTAATTGAACTTGATCCGGGTAAAAAGATCCAGACTGTAAATCCAACTTCAAGTACTGACGGCCTAGATTCATTCATGGATCAAATGCTAGGTCAAATTGCGATGGCGTTGAACGTGACCAAGATGAATCTACTATATGACACTAAAAACAGTTCTTTCAGTGCTGCTAAATTGTCTGACCGAATGATGCAACAAGTTGTTAAGGGCAAACAAAATGCACTTATCGTTCAAGTACTGAAGCCAATCTATAAAGAGTTTTTAAAAGTCGAAATGATAAATAAGAATGAGTTAAAGCTCAATTTTAAAGACTTTAAGAAGTTAATCAAAGCAACTTATACGCCAGTTGTTTCATTAAGCCTAGATCCGAATAAAGACGCACAGTACCAAATTGCACTTCTACAGAATGGATTGAAATCCCGCCAACAGCTTATTTCTGAACTTGGTCAGGACTACCGCGACGTTCTAAAGGACTTTGAAAAAGATGAAATAGACAATTATCTAAATGTTAAGGATAACAAAATAGATGAACAACAAAAACCAAATGAAGAGGGAGATGGAAACCAGCCAAATCAATCAGAGTAATAAACTAATTGAATTAGCATTTGCATCAGAGATCCCAGTAGCCCGCGAGATTGGGGATCGCGTACTAAATGAAATTCTACTTTGTTCCCCAGAAAATGTAGACCTAAGCCGTATTCAGAATAAAGCAGCAGTACTTTTCAATCACTGCAAAGACAATCTAATCGGCGTAGTTGAATCTTCTTCTGTTGATGCAGATAAAGTATGCCGTGCAAGTATTCGTCTTTCCAGTACTGCACAAGAATATCAAACAATGGTTGAAGAAGGAATCCTTTCAAAAGTCAGTGTTGGATATTCAATCATCGATTACAGAATAGAAGGTGACAATCTACTAGTAAGCAAGTGGCAACCTTATGAAATATCACTCGTGAGTATTCCTGCGGATGATTTGAAATCAGGTATTGGCCGTTCTCTTGAACAAGAAGTTGAAGAAGAAGAACAACTTGAATCAGAAACTGAAAGTACTGACGAACCTCAAGATGAAACCAGTACTGAAACAGAAAATGAAAGTACTGATGAAACTGAATCAGAAACAGAAGTACCGAATGAAAGTACTGATGAATCTCAAGATGAAACAGAAACTGAATCACGAGATGAAGAAGTAATAAATACAGAAGAAGAACGTCAAATGGAAATTGCCGCTCTTGGAAAACTACTAAATAAGGATGTATCACGTTATCTCGATTCCAAATTGAGTATTCGCGATATAACCAATGAACTTAAAAATAATTCTAATGATGATAAGGAAATCACAATGGAAAACAATTCTCTTTCTTTAGCAATTCGTTCCCTAATTGAAAAACAACCTATTGAGGGTGTTGTAATGGGTGAACGTGGTTATGTTGTAGATATGCAACGTGATACCAATACTACTAACGCTGCTGGTGTTGTAACTCATAAAACCGCTGATAGTTACATTGATCAACTATGGGCACAATCAGTACTAGCACAAGTTGCACAACCTCAGATCTTTGCAGGTCTAGAAGGTAATGGTGAACTAGTAATCCCAGTAGCAGGTAAACTAACTGGCGGTAATTTCGGTTTTGTTGCTGAAGGTGCAGACTCACCAATGCACGATGCACCATTTACTAGCGTAAGTCTAAAGCCAAAAACTTTCACTGGTTCTGTAACTCTAACCAAGACCCTACAACTAAGTAACAACTCCGCAGAACGTTACGTATCTGAACAACTAATTAAAACTGCTGCTTCTGATCTAGAAAACGAAATCCTAGGTTATATTGCTACCAATGCAACCCAACAAACTGCAACTGCATTTGATCTAGAAGCAATTGAAGCTGCTGTAGAAGCTCTAGCGATGAAGAATGTATATGCAGGCGACTGTGTTGCAGTAATGCACCCATCCGTATATGCAGCTCTACGCCAAGTGCCAATGGCTGGTAACACCGCCGCTAAGATGCTTGTAGAAGGATTCAGAGATCAACAGTACTTAGCTGATGAGATTCGTGTAATTGTCAGTACTCGCGTCCCAACTGATTCAATTCTAATTGGTGATTTCAGTGAACTAATTATTGCTCAATGGGGTACTAACGAACTTGACCGCGACATGACTACTAAACGTGCATCTGCTGGCGTAGTACTACGTTCATTCTCTTACATCGATTTCGCAGTAGCTCACAAAGAAGCTTTCGTACTAGTTAAGAAGGCTTAATAGCATGAGAGCATTTAATAGTAAGCAAAGCGAAGCACTGTTAAATGCTTTTGGCGAACAACTTGAAATAAATGGCGTGGCTTTCAAGGCAATCTTGGAAGTACGCCAAATTACCATTGAAGATTCTGATGGTGTTGCAATCGAATATGAATATTACTTTACGGCACGGAAGAATCCAGTACTTCAAGTTGGGACACTAATTGAAATTAACAATGCTACACAAATAATTTATAACCTAGATGATGATCTATCTGGGGTAGTTAATTATTACTATCGGAGAAAAGATTATGATTCTTGGAGTTAAGAAAGCAATTAATAAACTTATGACGTTCACACCGTGGGCGTCAAATCCATTAAAAAAACAATCTGAAGATACTAGGGTTTTTTGTTCAGAGATACAAGCAAATGAAGTACAAATGATGTCAGGACGTACAGAGGGTTCATTTTCGGTAGTGTTCTATATTACATTTGGGAACAACAAAACAAATCCAACAGAACAATTCTATATCTTAACGTCAGAAACAATGTCAATGTTTCAATCAAAAGTACAGCAGTGTTTTTTAAATGAGAATTTTATCATTAGTAAACAACCCGTTTTTGACAATATCGGTACGCATCAAGATCCCATTACTGGTATTTGCACAGGAACATTCCAACTAAATATTAGTGTAATCCAACGGAAGGAAAGCTAATGAACATTTCAACAGGAAAAGACCTACAAATTTTTTATACTGGCGATACTGGGAACAATAGTCCTAGTTTCGGTGGTTATCAGGAAATTGCAAACATTGCAGAATTTCCAACAATTATACAATCAAGTTCGGTAGAGAATATCGAAACTTATGATAGTGATTATAGTTCAGTACTGACAGGGGATAAGGCAATTGACGCATTCCCGATTACTGTGAATTATGTTATCGATGAACCAAGCCATAAATTTTTAGAACAAGCGGCAGAACAACAAACTCCCATTCAAGTAAAAGTAAAATACACTACTGATGAAGAAGCCAATGCCGAAAGCTATATAGTACTCAATGGATACGTTTCATCGAACAATCTCACAGGTGACAAGGACGCAGTTGTACAGAGATCATACCTGTTCACACCTGAAACTGTAGTTACTCAAGGATTCGCACCCATTCAACCATTACTACGCCGTTCAGACTATGGCCTAGGTAGCGATGGTATTGATGCACCTCAGTACACACCAGCAACAGGACAGATAGCAGGTAATGGTTTCATCCAGATCCCAGCAGCTGCAACCGGCAACCCTGCAAGTACTAACCTTATAGGTGTAGGACTCACGAATAACAAGAACGAAGCCTCGATCGTTATGTCCGAGACTGGCGATCTAAAGCTGTATGCACGTAATCAGAACACTGCATGGACTCGTATCTATACCAGTACTGAACAAGATACACGTTATGCCCGCCTGGGCCAGCCTGCTAACTTTGGCAACTTAACCATTACCGGCACGATCTCCAGTACTGGAACAGTGACAGTACCGGGTAACCAAGGTCTAAAGACTTCCCCAACAAGTGGAGCAAGTGCAGCCCTCAGTTCAGAACAAGGTTATGGCATTGTTTGGCGAAATAATGAACCATTTGGTACAAAAGCCAATGAGTGGTTCGGTATTTCCCCAAATTCACAATTACAGTTCCGTCAGGCCAATGATACAACGTCAGGACTATGGACAGTACGTAACGTATACCATGAAGGATTCAAGCCGTCTAAGAGCGATGTAGGGCTTTCTAACGTCACTAACGATGCACAGTTAAAGATTGCAAGTAACTTAAATGACTTGAACAACAAAGCAACGGCTCGTACTAACTTAGACGTATATTCCCGTACTGAAACAATTAACGTTGCAGCTCGTTATACCGTACCTCCAGCACCTACCGGCAAAACCTATATGAAGTTCGGTAATATGCGTACAAGTGGTAATGCCGCAGCATATGCCAACTTTATTTTTTATGGTGCTGGTAACTATGGCGGTACTGGTTCAAACGTAGATACTATTGCACTTAGTGCACGTAGTTTAGGTAATGCAACCAATGCAACTATTGGACAATGGGTAAAGCATGTTCGAGTACTGCAAAATACAAATGCCCCATTACAAATCGGAATGGTTCTTTTAGAGGATCAATCATGGGACATTTATTTAGTTAGTAATGGATTTTGGAGTGGTACTTCAATTGAAGTTAATAACGTAGTAGGTGGTTCAACTGCAACAGATTTTATTACTGGGTTTTTACAATCTCGTACTTTTGGAACTTGGTCTACAACTGTACCAACTGGTATCGTAACAATTACACCAGAAGATATAGTAACATCAAACAGTGTTATTCCAATTACACAAGGTGGTACTGGAGCAACTACAGCAGCAGCCGCAGCAACTAATTTAGGTTTAGGAGCAACTGATACTGTAACGTTCAAGAATATTATTCTAACTAACACTCAAGATCCAACAATCAATTTACAACAATCAATAGTACGTAGTAACTCAGCTAACCAAATGGTATTGAGTGCTCCAGCAGGTATATTCATTCGTCCAAATGGTGATGCAGATAGTACTAAACAAATGCGTTATAACAATGACGGTACTCTAGTATTTTCTGGTACTGCTATTACATTAAACGGTTCATTGGCAATGAATGGCGGTATTACATCGAATAATAGTATTACACTAACGAATGCCAGTACTGACACTGCATTTACTACTAATGGTGCTAAATTCCGAGCAACTCCAAGTGGTGTCGCAGTTATATCTACAACCTCATCGATTTTCCTACGTCCCAAAGGGGATACTGATTCGACTGTACAAATACAGTATAAACCTGATGGTTCAATAAATTGTGAAGGTAGTTCATTGTCAGTATCTGGTACTGGTACTTTTGGTGGTGTATTAAATGCCAACTCATTGAACTTAACAAATGCATTAGCAGTGAATCAAGGCGGTACAGGAACAACTACAGCAGCCGCAGCGAGAACTAACTTAGGTCTTGCATATGGTAATACTGCTGGAACAGTAGCACAAGGTGATGATTGGAGGCTTAATTCAATATCTCAAAAGACCGGTGGAATGATGAATGGGGCATTGGGTGTTTCGAATGGTGCAACAGGAATTACTCTCGCAACTCAAGGTACTTGGCTACTATGGAATGAAGAAGCCGGTAAAGGCTCTGGATCACTCGTTGTTAACGGTGGTGGTGGTACTGAAGGTATTTTCAGAGTGCGTTTAGTTAATGCGGCAAATACCGTTGAGTATTCACGCTTTGAGTTTAGACGTGATAGTACTTTATTTGCCTCGGAAGGTTTACGCTGTGTGGCTGGACGTGTAAGAGCATTTGCCTCAGTAGCTCCAACATATGTGACTATAGATGTTGATGGTCTTAATAAAGGTATTAATTTCTTTGATTCTGACCAACGATTAAAAGAAAATATTTTACCCGTTCAAGAAGGAAAAGCACTTTCACAGCTTAAATTGATAAATCCTGTTTCATATAAATTTAAAGATACCCATTGGACAGACATGAATGATGTTCAACATACAATGACGGGTAAATCTTACTCATATGGTGTTATTGCACAAGAAATTATTGATGTTATTCCAGATGCAGTCAACGTAATGGATGACGAGAGAGGAAGTATGTCATTAGATCCATTAGCAATGATTGGATTCTTACTGTCAGTAACCAAAGACCTTTCGGCTCAAATTGATGCCATGAAAACTTCTATTGAAGAACTAATGAATAAATAAATACAACGGGGCAAGGATGCCCCAATCACTTATAAGGATATAATATGAGTTTTGATATTTTCTCTGGTGCAAACCTTAAAGTAGAATTCAGTACTACTTCTGGTTCTACTGCATCTACCGATTATAAAGTAATTCCTGAAGTTGCTAGTTTTACTACTTCTGGTTTTGAAAGTACTGTAATCGATATAAAGACTTTCAATAGTGCTTACAATCGTAAATTGTTAGGTACTAAATCTGTTCCAGACATTGATTTACAAGTTAACTGGCTACCAGATGATGTAGTACATATGTCTCTTGAAAAAGCGGCAAACGATCAAACACGTGGTCAAGTACGCATTACTTATTATGAATCTGCTACACATACTACTGGCTTCTTTGTTGTTTATAACGTCTTTGTGTCTAGTACTACTGTTGCTGGTGACAAAGATGAAGTAGTCAAGAAGACTTTCAAACTAGCAGTAGATCAAGGTTCTGTTGCTTCTGGTGCTACTCCAGAAACCCCATAAATACAAAAACAATAAAAACGGGGGAGCAATTCCCCCATTTATGGAATCTTTTCAATGAACTTACAAGACCTACAAAAACTACTAAAACCAAAACTACACAAAATCGATTTTCACGGGATGGATCTATACATTCATCGTCCAAGTTCTGCCGATTTTGATAAATGTATAGATGCAAAAGCAACTCTTATTCACTGTGTTAAAGATGAGAACGGCGATCCCATTTTCGCAGATGGTGAAATTCAAGGCCGGATTGATGTTAATTCAATTGATGCAATGTTCGTTAGTGAACTGAATCAGAAAGTTATTGAACTATGGACTACTGAGGCATCTACTCAAGTTGAAGATCTCGAAAAAAAATAAGAACCGGTGATCCACGTTTACAGTACTTTCTAAAGATGGTTAACAAGCGTGGACTTTCGCCGGACGAATTTTATGATTTGCCAGATGATCTACTTGAAGCATTAATGATATATGACCAACGCATTGAACCTAGTGGACTTCAAGTACAAAGTGCAATGTTCGCAAATCTTTGTCATTTGTTAATGATGACTTCACCCAATCTATCAGAGAAGGGAAGAAAAGAGGCCAAACTCAAGGATTGGGATCTATTCGGTACATTTGAGAATCTCACCGCATCCGAACGCCAGAAGAAACGCGAAGAAGAAGAACAAGAAAATAAAGTACAGAATATTAAAAAGTCATTCCGTGATTTAATGGATATGGAAAAAGGGAAGAAGAATGGCAAGCAACAATAATAATATCGTCGTTAATATTACTGGTAACAGTCAAGGACTAACTACGGCAGTTAATCAGGCACAAACTAGCCTGGCTAATCTTCGTTCTGCTGCACAGGGAAATCTTAATAGTATTACAAGCTCAATGGCTGGCATGACTACTGGTATGAAAGTTGGTTTTGCTGGTGCTACTGTTGTACTGGCAGCATTTAGTTTTGCACTTACTTCAGTTACACAAGCACATGCACAAGCAATGGAACTTGTTGCAGCGGCTGCTAAATCTGGGAATTCAGTAGAAGTACTACAGCAACAAGCCAATATGCTACGGCAAACCGGGTTAACCCTCGACAATATCGCAGATCAAAATAAGGACTTAAAGGACAAGTTAGGCGATGCCCTAGCAAACAACGGTGGCAGTATGCTTACTGATGTTATCCAGCCTTTGAAACTAAACATTCTAGAACTTAAAACTCTTGCAGATGCAGGTGAAGATGTTTATGCAAAGATCTACTTTGCTGCTAAGGCACAAGGTCTAAGTAATACTGAAATTACTAACCTAATGGAAACCATAGGTAATGATGCAGTTTCACGTGTTCAGGTATATGAAAAGTATGCTTCTCAGCAGGACTATTTAAACGAGCAAGGAAGACAAACAGTATCACTCACTTCTGAACAAGTTGAAAAGTTTAAAGAGTATGATGCTCAATCAGCACAGCTTGCAAAAACATGGGAATCATGGAAAAACAGTATTGCTAGTGGTTTAGTACCGGCATTAACTAAAGTACTGGAATTATTAAATGGCATTACTCAGGCTCGTACTTCTGAGGATTTCAAGAAAATGTATAACGGCTCTGAAACCGTTTATACAGCGGCTGGCTATGAAGACAAAGCAGCTACTGGGGCATTACGTGCAGCCTTGAAGCTACAACGAGACATTCTAGCTATACAGAAAGCCCAAACCAAAGAAGTCAAGAAGCAAGAAGAAGTTTCAGTTAGTCGGCGTACTATTCAGAACTCGATGCAACCACTTTATACAAAGGCAGATCAAGCCAATCAGAAACTAGCAAACTTAACGCAACGTTATAATGATACTAAAAATGCAATCATGAAATCTAATGATGAAGCATATAAAAGTAATCCTGCATTACGTCAAAAAGATCTTTCTGATCTTGAACGTATGTATAAACAACAACGTCAAGAACAGTTAGATATTATCAATGATAAAGCCAGTAAAGACAAAGCAACAAAAGCCGCAGAATCAGCAGCAACGAAGCAAGCAGCACTTGATAAGAAGAATGCAGATGCCCGGAAGAAAGCCCAGCTAGATTTAAGTACTGTATTGTCGAAGATCGGTGAAACGGAAATGCAACGACAATTGAATGCATTTGACTTCCAGCAGAAAGAAATGCAACGCAAGATTGCCGAGAATGCAAAGTTGCTTGGAAAATCTCAAGCAGAGATTGATAAGTACTTAGCACAGGCAAAAGAGCAGGGTGCAAGACAGCGTACAGAACTAATCAATAAACAGATTGGTTACAACGATCCGAATCAAGGATTGAAGGACTTAAACGCGAATCTTAATGGTGTAACTCTAAATGACCAACAGAAGAACTATCTAGGACAGCAACAAGCCCAACGGGTTTATGGTGATAATCCATTTGCAGTTGATAATACTCAGTCAAAGCAACAAGAGCTAGAAGACCAGTACAATCAAGAAATGGCACTGAATGAACGTCTCTATGCCGGTACTGAAGAGTACGAGAAGCGTAAGGCAGCATTACAAGCCAAGTATGCACAGGACTCAATGAACACGGCTACAGAGAACACACGAGCACAGCTTACTCTCCTGGGTAATGCGGCTGGTGATATCGGTGGAATGATGGCCGGGGCGTTTGGGGAACAGTCAGCCGCCGCAAAATCGGCCTTCGCGATCCAGAAAGGACTAATCATCTCTGAAACGATTATGCGTATCCAAGCAGCTCTTGCTAGTGCCTTGGCAACACCTTTCCCGGCCAGCCTCGCAGCATATGCACAAGTCGCCGGTATGGGTATGCAGATTATCAGTACTATCAAAGGTGCTTCATCTGGACAGTTCCACGGCGGTGTAGACGAGTTGCCAAGTCATTTAAATAATAAGTCATTTGTACTTCAACAGGGCGAGAGGGTTGTACAGGCCCCTGCAAACCAGAAGTTAACCAAATTCCTAGATAAACAGGATCAATCTTCGGGTAATAGCAGTACTGGAGAAATCACAATCAATGCTCCCTTGGTTGTTCAAGGCGGTATTAATGACGACAAGATGTTTAATGACTATCTAAAACGACATGCAAATAATGTTAATCAGGCTGTTAGGTCTGCTCAATCAAGAAATGCATAAATAAATACCCGGCAATGTCCGGGTTTTTTATTGCCCTAAATACTACATAAGCTAAGGAGCATATATGGCATCATTTTCAAATAATATCAAAATCAATGGGGTTTCAGTATCCAGTACTGAACCGCGTTATTCAAATCGCTCTTGGACAGGAACAGAGGTTACTAGGAGTACTGGCATTCAGTACTATAAACTAGAATTCACATTGACTTTCAAACAACAATCACTAGCAGAATATCAAGCATTCGTTGCTGAGTACTCACGTGGTAAGCCTTTTACTTTTTCGTTAGGTCATATGGGAGTCTATAAAGGATCTCAATCTGGGGCTGTTTCGGCATCTGCACAGGCATTAAAAGGTTCTTATCAAGTCTCCAGTACTGCCAATACTCTTGAAATAGGTTCATTGATTCAATTTACGAACCACTCAAAGATTTATCGAATTATTGGCCGGGCAGGTAATGTACTTCAATTGTTCCCCAATCTACGTGAAAACGTACAGACAGGTGAAACTATTCTTTATAACAATCTTCAAGGTACTTTTACCCTTGACATTGATAATGAATATAAAGTGCCTGTTAATAATATCATGAGTGTTAATCTCAAGGCGACGGAGTACTTATAATGAATGAATTATTGACTAATCCAGACCTATTACAGTACTGGAATCTTACGAGAGGTGGTAATAAAACCAAACTTACTATTACTGAACTAATGTCACTTGGTGTTCATTGCCGTGCAATTGATGTGTTTCCAAAGAATGGCATTCCTCCAATCTTCTGGACTGATGGTTTTGTAGATCTCAATATCAATGGGACACAGTATACAAGCTTTCCTGATCTAATTAGTGATTCATTTCCAAGTTTCACAGAGACAAAAGAAATTAACAATAACAGCATTAGCTTTAAAGTAAGCAACGTTAATGACAGTACTAGAACATTGGCACTAGGTGGAGCCTTTCGAGAAGCAAAGGTCAATATCTATCTCGTAATACTTAACCCATCCGACAATTCAGTACTGAACAGTACACTCATGTTCAGTGGTTTCATTGACTACATTCAGGCAGAAGCAGATCCAAACGCGGCAAAGAATGAAATGAGCGTATATCTAAATTCAGTCTATAAGAAGTTAGATCTACAACCACGCACAATTGCGGCTAACTCTGTATATCAATCTTATTATCCCGGTGATGAGTACTTTTCATTACTTGGACAAGTTAATGCTAACCAATCTTGGAGATATAAATGATTAATAAAATAGTAGACATATGTCAAGGTGCATTAGAACAACCATATCAGCTTGGAAAGAATGATTGCAATATTCTAGTACTAAAAGTTATCGATTTAATGTGCAGTACTGAATACGTTGGGATGTGTAAATATGACACATTACGCAAGGGCAGAAACATTCTAAAGAAACTAGGCGTTAGCAGTACTTTTGAGTTGATTGAACAGTACATCGAGGAAGTTGAATTCCCAATTCCGGGTGATATATGGGTTGATGAAGATGACAGTACTGTAATGAGCGTTTATATAAGCAATCGAATTTTAGTTGTCGATGAACAACACACACATTTTGAATTGGACTTTCCAACGGATGGAAAGTTTTATCGAGTAAGGAGCAGTAATGGGTAAGATTTCAGGAGGCGGTATTCTTTCCGCCGTTATGATGGCAGTAACTGTTGCAGCCGCAGTATATACCGGTGGTGCTACTGCATGGGCTGCTGCTGGCTGGGGTGCTGCTGCTGGTGCTGCGTCTTTAGTGGCAACTTCAATGATGACTGCTTTACCGGGCAACATGAAAGGTTATGGGGATAGTGCCAGTACTCCAAATAGGACAACCAGCCCGCAAACAGGTTTACCGATTGTGTATGGCGGTCAGATGCCACACAAAGATACTAGTAATGGTTCATTCGTTCTTCTAGGTTCAATCGTTCCTTGGTTCAACGTCAAGGATAACGATTCACAGTACTTATTTACAGAACATGCAATTGCTTACGCGGGCGTACAAAAGTATATCAATCAGATCTATATTGATAATGATCCAATTCTAATTGATGGTTCACCAATTACTGAAGATGGTATTGTTAATCCGAATAAATTCATTGATAAGTACAAAAACAACTTACAACTAGAAGTACGTTTTGGTGGTAATTATACCAGTACTAAATCATTGGCACAGCAATATGCAGGGCCGAAGTGGACGGATAAGTTCCTTGGTAAAGGTATTGTTAGTATCAGTACTGTTATCAAGAAAGATCAATCGAGTCTAGAAAATTCAGTACTAGTCAATGATAACTATACTCTTCAAGTAGAGATGAAAGGATTAGTGATTACTGATTTAGTTGATCTTCAACAACGTGCATGTAGTAATGCACCAAGCCAACTATATGACTATCTCACGAATACTACTTACGGCATGGGTTTAGATCCAAGTTTAATTGATTTACCAAGTTTCCGTAGTGCTGCACAGTACTGTCAAACTAATCAGTACTGGTCTAATGGTGCAATTAGTTATAGTGAATCATTCAAGAGTAACTGTGAAAAAATGCTTCAGACGTTTGGAGGTATTACTTACATTCATGCAGGTAAAATTTATCTGACAATTGATGTTAAAGGATTACCAGTAGCAAGTTTTGATGAAAGTACTGTATTTGGTTCAGTACAGGTAACAACCAGTGGTAGTACTGATTACTACAACACAATCGATGCATCATATAAAAATGCCTATTCTCGCTACACAAACGACGTCCTACGCATCCCAAGTAATATTTCACAGGATGATGTGATTCGTTCTGACGGTCGCGTAGTAGCCCTTGCACGTGATTATACATGGGTATACGACAAAGACCAGTTATCGAAACTTGTTAATATAGAATTGCTAAAATCTAAGTACTCACAGAATACAATCGTGTTTACTACTTCGGAAGGTTGGGATTTAAAGACGTGGGATATCATTAACGTTAAATTAGATGAATTCCATATTAACGGCCAATATCGAGTACTGGCAAAAGATTTGGCAAGTACAAATGACAGTATTGGATACTGCCAACTTACTTGCGTTGAATATAATCCGGCAATGTACGATGGTGTTGATCCGGGTGTTTGGAGTCCTAACGGTGATATCAATTCTGTAATTACAGTACAGCCACCACGTAATCTTGAGGTTACAAGGAAAGGTGGTGTAGTAGGTGGTCAAGTCGTTATCATGGACTGGGACGAATCATTAGATCCAAATCTAGTAGGTTATTACATTTATTATCGTACAACAGGTAATACTGATTGGTCGTATGTTGGCAGTACTAACAGATACAAGACGGATTATGAACTATATGGACTTATTGCCGATCAAAAGTATGACTTTGCCGTGGCTGCGTATAACAACCTTGGATTCATTTCTGTCAAAGTTACAAAGGATGGTCTTGTACCTGATTTCAACTTTACACTACCGGCAGTTACTGGACTTGTTCTAACAAATGCAATGGCAACGAGTACCAGTACTGAATCATCTGATTTCAATATTGCATGGAATGATCAATCGTCATTACAAGTTAATGGTCGTCCAATGTCCGAGTACTTACAAAAGTACGAAATAGTGATATATGATCAAGCTGGGAACAAACGCAATTCGTACTTCACTACTCAGAACAATTTCAGTTATACATTTGCAATGAATCAGGCCGATTATACTGGGCGTAACGTTACAATAGGTGTTATTGCACGTGGTTTCAATCTTGGTACTTTCAGTCAAGAAGTAAAAATAACTGTCAGTAACCCACAAGCACCATTGTTACAGGGATTAACTGTTAAGTCTGGTATTGGGGCATTGGTGTTTGAATGGGATAACACTAATAAGCCTATTGATTATGCCGGGATTATGTTCCAAGTATCTGCAAGCGAAGATTTCAGTTCTGGAGTACAGACGTTTACTACTTCAGCAGAATTCATTTATTGGGCAGTAGTTGAAGATGGACAGTACTATATCCGTGCTGGTATGTATGATGTGTTCGGTGTAGATGGTATCCGATGGACTGCAATGTTCCCGTACAATCAACAGACGAAAGTACCGTACTCTAAATTGAATGATGATGTTATTGATTGGGTACTTGGATCATCTGAGATGAACGAGATTAAACAAGAAATCATTGACAATACTGAATTCAAAGGCTGGCAATTAAGAGTTACAAACAATGGATATGTATCTGGTATTGCCCTAGGTAATAACGGTACTGAATCGGTGTTTACAGTAATTGCCGATCGTTTCTCAATTATCAGTTCTGCTACGGCGGGTAGTTCAACGAAGGTATATCCTTTTGTTGTTCAGAATGGCACAACGTACATTCAAAACGCGATGATTCAAAATGCGGCAATTGGTACAGCACAAATTAAAGATGCCGCTATCAATAATGCCAAAATTGCCAATGCTAGTATTGATGCAGCCAAAATTATTGATGGTCAGATTACTAATGCCAAAATAGGTAATACTATTCAAAGTAACAACTACGTACCTAATAGTACTGGATGGCAGATAAATAAAGATGGGACATTCTATATCAATGGTAATTCTGGTGGTCGAATGGTAATTAATAATAACAGAATCGAAGTATACGACAGCAACAACGTACTTCGCGTAAGAATGGGGTTATGGTAATGGCAGGTTTACAAGCATGGGATGGAAGCGGCCGAATGTTAGTTGATATTGGAGACTACTCAATGAGGTATGTTGGTACTTTCCAATTTACTGTTACTACAGGAGTAAGGCAGTGGTGGGTTCCCTATGCCGCCTTTCGGGATACTGGGTGGATTGCAATATACCTAAATGAACGTGCTTCACGGTACTTCAGTATAATTCCGGGCAATGGTGGATTCACTTTGCGAAATTTAATAAGTAATCAAGCATATTCTTATGCATTAACATTTGAGGTTTATACATACGCATGAGTGGTTTTCAAGCATACAATACATATGGGAATATAGTTGTAGATTCAGAACAGAAGGGGACTGTGATTAGTTCCCTTATTCCTCAAGGTAACGTTGAGGTTACAGGCTATTTGATACCAACTGCTTTTGGTGACGGTCGTTCACTTGGTTTCATGGTAAGTGATATTCTATTTCAACCGGGCTTGCTATGGTGTCGTTTTACACGTGATTCATATTGCTTCCCCGGTGCAGAATTGTTTGAACCGAATTCAGTACAATTTATGCGTACTTCGGTGAATGGTACTGTTCAGTCAGGTTATCTAGATGTGTTCAATGGTCAAGGTACTTTGATTTGGTCGGCTGCAAGTGCTGGTACGATGCCGCGAGTATTTGATCATCTGGTGATACCGCAAGGTTACAATCTACAGGGACAAGTGATTTCAAAGAATTTAGGATGGAGTCCGTGGTTTTTACTGTCAGGCTTACCGGGTAACGTATCTGAATCAGAATCAATGGGCTTTTCTGGATTCTTGCTTAGATATACCAATGGCAACATTCAAGTTACTTATGCTGCACAGTACCAAGATGGTTATCCGCAAGCCACTAACCAACAACTACTAAGAATACCTTTAGCAATATTCACAGGATACTAAATATGATAGGACAACAATAAGGAATAACAAATGGAATGGGAATGGTTATTAACCGTTTTTATCATTCCAATTGGAGGTTGGGTATTTAAAGTACTTTCTAAACGAAGTAAGAATTTAAATGATCGAATTGATCAATTGGAAAATCGTGTTCAAAAAGCAGAACTTAAACTTGAAGTACTCAACGATGACATTGAAGAAATCAAGGCTATCAGGACTGAACTTTCTGAGGCACGGATTGATATTGGCGTAATAAAACAGCTATTAGAGCAAAACAACAAAGGGGCATAACAGCCCCTTTTTTATTTCCCTCCATAAATAGATGAACATGGAGGAATTCAAATGGATTTAAAACAACAATTAAAACAATATGAAGGTACTAAAGAGTATCAGACTAAAGTAGGTTATTTCAAGAATGGGAAGTACTGGACGTATAAAGACAGTCTGGGCTATCCAACTATTGGATTTGGTCACTTAGTACTTAAAGGTGAAGATTTTAGTACTGGACTTACGGAAGCACAAGCCGATGCATTACTTGATAAAGATATTGCCATTGCACGTGCTGGTGTTGCTTCACTTGGCGTTAATCTACCCGTAGAAAGCCGCTGGAATGATTTTCTAATCATTATGGTATTCCAACTAGGTCTTGCTGGTGTGAAGGGCTTCAAGAAGTTCTTAGCAGCTCTAAAGGCAGGTAATTATGCAACTGCTATTATCGAATGCAAAGATTCACGTTGGTACAAACAAACCCCTAATCGTGTTGATTCTATGATCGCCTATGTAGTACGTGGGTGATTTATGGCATGGACAATGTTTTATCAGGATGATTGGGATCTATATGACGTACTGGATTATGCTGCTTTCGTGTATCTGATTCAATTTCCAGAATGCGGAGAGTACTATATAGGCGTTAAAGGCGTTTATCAAAAAGTCAAAGATGCTTCAAAGATTAAATCTACCAGTATTGAAAGTAACTGGGAAAAGTACAATTCCAGTTCTAAAGAAGTACAAGAACGTATTGCCACTGGGGAACATCATACTAAACAGATTCTATGGTGTTTTAAAACACGTCAGGAGGCAGAATTAGTTGAAGCTGCGTTGATTGCATATTGCGGTACTGATCATCTTTGTCGCAATAAAGCATTGATGACTAAAACTCGATTAAAAAAAGACAATGGGGAACAACGAAGAATTATTCGTATGTTGATGGAGGCTTTTACATAATGCCAAATAATGTAAGTACTATAACCGGTGTACCGCAAGTAATTGCAAATATTCAACAACAGGGTATTGATTACGCCAATAACTTTAATAAGGAAGTGTCTAATAGACTTAGGCAGCTTTCACAGAAGATGCAAATTGACATGAATAATGCAATTGATCGTGGCCCAGTACCATTCACGAAGAATGCAATACTGTTTCGTTTCTATCGTGACAGTACTGGACAGGCAGTGAATCAAATCTTAGTTAAGAACATTCAGGCTCAGTACTTGTACGATATTATTGTAAAGCCGTCGAATCTCAAGAAATTCATTCCTACCAGTACTGCACGTATGACACAGCAAGGTAATATATCAGGTCTTAAATCTGGTCTTAGTTCTGGTAAGTATAAAGTTGTTGATACTGGCGGTAAGAGAAGATTAATTGACACTAGCAAGAAAGATACGAAAACAAAGACAAAACGTGTAATTGGACTACGTGAAACGAAGAAACGTAAACTTGTTTATGACTTCTATAAGGAAGCAGAGCAGGGTGTACGTTTAGTACTATCAGGTGTTCAGGGACATTTTAGAATTTCAAGGATGTAATATGCATTATGATCAAGACACAATGAGTATTTTAATCGATGAAAGTACTGTACCGGATGTAAATTCACATACGATGCATAGTACTTTATTGATTAAACCACTCAAGAAGAAGTTAAAGGCATATATGGCCGAGATGGATGAAAGGATTGAGTGCAAGGAATACATGAATATTGGGTTCCTAGTACAGAACGATCCTCAATGGAAAATGGGTAGTGTCCATGAGTGGACTCTATTTGATGAACAAAAGTATATTGTCATAATCGACAAACACAAACAGTACCAGAAAGGATTATATTTCTGGGTTTATACAGTAGGATTACTAAATGATAGGGATGATAATTGAGCTAATTAAATCTGGAATTGGATTGTTTCAGAAAAAAGAACAGAGTAAAAATGAGTTAGAAGCTCAGAATAGCCACGAACAGAATCAGATCACTCTTGAGGAAACTCGTAAGGGCTTCACGTGGCGGCAGGCATTGGGGTATGTTCTAACATTTATTATTGCATGGAATTACGTCATTCTTCCAGTACTGGCAGTATGTGGTGTAGTACTCCCGCCAGTACCTTTTGATCAGGTTTTTAAGTTACTATATGTTCTTATCGGTAGTAGCTAAATCGTTGTTACGGCTTTCTTGTTCAATTGTAAACCATTTTGTGGCAACCTTGCCGACGTATTTTGCTAGCATGTAGTTGGCTGATGAACTAATAACAACACCCACTCCAAATGGTAGGGATTTTTCTAAGGCTTTACGCGAGAAGTTGATTCCTATTTTTTTGAACATTTCTTTAATGACGATTAGTGCAGAGCCTTTTAAATACATTTTCAACATTTTTACGCCAGCATTTGATGCTATCTTCACGACAGTTTCACTTCCGAGCTTTTCTAGTGTACCACCTGCTGCTATTAAAAATGATAGTTGCCTAGCATCTTCACTGCTAATGTCCCAATTAAATGCTTCCGCTAGGCACATACACATATCAACTTGATTTTTCATACAATAAGATGTGTCTGCTATAGCCCCCCCTGTAACTGCAACTGCTGTACCTACCCCAGGAATAATGCTACTTAATGAGGTTACGCCACCCGAAATACTAGAGTAACTTGAATAACGGCTGACGATTTTTTTTGCGACAATTTTCTGAATTTCCAATTCTTGGAGCTTTGGATTTGCAGCAAGCACCGATTTTTTGTATTGGTTCACTATTTTTTTAGCATCATCGGGTGTGATTGCTATGGACTCAACTAATTTAAGAAGTCTTGATGATTTTTCAACATCAGTTGCTGTCATTGTATAAATTCCTTTTCAGAATGTAGTAAGTAATGATGTTTTATGACATGTATTGTGAATCAACATTAGATTCGAACACGTTCAGTTCTTGGCTTCCCCTTCGAGTTTTTTCACCTGTCATTTTTCATCATTCCCAGTAGAGTTTAGTAGCCATAGTTATCTTAGGGTAATGGTGAGTGACTGGCAATGCTCTTAAAACGCCCTATAGCGAATTTTTCAGTGAAGGTAATGGTGTTGGGATAGTTTGGTAATAGAATTCAATATAGGGCGTTACATGGCGTTATCCCGCAAGTCAGCTACATACGATAGCTAGGGAAATTATTTTATTTTAGTGTTAAAGTGTAATGTAAATCTTCATATAAAAAACGCCAATTGTCCGATGTATGAATCTGGTGTGAAATCAGGTTGCAAAAGCGTTAACGACGGGGCGGCGATATTTTGCGTTCGGTGAAGGGATAAAGGCCGGGAGGCGGACGCCTCCCGGCATGAGTCATAGACGCAAGTTATGGTTGGCCGGGGCGGTGCTTGCCGGGCAACAGGCGGTTCAACCGATCGACGATCCAGTCGCTGCAAGGCGTCATCAGTACCCAGCTGGCGCCAACCAGCACCACGGACAGTGAGCCGACGGCGATATCGGTAAACCAGTGGGCGCCAATCATCACGCGTGGCAATGAGAAGACCAGCGTAATCAGCAGGGCGATGGCGAAGGCACCGCGGCCGAAATAGCGCAGCATAAAGCAGGAAAAAATAATCAGCATCATGCCGTGGTCGCCGGGGAAACTGTCGCCGGAAGCGTCCTTGGTGGGGATGCCGGTCAGCTCGCTGACACGATGGATATTGTCGAAGGTCAGGGTGGGGCTCGGATGTTTCACCGGCAGCAGATGGCCAAGCTGGTTCAGCACCACGGCAGTCAGCAGCATCACCACGCCGGTGATCACCAGGCGGCGGCGGCCGGCGGCGTCCTGCTTCAGGTAGAAGTACAGATACAGCAGCCCCATGGCGAGCAGCGAAATGACATCAAACGCACGGTTATTGGTGATGGCGACCAGGTGCAAAAACGCCGGGTCGGTGGCCAGATGGCGGTTAAAGAAGAAGAAAATCGCCGAATCCAGAGTAAACCAGCCGCCGTGATTGGCCGGCAGGAACCAGGACAGGAACAGCGCAACGCCCAGTAAGTTGAAGAAGAGAATGAAGGGTAAATTGCGGCGTGTCATGACATAAACCTGTTGGAAAAATGAAAACGAAATAAAACCCGGCCGCCCTGCGGCAACCGGGGGGCAACGGTACGGGGTTTAACTTAAACGAATCTTAAACAAGGCGGATTGCAGGGCGTTCCAATCGGCATTTTCGCTGTGGATAAGCTCAATTCGGCTGTCGAGCGGCGCGACCGGGCGGGTTTCGATGTTAAGATCCTGCCCCTGACGGTTGATCAGTAACGTGCCTTCGGGGATGCGTACCACGCCTTTGGCGCGTTCGACCGGTGCCAGCCGTACCCATTCCATAAAGCCGACGGTATCGAACCGGGTGTCGCCGTCAAAAATCCAGCCGCAGCTGGTGAAGCCTTGGCCTTCATTCAACGCTCGCCGCCAGCGGGCGTGCTCCGGCAGCCGCAGCGCCGCCAGCCCCTGCTTTTTCGCCTGACCATGATGATGCTGTGCGTCCGGCAATTCTGTACGATTCGTGCGCGGAAGTGACAACAGCGCGACATCCGCTTCGCCTTGCGCGATGGCGTAGCAGGGCCGCTGCAGCGCATCTTGCGTCTTCCAGGCCGCCAGCGCCCGCCTGTCTTCCGGCTGATAGGTGTCGCTTTTGCTGGCCAAAATAACGTCGGCCGCGGCCAGCTGATCGCGGAAGTTTTCGTTGTCGCGGTAGCGCGGCTGGCTGAGCTGGCGGGCATCCAACAGGCACAGGGTGGCCTGCAGATCGATCCAGCCGGCATAGCTTTCCTGGGTCAGCAGCGACAGGATTTGTTTCGGATGCCCGAGCCCGGTCGGCTCGATCAGCAGCCGGTCCGGTTTGGCTTGCTGCAACAGCATATTCAGGCCTACCTGCATCGGCAGACCGTTGACGCAGCACATGCAACCGCCGGGGATCTCTTTGAGCACCGCGCCACTGTCCGCCAGCAGCGCGCCGTCGATGCCGATCTCGCCGAATTCATTGACCAATACCGCCCAGCGTTCATGTTCGGGCTTATGAGCCAGCAAATGGCGGATAGTGGTGGTTTTACCGCTGCCGAGGAAACCGGTAATCAAATTGGTTTTGGTCATTAATAATTCCTGGCGCAAAAATTAACCTGCTTAATAAATGAGTTACGCAGCCGTATCGGTGAAACGGCCGCGATTTAATTTGTGCTCTATCTCGCAAATTTTGCACGTCACCCTGCGCTTTTCAACCGGTAAAATCCACCTTTCTTTGCAAGAAAATTCTTAGATAAAACCCTGTATTAGATGCGGTTAACTTTTGTTAGTAGCTTGTTTTTACATTGTTAATGACGCGATTAACGATCAAATCTCGTCCCTTTCCTTGCGATTATTCCTAACAAGATCCTCTATGGTTAAATTGGCTTAACTAAAAATGAGGTTGCCATGAATACCTTTCGGTTATTTTTGATCGTAGGAATGTTGTTTTCATGGACGGCAGTGAGTCATGCAGGCGTGGCCGGCGGGGTAATTCGCTTCGTCGGTTCTATTGTTGAAAGTCCTTGCACGGTCAAGATTGCAGATTCTAAGGCGAATACGCAATGTTACCGCAACGGCCAGCATTATCAGGCCCAGCAAGCGTTGTCAGGTTTTGATGCTACACGCAAAGAACTTCCGCTAAATCTAGGCACAACCGAAATGAAGTGGGTGGACCAACAGAAGAAACTCGCTGTTATGACGGTCGTTTATCGTTAAGTCGTTCCGCCATGCCGGCGTAACGTTACGCCGGCATGGTTATTCTCGGCCTTGCAGGCTTCTCACCGCATCACCCACTCCTTCACCGTTTCACGCGCACCGCGATCGCGCAGCGACAAATAGGCTTGCGTCACCGCGTCGGTAAACGCCGCATGCGTCGCCAGCGTTTCGCCGAACACCGCTTTCAGCGCCAACAGCGCCGTCACGCGCCGCCGATCGTCCGGTGTTGCGGCGATCGTCTGTTGCAGCACGTCTGCCAGCGGATCGCGAATGTCGATCGGCTGACCGGCGTCATCGACGCCGCCGACGTAACGCATCCAGCCCGCCACGCCCAGCGCCAGCCCGCTATAGTCGCCGCCGTGCCGCAGATGCCAGCGTACCGCGTCCAGCAGACGTTGCGGCAGCTTCTGCGAACCGTCCATGGCGATCTGCCAGGTGAGGTGTTGCAGCGCCGGATTGCTGAAGCGCGCGATTAGCTGTGCGGCGTAGTCGGCCAGACTGATGCCGGTGACGCTCAGCGTCGGGGCCTGTTCGTCCAGCATCAACCGCAGGGCGGCGCGGCGGTAGTGTTCATCCGCCATGCACTCGTTGATATAGCGGTAGCCGCCCAGGTAGCCGAGATAAGCCAGGAACGAGTGACTGCCGTTCAGCATGCGCAGCTTCATGTGTTCAAACGGCAGCACATCGCTGACCAGTTGGGCGCCGGCCAGTTCCCACGCCGGGCGTCCGGCGGCGAAGTTGTCTTCCACCACCCATTGAATGAAGGGCTCGCAGGCGATGGCGCATTCGTCGCGCACGCCGCCCAGCGCGGCGGCAATCTCATCCAGCGTGGCCGGCGTGGCGGCCGGCACGATGCGATCCACCATGGTGCAGGGGAAGGTGGCGGCGGTGGCGATCCAATCGGCGAGCGACGGATCTCGCGCCTGCGCCAGATCGAGCACCGCCCGGCGCAGCACGTGGCCGTTCTCCGGAATATTGTCGCAGGAGAGCAGGGAGAAGGCGGGCAGGCCGCGTTCGCGCCGCAGCCGCAGCGCTTCCACCAAAATGCCGGGCACGGTCTGCGGCTGATGTGGCCACGCCAGATCGGCGACGATCCCCGGATGCTGTCGATCCAGCCGCCCGCTGCCGGGCTCGATGCAGTAGCCTTTTTCGGTGATGGTCATCGAAACGATCGCCACCTGTGGCTCGGCCAGCTTCTCCAGCACCGCGGCGATGCCCTCCAGCTTGCGGTGCAGGCTCTCATGCACCGCACCGACCACGATGGCCTGATGACCGTCCGCGCCTTTCTCCAGCACGCTGTACAGATGATCCTGTTGCCGCAGCGCCTCAAACAGCGGCACGCCGCCGGAAAGGCTGATTTCGCAAATGCCCCAGTCGCCGCCGTGGGCGTTCAGCACCCGATCGGTCAGCAGCGCCTGGTGCGCGCGGTGGAACGCGCCGAAGCCAAGGTGCACGATGCGGCTGCGCAGGGCCCGGCGGTCATAGCCCGGCTGCCGGACGGCGCCCGGTAGCGGGGTGTTGGCGATCGTTTTCATCTTATCTCCAAAGCGTGTAAGACAGCTGGCGGGCCACTTGCGCCAAGTTAGCAGACCAGTTTTCCGCCGCATAGGCAGGGTGGCGCCGGTGATAAAAAACTGCGACCAGTGTAGGGATGTCGGCCAGTTAAAGGAATTGGTCAGTCCAAAATAAGCCAGAATCGTGAAGTGGATCAACCAATGAGGGGTTCGGTTTTGACAGCGCAGGGGGAAAGAGTAAGTTAAAGATAACTGACATCTAAATTAAACTGGTATAACAGCATTGCGGTGCGAGACAGGCATAAGGACAAAACATGGAACAAACATGGCGTTGGTATGGCCCGAACGATCCGGTTTCTTTGGACGATGTGCGTCAGGCCGGGGCGACCGGGGTGGTGACGGCGCTGCACCATATCGCGAACGGTGACGTCTGGCCGATCGACGAAATCCGCGCGCGGCAGGCGCTGTTGGCGGAAAAGGGGCTGGTGTGGTCGGTGGTGGAGAGCGTGCCGGTACATGAGGAGATCAAAACCCACAGCGGCGACTGGCGGCGGTACATCGCCAATTACCAGCAGTCGCTGCGCAACCTGGCGGCCTGCGGCATCGACACCGTCTGCTACAACTTCATGCCGATCCTCGACTGGACGCGCACCGATCTGGCCTATCCGCTGCCGGACGGTTCCAAAGCGCTGCGTTTCGATCAGATTGCCTTCGCCGCGTTCGAGCTGCATATCCTGCAGCGCGCCGGCGCCGAGGCGGACTATACGCCGCAGGAACGCAGCCAGGCGGCAGCCCGTTTCGCCGCCATGAGCGAGGAAGAAAAAAACCGGCTGACCGGCAACATCATCGCCGGGCTGCCGGGGGCGGAAGAGGGCTACACGCTGGAACAGTTCCGCCGCCGGTTGGCGGAATACGACGGTATCGACAAGGCGCGGCTGCGCGAAAACATGGCGGTCTTTTTGCGCGCCATCGTGCCGGTGGCGGAAGAGGCCGGCATCCGGCTGGCGGTGCACCCCGACGATCCGCCGCGGCCGATCCTCGGCCTGCCGCGCATCGTCTCCACGATTGAAGACATGCAGTGGCTGAAACAGACCGTTGACAGCATTCATAACGGTTTCACCATGTGCACCGGTTCATACGGCGTGCGTGCCGATAACGATCTGGTGCGGATGATTGAAACCTTCGGCGATCGCATTCACTTTACCCACCTGCGTGCCACCTGCCGCGAGGAGAACCCGAAAAGCTTCCACGAAGGGGCGCACCTGCAGGGCGATGTGGACATGGTGGCGGTGATCGAAGCGATCCTGGCCGAAGAGCTGCGTCGGCAACGAGCGGGCGATCGGCGGCCGATTCCGATGCGCCCCGATCATGGGCATCAGATGCTGGACGATTTGAAAAAGAAAACCAATCCGGGCTATTCGGCCATCGGGCGGTTGAAAGGGCTGGCGGAGCTGCGTGGCGTCGAGCTGGCGCTCAAGCGGCGTTTTTTCCCGGAACTGCCATAGAGGAAAATGAAACGGGGCCGAGACTCGGCCCCGCTGGCGCGACTAGTCGGCGCGGCTCATGTAGCGGCGTTCGGCGATATGAATGCGGATCTTGTCGCCGGCGCTGAGGTATTCCGGCACGTGGATCACCAGGCCGGTCGCCATGGTGGCCGGTTTGTTGCGGGCGCTGGCGGAAGCGCCTTTGATGCCCGGCGCGGTCTCGACGATTTCCATATCCACGGTCTGCGGCAGCTCCAGCGCCAGCACCTGGCCATCCAGCGTCAGCACCTGCATGCCCGGCAGGCCGCCTTCCGGAATGAACAGCAGCTCGTCTTCGATCTGGTCTTTCTTGAAGATGTACGGGGTATAATCCTCATCATCCATGAACACGTATTCTTCGCCGTCGATATAGGAGAAGTTCACCTTGCGGCGCGACAGGGAAATGGTGTCCAGGATATCGTCGCCCTTGAAGCGTTCTTCCACTTTCAGGCCGGTACGCACGTCGGAGAAGCGCATTTTGTACAGGGTGCTGGCGCCGCGGGCGCTCGGGCTCTGCACGTCGATATCTTTTACCAGCAGCAGCTTGCCGTTGTAGCTGATCGCCATGCCGCGCTTAATTTCGTTAGCTCTTGCCATTTCAATTTATCCGCAATGAGGAGTATGAGAGAAGTTGCGACAAGGTACTCGCGCCGCCGATTTCAGGCAATAGCCCGGCGTAAAAACAGTGTGGGAAGGGGAGAGCAGGCGCTCTCCCTTCGAGGATTAGTGGAAGACCGGCAGCAGACCGAACAGCGACAGAATATGCGCGGCGGCGTTGATCAAGCCGAACAGGATGACGAATAGGATCACGCCGTTGCCGCCCGGTGCGCGGTATCCCGCCTGCGGATAGCGGCGGCGGCTGGCGCGCGCCATCAGCGCCGGCACGATCACTGCCCAGATGGTGGCCGCCAGCCCGGCGAAGCCGATGGCGTACAGGAAACCGTTCGGGAACAGCAGCGCGGCCAGGGTCGGCGGCACAAAGGTCACTAGCGCGGTCTTGCTGCGCCCGATGCCGTCGTCCTTGAACTTGCAGAAGTCCGCCAGGTAGTCGAACAGGCCCAGCGATACGCCGAGGAACGAGCTGGCCAGCGCCATATAGGAGAAGGCGTTCAGCAGTTGGCTAACGGTCTGGCTGCTGGAGACGTTGCCCATTTGCTTGAGCAGGCTGCCGATATTGCCGCCTTCGGCGATCACCTGCTTAAAAGCGTCGCGCGCGATATTGCCCTGAATCACATACTGCCACAGGATATAGATAGCCAATGCCAGCAGGGTGCCGTACACCAGGCTGCGCACCACGGAGCCGCTGTCCTTGTGGTAGTACTTCACCAGCCCGGGAATGTTGCCGTGGTAGCCGAACGAGGTCAGCAGGTAAGGCAACGCCGCCAGGGCGTAAGGCAAATAGCTGGCCTGGTCATCGCCGGTGTTGAACAGCACCGCGGGTTGCACGTGGGTGAACATGTCGCCCACCGACATCACGAAGGTGATCATCATACCGCCGATCAGAATGGTGCTCAGGCGATCGACCGCGCGGGTGGAGAGCCAGACGATAAACGCCACGACCAGCGCGAACACCAGGCCGGCGGTGGTCTGGCCGACGCCGACGATGCCTTCCAGTGTGTGGGCGATGATCGAGCCGCCGGCGGAGATATAGGCGTAGGTCAGGATATACAGCACGAACGCCACCGACAGGCCGTTCACGGCGTTCCAGCCTTTACCCAGCAGATCCTTGACCATGGTGTTGAAGCTGGCGCCGCTCGGGTAGTGCAGCGTGGCTTCGAGGATCATCAGGCCGGAAAGCAGCATGCAGGCCCAGGTATACACCAGCAGCGCGACGGAACCGCTGAACCAGACACCGGAAGTGACGATCGGAATGGAAAACATGCCGGCGCCAACGGCGGTTCCGGCAATGATCATCGCGCCGCCGAGGATCGAAGGGCGGGCCAGCTTCTGGATGGTGTTCGTAGACATGCGTGCTCCTGGTGGAAGAGGTTCTTTTGTACTAGCTCAATGGTACATGGGCGCATGGCGCATGTAAAGCGGGGGAGTTGCACGTTTCACGCGTTTTTATCTTTAAATAAAGGTTTATTGGGCGTTTATTCGCCATAGGATGACGCCGGCCGGCGCAGGGCGATGAGTGTAAAGATCGCCGGGGCGCAGGGATTCTGCTGGCGGCCGCCGCGCGCGGCTGCTATTGTCGCGCTTCTTTTCCCCCAGCCCACCAGGAGTAGCGCTGATGGACTGTCGCAGTGACTGCGGCGCCTGCTGTATCGCGCCGTCAATATCCAGCCCGATCCCCGATATGCCGAACGGCAAGCCCGCCAATACCCGCTGCATTCACCTGGATGAACAGCTGCGCTGCGGCCTGTTTCATTCGCCGCTGCGGCCGAAAGTGTGCGGCAGCCTGCAGCCGAGCCGCGACATGTGCCACGATCACCGCGATCAGGCGCTGATTTATCTCGCCAGGCTGGAAGCGGACACCGCGCCCTAAGCGTCTTTCAACCGCCACAGGCACAGCGTGGCTCCCACCGTCATCGCGAGCGCGGCGTAAAACACCGCATGGTAGTTCCAGATTTCCGCTACCGCACCGGCGATCGAGCCGGCGATGATCCAGCCCACCCGGGTGGTGTTGGTGAACAGCGTGGTGGCCGCGCCGGCCTGGCCGGGCATCAAATCCTGGAAGTAGAGCATGCCGATCCCCGCCAGCACGCCGATAAACGCCGCATTCAGCAGTTGCAGAACGATGAGCTGCCAGCTGCCGGTGATAAACAGCAGGCCGCAGTAGAACAGCACGCCGGCGACCACCGCTCCGCGCATCAAGCGGCGTTTGCCGCAGCGCTTCGCCGCCAGGCCGGCGAGCAGCATGACCGGGATCTCCAGCCCGGCGGCGGCGCCCATCAATATCCCGGCCAGCCGCTCCGGCAGCCGCAGCTCGTGCACCACATACAGCGGCATGTTGATCAGGTACATGCTGTTGGCGGTCCACATCAGGGTGCAGGCGACGAACAGCAGCAGCGAATCGCGGCGGTGCTGCCGCGGTGCGGCCAGGGGCGCGTTCGTCGCCGCGGTTTTCGGCATCGAGGGCAGCCGTTTCCACACCAGCAGGCCGCACAGCACAAAGGCCGCCGCGCCCGCCAGATACATGACCTTAAAGCCGAAGCCCAGCGCCAGCGCGAAGGCGATCGGCGGGCCAATGACCCAGGCCAGGGAGACCTGGGCGCGCATGATGGAGGTGAACATCACCGCCTCGCGGCCGGAACGGTCGGCATGCTCACGCGCCAGCGCAAACATCTGCGGGTTGGCGGTGGAGCCGAAGCTGGTGAGCACCACGCCGACGATCAGCAGCAGGTAATAGTCGCGGTTCCAGGCGAACAGCGTGAACCCCAGCGCACCCAGCATGCAGCAGAGGAAAATAAGTGACTTGCGGTCGCCTTGTTTATCCGAACGGCCGGCGAGAAACTGGCTGACCAGAATGCCAATCACCGCGCTGCCGGTAAAGAACAGCCCGATCAGCGCCGGCCGTACCTTGACCTCGGTTTCCAGAAACAGGCTCAGCGTCGGGGTTTGCAGGGCGCCGGCGATGCCGGTCAGGAACGCCACCGCCAAAAAGGCCAGCGAAGTGAGATCGGGCGTGCGTCGCGTTACTGCGGATGAAGTCGGCATGGTGGTTGAGAATTCGTCGAAAAAGGAAGGTCGCGCGCATCATACGCCCGTTGAAATGAAACGCAAACCGCTCCCTTGCGGCGAAGGGTAAACGGATATGTCGCACGGCGACGAGAAAAAAAGGGCGCGTTGCGCCTAATGCTGGTCACTTGAACCTGACTGGTATTTTTTATCCAGTCTCTTTACGTGTCGTGCAGGATGAATTGCCCTAAATGCCCAGAATTTCTCTGTTACTACAATGAACGGCAATTGGAGGGGCCGAAGGCGCGGCCCCTCCACCCGCGCCTTCGCTTAACACCGACTGTCCGCTGTGCGGATACCCTCGCCGCGTCTGCATTGTCGGGCGGGTCGGCTGCGACAAACGTCCCTGTTAGTCTCGCCTCAACCGGCCTTCCCTGGCCGGTTGCCCCTGACAACGCCGTCTTGCTCGGCAGCCGGTGATGCGCGCCAAAGGTCAACACCCGTGCTGGCAGCTACCGGGCAACCTGTTCTTTATGACGTTATGGCAGAGAAGTCGGAGATGAACACAGGGTTGGACGCCCTTGAAGACGCCGAACGCAGGCATAGCGCATTAGGAGAAACCGCCATGGACGGCGGTTTCAGGTGAGACAGGCAGGGACGCCTGTCGCAACCGGCCTCAATGCGGTATGGCGGAGAGAGGGAAGTTGGCAAAGCCAACCGTCTGATAGGGCAAAGGCGCGGGTTGCCAGGGGCCGCGCCTTCGGCCCCTGGCTCGGTCGAGGCGTATGAGCCTCATGGCGCATCTCACCTTTATCGACCGAAAACTGCACAAATACGTTCAGAAAAACGCTAACTGACCAGCATTACGCGTTACGCCCCTTGCTTGCGGGTAAATCAGGCGCCTTGCGGCACCGTGTGCGCGGTATTTTTCAATACCGGCCCCCGATACTTCTCGATCTGCAGCTGCGCCATCTGCCCGCAGTTGCCCTGCGCCAGGCTGGAAGAGCCGATGTCGAAGGTCAGGCAGTTGACGTTGCCGTTCTTGCACAGCGAGCCTGGCTGCGCCGGATCGGCCGGATCGAACCAGGCGCCTTCGCTGATGCGCACCACGCCGGGCCGCACGTCTTCGCTGACCACCGCGCCCACCAGGATCTGGCCACGATCGTTGAACGCCCGCACCAGATCGCCGCCGCTGATGCCGCGCGGCTGCGCGTCCTGCGGGTGGATCAGGATCGCTTCACGATCCGCCACCGCGTATTTCTCGCGCAGCGGCGTGTTGTCGAGCTGGGAGTGCAGCCGGTTGGTCGGGTGCGCGGTATTGAGTGACAGCGGATATTTGGCCGCTTCCGGCCCGCGATACCACTCGTGCGGTGGCATCCAGGTCGGGATGCCGGGGCAATCCTCATAATGCATTTTGGCGATGGCGTCGGAGTAGATCTCGATCTTGCCCGACGGCGTGCCCAGCGGGTTCAGCAGCGGGTTGTCGCGATAGTCGGCGAAGCGCACCCACTGCTTGTTGGCCTCCGGCACCGGGAAGCGCACGTAGTTGTTGGATTGCCAGAACATGTCGAACGGCGGCAGCGCCACCCGGGCCGCGCGCGCCTGGTTCTTCATGTCGTCGTACATGCCTTTCAGCCACTGGGTTTCGTCCTTGCCTTCGGTAAAGGCTTCCTGCACGCCCAGTCTGGCCGCCATCGCCGAGAAGATGTCGAAGTCGCTGCGCGACTCGTGCTGCGGCGGCACGCATTGGTGCATCGGGAACACGTAGAGCTGCGAATAGTCGCCGCCCATTTCCAGATCGTTGCGCTCGTAGCTGGTGGTGGCCGGCAGCACGATATCGGCATGCTTGGCGGTGGCAGTCCAGTAAGGCTCGTTGACCACGATGGTGTCCGGCCGCTGCCAGGCTTTGACCAGGTTATTGGTGTCCTGATGCTGGTGGAAGGTGTTGCCGCCCGCCACATACACCATTTTCACCTCGGGGTAGGTGACCTTGGCGCCGTTGAAGTCGATGGTTTTTCCCGGGTTGCTCAGGCATTCGGCGATGCGCGCCACCGGGATCGGCGCCGGCGAGTTCTTCGGCGCGTTGCCGGCGGAGATGCCGGCGATGATGCCGCCCTTGGCGGTCGGGCTGCCGCCGGAGGAATAGTGGTAGCTGAAGCCGAAGCCGCCGCCCGGCAGGCCGATCTGGCCGAGCATCGCCGCCACCGTCACCAGCAGCCAGTGCTGCTGTTCGCCGTGGTGCTGGCGCTGAATGCCCCAGCCGCCCATGATCATGGTGCGATGCTTCGCCATCTCGCGCGCCAGTGCGCGCAGCGTGTCGGCATCGACGCCGCTGATGTCGGCCGCCCATTCGGCGGTTTTCGCCACGCCGTCGCGCTCGCCCAGCAGGTAGGCCTGGAACTTGTCGAAGCCGACGGTGTAGGTTTTCAGGAAGTCCGGGTTATGCAGCTTCTCGGTCAGCAGCGTATGGGCGATGCCGATCAGCATGGCGCCGTCGGTATAAGGACGCGGGGCGATCCACTGCGCATTGACGAACTTGGCGCTGTCGCTGTGCACCGGATCGATGCTGATCACCCGGGTGCCTTTCTTCTTCAACGCCTCAAAGCCGGTCTGGCCGACGTGATCCGGCACGTTCCAGCTGTTTTTCAGCGTGACCATCGGGTTGCAGCCCCACAGGATCACCAGCTCGCTGTTCTCGATCACGTTTGGCCAGGCGGTCTGCTGTTCGTAGACCTCCATCGAACCGACCACGTGCGACATGATCACCTGCGCCGCGCCGGTGGAGTAGTCGCCGGCGTAGCCGAGGAAACCGCCGGTCAGGTTCATCAGGCGCTGCAGGAGCGTGCGGCTGTTGTGCAGCATGCCGACGCTTTTCCAGCCGTAGGAACCGGCGTAGATCGACTGCGGCCCGTGATCTTTTTGCAGGCGAACGATCTCATTGCACACCAGCTCGGTCGCTTTGTCCCAGCTGACGCGCACCCACTCGTCGCGGCCGCGCAGCTCGGTGCGGCTGCCGGGGCCGCCCTCCAGCCAGCTTTTACGCACCATCGGGTATTTGATGCGGTTCTCGGCGTGCACCTGATAAGGCGCCATGGTGATCAGCTCATTGGGGTACGGATCGTCCTGCACCGGCTGCACGCCGACCATCTTGCCGTCCTGCACGATGGCCTCGAACGCGCCCCAGTGGGCGCCGGTCAGGATGCCTTTTTGCGCCTGACGCAAGGCGATGAACTGCGGCAGCGCTTCGCTGATGGCCTGCGCCAGCGCCGCTTTGGGCCATAAGCCTGCCAGCAGCGGGGCAGCGGCCAGCGCGGCGGCGCCGGTCAGGAAGCGGCGGCGGCTCATTGTTAACGGTTGTTGGTTGCTCATTGCGCTTCTCCCTTTAAAGCTTGGCCGGTGCGGCAGGTGGCATGTCGCTGGCGTGTTTTTGTACGTATTGCGTCAGCACGCGCAGTTGTTCCTGCGTCAGCGAGGTGCGCGGCGCCATGCCTTTGATGACGCCGATCCATTGGTTGGCGTTGAAGCGATCGAGCGCGGTCAGCCCGTGGCAGCCGGTGCAGTTGGCCGACATCATGTCCGCGGCGTAGCGCCAGATTTTTTGCTGATCGTCGATCAATTGTTTACGCGGCAGCCACACCTGCAAAGAGACCTGATGCCAGACCAGGCCGGTTTCCGCATCGGTCTGGGTGGCCGCGGTCTTCAGCTGTTGGCGCGCGTCTTCACCCAGCAGCACGCTGAGGATACGTTTGCCCTGCGCGGCGTAGAACACTTCGCTGACCCCGTCCTGCTGCCAGCCGCTCACGGTGGCCAGCACTTTGTCGCCATCCTGCTTCACCACCTGCACTTCGGTGGACGGCATCAGGTTACCGGCGTTATGGCTGTCGTCCGCGCTGAGGAAGAACGGTTCAGTGGCGATGGTGTAGAGGGTGGTGGCGTCGGGCGCGGTCAGCGCCGCGGCCTTCGCCAGCTCGGCGGCGCCGGCCTGGGTTTCGCCGCTCATGTCCGGCAGGATGTGGGCTACGCCCTTATGGCAGTCGATGCAGGTCTCGCCCTGTTTGATCGCCACCGGGTGCTGCAGGCGCGCCTCAGGGCGCTGGGCGGTGATGTCCATGGCGTCGTAGCTGTGGCAGGAGCGGCAGGTGGCCGAGTCGTTCTCTTTCAGCGTTTTCCAGACCGACTGCGCCATCGCCAGCTTGTGCGCTTCGTATTTTTCCGGCGTATCGATGGTGCCGACCATCTCGCCGTAAATGTCTTTTACCGCGCGGATTTTGGTCCACAGGTAATCGATCGGCTGATGCGGCACATGGCAGTCGGCGCACTCGGCGCGGATGCCCTTGGTGTTCTGGAAGTGGACGCTGCCCTGATATTCGGCCAGCGGCTGTTGCATGGTATGGCAGGAAACGCAGAAGGCGGTATCGCTGGTTTTATGGAATACGGTGGCGGTCCCGGCCAACAGCGCCGCGCCGAGGATAATCCCCAGCAGCAAAAGCCATAGCCATCCCCACCGGCGCTTTTTTTCAAAGCCAGTCAGTTTTTTGCTCATGGTAAACCCGCTTATAATTATGAATTTAAAATAAAATCTTGCCAAAAGGCCGCCGACCGGAGGTCAGAATGCCACGTCGATTGCAGGGGTAATAATAGAAGAGGGTTAACCCCATAGGGTTATCCGTAGTCAAAAAAAGGGCATATATCGCAAAAAATAGCGTTATATTCTAATTTATATAGCGATGGGGTTGTGCGGCAGGGGAAGCGAGCGCAACACGCGCTCGCGATGGGTCAGGCCGTGGGCAAATAGGCTTGGCCGCTCAGCCACAGGCGGATCGCGGTGCGGCTGGCTTCGAAATGCGGTTCCGGCAGGGCGTCTGGCGCGCACCAGCGCCATTCGGCACACTTTTCAGGTTCTTTCAGCTCGGCGTCGCCGCCGGGATGATCCACCTGCAGGCAGACAGACACCGTGTGTTTGCCTTCGGCGCGCCAGGTTTGCAGATTGTTGCTGACGCCCACGAAGCGCGGCGGAGCGATGAGCAACCCGGTCTCTTCGGCGATTTCGCGCTGGGCGCACTGCTCGAAGGTTTCACCGGCCTCCAGATGCCCGCCGGGGATCGACCAAAAGGGTGCGTGCGGGCCGCAGCGTTTGCCCAACAAAATCTCGCCCTGCGGGTTGACGATGATCACCCCGACGCCCGTCACTACGTTCATGCTTTTCTCCGTCAGCAAAGTTTCAGCACAGTATGTCATTTTGCCCCCGGTGTGGGCCAATACGCCGGCGAAAGTGTGCGTAAGCTCAAAAATCTGTAATGGCAAAAGGGAGAAAGCTTGCTTTCGACTTGCGCTGCTTACACACTCCTTGAAACGTTTCAGCGTTATCCGACCGCTTGTGGCGAACGGGTCACGCTCCTTTTTCTCAATGAAGCTGAAACGATTCAATTCAGCAGGAGAGGAGAATCATGTTCCAGTTGTCACCGCAAGACATTCATCTGGGCGCCGCTGCCGACGGTAAGCAAGAGGCCATCCGCCAGGTGGCTGCCGCCCTGACCGAAGCCGGCTGCGTCAGCGCCGGTTACGTGGACGGCATGCTGCAGCGCGAACTGCAGACGTCCACCTACCTGGGCAACGGCATTGCCATTCCGCACGGCACCACCGATACCCGCGATCTGGTGCTGAAAACCGGCGTGCAGGTGTTCCAGTTCCCGCAGGGTATCGTCTGGGGCGAAGGCCAGACCGCCTATGTGGCGATCGGTATCGCCGCCCGCTCCGACGAGCATTTGGCGCTGCTGCGCCAGCTCACTCACGTGCTGAGCGATGACGGCGTGGCGGAACGGCTGGCGAAAACCACCTCCGCGGAAGAGCTGCGCGGCTTGCTGATGGGCGAACAGCAGAGCGCCGAATTCCAGTTCGACGTTTCGCTGATTGCGCTCGACGTCGCGGCCGACAGCCTGATGACGCTGCAGGCGCTGAACGCCGGCCGGCTGCAAAAGGTTGGCGCAGTCAACGCGCAGTTCGTCAGCGATGCCATCACCCGCAAGCCGCTGAACCTGGGGCAGGGCATCTGGCTGAGCGACAGCGTCGAAGGCAACCTGGCCAGCGCGGCCACCGTCAGCCGCCCGGCGCAGGTTTTCGTGGAAGACGGCGAGCCGGTGGCGCTGCTGCTGACGGTGTCGGTCGCCGATGCGCAGCCGCTGGCGGTGCTCAACTACCTCAGCGATCTGCTGCTGGCCAACAAAGCTGAACGCCTGCTGAAGGCGGATGCCGCCGGGGTGCTGGCGCTGCTGACCAGCGAAGTGGCCGAGGAGAGCAGCGTGCTGAGCGCCGAATTCGTGATCCGCAACGAGCACGGCCTGCACGCACGGCCGGGCACGGCGCTGGTCAACGTGATCAAAAGTTTCAACAGTGACATCACCGTCACCAACCTGGACGGCAGCGGTAAGCCGGCCAACGGGCGCAGCCTGATGAAGGTGGTGGCGCTGGGGGTGAAAAAAGGGCATCACCTGCGCTTTACCGCCAATGGAGAAGATGCTGAAGCCGCGCTGAAGGCGATCGGCGAAGCGATTAATGAAGGACTGGGCGAGGGCGCAGCATGAGCAGAAGAGTAGCAACGATCACCCTGAACCCGGCGTACGATCTGGTGGGCTTCTGCCCGCAGATCGAGCGCGGGGAAGTCAACCGGGTAAAAACCGCCGGCCTGCACGCCGCCGGCAAGGGCATCAACGTCGCCAAAGTGTTGAAGGATTTGGGCATCGACGTCACCGTCGGCGGTTTCCTGGGTAAAGACAATCAGGACGGTTTCCAGCTGCTGTTCAGCGATCTGGGGATCGCCAACCGCTTCCAGGTGGTGCCGGGCCGCACCCGCATCAACGTCAAGCTGACGGAAAAAGACGGTGAAGTGACCGACTTCAACTTCTCCGGTTTTGAAGTGACGCCGCAGGACTGGGATCGCTTCGTCAGCGACTCGCTGAGCTGGCTGGGCCAGTTCGACATGGTGGCGGTGAGCGGCAGCCTGCCGGCCGGCGTCGATCCCGAAGCCTTTACCGACTGGATGACCCAGCTGCGCGCCAAGTGCCCGTGCATCATTTTCGACAGCAGCCGCGAAGCGCTGGTCGCCGGGCTGAAGGCCTCGCCGTGGCTGGTGAAACCGAACCGCCGCGAGCTGGAAATCTGGGCCGGCCGTCCGCTGCCGACGCTGGCGGACGTGGTCGAGGCCGCGCATGCGCTGCGCGAACAGGGCATCGCCCACGTGGTGATCTCCCTCGGCGCGGAAGGCGCGCTGTGGGTTAACGCCTCGGGCGCCTGGATCGCCAAACCGCCGTCCTGTGAGGTGGTCAGCACCGTGGGCGCCGGCGATTCGATGGTCGGCGGCCTGATTTACGGCCTGCTGATGCGCGAATCCAGCGAGCACACTCTGCGTCTGGCCACGGCGGTAGCGGCGCTGGCGGTCAGCCAGAGCAACGTCGGCGTGACCGATCGTCCCCAGTTGGCCGCGATGATGGCGCGCGTCGATCTGAAACCTTTCAATCAATAGCAGGAGGCAGAATGAAAACGCTGCTGATGGTAGACAGTTCGTTGGGGCAGGCCCGTGGCCACCTGGCGAAACGCATGCTGGAGGCCGCCGCGGCCAAAGCCGGCCTGACGCTGGTCGAGTCGGTGCAGGACGCCGAACTGGTGGCGGTGGCGGGGCAGTCTGCCCCCGCTGACGCCGGGCTGAACGGCAAATTGGTGTATGTGGGCGACGTAGAACAGGCGGTGCGGGAACCGGACGCTTTTCTGGCGCGCGCCAAGACCGAAGCTGAATCCTATCAGGCGCCGCAGGTGGCGGCGCCGGTGAAAGCCGCTGGGCAAAAACGCATCGTGGCGATCACCGCTTGCCCAACCGGCGTGGCGCACACCTTTATGGCGGCCGAAGCCATTGAAAGTGAAGCGAAAAAACGCGGCTGGTGGGTGAAGGTGGAAACGCGCGGCTCCGTCGGTGCCGGCAACGCCATCACCCCGGAAGAGGTGGCGGCGGCGGATCTGGTGATCGTTGCGGCGGACATCGAAGTGGATCTGGACAAGTTTGCCGGTAAGCCGATGTACCGCACTTCCACCGGGCTGGCGCTGAAGAAAACCGCCCAGGAACTGGACAAGGCGCTGGCCGAAGCGGAGGTGTTCCAGCCGCAGCAGCGCGGCGGCGCAGCGCCGGCGGCGAAAAAGAAAGAGGGCTCCGGCCCATATCGCCACCTGCTGACCGGCGTGTCCTACATGCTGCCGATGGTGGTGGCCGGCGGCCTGTGCATCGCGCTGTCGTTCGTGTTCGGCATCAAGGCGTTTGAAGTCAAAGGCACGTTGGCGGCGGCGCTGATGCAGATCGGCGGCGGCTCCGCCTTTGCGCTGATGGTGCCGGTATTGGCCGGTTTTATCGCCTTCTCCATCGCGGATCGTCCGGGCCTGACGCCGGGCCTGATCGGCGGCATGCTGGCGGTGAGCACCGGCGCCGGGTTCCTCGGCGGCATCATCGCCGGCTTCCTGGCGGGTTACGTCGCCAGGGCGATCAGCAGCAAGCTGCGCCTGCCGCAGAGTATGGAAGCGCTGAAGCCAATCTTGATCATTCCGCTGGTGGCCAGCCTGATCACCGGCCTCATCATGATTTACGTGGTCGGCACGCCGGTAGCGAAAATCATGGAAGGCCTGACTCATTGGCTGCAATCGCTGGGCACCGCCAATGCCGTGCTGCTGGGGGCTATCCTGGGCGGCATGATGTGTACCGACATGGGCGGCCCGGTGAACAAAGCGGCCTACGCCTTCGGCGTCGCGCTGCTCAGTTCCTCGGTGTATGCGCCGATGGCGGCGATCATGGCGGCGGGCATGGTGCCCCCGTTGGCGATGGGGCTGGCGACGCTGCTGGCGCGCCGCAAGTTCCCGAAATCCGAACAGGAAGGCGGCAAGGCAGCGCTGGTGCTGGGGCTGTGCTTCATCACCGAAGGGGCGATTCCGTTCGCCGCCCGCGACCCGATGCGCGTGTTGCCGTGCTGCATTGCCGGCGGGGCGCTGACCGGCGCCCTGTCGATGGCCTTCGGCGCCAAGCTGATGGCGCCGCACGGCGGGCTGTTCGTGCTGCTGATCCCGGGCGCGATTTCGCCGGTGTTGCTGTACCTGGTGGCGATCGCCGCCGGTACGCTGTTGGCGGGTGTGGCTTATGCCCTGCTGAAACGTGCTGAAGTGCCGGTTACCGCCGCGGCGTAAGCCTCGTCGATACCGCAAAACGCGCAGCCCCGAGCTGCGCGTTTTTGTTTGTGCCTTAGGCAGTCAGCACGATTTACCCCTGGCCAAAAATCACAGCGCTTTCTAAGCTGATGACGCGACTTTGTTCCTGCGAGCAAGCAATGACTCAAGGAGATTCATCCGTGGCTAAAAAAGTGGCGATCGTACTGACATCCGGCTTCGCCGATTGGGAATACGCGCTGATTGCCGGTGTTGGCGGCCCGTTTTATGGGCTGGAGGTGGCGTTTTTTGCGCCGCAGGCTGGAAAGCTTTGTTCACAGGGCGGGCTGACGGTAGAGGTTGAAAAAAGCGTGGCCGAATTGGCGGATTGGCGCCCCGAGGTGCTGGTGGTGGTCGGCGGCACCCTGTGGGAAACCGAACGGGCGCCGGACATCAGCGCGTTGCTCAACGAGCAGTTTCAACGCGGCGCAACCCTGGCGGGCATTTGCGGGGGAACGTTGGCGTTGGCACGGGCCGGCCTGTTGAACGGCAGGGCGCATACCGCCAACGCTGCCGAGTTCTTGACGCGCCATGTTGAGGGCTACACCGGCCAGCGCCATTTCGTTGCGAGCGCCGCCGCCGTCGTGGATGACCGTGTCATTACGGCACCGGGATCGGCGCCGGTCAGTTTTACCGCCGGTGTGTTCAGGGCTGCGGGTTTGGATGAAGAAACGCTGCGTCAGTTCCGCGCCATGCTGGCGGCGGAGCACGCGGTGGGGGAAACCGCTCGCGCCTAGGCGAGCGGCCAGGGGAGGGTTACTGCTGCGCCTTCAGCCAGGCGATCTCTTCTGCCCAGATATCCGGGTTTACCGTCTCCAGAATCAGCGGGATATTGTCGAAACGCGGATCGCGCATGATGTAGCTGAACACCGTTTTGCCGATGTTGCCTTCCCCCAGGCTGTGGTGACGGTCGACGCGGCTGTTGAACTCGCTCTTGGCATCGTTCAGGTGCATGCCGCGCAGGTAGTTGAAACCGACGATGTCGCCAAGCTGCTTAAAAGTGCGCTCGCACTCTTCTTCGGTACGCAGATCGTATCCGGCGGCAAAGGCGTGGCAGGTGTCGATGCAAACGCCGACGCGGCTTTTGTCTTCCACGCCGTCGATGATCGCCGCCAGGTGCTCGAACTTGAAGCCCAGGTTGCTGCCCTGGCCGGCGGTGTTTTCGATCACCGCCGTCACACCGGCGGTTTTATCCAGCGCGATGTTGATCGATTCGGCGATGCGCGCCAGGCACTTGTCTTCATCGATTTGCAGCAGGTGGCTGCCGGGGTGGAAGTTCAACAGCGTCAGCCCCAGCTGTTCGCAGCGCTGCAGCTCGTCGATGAACGCCTCGCGCGATTTTTCCAACGCCTCGGCCACCGGGTGGCCCAGGTTGATCAGGTAGCTGTCGTGCGGCAGGATCTGCCCCGGCCCGAAGCCGTACTGGGCGCAGGCGCTCTTGAACTTATCGATCACGTCGGCAGCCAGCGGCGCGGCCTTCCATTGACGCTGATTTTTGGTGAACAGGGCGAACGCGGTCGCCTCCAATTCGTGCGCGCGGATCACCGCCTGATCCACGCCGCCTGACGCGCTGACATGTGCACCGACAAACTTCATCTTCATTCTCCTGTGTTATCGGTGACATTATGGCATTGATGGCGGGCGGAATAAATGCGGCCCGCCGAAGCGGGCCGCAGAAGGGAATGATTAGAGCCAGTGTTGCACCAGCTGGTTGATCGCGCCGCCGCCGACCAGTAGCCAGACGAACAGCAGCGTGGCCAGCAGAATCGGTTTCACCCCGGCCTGGCGCACGGCGCTGATGTGGGTGGTCAACCCCAATGCCGCCATCGCCATCGCCAGCATCCAGGTGTCGGCGGTGATCAGGTGGCGCACCAGCGTGGCCGGCAGCAGGTTGAAGGAGTTCAGCCCGGCGACGGCGATAAACAGCACGGCAAACCACGGAATGGTAATCGCGGATTTTTCCGCCTTGCCTGCGCTGCCGCGGCTGATGTAGCCCGACAGCAGCAGCAGGAACGGCGCCAGCATCATCACGCGGATCATCTTGGCGATCACCGCCGCATTTTCGGCGTCCGGCCCGATGGCATGCCCGGCAGCGACCACCTGAGCCACTTCGTGGATGGTGGAGCCGGCGTAGATGCCGAAAGTTTCCTGGCTGAACGGCAGCCATTGGAAGTGTTCATTCAACTGGTACAGCCACGGGTAGGCGAAGATTGCCAGGGTGCCGAACACCACCACGGTCGAGACCGCCACCGCCACTTTGCTGGAGTCGGCCTTCAGCACCGGCTCGGTGGCCATCACCGCCGCCGCGCCGCAAATGCTGCTGCCGGCGCCGATCAGCATCGCGGTCTGGCTGTCGATGCCGAACACCTTCTTGCCGAGCCAACAGGCCAGCAGGAAGGTGGTGGTCAGGGTCAGCGCATCGATAATGATGCCGCTGGCACCCACGTCGGCGATCTGCTGAAAGGTCAGGCGGAAGCCGTAAAGGATAATGCCCAGACGCAGCAGGCGTTGTTTGGCCAGCTGTACGCCGCCGTGACAAACGGTTTGCCAGCGGGGATACAGCGTGTTGCCCACCAGAATGCCGAACAGGATCGCCAGCGTCAGCGCCCCCAGGCCCAGCTCCGCCACCCAGGGAATATCGCCGGCCCAGACGGCCAGCGCGGTGAGCGCGCCGGTCAGCGCCAGCCCCGGCACCAGCCGCGGCAGGCCGAACAGCGGAAAGCGTCGCTCGGGATAAGTGTGAGTGGTATCAGTCGCCATAAAAGTCAGTCCTTCAGTCTGTTTCTTGCTGCTAAGAGTACGTTTGGGCTGAATAAAAGAGAAATTGATTATATATTTATAACCTATCTGAATAAGTGGTATTGAGTCAGGCATTGGCATACAGCCGCATTGCGGCTAGGGTGAGGAGGAGCGGCGAGCCGCCGTCAACTTTCCAACTGAACAGGAGCAGGCGATGGATACCGACGATCAACGCAGAGAGCAGATAGACCAGGAAGTGGGGCGCGCGGTGCGGCGTTTGATTGAAGAAAACAAGGTGGTCGATCGCGACTACCTGGTCGCGATGCTGCAATTAATACAGCGGGACGAAACCGGCACGCCGCGTGAGGCGGCGCAGCTGATCGCCTTGGGCAAGTAGCGCGCTGAATTGGCCGTAAACGAGGTAGCCTCGCCGGGCTACCCACCACATATGTTGCGGTTCTCTGGCAGAACCGTCTTTCAATACCGGGACAGCTATGCATATCACGTTGCGTCAACTGGAAGTCTTCACCGAAGTGCTGAAAAGCGGTTCGACCACTCAGGCCTCGGTGGTACTGGCGCTGTCGCAGTCGGCGGTCAGTGCGGCGCTGGCGGATCTGGAAGGGCAGCTGGGCGTGCAGCTGTTCGATCGCGTCGGCAAACGGCTGGTGATCAACGAGCACGGCCGGTTGCTGTATCCCAAGGCGCTGGCGCTGCTGGAGCAGGCGGGGGAGATCGAGCAGCTGTTTCGTCATGACGGCGGGGCGCTGCGCATCGCCGCCAGCAGTACCATCGGCAACTACATGCTGCCGGAGATGATCGCCCGTTACCGCCGGGATTTTCCGGCTACGCCGCTGGAGCTGAACGTCGGCAACAGCCAGGACGTGATCGTGGCGGTGGCGGATTTTCGCGTCGATCTGGGGCTGATCGAAGGGCCTTGCCATATGCCGGAGCTGGTGACTCAGCCGTGGCTGGAGGACGAGCTGGTGGTGTTCGCCGCGCCGGACAACCCGCTGACCCGCGAGCCGCCAACGCTGGAGGCGCTGGCCAATGCACCGTGGATCCTGCGTGAGCGCGGTTCGGGCACCCGCGAGGTGCTGGATCATCTGCTGTTGGCGCACCTGCCGCACTTCCAACTGGTGATGGAGCTCGGCAACTCGGAGGCGATCAAGCACGCGGTGCGGCATGGTATCGGCATCAGCTGCCTGTCGCGGCGGGTGGTGGCGGAACAGTTGGCCAGCGGCGCGCTGGTGGAACTGGCGGTGCCGCTGCCGCCGCTGCGGCGCACCCTGTACCTGATCCGCCATCGGCAAAAGCACATTTCCAACGCGTTGCAGCGTTTTCTCAGCTATTGCGCGTTGTAATCGACAGCGCGTCACGTCCTCTGCTGCCGCGCAGGCAGGAAAAAGCATAAAAACCTGCGCGCGCTCACATTAATGAGAGTAAGTAAGGCCATAAGGGCCGCGGCTAATAATTGCCTCTGAATTATGAAGCTATCTTATATCAGTGCAATGTTGCTAGTTCACCGGCGGGTATTTGTTACAATCCGCCCTCATTTTTTAAAGAGCAGATAGGGTACGAATGGCTCAGCAGGATATAAAAACATCGGGGCAGCAAGCACCCGGATTGCGCCGTGAGCTGAAAGCCCGGCATTTGACCATGATCGCCATCGGCGGCTCCATCGGCACCGGCCTGTTCGTTGCCTCGGGCGCCACGGTTTCTCAGGCAGGCCCCGGTGGGGCGCTGCTGTCATACGCTCTGATCGGTTTGATGGTGTACTTCCTGATGACCAGCCTGGGCGAACTGGCGGCTTTTATGCCGGTCTCCGGTTCATTCTCCACTTACGGCGCCAAATACGTAGAAGAAGGCTTCGGCTTCGCGCTGGGCTGGAACTACTGGTACAACTGGGCGGTGACCATCGCCGTTGACCTGGTGGCCTCGCAGTTGGTGATGAACTACTGGTTCCCGGACACCCCCGGCTGGATCTGGAGCGCACTGTTCCTCGGCCTGATGTTCCTGCTGAACTACATTTCGGTGAAAGGGTTCGGCGAGGCAGAATACTGGTTCGCGTTGATCAAGGTCAGCACCGTGATTATCTTCATCGCCGTCGGCGTGCTGATGATCGTCGGTATTCTGAAGGGCGGCGAGCACGCCGGCTGGCAGAACTGGACGGTAGGAGACGCGCCGTTCGCCGGTGGCTTCTCGGCGATGATTGGCGTGGCGATGATCGTCGGCTTCTCGTTCCAGGGCACCGAGCTCATCGGCATCGCGGCCGGCGAATCGGAGAATCCGGGTAAAAACATCCCGCGCGCGGTGCGCCAGGTGTTCTGGCGTATCCTGCTGTTCTATATCTTCGCCATTCTGATCATCAGCCTGATCATTCCATACACCGATCCGAGCCTGCTGCGCAACGACGTGAAAGACATCAGCGTCAGCCCGTTCACCCTGGTGTTCCAGCATGCCGGCCTGCTGTCGGCGGCGGCGGTGATGAACGCGGTGATCCTGACGGCGGTGCTGTCGGCCGGTAACTCGGGCATGTATGCATCGACCCGCATGTTGTACACCCTGGCTTCGGAAGGCAAGGCGCCGCGCATTTTCGCCAAGCTGTCGAAAGGCGGCGTGCCGCGTAACGCGCTGTATGCGACCTGCGTGGTGGCCGGCCTGTGCTTCCTGACGTCAATGTTCGGCAACCAGTCGGTTTATCTGTGGCTGTTGAATACCTCGGGCATGACCGGTTTCATCGCCTGGTTGGGCATCGCCATCAGCCACTACCGTTTCCGCCGCGGTTACATGCTGCAGGGCCGCGATCTGAACGATTTGCCGTACCGTTCCGGGTTCTTCCCGCTGGGGCCGATCTTCGCCTTCGTGCTGTGTCTGATCATTACCCTGGGCCAGAACTACCAGGCCTTCCTGCAAGACAAGATCGACTGGTACGGCGTGACCGCGACCTACATCGGCATTCCGCTGTTCCTGCTGATTTGGTTCGGTTACAAGCTGTCGCGCGGCACCCGCGTCGTGAAGTACAGCGAAATGGAATTCCCGAAGATGGACGTGAAGTAATTTTCGGAGAGTGAGACGCGGCGGGGGGCTCCCGCCGCGTGTGGTTTACTTTTTCCCGCCTTTGGCTTCCGCCAGCGCCTGCTGCGCCGAACTCATCAAATCTTCCACCGTCGCATAATCCTGCGTCAGCGCCAAAATACCGGCGTTGAGCTGCATGTTCACCTCGCCGAACGCGCCAAAGTCGTAGGGCGCCTCCAGCGGCGGCACGATGCGCGCCAGGAACTCGCTTTCCGCGCCGTAAGGCAGATCGTGCACCAGAATCAGAAACAGGCCGCCGGTGTAGCGGCAGACGTAGTCACTGGGGCGGAGCAGCGTCTTGAGGCGCTCACCGACGGTGCGCAGCACGTCATCGCCGATCTGGACGCCGTGGCTTTGGTAAAGCGCCGCCAGCGGGCCGAATTCAAGAATGAACAGATGGGAGATCGTCTGTGCTGCTGCGGGGCGGCAGATGCTGCGCATCACTACCTCGCCGCCCGCGCGGTTGAGGAAGCCGGTCAGGCGATCGCGGTGGGACGCCTGCTGCTTCTCCCAGGCCAGCGTGACGTGCTGTACCCGCTGACGGTGGTAGCGCGCGATCATGCCATGGGCCAGCACCAGCCACAGCGGCGCGAGGTCCGCCAGGACAAACAGGTTTTGCACGCGCGACAGCGGCGCCGCCAGCAGGTAGGGCAGCGTCAGCGCGATCACCTCAAGCAGCGCGAAGCGCGGCGCGGCGGCATGGCGCTGCATCAGCCAGCAGGCCAGGGCGGTTATCGTCAGACCGGCGAACAGGATCAGCACGAAGCGGCCCGACAGCATCGCCAGCGCGGCGCTGGCGCCAACCAGCAGCGCCCACAGCAACACCGTCACCAGCATGGCGTTCGGCCAGGCGGATTGTTGCCGCTGCGCCAACCCGGCGCGCCCGGCGGTCAACAGCAGCAACAGCAGCAGCAGAACGATACCGACCAGCCGCTGGTTCAGCCAGGCGTACCCTACCAACAGCGCCGCCGGCCCCACGGCATTCAGCCAGGGAGTGAGAGGAGAGGGCGTCAGCGTGAGCCGCAGCTGGCGTTGAAACGGCTCGTCGTCGGCGTGCAGTGGGCTGTGCAACAGCCAGTTCAGCAGCGCCGGGCGTTTGGGCGTTACCGCCGGAGATGGACTTCTCATTACAGCCTCGTCAATAAGGCCGCTCTTGCGGCGGCCTGAAGGTTTTTTGCACGCGCGGTGCTGTGGTTTGGATTCTATGTGGTTTTGTCGTTATTTGTCAGAGTCTGGTCGGATCAGGAATAACTTTCAGAATAATGAACCTTATGGCCGCTGGCGGGGGTAAGCGTGGTGCTTTGAAAAATGGCGTGTAAAAACAAATTGTTACATTTCTATAACGCTGTTTTCACCTATTGATATGATTGATAAGTATTATCGTTTGCTTTATTGTGGACGGCTGCGCGCAGGCTGTCGCCGCGCGCTTTCCGGTTTACGGCGGACGCCTTCGCGCCGCTGTCATGATGGTTGTAACAGGTATCTTAACGAATGAGCGTATCCACCGATCCCATGACCGACGCCAAGGGGCAACCCAACGCCGGCGTGATGGGGCGTTATCAGCATATTCTTCGCCATCGCCTGTTGATGATGGGCGTGTTGGCACTGGCGATCCTGGGCTCGCTGCTGCTGGATTTCACCATGGGGCCGTCCGGGCTGTCGCTGTCGTCCTTATGGCAAACGCTGCTTGACCCCGCCGCGGCCGATGCCGGCACGCGGGTCATCGTCTGGGACATCCGCTTGCCTTACGCGCTGATGGCGGTGGTGGTGGGTTTTGCGCTCGGCCTGGCCGGGGCGGAAATGCAGACCATCCTGAATAACCCGCTGGCCAGCCCCTTCACCCTCGGCGTGTCATCCGCCGCGGCCTTTGGCGCCGCGCTGGCGATCGTGCTCGGCATCGGCATTCCGGGCATTCCCGATCAGTGGTTCATCTCCGCCAACGCCTTTATCTTTGCGCTGTTCGCCGCGCTGATGCTCGACGGCATCACGCGCTGGACGCGGGTCGCCACCTCCGGTGTGGTGCTGTTCGGCATCGCGCTGGTGTTTACCTTCAACGCGCTGGTATCGATGATGCAGTTCATCGCCAGCGAGGACACGCTGCAGGGGCTGGTGTTCTGGACCATGGGCAGCCTGGCGCGCGCCTCGTGGGACAAGTTGGGCATTTTGTTCGGGGTGTTTGCCGTGCTGCTGCCGCTGTCGATGATGAGCTCGTGGAAACTGACCGCGCTGCGTCTGGGTGAAGACCGGGCGGTGAGCTTCGGCATCGACGTGCGCCGTCTGCGGCTGACCACGCTGCTGCGCATCAGCATTCTCTCGGCGCTGGCGGTGGCCTTTGTCGGGCCGATCGGTTTTATCGGCCTGGTGGCGCCGCACATCGCCCGCATGATCTTCGGCGAAGATCACCGTTTCTATCTGCCGGCCAGCGCGCTGATTGGCGCGCTGGTGCTGTCGATGGCCTCGGTGGCGTCGAAAAATCTGGTGCCTGGGGTGATCATTCCGGTGGGCATCGTCACGTCGCTGGTCGGGGTGCCGTTCTTCCTGAGCATTATTCTGCGCCACCGGGGGAACGTATGAGTCAGGGCTTGCGAATAGAACACTTCTCGGCGGGCTACCCGAAGCGCCAGGTGATCGACGATCTCTCGGTGCCGATGCTGCCGCGCGGGCAAATCACCGTGCTGCTGGGGCCGAACGGCAGCGGAAAATCGACGCTGCTGCGCTCGCTGGCCGGGCTGAACCCGGCGCAGGGCAAGCTGTGGCTGGACGACGGCGATCTGATGCAGATGCCGTTCGCCCGTCGGGCGGAGAAAGTGGTGTACCTGCCGCAGTCGCTGCCCGCCGGGGTGCATCTGCACGTGCTGGAGTCGATCATCGTGGCGCAGCGCGCCTCGGGCGGCCGCAGCAACGCCGGCAGCGAAGCCGAAGTGATGGCCTTGCTGGAGCAACTGGGCATCGCCCACCTGGCGCTGAGCTATCTCGATCAGCTGTCCGGCGGCCAGAAACAGTTGGTGGGATTGGCGCAGTCGCTGATCCGTCAGCCCTCGCTGCTGTTGCTGGATGAGCCGCTGAGCGCGCTCGATCTTAACTACCAGTTCCACGTGATGGATTTGGTGCGCCGCGAAACCCGCAAGCGCAATATCGTGACGGTGGTGGTGGTGCATGACATCAACATCGCGCTGCGTCACGGCGACCACGTGCTGATGCTGCAGGATGGCGATCTGATCGCCGACGGTGCGCCGGATCAGGTGATTACGCCACAGAGCCTGGCGCGGGTCTACGGCGTGCGCGGGCGTATCGAACGCTGCTCGCAGGGCACGCCGCAGGTGCTGATAGACGGTCTGGTGAACCAGCCGACGATTTAATCCAAGAAAAAGCCCGGCATCGCCGGGCTTTCTTTATCGTGCTGAGTGATTCAGCGCCTCGCTCACGCGTTCGACGACGTGCTGGGCGGTGACGATGCCGCCGGACAGGTAAACCTCGGCCGCCGGCAGGTAAACCACCTGGCCTTTTTTCACCGCCGTGGTTTTCTTCAGCGCGGTGCCGGTGAGGATTTTCTGCGGCGCCACCGCGTTCGGCCGTCCGGTCGCGGCGTCTCTGTCGATAACGAACAGCCAGTCCGGGTTCAGTTTGGCCACCTGCTCAGGCGTCAGCTTGTTGCCGCGTACGTCTTTTTCGTCGGACTGCAGCGCGGACGAGAAGCCGAGAGCGTCATAGACGAAGCTGAAACGGCTCTTGGGCGCATAAGCGCTGATCTTGCCGCCGGAGAACAGCACCACCAGCCCACGCCCGGCCTGAGCGGCCTGCGGTTTGACCGCCGCGATCTGCGCATCCAGCTTATCGATCGCCGCCTGCGCCTGCTGCTGCTTATCGAACAGCTCGCCCAGCTGCAGCGTGCGCTGTTTCAGGCTGCCCAACTGATCCTGCGGATCGACGGACATGTTCAGCGTTGGCGCCAGCGCGTTCAGCTCGTCATAGGCTTTGGACGCCCGGCCGGCGATCAGGATCAGATCCGGCTTGGCGGCGCGCAGCACGGCCATATCCGGCTCGAACAGGGTGCCGGCATTGAGGTATTTGTCATCCTGATAGCGCTTCAGGCTATCCGGCAAGTTCTTGCGGTTGCCGGGCAGCGCCAGCGGCTCGACGCCCAGGAGCTGCAGCGTTTCCAGCGAGGCGTAATCCAGCACCACGATGCGCTGCGGGTGTTTCTTCACCTCGGTGCTGCCGTTCAGGTGCTGGACGTTGACGGTGGCCGGGGTAGCGGCTACCGGCGTATCGGTTTTGCTGTGGCAACCCGCCAGCGCCATCGCGGCCAGCAGGGCGATCATCAGGGGGGAGCGGCGTAATTTCATGAAGCTTCCTCACGAAGATGGAATGAAAAGGGCGCGCAGCGCGCGCCCGGGGGCATCAGAAGTTATAGGTCATGCCGACGGTGTAACGGCGGCCGTCCAGCGTGGTGTTGTAGTGGTCGTAATCCACGGTCTTGTCGAGGATGTTGTAGACCCCGCCGGTCAGCTGCAGGTTTTTCGCCGCTTGGTAGCTCAGGCCCGCATCGACGAAGGTGTAGGACGGCGTGCTCTTGGCCATCGAGGTGCGGCTCAGGTAGTCAGAGGTGCGGCTGCGGAAGTTAACGCGCGACCACAGGCTGAGGTCCTGCGTGGCGCGCCAGTCCAGCACGGTGTTCAGCATGTGCTTCGGCATCTGGTTGAGCGCCTTGCCCTGGAACTCGCCGCTCTTCTGTTCGGAAGCGGTGTAGGTGTAGTTGGTGTTCCACTTCCAGTCTTTGTTGATCTGCCAGCCGAAGGTGGCTTCTACGCCGCGCATATTGGCTTTGTCGACGTTGACGCGATCGCTGATAAAGTCGTAGGACGTGCCGCCGATGGTGCAATCCGGCGTGTCTTCGCAGCGGCGCACTTCGGTGATTTTGTCTTTAAAGTCGGTGTTGAAGACCGTCACGCCGGCGTTAACGCCTTTCAGGCTATCCCACATCAGGCCGATTTCTTCGCTCAGGCTCTTCTCTGGCTGCAAATCCGGGTTACCGACGATGATGCCTTTACGCACGCCGCCGCCGGTGACCTGCCCCCAGTTAGGGGAGGATTGGCGCAGATCCGGCGATTTGTAACCGGCGGAGACGCCGCCTTTCAGCGTCCACTGTTCGGTCAGGTGCCAGACACCGTACATGCGCGGGGTCCAGTGGCTGCCGAAGTTTTCATCCTGATCCATGCGGATGCCGCTGGTCAGGCTGAAGTCGTTGGTCAGCGCCCATTCGTCTTCAGCGAACAATGCCCAGCTCCAGCGCGTCAGCTTGCTGAGACCTTGAGCCGATTCAAGCTGGTTGCCGCCGTCGCCCAGTTTTTCATAGCGGTATTGGCCGCCGAGGTTCAGCATGTGGGAACCCAGCTCGAACTGGTTCTGGGTGTTGAAGATAGTGTTGTAGGCCTTCATGTTACGGCCCGGGTTACCGGTTTCTTCGCGCTGCACGTAGCTGGTGGAGTTGCCGAAGTCATAATAGCCGTTGTGGGTCAGCGAGTAGTTGGTGCGCGTATACAGGCTTTCGCTGCGGGACGTCGGCGAGCATTTGCCTTTGCTGCAGCGCTCCGCCACCACCGATTTGCCCGGCGTGCTGTTGCGATCCTGCAGCGAACGGCCGATTTCGAAGTCGAATTCGTTTTTCTCGTCCGGCGTCAGGGTGAACACCGCGGTGCCGCTGCGCATGCGCTGTTCGTTGTAACCGTTGACGATTTTATCTTCCGCGCGGCGCGACAGCAGGCCGTTGACCCGCACGCCGAGCAGGCCTTCAATCAGCGGGCCGGAGGCGTAGGCGTTGGTCTGGAACAGATCGCCGGAATCGCGGTTTTCCTGAAGGGTGGCGTCGCCGTGCAGCGAGCCTTTCCACTCGGTGCGGGAAGTCTTGCGGGTGATGACGTTGATCACGCCGCCCATGGCGTCGGAACCGTACAGCGAAGACATCGGCCCGCGCACCACTTCGATGCGCTCGATGGCTTCCATCGGCGGCAACCAGCCCTGTTCGATGCCGGCGTTGTCGCTGTTCGGACGGGTACCACGGGTGTCGACGCGCTTGCCGTCCACCAGGATCAGCGTGTACTTGGAAGACATGCCGCGGATGCTGATGTCACTGCTGCTGGCGCCGCCGGTGACCACCACGCCCGGCACGTCTTTCAGTGCGTCGGTCACGTCGCGATAGGCCTTGTCTTCGATCTGCTGGCGCGGTATCACCGAGATGGAAGCGGCGGAGTCCTGAATTTTTTGCTGGAAACCGGAGGCGGTGACGACCATGGTGTCCTGGGTGTCGTCCTGCGGCGCGGCCAGCGCGGCGGTGGCGCTGAGTGAGGCGATCACCAGAGCGGCGAGCTTGCTGTAACGTGGCGTTTCCATGAGGTAAACCTTTCCTGGATTGAAGTGAAAGTAATTAACCAATTGAATTTCTAATGAAATTATTCATCGTTCGCTGAGAAATACTTCGCTTCGTCAGCGTTGCGTGAGGGTATTGTAAGGATTTTTTACTGAATGTAAATGCTAATGATAATTCATATCATTTGTATGCTGGTTTTACTGACGTGAAAGGGTAACCGGATGAATTAAAGGGAAAAGCGGCGCAGCGAGCGTGCGCCGGGGAGAATCAGCGTTTCTGGATGTAGGTGATGGCCAGCGCCAGTGCCAGCACCAGACCTTTGATAATGTCCATGGCATAGTAGGGCACCGACAGCATCACCAGGCCGTTTTGCAGCACGCCGAGGATCACCGCGCCGATCAGGGTGCCGAGCGCATTGGGTTTACCGGCCCCGGCCAGCGAGAAGCCGATATAGGCTGCCGCCACCGCATCCATCAGATAGCCGCCGCCGGCGTTGACCTGCGAAGAGCCGATACGTGACGCCAGCAAAATGCCGCCAAGCGCTGCCAGCCAAGAAGAAATGACGTAAGCGGCAACCCTGTAACGCACGGTGCGGATGCCCGACAGGCGCGCCGCTTCAGGGTTGCCACCGATGGCATACATGCGGCGGCCATGCTTGGTCAACGACAGGAACAGCTGCACCGCCACGGTGACCGCCAGCATGATCAGCACGATCACCGGCACCTGGCCGAGGGCGGAAAACACTTCCGGGATCAGGCCTTCCGCCATGTCGCCATTCGGCAGCACCATGTTTTGGGTGATGGAACCGCCGTAGCTGTAGGTCATTGCCACGCCCTGGATCACGAACAGGCTGGCCAGCGTCGCCAGCATATCGGGGATTTTTAGCACCACGATCAGCAGGGCGTTGAACAGACCGACCAGCGTGCACAGCAGCAGCGTCACCACGATGGCGCCGGTGGTGTCGAAACCGTGCCAGACGAACAGCGAAATCACCAGCGCGTTGGCCAGCGAGGCGGTCGAGCCGACCGACAGATCGAAACCGCCGACCGACAGCGAGACAGAGACGCCGATAGCGATCACCGTCACGATGGCGATCGAACGCAGGATATTGATGATGTTGTTGGCATCGAGGAAGTTGTCCGACGCCAGGCCGAACAGGGCGATCAGCGCCGCGACGGTCAGCAGCATGCCCCATTTGTAGAGGAAATCGAACAGCTGTTGACGCCAGGGCAGCGCAGGCCGCAGGGCTAATTCTTTACTCACGCAGGGGTTCCTCCGGTGGAATAGAGCAATAAGGTTTCTTCGTCGATGTCGGCGGCGTTCAACTCCGCCACGATGCGGCCGTCCCACAGCACGCAGATGCGATCGCACAGGCCAATCAGCTCGGCGAACTCGCCGGAGGCGTAAATCACGCCTTTGCCGGCGCGCGCCAGGCCGTCGATCAGGCCAAATAGCTCCTGCTTGGCCTTGATGTCCACGCCCTTGGTCGGTTCATCGAAGATCAGCACCTCGGCGTCGCCGCGCAGCCATTTGCCGATCGCCACTTTTTGTTGATTGCCGCCGGACAGGTGCGCCAGCCGCTGTTGCGGGCCCGAGGCGCGAATGTTCAGGCGCTGCATGATCTCGCGCGCCCAGCGCAGCTCTTGCCGCCGGCTGAACAGGCTCCAGCGCGAAAAGCTGTCGTCGGCGCTGACGCTCAGGTTCATCGGGATCGCCTCATCGATGAAAATGCCTTCTTTGCGACGTTCCTCCGGTACCAGCGCCAGCCCCTGTTCGACCGAGAGATGCGGCGCGCGCGGCGCCCAGGGCTGCCCGCGCAGTTCGCCGCGCTCGAGCTGCACGGCGCTGGCGCCGAACAATGCCTTGCACAGCTCGGTTTTGCCGGCCCCGGCCAGCCCGGCGATGCCGAGGATCTCGCCCTCATGCAACCGCAGCGAAACGTCGCGCAGCTTGTGGCGATCGCGCAAGCCTTGCACCTGCAGCAGCGTTCGCTCGGCGTGCGGCGGGCGCGGCGGCGGGAAAATGTCGTCCAGCCGATGGCCGAGCATCTTTTCGACGATCTGTTCGCCGCTCAGCCCGCGCATGGCGTCCTCGCTGACGCATCGGCCGTCGCGCAGCACCGTCAGCCGATCGCAAATGTCGCTCAGTTCGTGGATGCGGTGGGAAATGAACACGATGCCGATGCCTTCGGATTGCAGGCGGCGCACCACGTTAAACAGGCGCTCGCTCTCGGCGCGATCGAGCGGCGCGGTCGGTTCGTCGAGCACCAGAAAACGGCAGCGGTGCGACAGCGCGCGCGCCAGCAGCACCTGCTGTTTTTCCGCCAGCGTGCAGTCTGCCAGCCGCCTGCGCGGGTTGAGCGGCAGCGCCCATTGCTGCAGCAACTGCGCAGCGCGGCGGTGCAGCTCCGCCCAGTTCAGCCAGTGGCCCGGCTCGTTCAGCCAGTCCAGCATGATATTCTCCGCCACCGACAGCGTGGGGATCAGCGCGACGTCGACCTCCTGCTGCACCACGTGAATACCGTGACGGCGTGCCTGCAGCGGGGAGTGAATCGCCACCGCCTGGCCGTCTATCAGGATCTCGCCGCGATAATGATCGTGGGCGCCGGAGAGGATCGCCATCAGCGTCGATTTGCCCGCGCCGTTGGCGCCGACCAGCGCGTGGATTGAGCCGCCCTGCAGCGTGAAGTCCACGTCCTGCAGCGCGTTGAAGCCGGCGAAGGCGATCGAGATATTGCGCATCTCGAGGCGTGAAGGCGTTGCGGTTGACATTGCGTAATAAGGCCGTTTAGATGTTTAGATGGCTGTTTTGCTCTGTTGTAACACAGATTGCGCCGTTGGCAACCAACAAAATGGCATAACGGTGATGAAAAACGTGGGGAGGCTGGGGCGCAGCCCGCGTCAGGCTGCGCCGGTGCGAGAAGCGGTCAGAAGGTGGTGGGGGTGTGTGCGCTGACGATGCGGCAGATGCGCGCCGAGGTATTGCTGAAGCTGTGCGGGATGCCGGTGTTGATGGCGTAACTCTGGCCGGCGGTCAGGCAGTAGCTTTGGCCGTTGATGGTCAGCACGATCTCGCCCTCCAGCAGGGTACCGATCTCTTCGCCCTGGTGCTTGATCTTTTCGCCGGTGGTGGTGCCGGGCTGGTAGGTTTCCAGCATCATCGCCAGGTTGCGCGTCGGACTGCCGTTGTGCACCAGCTTCATCGACACCCCCTGGCTGCCGATCTCAATCAGATCCTCCGCGTCGATCACCACGCGCGGTTCGTCGGCGGCTTCCGGTTCGGCAAAGAATTCAGACAGCGACAGGCCATACACCTTCAGCAGCTTTTGCAGCGTGCTGATGGCCGGGCTGACCTTGTCCTGTTCGATGGTGCTGATCGCACTGTGGGTTAACCCGGACAGTTCGGCGACCCGGCGCTGCGACAAACCCAATTGCTGACGGATCTGCGACAGGCGTTTGCCCGGTGCCAAGCTGGCTTCGCTCATAGCGGTACTTCCTTCTGGTAGGGGCGACAGGCAGACATGAATATCGCTATCGGGCGCCTGTCTGAGCGATAACGATGCTGCATGATATCGGTAGTTAGGGCAGGTTTGGAAAATATATTGCCCACGTTCACTCTCGGTGCGTTGGACGAAATAGTTGACGTGAAAATGGCAGCAAGGCCTTTTCGGTCAATATTTTATCAATTTAGCAGCCGGCGGTGAATAATCAAACAGGATTGTAACATTTGCAAACCCATTCTGTTAAGACTATGTTTCATGGTGTGGATGTTATTTTGAGCGCCCGGCAGCGGCGCGACCTGACGAGAAATCCAATCATGTGTTGAATCGAACGGCGGACGGGCGCCAACGCGCCTTAAGAGCATAATGGCGGGTGACGTATGCAAACCAATAGCGCAGCAGTTGAACATTTTGCACAGCATCATGAAGAGAGGCGAAGTAGCGCGTTCCAAAATGAGGTTGCTCATTATTTGGAACGCCATCCCGCCACGCAGTATGTCGATATCCTTCTCACCGATCTCAATGGTTCCTTCCGCGGCAAACGCATACCCGTCTCAGGGTTGAAAAAACTGGAAAAAGGCAGCTACTTCCCCGCGTCGGTGTTCGCCATGGACATTCTCGGCAACGTGGTGGAGGAGACCGGTCTTGGGCAAGATCTCGGCGAGCCGGACCGCGTATGCCTGCCGGTGCCCGGTTCGCTGACGCCGTCGGCCGCCGATCCGGAGCATATCGGCCAGGTGTTGCTGACCATGCTGGATGAAGATGGCACTCCCTTTGACGTTGAACCCCGTAATGTGCTGAACCGCGTGTGGCAGGCGCTGCGACAGCGCGGCTTGTTCCCGGTGGCAGCGGTAGAGCTGGAGTTTTATCTCATCGATAGGCTGCGCGACGCGGAAGGCGATCTCCAGCCGCCGTGTGCGCCCGGCACCCAGGAGCGCAACACCCAAAGCCAGGTGTACTCCGTCGATAACCTGAACCATTTCGCCGAGGTGCTGAACGACATCGATGCACTGGCGAAGCTGCAGGGGCTGCCGGCGGACGGTGCGGTGGCGGAGTCATCGCCGGGGCAGTTCGAGGTCAACCTGCGTCATACCGACGATATCTTGCTGGCCTGCGACCACGCGCTGGCGCTGAAGCGGCTGGTGCGGCTGGTGGCCGAAAACCACGACATGCACGCCACCTTTATGGCCAAACCCTATGAGGATTACGCCGGCAGCGGCATGCACGTGCATGTCAGCATGCAGGACGGGGCGGGCAACAACCTGTTCGCCGACGCCGAAGGCGAGGATTCACCGCTATTGAAACAGGCGTTGGCCGGGATGATCACCCTGATGCCGGCGTCGATGGCGCTGCTGGCGCCGAACGTCAACGCCTACCGGCGCTTCCAGCCGGGGATGTATGTGCCGATCCAGGCCGCCTGGGGCCACAACAATCGCACCGTGGCGCTGCGCATTCCCTGCGGCGAACCGGAGAACCACCGGGTGGAGTACCGCGTGGCTGGCGCGGATGCCAATCCCTATCTGGTGATGGCGGCGATCCTGGCCGGCATGCTGTACGGGCTGGACAACGTGCTGCCGCTGCCTGAACCGGTGACCGGCAACGGGCTGGAGCAGGAGGGGTTGCCGCTGCCGATCCGCCAGAGCGACGCGCTGTACGAGTTTGAACACCAGCACGCACTGACCCATTATCTGGGCGAGCGTTTCACCCAGGTTTATCACGCCTGCAAGACGGACGAACTGCTGCAGTTTGAACGGCGGGTGACGGAAACCGAGATCGACTGGATGTTGAAAAATGCCTGAATGGGCGTATAAGTAAGAAGTACGTGCGGGCAACCGGCCTGCCGGTAGCGGATTAATTCGCCTACCGGGCTGGTTTTCCGTTCGATCGACAAAAAGAATTTGTATTTGAGGGTTTCCGGATCTTGTCATCCGGAGGCATTCTGGTGCAAAATATCTCAAATGCAGATAGCCGACGTTTTGAAAGCGTCGGTTATTTTTTTTGCATTAAGTTTTACCAACGTAGCGTTTCATACACCAAGCGAGGCCGGACACCGATCCGGATAGATAAATAGTTTCGTGCACGATCAAACAAAACTTTATGGTCGTGACTCATGAGGATTAGAAAGATGGGGCAATTTTTCACTTTAGCACCGGTGCCCGCCGGTTTCCGCTGTGGCCGCAGCGACTATGGAGCAGCCGAGGTTACCTCGACCCGTTATCCAGCTTACAATCCCCTTCTTTTAGAATTAAGTCGCTCGTTGCGAAGTTTCCCCGCAACCTTAAGTCTTGGCGTGTCCGCCATCCGCAAGGCTCAAGGTAAGGGGGGGCTGAACAATGTCCGATAATACCCTCAACGCCGCTCCGGCTCAGCGCACCCAGCTGCGTAAAACCCTGACTTTGGTTCCGGTAGTGATGATGGGCCTGGCTTACCTGCAGCCAATGACCATCTTCGATACCTTCGGCATCGTATCCGGCCTGACCGATGGTCACGTCGCGACCGCGTACGCCTTCGCTCTGCTGGCGATCCTGTTTACCGCCCTGAGCTACGGCAAGCTGGTGAAGAAGTTCCCTTCCGCCGGTTCTGCCTACACTTACGCCCAGAAAGCCATCAGCCCGCACGTCGGCTTTATGGTGGGCTGGTCATCGCTGCTGGACTACCTGTTCATGCCGATGATCAACATTTTGCTGGCCAAGATTTACCTGGAAGCGATTTTCCCGGGCGTCCCGTCCTGGATCTTCGTGGCGGTGCTGGTCGGCTTGATGACGATTTTCAACCTGCGCGGCATCAAGCTGGTGGCTAACCTTAACTCCATCATCGTGGTGGTGCAGGTGGCGATCATGATCGTGTTCCTCGGCCTGGTGATCAACGGCATTTACCACGGCGAAGGCGCCGGTACGCTGGTCAGCAGCCGCCCGTTCTGGTCCGATAACGCTCACGTGGTGCCGATGATTACCGGCGCGACCATCCTGTGCTTCTCGTTCCTGGGCTTCGACGGCATCAGCTCGCTGTCTGAGGAGACCAAAGACGCGGAAAAAGTGATCCCGAAAGCTATCTTCCTGACGGCGCTGATCGGCGGCATCATCTTTATCGTGGTGTCTTACTTCGTGCAGCTGTACTTCCCGGACATCTCGCGCTTCAAGGATCCTGACGCATCGCAGCCTGAAATCATGCTGTACGTGGCGGGCAAGTTCTTCCAGTCGGTGATCCTGGTGTTCTCCTGCGTGACGGTATTGGCGTCTGGCATGGCGGCGCACGCGGGCGTTTCGCGTCTGATGTACGTGATGGGCCGCGACGGCGTGTTCCCGACTCGCTTCTTCGGCTATGTGCATCCGAAATGGCGTACTCCGGCGCTGAACGTGCTGCTGGTTGGCGCCATCGCGCTGTCCGCGGTATCGTTTGACCTGGTGACCGCGACCGCGCTGATCAACTTCGGTGCGCTGGTGGCCTTTACCTTCGTCAACCTGTCGGTGATTTCGCAGTTCTACATTCGCGACAAGATGAACCGCACCGTGAAGGACACGTTTAACTACCTGATCCTGCCGGTGATGGGCGCACTGACCGTCGGCGCGCTGTGGATCAACCTGGAAGCCAGCTCGATGACGCTGGGCCTGGTCTGGGCGGCTGTCGGCCTGATCTACCTGGCCTTCGTCACCCGCAGCTTCCGTCTGCCGGTGCCGCAAGCGAGCGAAGACGCCGCCTAAGCGCGAGCCGTCTCCTCAGCCACAAAAAAGGCCGCGTTCGCGGCCTTTTCCTTTTCTGCTTGCAGCAGGTTTTACCCCACCAACTCTTTGCCGTAATCGAACAGCGCTTTCAGCAGGGCAGTTTTCTCTTTGTCGCCTTCGTGCAGGTTATACAGCGATTCGAGCTGCAGCAGGTAACTCTGCACGCGCTCCGCGCTCAGCGCTTCCTGGCGGTGTTGCAGCCAGCGGCGCTGCTCGGCGTCGTCCAGCGTATTCGGGTAGTTGCGCGCGCGGAAACGGAACAGCAGCTCTTTCATGCGGCCGTCGCTGAAGGCCAGATCCAGCGCCGGCAGGTTCTGCGGCTTGGTCTGCTGGATAATCCTCATCGCCGCCTTGTCGGCATCGCTGAAGAAGCCGTCGTACAGCCGGGCGTCGACGTCGTCGGAGCCTTTGAACGGCTCGGCTTCGGCGAACAGCGCCACCACTTTCTCGCGCACTTCCGGGTGCTGTTTCAGCAGTTGCAGGTTTTGCAGGCAGGCCTGGCGATCGATGCCCAGCCGCTCGGCGTTCTCCGGCAGCAGGGTTTTGGCCGGCGCCAGCACCGGGCATTTGTTGATGTGCACCAGCTTGATCGGCACCGGCGCCTGATCAGGCGCCAGATCGTCGCGGCGGGTGTACAGCCGTTCACGCAGCTGATCGGCGCTCAGCGTCAGCAACGGCGTCATGTCGCCGGCGAGATCGCACATGATCACCGCGTTCTTGTTGTCCGGGTGCCAGGCCAACGGCGACACCCAGCTGGTGTTGCCGCGCGCCGCGCCGAACATGCCGGAGACGTGCACCAGCGGCGTCATGTCGGCGACGTCGATCAGGGCGTTCAGCTTGTGCTTGTTGCGGTGCTGCAGCAGGAAATCGAACAGCCGTGGCTGCGCCTGCTTGACCAGCTTGGCCATGGCGATGGTGGCGTAAACGTCCGACATCGCGTCGTGAGCGTGCGTGTGTTCGACGCCGTTGGCGCGCGTGAGGTGTTCGAGGCGGAAACTGGGGAAACCGTCTTCGTTTTCAGGCCAGACGATGCCGTCCGGGCGCAGGGCGTAGCAGGCGCGCATCACATCCAGCAGATCCCAACGCGAGTTGCCGTTTTGCCAGCTGTAGGCATAGGGATCGTAGAAGTTGCGATAGAAGATATTGCGGCTCACTTCGTCATCGAAGCGGATGTTGTTGTAACCGAGAATGCAGGTGCCGGCCACGCTGAAGGCCTGATGGATTTGGCGGGTGAACTCGGCCTCGTTAACGCCTTTGGCGCGCGCCACCTGCGGCGTGATGCCGGTGATCATCACCGCCTCGGGTTCCGGCAGGTAGTCGTCGGCGGGGGCGCAGTAGATGACCAGCGGCTCTTCGATAATGTTGAAATCCATATCGGTGCGCACGCCGGCGAACTGCGCCGGGCGGTCCAGCGACGGGCTCTTGCCGAAGGTCTCGTAATCGTGAATGTAAAATGTGGCCGTTGCCTTGCTGCTCAAAATCGCGTCTCTTCAGTGGCGGATACAATATGCCCCTATTGTAACGGTGTGGGGAGCGATGCCAAGCGGCGGTTAGCGAAATGCGCGCAATTACGCACGGCGATAGTAATCCAGCCGCTGGTGAAAGTAGGGGAGCAGGTGGTCGGGGATCTGTCGTTCTGTTTCCGCCTGGGTCGAGGCGATGCCGTAGCGCTCGTTGTAGATCACGCTGATGGCCAGCAAATCGGTTTCTATTTTCTCGCGTTGTGCCTGCGGTAAGCTATCCAGCTTTCGAGCCATCGTTATCTCCCTGTTAACCTTAGGGTATAATAGGATCGTTAGCGGGTCTTGTCCCTACCCATTCCGGGGGGCGATGGACGCCTGAGCGCTTTGCTGCGAGCGGGGGGCCTGACTGTGGCGCGCGGCGAACTCGCTCTGCGCCTGGTGCGCATTGAGGCGATCCGCCCGGTTATACAGCGAACAGGCGCCGCTTATCACCGCCCCCCAAAACAGGGTGCACAGTAGTAAAACCCCCAACCAGATTTTTTGGTTATAGGTCATAAGTCCTCCACGGACGAGAAGAGAAATAACATTGACCGTTAAATTAAATCAGGCGCTACATCAATGGTATTTAAACGGCGGAGATTAATCATGGAATCTATGCGGTTCTTTTGTTACTAAAGCCACGATGGATGTTTCAAAAGATTCCTTAAGATAATATTAAGAAAAATGAGTGAGGGCGCCGTAAATCTATTTAATATTTGTTTAAATATCCGCAGATACAATCTTCCACATTCAATACCAATGTGGGTGACAATTATGAAAACGCTACTGTTGACCGGCGCTACCGGCTTTCTTGGTGGTGCGGTTCTCGAAAAATTATTGATTGAAAATCAGTCTGTTAATTATCTTTTGCTGGTGCGTGCCGACGATGCACAGCAAGGGCTGGCCCGTATTCGCGCGAATATGGAAAAGTTTAATATCGACGCGAACCTGCTGTCTAAAATTACGATAGAAAATATATTGTTGGGCGACCTTTCCGAGCCGGCCAACTTTTTAACTGACGCACGTATTAACAATGTCACGCACGTTATTAACTGTGCGGCCGTTGCTTCATTTGGTAATAACCCGCTCATTTGGAAGGTAAACGTAGAAGGCACTTTGGCCTTTGCCGAAAAAATGGCGCAGGTGCCGGGACTAAAACGTTTCCTGCACGTCGGTACCGCCATGTCCTGTTCACCGGAGCCGGGTTCGCTGGTGGCGGAGAGCGGCGAGTTTGAGGAAGACGCCGAGCATCTGGTGGAATATACGCGTTCCAAATCCACCATCGAACAGCTGATGCGCCAACGCTGCCCGCAACTGCCGCTGACCATCGCTCGCCCGTCGATCGTGGTGGGGCACACCCGCCTGGGCTGCCAGCCTTCCAGCAGCATTTTCTGGGTGTTTGGCATGGCGCTGATGCTGCGCAAATTCATGTGCTCGTTGGAGGACAATATCGACGTGATCCCGGCGGACTACTGCGCGGATGCGTTGGTGATGCTGATGAACAGCGAAACGCTGGAGAACGACGTGTATCACATCTCCGCCGGCGTGGAGAGCAGCGTCAGCTTTGCCGAGATCGACAACGCCATGGCGGCGGCGCTGGAAAAGGCGCCGGTGGGCGATGAGTATGCGCAGGTGACGTATGACGCGCTGGTGAAAATGCGCCGCCAGCTGAAAGACATTTTCGGCCCGTGCAACGAGCGGCTGATGCTGAAAGCGATGCGCCTGTACGGATCGTTCGCCATGCTCAACGTGCGTTTCAGCAACGAGAAGATCCTCAAGCTGGGCATGCCGAAACCGCCGCGCTTCACCGACTACATTGCCGGCTGCGTGCAGTCGACCCGCGGGCTGTCTATCCAGCAGCAGATGGTGGTGGACTTCAAATAACCGCCGGGCGCAGCGGGCGCCCGAGATTATTGTCCGTTACCAGGACGAAGAGGACCAGAAGACGCGGCCGAGCACCACCAGTTGCTCCTTGCGCTGCTGATAGCTGAGGTGTTCGTCCTGGTACTCTTCCCGGTTGAGGGAGCGGATGACGACGCCGCCGTCCGGCTGCTCGATCAGCACCTTCACCCGCAGCAAATTGCCGTGGCGGATGGCATAAGTCTTGCCTTCGCGGATGCGCGTGTCGTCGGTGTTGATGCCGACCACGTCGCCGTCCTGCAGACGCGGTTCCATGCTGGAGCCGGAGATGCGGATAATGCGCGCGGCGTTGACCGCCACCCCCATCTTGTGCAGATAGTAACGGCGGAAGATCAGCGAAAACTCCTCGCGATCGACGATTTCGTAGCAGCCGTCGCCGGCGGAAAAATCAATATCCAGCAGCGGGATCTCCACAAACTCTTCCTTGTCTTGTTCGGTATCTTCCCATACCACCGGTTTCAAACGGGCGGGCTGGAAGTCCGACTCCGCCGCCACGTTGTCAAACGGGCGCACCAGCTGCTTTTCATGAAACACGTCGAACCAGCCCTTGGGCAAATTCAGCCTGGCCTCGATCCGCCTGGCCAGATTGTCGCCAAGATTGCGGGAGGATTTCTCCCCGATGATTTGGCTCAGCGTCGGCGCGGAAGACTCAACCAGCGTGGCGAACTCATTCTGGTTGACGCCTTGCCGGGCGTAGCGGGCCATCAATTCGCGCAGATTGTTGCGCCTGATTTCTTTAGTTTCCATCGTGCAATGATCGCACTCTTTAGCAAAAAGGTAAATAACGGTTTTGCTAAAAAACGCTTGCGCATAATTTAGCAATTAGCTAAAACAAAAAGGGTGAGCCAAAGGTTCACCTGTGCGGAGCGGCCTGTCATGATGAGAGGCCGCTCAGTGAAATCAAACGAGAGAGGGACTTTACGATGTACAAGATTGATTACAATAGCTACCGATCGGTCGCCAGCTTCGGCCACCGCGTGCGCTTTTTGGTGCTGCACTACACGGCGCAAAACTTTGCCGACTCGGTGACGTCGTTGACCGGAAAATCGGTCAGCGCGCACTATCTGGTGCCGGATCCGACCGAGGCCACCTATCAGGCTGCCGGCTTCAGCGGCGTGCGCATTTTCAACCTGGTGGACGAGAACGAGCGCGCCTGGCATGCCGGCACCAGCCAGTGGGGCACCCGCAGCAATATCAACGACACCTCGATCGGCATCGAGATCGTCAACCTGGCGAGCGGCGACGGTGAAAACATCACCTTCCCGCCGTTCAACCCGCAGCAGATCGAGGCGGTTGCCCAGCTGGCGCAGAACATCCTGCAGCGTTACCCGGACATCTCGCCGGTGAACGTGGTGGCGCACTCCGACATCGCGCCGGGCCGCAAGAGCGATCCGGGCCCGCAGTTCCCGTGGCAGCAGCTGTATCAGGCCGGCGTCGGCGCCTGGTATGACGAAGCCACCAAGCAGCAGCGCCAGCAGGAATACTGCCGCCAGGGGCTGCCGGCACAGGCCGAGCTGCTGAAACTGTTCGCCCAATACGGCTACGACACCTCTGCGGCGAACACCGCAGAAGGCTATCGCCAGCTGGTGCGGGCGTTCCAGCTGCACTTCCGCCAGCAGAAGTATGACGGCGTGATGGATGTCGAAACCGCCGCCGTTCTGCGCGCGCTGGTCGACAAGTACGCCGCCTGAGCCTGACCGCGAATGGGGGACGCCTCATTCGCCTTTTCCTTGCCGGGCTTCCTCCGCTAAAATAGCGGCCTGGCTGGTCTTTATCGGAGGCAGCATGCGCCTCGATCGAAAAATCTCTTCCCTTGAATTGCTGACCTATCGCCACTATCGCATCGTTCACGGCGTGCGCATCGGGCTGGCGTTTATTCTGACCTTTCTGCTGATCCGCTTGCTGGCGGTGCCCGAAGGCACCTGGCCGCTGATCACCCTGGTGGTGGTGATGGGGCCGATCTCGTTTTGGGGCAACGTGCTGCAGCGGGCGCTGCAACGCATTGCCGGCACGGTATTCGGCGCCGCGTCCGGCCTGATCGCCCTGTATCTGGAACTCTATTCGCTGCCGCTGATGCTGGTTTGGTGCGGCGTGGTGATGTTCGTCTGCGGTTACCTGACGCTCGGCAAACGGCCGTATATGGCGCTGCTGGTGGGGATCACGCTGGCGGTGGTGTGCGGCGCGGGCGCCGGCGACATGCATACCGCGCTGTGGCGTAGCGGCGACGTGATCTTCGGCTCGCTGCTGGCGCTGCTGTTCACCAGCATTTACCCACAACGCGCCTATATTCTGTGGCGCATGCAGATGGCGGACTGCCTGCAAACCGCCGCCCGCCTCTACGGCGCGTATTTTTCACCGAACGTCATTGAGCGGCCGCGGCTGGAGCCGCAGCTCAAGGATCTGTTGAATCAGGTGGTGAAGCTACGCAGCCTGATCGTGCCCGCCAGCAAGGAAACCCGCATCCCCAAAGCGGTGTTCGAGGCGGTGCAAACCCTCAGCCGCAATCTGGTGTGCACGCTGGAGCTGATGGCCGACGCCTACTGGGCCTCGCGCGAAACGCACTTCATCATGTTGAACGCCCGCACGCTGCGCAGCACCCAGCTGCTGACGCTGAGCTCGCTGGAATCGCTGGCGGTGCTGATGCGCGAAGGGCCGCAGGCGCAGCGGCAGGCGGCGGCGGGGCAACTGGCGGAGATCGCCGGCGAGCTGAAAACGCTGATGCAGGAGGTGAGCCTCGGCCAGCACGGCGAAGCGCCGATTTACGGCTATGTCTGGCTCAGCATGGAGCTGGCGCAGCAGCTGGAAGAGCTGGGGGATCTGCTCCAGGTCTGCACCGCCGCCGGGCGCGAATAAGGGGTCAGATCATGAAGGCGGCGCTTTGGGTTTTGGCCACCGGGGCAAAGTGGGTAAGATAAGGCAATCACTGTTGTGCCGGACCGCCACAAACCTGTATCTTGGTGCCATGTGGCCGTAAGCAAATGAATCTGTGTATTACTAAAGCAAGGGTATAAAGATGGATAATGCAAATAAGCCGAGTTTCCAGGACGTGCTGGAGTTTGTGCGTATGTTCCGCCGCAAAAACAAACTGCAACGCGAGATCGTCGACAACGAAAAGAAAATTCGTGATAACCAGAAGCGCGTGCTGCTGCTCGACAACCTGAGTGAGTACATCAAGCCCGGCATGAGCATTGAAGACATTCAGGGCATCATCGCCAACATGCGCAGCGACTACGAAGATCGCGTTGATGACTACATCATCAAAAATGCCGATCTGTCCAAAGAGCGCCGCGAGCTGTCCAAAAAGCTGAAAGCGATGGGTGAAGTGAAGTAACCCGCTTTAGCGGGCCGGGCGTCCTGCCTGGCCCGCATCCTTATCCCGCCTAATTTTCCCTTCTTGCCGACACTGCCGTTTCCGTTGGGGCGTTCCCCGGCGGCCGAAGGCGCCTCCCCATCCTGCAGGATCTGCAGGTGACCGCCGGGGAACGCTTGTTACTGCTCCGATCCGTACATGTCGAAGTCGAAATACCTGTCGTTGATTTTCTTGTAAGTACCGTTGGCGCGGATCGCCTGCAGCGCGTCGTTGAAGGCGTTAAGCAGCGCGGTATCGTCTTTGCGCACCCCGATGCCGTCGCCGATGCCGAAGTATTTGCTGTCGTTCAGTTCGGCGCCGATAAAGGCGAAATCTTTGCCGCCGGGCGTTTTGAAGAACTCGCTGGCGCTGACGCTGGCCAGCAGCGACGCATCCAGCCGGCCGTTGGCCAGATCTTCGTTCACTTCCTGTTGGCTTTGGTAGGCGACCACGTTGACGCCAGCCGGGCGCCACAGCGCGTTGGCGTAGGCCTCCTGGCTGGAGCCTTGCTGCACGCCGACCGATTTGCCCTTCAGCGAGGCGACGGTTGGCTGCAGGTTGCTGCCTTTATGCGCCACCAGCCGCGCCGGGGCGTTGGAGACCTTGCTGGAGAAGGCGATCTGCTGCTGGCGCTGCGGCGTGATGGTCATCGACGAGGCGATGGCGTCGAATTTTTTCGCCTGCAGGCCGGGGATCATGCCGTCCCAGCTGCTTTCCACCCACACGCATTTGGCCTGCATCTGGTCGCACAGCGCTTGGGCGATATCGACGCCGAAGCCGGTCAGCTTGCCCTGCGGGGTTTTATACTCCAGCGGTGGAAAGGTGGGATCGATGCCCAGTTTGATCACTTTGCCGCTGAATTCACCGCTCAACGCGGGAAAACTCGCGGCCAGCGGCAGTAACAACAACAGCCCTTTGATGGTTTTCATGTCATTTCCTCAGCGTTGGCGATTAAACCGCGGGGCGAGCCAAAAAGCGCTCGACCAATTTGACCCAGTAGGTGGCGCCCAGCGACAGACTGTCGTCGTTGAAGTCATAACCGGGGTTGTGCAGGGAATTGCCCGGCGTGGCGGGGCCGTTGCCGATCGAGATGTAGCTGCCTGGGCATTTCTCCAGCATAAAGGCAAAATCTTCGCTGGCGGTAAACGGCCGCAGCGTGGGGATAACCCGGCTCTCTCCGGCCCATTCCAACGCCACCGCGCGCGCCAGCTCGGTTTCTGCCGGGTGGTTCACCAGCACCGGGTAGCCGTGCTGATAGTCGATCTCCGCGCGGGCGCCGAAGCTGGCGGCCTGCGCCGTGACCAGCTCGGTGATGCGCTGCTCCAGCCGCTCACGCACCGCTGCCGTCAGCGCGCGCACGCTGAGCGTCAGGGTGGCGGTCGCCGGGATCACGTTGGCGGCCTGGCCGGCCTGCATCGCCCCCACGGTGACGATCGCCGTTTCCTGCGGATCGATATTGCGCGCCACGATGGTTTGCAGGCTCATGACGATGGCCGCGCAGGCCACCACCGGATCGACGGTGCTCTGCGGCACCGCGCCGTGGCCGCCGTGCCCATGCAGGGTAATGTGTACCGTATCGGCCGAGCACATGAAGGGGCCGCTGGCGAAACCCAGGTGGCCGGTGGGGAAACCGGGCACGTTGTGCATGGCGAACACCGCGTCGCAGGGGAAGCGCTCAAACAGGCCGTCTTCAATCATCACTTTGGCGCCGCCGCCGCCTTCTTCCGCCGGCTGAAAGATCAGGTGCAGGGTGCCGCTGAAGTTTGGCTGCCGCGCCAGATAGCGCGCCGCCGCCAGCAGCATGGCGGTGTGCCCGTCGTGGCCGCAGGCGTGCATCACCCCGGAATGGGTGCTGGCGTGCGGCAAACCGGTCGTTTCGGCAATCGGCAGGGCGTCCATGTCGGCGCGGATGCCGAGCGATTTTCCCGGCCCGCGCTGCAGTGTGGCGACAACACCGGTTTGTCCTACGCCGCGCGTGACGCGGTAACCCCATTCCGCCAGCCGCTGCGCCACCAGATCCGAGGTCGCGAACTCCTGGAAGCCCAGCTCCGGGTGGGCGTGAATGTGGCGGCGAAGCGCGACCATCTCATCATGAACGGCGGCGATCTCAGGCAGTACGAGTGAAGGGCTCATCACGGTCTCCGGCAAAGGGTCCCGGCCAACGGGCGGGGAATGGGGCAGAGGGATAGGCATCGAGACTAGCAAACTCCGTTTTTGCCGGGTAGCCGCCGTTCGGTTATGCTGACAACCGATGATTGTCAGGAGGTGAACATGAAACTGCACCAACTGCAGGCGCTGGTGGCCAGCGCCGACAGCGGCAGCATTCGCGCGGCGGCGCGGCATCTGGGGCTGTCGCAGGCGGCGGTGACCCGCGCACTGCGCGAACTGGAGCAGGAGCAGGCGCTGCCGCTGCTGATCCGCACCCCGACCGGGCTGGGCTTTACCCCCTACGGCAAAACCCTGCTGGCACACGCCAGGCTGGTGTTGAATCAGCTGGAGCAAGCGCAAGGTGAAATGGCGGCGCTGCGCGGGCGAACGGCGGATCTGGTCAAGGCGGCGATCACCCCCTGGCTGATGCTGACGGTGCTGCCGCCGGCGGTGATGGCGTTTCGCAGCAAGGTGCCGGCGGTGCGGCTGGAACTGTCGGAAAGCCTGATGGCCAACGCTCAGTCTCAGCTGCGCGAGGGCACGATGGATTTCGCCATCACGCCGCTGCCGGCGTCGTCGGCGCCGCAGGAGTTCCACTGCGAGCCGCTGCTGGAGTATGAAACGGCGTACATGGTGCGGCGCGGCCACCCGCTGGCGCACAGCACCTCGCTGCATCAGCTGCTGGAGCAGGATTGGGTGATGAGCTATACCCCGGAAAGTTTCGATGCGCTGCGCGACGAGGTGTTTCACCGCCACGGCGCGCGTCTGCCGCGCCAGCGCATTATCCAGGCGCATTCGTTCGGCATGCTGCAGGCGCTGGTGGAGTCCGCCGAGATGTGCACCTGGTGCCCGCGGCCGATCGTCGCGCTGCCGCAGTTCGCCTCCCGCGTGCAGCCGCTGGCGCTGCGGGAGAGCTGCCAACCGGCGCAGCTGAATATCGTCACCCGGCGCAACAGCATTCTGAGCGCCGCCGCGCATGCGTTTATCGATACGCTGGTGCGTACCCTGCGCCAGCAGGCACGATCGTCTCGGCCGGAAGATCGTCAGATCTACGATCGCGTACGCCTGCTGATTTAGCGGGTCCCCCCGGATCGACGATCCCGTAAATGGGATCGCGATCCGCATTTGTAGCATTTTTAGCCGCAATGTTAACGATATGTGATTTCGCTCAAATAATTATTTTTGCAGCTTTGGTTATATGTCGCTCTATGTTCACGTTGTCATTTTGAGTTTTCCTGGGTGTTTGATGATTAATCAATTGAAATTTATCACTTTATAACGTTTGTTGTTTTTTGTTGGATAAAAATGACAACGTCAACATTAAGAAAATTCAAGCATTTAACGAGTGTATTGGAGGAAGAGATGAGCCAGTTGCCGGAAAAAATGCGCGCGGTCGTTTGCCACGGCCCGCAGGACTATCGTTTCGAACAGGTGCCCACGCCGCTGCCGAAGGCGCGCGAGTTGGTGATCAAGGTGGAAGGCTGCGGCATCTGCGCCGGCGACTGCAAGTGCAAGAACGGCGCACAGATGTTTTGGGGGGAGAACCCGTGGGTCAAACCGCCGGTGGTGCCGGGGCATGAGTTTTACGGCCGCATCGCCGCGCTGGGCGAGGGCGCGGAAGGCAAATACCGGCTCGGCGAGCGGGTGATCGCCGAGCAGATCGTGCCGTGCTGGGAGTGTCGCTACTGCAAATCCGGCAGTTATTGGATGTGTGAGACGCATAACATTTACGGTTTCCAAAAAGACGTGGCGGAGGGCGGCATGGCGGAGTACATGCGCTTTTCCGAGAACGCCATCGTGCACAAGATCCCGGAAAGCCTGAGCCATGAAGACGCGGTCTTGATTGAGCCGATGGCCTGCGCCATTCACACCGTGGCGCGCGGCGATATCCAGCTGGACGACGTGGTGGTGCTGGCCGGCGCCGGGCCGCTCGGGCTGTGCATGGTGCAGGTGGCGCGCCTGAAGACGCCGAAGAAACTGATCGTGATCGACGCCATCGACGAGCGGCTGGCGCTGGCGAAAGAATTTGGCGCCGACGTGGTGATCAACCCGCTGAAGGAAGACGCCGACCAGATCGTCAAATCGCTGACCGGCGGCTACGGCTGCGACGTGTATATCGAGGCCACCGGCGCGCCGATCGGCGTCACCCAGGGGCTGCAGATGATCCGCAAGCTGGGCCGCTTCGTGGAGTTCAGCGTGTTCGGCAAGGAAACCACCGTCGATTGGTCCATCATCGGCGATCGCAAAGAGCTGGACATTCGCGGCGCGCACCTGGCGCCCTACAGCTACGAAATCGCCATCGATCTGTTTGAGCGCGGGCTGGTGACCTCCAATGGCGTGGTTACCCACAGCTATTCATTGAACGACTGGGACGAAGCCTTCGCCCTGGCGGACTCGACCGACTCCATCAAGGTGATCCTGGTTCCCTGACCCTCCCGCTGTACCGCTGTTGCAGTCACGGCCGCCGGCCCGTCCGCAATGGGGGGCCGGCCGGTCGGCCAAACGTAAAGACATGCTGTTGCTCTGATAACCACAACAAGAAGCTTCCCTACAGGAGAATTGGCTATGTTTTCATTATTCAAAAAGACCCTGCCTTTTATCGTCGCCGGTGGAATGTTGGCGGCCAGCCATGGGGCGCTGGCCAAGCAAATCACTATCGGTATGTCGTTCCAGGAAATGAACAACGACTACTTCGTCACCATGAAGCAGGCGCTGGATCAGGCGGCGGCGGATATCGGCGCCAAGGTGTACGTGGCCGATGCGCGCCATGACGTCGCCAAACAGATCGGTGACGTGGAAGACATGCTGCAGAAGAAGGTGGATATCCTGCTGATCAACCCGACCGATTCGGTGGGGGTGCAGTCGGCGGTGATCTCCGCTCATAAGGCCGGCGCGGTGGTGGTGGCGATCGACGCCCAGGCGGAAGGGCCGCTGGACTCGTTCGTCGGCTCGGAAAACTACGACGCCGGCTTCCAGGCGGGCGAGTACCTGGCGAAAGCGCTGGGCGGCAAAGGCAAGGTGGCGATCCTCGACGGCATCCCGGTGGTGCCGATCCTGGAGCGCGTGCGCGGCTTTGAAGCGGCGATGAAGAAATACCCCGACATCAAGATCGTCACCAAGCAAAACGGCAAGCAGGAACGCGACACCGCGCTGACCGTGACCGAAAACATGCTGCAGTCGGCGCCGGATCTGGCGGGTATCTTCAGCGTCAACGACGTCGGCGCGCTCGGTGCCCTGGCGGCGATCGAAAGCAACGGCGCCAAGGTCAAGCTGGTGAGCGTCGACGGCCAGCCGGAAGCCATCAAAGAGATCCTCAAGCCGAACTCGCCGTTTATCGCCACTTCGGCGCAGTTCCCGCGCGACCAGCTGCGCATCGCGCTCGGCATTGCGCTGGCCCGCTACTGGGGCGCCACGGTGCCGAAAACCGTGCCGGTCAAAGTGAAGCTGATCGACCGCAGCAATGCGGCCGGCTTTAGCTGGTAACAGCGGTCGGGTTCGCCCCGCTGCGGCGGGGCGTTCGGCGCGGAGGGCAATGCGGTGACACCTTTACTGGAACTGAAGCGAATAAAAAAGAGCTTTCCCGGCGTGAAGGCGCTGGACGGCATCGATCTGGCTATTCAACGCGGCGAAGTGCACGCCCTGCTGGGCGAAAACGGCGCCGGCAAATCGACGCTGGTAAAAATCATGTGCGGCATCTATCAGCCTGACGAGGGCGATATTTTTATCGACGGCGAGCAGCGCCGCTTTAACAATTATCGCCAGGCGATCGAGGCCGGGGTCGGCATTATTTTTCAGGAATTCTCGTTGATTCCCTACATGAGCGCCATCGACAACATCTTCCTCAACCGGGAGATCAGGAACCGCTGGGGCCTGCTGGATCGCCGGGCGATGCGGCGCAAGGCCGAGGCCATTTTCAAGCGGCTGACGGTGGCTATCGATCTCGATTGCCCGGTGGAACAGCTGAGCGTGGCGCAGCAGCAGTTCGTTGAGATCGCCAAGGCGCTGTCGCTGGAGGCGCGGGTGCTGGTGCTGGATGAACCGACCGCCACGCTGACGCCGGGCGAGGCCGAGCACCTGTTCAGCGTGATGAACGATCTGCGGCTGCTGGGCGTCGGCATGGTGTTTATCTCGCACCACCTGGACGAGATTTTCACCATCTGCGATCGCATCACCGTGCTGCGCGACGGCGCCTACATCGAAACGCTGGCCACCGGCGACACCAACGTGGAAGAGCTGGTGCGGCTGATGGTCGGGCGCAAAATCGAGAACGCCTTCCCGGTGAAACAGCACCCGGTCGATACCGCGACGGTGCTGCTGGAGGCGGAGATCCAGCGCGAGAAGCACGGCGCGACCGACCGCTTCCACCTGTACAAGGGCGAGATCCTCGGCTTCGCCGGGCTGGTGGGCTCCGGGCGCACCGAGACCGTCTCGGCGCTGATCGGCGCCAGCCGCTGCCACCGCAAACGCGTCAGCCTCGGTGGCCAACCGGCGGCGCTGCGCTCCCCGGCGCAGGCGCTGGCGCAGGGCATCGGCCTGCTGCCGGAGAGCCGTAAAACCGAGGGCCTGGTGCTGCCGTTTTCGGTGGCGCAGAACATCACCCTCAACCGGCACCACCGGCGCGGCAAGATCTTCGTCAGCGCCCGCCAGGATCGCGACGTGGTGCAGCGGCTGATCCGCGCCGTGGGGGTGAAAACCCCGGACGCCGAGACCGCCGTCAGCACCCTGAGCGGCGGCAACCAGCAGAAGGTGGTGATCGCCCGCTGGCTCAACAACGACTGCAACATCCTGATCTTCGACGAACCGACGCGCGGCATCGACGTGGGCGCCAAGGCCGAGATCTATCAGCTGATGCAGCAACTGACCCAGCAGGGCATCTCCATCATCATGATTTCCTCCGAACTGCCGGAGATCATCGGCGTGTGCGACCGCGTGCTGGTGTTTCGCGGCGGCCACATCGTCGCCGAGCTGACCGGCGACGACATCGAATCCAACCACATTATGCTTCACGCGACCGGGAGTGCCTTATGATCGGAATTGAACAACCCGCCGTGGCGCGCCGCGCCGCCGGCCCCAGCCTCGGCAAGCGCTGGGAAAAACTGCTGCATCACCCGGCGGTCTTGCCGTTTATCGGCTTCGCTGTCCTGTTCGTATTGATGAGCCTGCTGAACGACAGCTTCCTCAGCGTCAATAACCTGACCAACGTGGCGCGCCAGGTGTCGATCAACGCCATCATCGCGGTGGGCATGACCTGCGCCATCCTGACCGGCGGCATCGATCTCTCGGTGGGGCCGGTGATGGCGCTGGCCGGTTCGGTCGCCGCCGGGCTGATGCTGGCGGCGGTGCCCATTCCGCTGGCGATGGTGGCGGCGCTGGCGGTCGGCGCGCTGTTCGGCCTGGCCAACGGCGCCTGCATCGCCTACCTGCGCATGCCGCCGATCATCGTCACCCTAGCGTCGATGGGCATCGCCCGCGGCCTGGCGCTGCTCTATACCGGCGGCTACCCGATCTCCGGCCTGCCCGACGTCTTCTCCTTCTTCGGCCGTGGTACGGTGCTGGGCATCCAGGTGCCGATCCTGATCATGCTCGGCGTGTACGTGTTGGCCTGGCTGATGCTCAACCAGCTGCCGTTCGGCCGCTACGTCTATGCGATGGGCGGCAACGAAGAGGCGGCGCGCCTGAGCGGCATCCGCGTGCCGCGCTACAAGATGCTGGTGTACGTGATCAGCGGCCTGACCGCCGCGCTGGCCGGGCTGGTGCTGACCTCGCGCCTGATGAGCGGGCAGCCCAACGCCGGCGAAGGCTTCGAGTTGGACGCCATCGCTGCGGTGGTGCTGGGCGGGGCGGCGATCTCCGGCGGGCGCGGAGCCATCGTCGGCACGCTGGTGGGGGCGATGATGCTCGGGGTGCTCAACAACGGCCTCAATCTGATGAACGTGTCGCCATATATCCAGAACGTGGTGAAAGGCGGCATCATCCTGGCCGCCATCTACCTCAGCTCCGTGCGGCGCAAATAGGAGGCGCGATGGCAGTCTTTCTTGGCATAGACGTCGGCGGCACGGTGATCAAGGCCGGGCTGTACCGGGCAAGCGGCGAAGAGCTGGCGATCGCCGAGCGCGACGGCGCGGCGATTGCCGCCCAGCCGGGCTTCAGCGAACGCAATATGGATGCGCTGTGGGATGACGTCTGCGCGGCGATCCGCCAGACGCTGCACGCGGCGGGGCTGGCGGCCGGGCAGGTGCGCGGCGTCAGCTTTTCGGCGCACGGAAAAGGGCTGTACGCCATCGACCGCCACGGCAAACCGGTCGGCAACGGCATCCTCTCTTCGGACAACCGCGCGGCGGCCACGGCGGCTGAGCTGCGCCGCGCCGGGGTGGACGCGCAGACCTACTCGCGCAGCCTGCAGCCGCTGTGGCCCAGCCACCCGGCGCTGCTGCTGCGCTGGCTGAAGCAGCAGCAACCGGCGCAGTACGCCGCCGTCGATCGCATCCTGATGGCGCACGACTACCTGCGCTTTCGCCTCACCGGCGAGGCGGCGGCCGAGGTGACCAACATCTCCGGCAGCAACCTGTTCAATCAGCACAGCGGCGCTTACGATCCGGCGCTGATGGCGGCCTTCGGCATCGAAGAGGCGCAGGAGAAGACCGCGCCAACGATCGGCTCGGCGCAGCTGGCCGGGCGGGTGACGGCCGCGGCGGCGGCGCAGTGCGGGTTGCGGGTGGGCACTGCGGTGTACGGCGGCCTGTTCGACGTGGTGGGCGCGGCGCTCAGCTCCGGCGTGGCCGACGATCGCACGCTCAGCGCGGTGGCGGGCACCTGGTCGATCGCCACCTGCGTGACCGAGCGCATCATTCCCGCCGATTACCCCTACGCCTGGGGGCGTTACTGCATCGACGGCCGCTATTTCGTGCACGAAGGCAGCCCGACCTCGGCCGGCAACCTGGCCTGGTTCCTGCGCCAGTTCTGCGCCGACGACCGGCAGCGCTACGCCCAGTTCAACGCCTGGGTGGCCGAACGCCGCGAGCAGCCCAGCGGGCTGCTGTTCCTGCCATATCTGTACGGCTCCAACCTCGGCGGCAACACGCCGGGCGGGCTGATCGGCCTGAGCGCCCACCACGAGATGGCGGACGTGGTGCAGGCGATCTACCAGGGCATCGTGTTCTCGCACCTGATTCATCAGGAGCGCATGGTGCAGCTGAACCCGCGCATCGAGCGGGTGCGCATGACCGGCGGGCCGACGCAGTCCGAGGTGTGGATGCAGATGTACGCCGACGCCGGCAACCTGCCGCTCGAGGTGGTGGAAACGCGCCAAAGCGGCTGCCGCGCCGCCGCCCTGTGCGCCGCCGTCGGCGCCGGGGAGTACGCCGGGTTCGCCGAAGCGATCGCCGCCGCGCCGCCCAAACTGCGCTGTTATTATCCCGCGACCGCCGCCCACCGGCGCCTGCGCGCCCAGCAGGCGCGCTATCTGGCGGTCGCTCAGGCTTTGAGTGAGGTGACTGATGCAAACGACTAACGCCGCCTGTCTGGGGCTGTATGAAAAGGCGCTGCCCGCCGAACTGAGCTGGCCGCAGCGGCTGGCCACCGCCGCCGAGCTGGGTTTTGAATTTGTGGAGATGTCTATAGACGAGCAGCCGGCGCGCCAGCAGCGGCTGGACTGGGATCGCCGCCAGCGGCTGGCGTTTATCCAGGCGCGGCTCGACAGCGGGGTGACGGTGCCGAGCCTGTGCCTGTCGGCGCACCGGCGTGACCCGTTCGGCAGCCATGACGCCGCCACCCGTGAGCGGGCGCGGGTGCTGATGAGCAAGGCGCTGGAACTGGCGACGGATCTTGGCATCCGCAATATCCAGCTGGCGGGCTACGACGTCTATTACGAACCCGCCGATCGCCACAGCCGCGAACGCTTTATCGAGGGCATGCAGTGGGCGGCGGCGCAGGCCGCCAGGGCGCAGGTGATGCTGTCGGTGGAGGTGATGGACACGCCGTTCATCAACAGCATCAGCAAATGGCGCGACATCGCCCGCTACGTTAACAGCCCGTGGTTCACGGTGTATCCCGATCTCGGCAACCTCAGCGCCTGGGGCAACGACGTCGCCGCCGAGCTGGCGCTGGGCATCGGCAGCATCACCGCCGTGCACCTCAAAGACACCGTGGCGGTGGGGCCGGGCAGCGCCGGGCAGTTCCGCGACGTGCCGTTCGGCGAAGGCTGCGTGGATTTCGCCTACGCCTTTTCCGTGCTCAATGCGCTCGGCTATCGCGGCCCCTACCTGCTGGAGATGTGGGCGCGCGAAGACGGGCAGGACAAGCAACGTATCGCCCAGGCCAAGGCCTGGATCGAACAACAGATGATCGAGGGAGGCATCGCATGCTGAACGAACTCAAGCGGCAGGTGCTGGCCGCTAACCTCAGCCTGCCGGCATACGGGCTGGTGACCTTTACCTGGGGCAACGTCTCGGCGATCGACCGCCAGAGCGGGCTGGTGGTGATCAAGCCTTCGGGCATCGCCTACGAGGCAATGACGCTGGAGGATTTGGTGGTGGTGGATCTGGAGGGCAAGGTGCGCGAAGGGCACCGCAAACCCTCATCCGACACCGCCACCCATCTGGCGCTGTACCGCGCCTTCGCCAATATCGGCGGCGTGGTACACACCCACAGCCGCAACGCCACCATCTGGGCGCAGGCCGGGCAGCCGATCCCGGCGCTGGGCACCACCCACGCCGACTACTTTTACGGTGACATTCCCTGCACCCGGCCGATGAGCGAGGCGGAGATCGCCGGGGATTACGAGGGGGAAACCGGCAAGGTGATTATCGAGACCTTCAATCAGGCGGGGCGCGATCCGCAGCAGGTGCCGGGAGTGCTGGTCTATTCCCACGGCCCGTTCGCCTGGGGCAAGGACGCGGCGGATGCGGTGCACAACGCGGTGGTGCTGGAGGAGGTGGCGATCATGGCGATGGCGACGCGCCAGCTGGCGCCGGCCATCGCCCCGATGCAGCCGGAGCTGCTGGACAAACATTTCCTGCGCAAGCACGGCAAACACGCCTACTACGGGCAATAGCGCCCGTCAGCGATTCAACAGCGAGCCGGTGAAGAACTCTCTGCGCACCGGCAACTCGCCGCGCGGGCTGAGAATGGCGCTGAACAGCAGCTCCGCGGCGATCTCCCCCAGTTTCTGCGTATCGTGATACACCCCCGGAATGTGCAGGCCGTAAGCGCCGGCGCGCGGCGGCTCGTCTATCGAAAAGAACTTCACCTGCTGATAGAGCCCCATCTCGTGGCAGATGGCGATGGCGCCCAGCGTGATGATGCCGTTCAGGCCGATGATGTAATCCGGGCGGTTCTCCGGCTGCGCCAGATAGGCGCGCACCTCGCTCTCTTGCGAGGTGAAATCATAGTCGCCGTTGATGATATGAATCTCACGCCCGCTGCCCTGCAGCGCCGCGACGATGCCGGCGGTGCGCGTTAGCGTAATTTCCGAATCCGCCGGGCCGCCGACAATCAGCAGCTTCTGCTCCGGCTGCTCCGCCAGATAGCGCCCGGCCAGCACGCCGATCTCGCGGTTATCGAGGAACACGCCGCTCAGCTGCTGATCGTAGAGATCGCGGTCGATCAGGATCAGTGGCACGCCGTACACCTCGGCCAGCTCGAGATAGGCGGGGCGGTAGCGCTTGTCGTCGCGCACCGCCGACAGCAGGATGCCGCGCGCCTTGTAGCCAAACAGCGCCTGAATGGCGCGCATTTCCGCCTCTTCGCTGCCGTCGGTGTCGAACAGCATGATCTGGTAGCCCTGCTGACGCGCAATGCGCGACACGGTCTTGATCAGGCCGGAATAGAACGGGTTGTACATGCTGCTGGTGACGATGCCGATAATCTGGCTGCTGCTGCTTTTCAGCCCCTGCGCGAAGGCGTTGGGCACATAGTTCAGCTCTTTGGCGATGGCGTGAATGCGCTCGCGGGTTTCCGGCTTGACCAGCTCGGGCTTATTGAAGGCGCGGGAAACGGTGATATTGGTCACCCTGGCGCGGCGGGCGATATCCACGATAGTGGCATTGGGATTGGCTTTCGACACCGTCTTTCCTTGCGTTATGCCTCAACAGATCCCTTATTGTAGGGAAAGGGCGGGGGCGGTGCTAGGGGGAGTTGGGGGGGAGATTTGTTTGTGGGAGGGGGAAATAATAAAATGCAAAAATAGTTAATAATAAATTTTATTTATTATTGTTTTTTTAATTATTTCGGATGGCGGATTTTTATTGCCGGAAAGTGCGGTAAGGTGTGTTCCTCGGGAGAAGGCTGCTTTGTGCCTAGAGCTAATTTTTCACTGTATCAACTACATGGGGGAAATTGATGGGTGCTATAAGTCATTAAATGGCAGTGTTATGTTTAATTAATGCTTTTTAAATCAAGTGATAGGCGTTTTGACATGGATATTAATGAGTTTCCACCGGGAGTTATGGAACATCTTGGTTGGTATGTATACCGATTGATTGATCCAAGAGATGGAAGTACTTTCTACGTAGGGAAAGGGAAAGGTAACCGTGTATTTGCTCATATGCGTGGTGAGGTTGCGGCAGCTGATGATGATGAATTACTTAGTAATAAACTAAAGCAACTTAGGGAAATAAGACTAGCAGGTCTTGAAGTCATCCATGTTATCCATCGACATGGAATGTCTGATCAAAAGACTGCTTACGAGGTTGAGGCCGCACTTATAGACGCCTATCCCGGTTTAACTAACATCATGAATGGTGCTGGCAGTAATGAATATGGTGCTGCGCACATTAAAGAGTTAATCGCCACATACCAACCTGAAACAGTTGTGTTCCAGCATAAAGTCTTAATGATATCGGTTAACAGAAGCTCAAAAGATGTAGACCTCTATGATGCCGTACGTTTTAGTTGGCGCGTAAACGTTGAACGTGCCTGTAAGGCTGAAGTCATACTGGCTACAGTGAAGGGAATCGTAAGGGGAGTGTATGTTGCTGATGAGTGGCTCAAATCTACTCGTGATAATTTCCCAGAGATGCCTTCATGGGATGCAGACGATGAGTTTGAATCTACTCAAAAATTTCGCTTTGGATTCCGAGGAAGAGTAGCACCTCCTGAGATAACAAAGATTTATCTTGGTAAAAAAATTCCGGATGTTCTAAGAAAGAAAGGTGCTATGTCTCCTGTGAAATATTCTCCAAGTTTTTGATTTCTGAATGGTGAATGGCTACCGTTTCTGTAGCCATTTTTTGCGTAATCCATACATGTCCGCTTAGTGCCGATAACAGGCATTACTAATCTGCTTGTATATGGATTAATGGCAGTGGGTTAGCAACCGTCTTTTATCTGTGTAGATAGGAACATGACCGGCCTCCCATTTGCTAATACACAAAAATGTTAGGAATACATACAACTTATGTGAGAACAATTGCGAACTCCTGATACTCGCTCAAAGCCGCCCCCGCTTAAGAACGATCGAAAAAGCAACACGGGCAATGAGCTCTACGACCGACTATCGGTAACAACACCGCTAATCTAGCAGCAACTTTTCACCCCCAACTCCCGCCACAACCCCGGCAACAACCCCAGCGTCTCATCAATCAGCGCCCGCCGGTCATTGCCCGGCTTCCAGATGGTCACCATGGTTTGGCTGATCCCCTGGCTGCCCACTTCGGTGCGCAGCGTGTTGACGTTTTTCCACCGTTCCGCATGCATATGCGTCGGCAGGAAGCCCCAGCCGCAGCCCTGTTCGAGTAGGGCGCGCAGCATCTCCAGTTCGTTGGTGAAAATGGTATGCCCGGAAATTTGCAGGCGGCGAGCCACGGGTTCGTCAGAGTCCGGGTGCATGATCACCTGCGGTGTGAGCGAAAGTTCCAGCAGCGAGAGCGGCTGTTCCGCGCCGGGGAAAAGCGCTTTAGACGCGTAAAAATCCATCTCTATCGCCCCTAAGGCGCGCCACTCCATGGCGTCGCCCACGCTGCGATGGCGCGCCTGGCAGATGCCCAGATCGGCCTGGCCGTTTGCCAGCAGGCTTTCCGCTTCGTCGCGCGAGGCGTTAATCAGGCTCAGGCGCGTGTTGCGTTGGGTCATGGCGGCAATCAGTGCCTGCAGCAACGCGCGGGGCGTAAAGGGATCGTAAACCAGCGAAATTTCCTGCGCCGCGCTCTTCGGCACGTCTTTGGCAAATGCCTCAAACGCTTTCACCTGCCGCATCAGCAGGTGCGCCTGGCGCTGCAGCTGTTCGCCCTCTGGCGTCAGGTGCAGGCTGCGCCCCTCGCGCAGGAACAGCGCATAGCCCAAGCCATCCTCGAGAAAATCAATCAAATCGCGCAGCGTCGTGCGGTCTTTGCCCAGCTTGAGCGCGGCTTTCGCCAGGCTGCCGTGCTCGGCCACGGCGGTGAAGGCTTCCAGTTGGGCAAAGGAATAAATCAGGCTCGGCACGCGGTTCTCCAGTCGATTTTTCGGGGGATTTTCCCCCATCAGGCGTTTTTTATTATAGGCCGCGTTTTTTTAAGCTGAACGCCTTCCTGAGCTAAGCGAGAAAAAATATGAAAAGCAAAGTGTTTAACCGCAGCCTGCTGGCGGGCGTTGTCATCAGTCTCTGCAGCGGCCTGTTGGCGCCCGCCGCGCTGGCCGCCTGTGCGGGCACAGAACTCAGCGCCTGTCCCGCGCCTTTCGATGCGCAATTGCCGGACACCCACAAGATGCTCACCTGGAGCCAGAGCGACCGGGTGATCGGTTTTCGTAACGACTACCGCAACTATGCGGGGGATGTGTTCCATCACGGCAATGCCGCGCCGCTGCTGGCTGCCGCTAAACCGCTAACGGACGCCAGCTATCGGGTGAATGGCAAAACCTACAGCCTGCAGGATTACCTGCAGCGCCAGAACGTCAGCGGCATGCTGGTGCTGAAAGACGGCAAAATCGCCTGGAAATATCTGGGGCAGGGCAATACCGACGCCACGCTGTGGACGTCGCGCTCCGTGGGCAAATCCGTGGTCGCCACGCTGGCGGGCGTGGCGATTAAACAGGGCAAAATCCGCTCGCTCGACGATCTCATCACGCAATACGAACCCGATCTGAAAGGCACCGCGTGGGACGGCGTGACCCTCAGGCAGCTGATCACCCACACCTCCGGCGTGGCGTGGAATGAGGATTACACCAACCCGAAATCGGACTTCGCGCAGCTGACCGAGTGTGAAGCCAGGCCCGGTACCTACGCCTGCGTGCGCAAGCTGGTAGCCGGTTTGCAGCGTGCGCATCCGGCCGGGCAGAACTGGTCTTACTCCTCCGGCGGCGCGTGGTTGCTGGGCGACGTGCTGGAGCGCGCCACCGGCATGCCGCTGGCGGCCTATCTTGAGCAAAGCATCTGGCAGCCCTACGGCATGGCGAGCGATGGCGTGTGGCATGCCTATGCCAAAGGCCAGCACGACGTGGGCGCGCATGGATTCAACGCCACGCTGGAAGACTGGGGGCGCTTCGGCGAGTTCATTATGCATAACGGGACGTTGCCGAACGGCAAACAGATCTTGCCGGCCGATTGGGTAGCCCAGTCGGCCAACTGGACGCGGGCGGCGGGCTCGGTATCGGCGGCCCATCCTAACGGCATCTACGGCTTCCAGTGGTGGAACAACGAAGTGCCGGTGGATGCGGCCAACGTAGAACCCGCTCCGCAGGCATCCCTCAAGCATTCCCTGTGGGCGCTGGGGATCTTCGGCCAGATGATCATGGTCAATCAGGCGGAGAATCTGGTGATCGTCCAGTGGTCTACCTGGCCGCAGGCGGAGCCTTCTTTCAGCGCGCAACCGCTGGAGGCCTCGCTGATGTTTAGTGCGATAGCGAAGGCATTGCGTTAACGTCGGCTGGGCAAGCAGGGGCTGGCTGGCGGTTGCCATTCAGCCCCTGAGCGGTATATTCCATGTCTTCGACGTTGACCTTAGGGGAGTCTTAATTCTCTACAGGTAGTGGAGGCCAGTCACCACCGTTCTTAATTAATAACTCTTTTATCTTGTTAATTTTCTCTTTATCCTCGGCATCGCCTACACCTCTATCTATAAAGCGTTGGAGCTGATTGCCCATAGTCCAACCAAACTTACCCTTGATTTTATTATCTGCGCCTCTTTCCAACAGAAGTATAGTATGATCAAATGAACGAGAATCCAGGGAGCTTATTAATATGGTATTCCCCAATGAATCTCTTGTATTTATATCTGCACCATAATCCAGCATCACCTTTAACGTTTCAGGGTTTTTCGCGTCTAACGCTTCGAATATAATGGGTTGATTGAATACTTTATCTTTTGCGTTTGGCGATAAACCACCGTCGAGCATGGCCTTGATCCAAATTCCCTTGTCGGCTTTCATGACAAATTCCGCCGGGCTGCTTCCCCCTTCCGGTCTGGGCTGCAACGGGTCTGCACCCGCTTTAACCAGGACGGTTATTATTTTCAACCTTTCCGGCGTATTTTTATCATAGATTGCGTTTAGCACCGACCAAAACAGCAGGGTCATGTCTGCCTTAACCGGTCGATTCAGTTCTTCCTTGCTTATTGACGGAAGGTTCTCTTTCAGTTTCACTTCATCGCCATCATAAATCAGCTGTGCGATGTCCAACTGCCGGCCTTCAAAAAAAACCTGTGGTTCATATTCCATGCTTTTGTTGCATCCTTGCACCATGAGGACCGTAAACAGTAGCACTATTGCCATTATCAACTTGCTCATATTCTCCCCCTGAGAATGGTGACATCCTCGTCTTTCTGGTCTTCAATCCGTTTTATTGCGTGGTCTATAGCGTGTGTATCGAAAACCAGATGTAACCTGACAGCCCCAGTATAATAACCGGCAGCTGTCAGATCTGCGTTGATGAAATTACTGCGTTTCCTTTGCTCCTCTCAAAAGCATGAGCTCGAGTATTTTCCTACACTGTTCATTGTATTCTGAGCCATCTTGGCTGTCTTTTATTTGCCGATTCACTGCTGTTAACAGCGAAATATTGTTTATATTTACCGGGTTAGGATTTGCCCCTCGATTGAGCAGTAGGGTCATGTGCTCAAAGGCTGAGCTAAAAAAAGCATCCATTAATAAGGTTTGTTGCAAGGAGTCTCTGATATTTATATCCGCGCCATAATCCAGCATCACCTTTAACGTTTCAGTGTTCTTGGCTTTGATTGTTTGGAATACAATGGGCTCATTGAATACCTTATCTTTTGCGTTTGGCGGTAAACCGCCGTCGAGCATGGCTTTGACCCAAATCCCCTTGTCGGCTTTCATGACGAATTCCGCCGGGCTGCTTCCTCCCTCTGGTCTGGGCTGCAACGGGTCTGCGCCAGCTTTAACCAGGTCGGTTATTATTTTCAGCCTTTCCGGCGTGTTTTTATCATAGATTGAGTTCAACACCGACCAAAACAGCAGGGTCATGTCTGCTTTCACTGGTCGATTCAGTTCTTCCTTGCTTATTGACGGAAGCTTCTCATTCAGTTTCACTTCATCGCCATCATAAATCAGCTGTGCGACTTCCAATTGACGGCCTTCAAAAAAATCCTGTGGTTCATATTCCATGTTTTTTTTGCATCCTTGCATCATGAGAACAGTAAACAGTAACGCCATTGCCATTATCCACTTGCTCATATTCTCCCCCTGATGGTGGCGACATCCTCGTCTTTCTGATCTTCAATCAACTTTATTGTCTGGTCTATACCGTGTTTATCGAGCAAGGTTCCTGTCCCACCGGCAAGAGTGTGTGGTATGCCGGCGGCATCAGGCAGCGCCAGTGATGACCACTCTTTCAAGGTGAAAGGCAATGCTGTGCCCCAGGGTTTTTGCAAAGCATCGGGCAGGGCATTTTTTATAAGCTCATAGTCACTTTAGTTATTAACCTCCTGTAACGTAGTTAATAGTTCTCCCTCAACTCGATAGGCCTGTATGTTCTTGGCTGAACCAATCATTTCAGCTCCGTATTTCCCTACAGTTCCATGATGGAGCCCGGCTGCATTAAACGTCCAGGCGGGTTTTCCACTGGTCATTGATGCAGCTGAGGCCATTCCCCCGCCCAATGAATGACCAGAAATATCGACACCGGAGGAGTTCTTTACTTGTAATCCTATTTTAACCGCCTGTTTATAATAGTCTGAGCTCGTCCCCATCCCCTGAGCACCATTATTTATCCAGTCATTCACATTTTTAATTCCTGACAAATCGCCCCTAAGGGCCTTTTTGGCGGCGCTGCCGATTCCCTCCGGGAACTCTGGCGCTCTTGATCCTCTGAACACGACCGTTGGGTTCATCTCTTTACCAAAAACAGTGCTATCAGGTTGATATACCCTTGCCAAAAAATCCGGAGATTCATCTCTGTCGAAGAGCATATTTCTGTTTAGCCCAATTTTACTCAGGGCCGCATTATCGTTACTGATATCTTTCCAGCCCTCGGGAACGCCGGGTGTATCCTTTAGCGGATTCGTGGTCTTGTAGATATTCTCCGCCAGCTTTGCCTTCTCGACGGCGACATTGTTTGCCGCCAGGCGTTCCGAGGCGATTCGGGCGTCCGGGTAGATACTCCGTTGCCCGCGGCCAATGAGGTATTTTCGCTCCTGCCAGCGTTGCGCTTTGGTCAAGGGGCCAGACACGGCCGACTGTGAGGCTCTTCCACCTTGCGCCGGGATATCCGGGCGAAGGGCCGGTTTGGCCCGCGTGACTTGTGCCGGGAAGACGGACGGGCGCGCCCGGCGGCCACCGTAAGACTTCACGGCCTCTTCGTACCGCTTCACTATCTTGTCCACCGGGTAGTTGGGCTCTTGTCTCCCCTGCGGTATCAGGTAGCCGTCGATGTCGGCGTAAAATGGCCCCATCGTCGCCAACACGCCGGGCCGGGTTTCGACCGCTACGACAATGCCGCTCATCAGGTCGCTCTGCACTCTTGCGCGCAGGTTAGAGCTTATTCCGTTTTGCGTAACGCCGACTTCACGGCGGATCCGTTCGCCACCGCGAAAACCAGAAAAAAGCGACAGAATGTCATTGTCCGGCATGTATGAAAGGCCGTGACAGGCGCTGGAAGGGCTGACTATACGGGGGAATTCATCAGGTGAAATAATATCATCGGCGATATACAGCAGTTTCAAACGGGAAAACATAGCGTGTCTCTTCCTTTGCTTGCTGCGTCTTGGCCTGTTCAGGCTGGCGCTCGCACTCCTTGCACTCGATGGCCCCCTGAGGGGCATGTTATCGAACGGCAGTCAGCGATAGCTGACGGCGCATAGGACACCAGATAAGGGATGATAACGGCTCAGGCCAATTTGTAAAGCGGGCCAAATGTTAACCGGAAAGTTCTTGTTTTCCAAAGGCTGCTGCGGGTTTTTAACCCCGCCGATCAAACCGATACACCAGCGCCAACGCCAGCGCCAGGATCAAAAGCGGCGGGGCGAGGGCGGTGAAGGGCGCGTTCAGGGCGAACAGCAATCCCAGGTTGAGGACGATCTGGTAAGCGATGTAGGTCAGCAGCCCGATGATGACGCCGAGCGCTAACCGGCTGCCCATGCCGGGGGCGCGCGGGGCGGTGAAGGTAAACGGGATGGCCAGCAAAATCATCGCCAGCACCAGCAGGGGCTGGCCGAGTTTTTTCCACAGCGCCAGGCGGTATTCGGTGCTGGGCTGTCCCGAGCCTTGCAGGTAATCGATATAGCGTTCCAGCTGTTGCAGCGAGAAACTGCCGGCCGGCAGGGTCAGCTCTTTCAGGCTCGGTACGGCGAACAGCGAGCGCCACGGCAGGCTGCTTTGCCGCTCAATCGTCTCCTTTCCGCCTTGCCAGCGTTTCTGCATTACGTTGTGCAGCAGCCAGCTGCCGTCGGCGGCGGTGCTGGCGCTGTCGGCGTAAATGTAAGATTCCAGCGCGCGGTTGGCCCGATAACGGAAGATCTCAATGCCGTGGGGCTGGTCGTTCTCATCGACGGTTTTGACCGTCACAAATTCGTTGCCGTGCCGCGCCCACAGCGGGTTAACGGTGACGTCGTTATCGTTCGACTGCGCCAGGGCGTTGTTCTTCATTTGCAGCGCGCGTTGCTGCAGCGGCGAGGCGGCCCACTCATCGAGGGCGCCGAGTGAGAGGTTCATCAGCAGCCCGGCGGCGAGCATCACCAGCGCAATGCGGAATATCGACATCCCGGCGGAGCGGATCGCGGTCAGCTCCAGGGTTTTGGACAGCTGCCCCAGCCCGACGATGCCGCCGAGCAGCGCGATAAACGGCCCCAGATCGACCAGGCTGCGCGGCAGGGTCATCACGGTCACCAGCAGCGCCTGCTGCCAGCGGTAGCCGCCCGGGGTCACGTCCTCCAGCTCGTTGATCAGCGTAAAGGTGGTGAACAGCGGGATGAGCAGCCCGGCTGCGGCGGCGAAGCCGATGAACACGTTGCGGATCAGGTAACGGCTAAAAATAGTCATCGGGAGGGTTTCCGCAGCAGGGATAAGTCGCGCGCCAGCAGCAGGGCGATGCCGACAGCCATCGCCAGCGGCACCAGCCAAACGCCGGGGATCGTCGGCAGAGAGCCGTTGGCGACCAGCGTGCGGCAAATGTTGCCGCCATAGAAAATCACGGTAAACAGCACCGTCAGGGGCAGCAGCGCGGCGTAGCGGCCCTGTCGCGGTTTGATGCGGCTAAAGGGGATCGCCAGTAGCACCATCAGCACGGTGGTCAGCCCGCGGCTTTCGCGCCATTGCAGTTCGGCGGCGTCCCCCGGATCGGCGGAGCGCGCCAGCTCCGCCGGCGAGGCCGACTTGTGCCGGCTCTCGGCGCTGGGCACGAACGGTTTGAGCGCGATGTCGAAGTTGTCGTAATTCTGCCCGTTGTCGTCGGTGCCCTGGCGATCCAGCACATAGGCGGTGCCGGTTTTCAGCCGCACGGCGGGGCTGGCGGGGGAGGCGTCGATCACCTCCACCGACTGCGCGCGGTACAGGTTGGTGTGATGGCCGCCGCGCACATAAATCAGGGCGTCCGTCAGGTGGTTGGCCGTTTTGTCGACGTGATTGGCGAGGATCATGCGGCCGTTGCCGCTGACGTTGAATTTGTCGGCCTGCAGGTGGCTCACGTCCAGCACCGACTGCGACTCTTGCTGCAGCTGATAGATATTGGCGTACGCCCAGGGCCTGCCATACAGCGACAGCAGCGTAACCGCTATCGCCAGCGGCACGGCCAGTATCAGCACCGCCTTATACAGCCGCAGCGGGCTGGCGCCGGCGGCCAGCATGGCGGTGATCTCCGCATCGCTGTACAGCTGGCTCAGCGCCACCGCCACCGAAACATACAGCGCGACGGGCAATATCATCTCCAGCGCGATCAGCGATTTATAGAAAACCACGTCGGCCACCACCCGCAGCGCCAGCGTGCCGTTGGCGGCGTCGGTCAGGTAGCGCTGGGCGGAGTAGCTGGCGAACATGAAGATCAGAAACCCGGCGATCATCATCACCAGGCGGCGGATCTCAACCGTGATATAGCGTTCAATCAAAGACATGCGTCATCGGCTCCCGGCGGTGTGCGCGTCATGGCGTCTCCCGGTCGATCAGGGTGCGCAGCAGGGCGATCACTTGGTCAACTTCCTGTGGGGTGAGTGCGCCATCCTTCGCCCACTGCACGCGCCCGGCCTGGTCCAGCACCACGATGGTGGAGCTCTCCTCCGGCAGCCGCCAGGCCATGCGCCCCAGCCCGTCGCTGTCGACGATGAACTGTGCCCAGGGATAATGGCGCTTGTTTTTCTCGATCTTGCCGCGCACGAAGAAGCCGGAGCCCGGTATCGCATCGTCGGTGTTGACGATGGTGGTGGGCTGGAAGCGATCGCCCGGCAGGTTCGCGTCCTTGACGGCGTTGATCAGCAGCGAGTTCTTCTTTTTAGCGGAGGTGCGCCCGGCGATGTACTGGATCACCCGCACCTTGCCCGCCAGCTTTGCGCTGTTCCACGGCCGGTAGCTGAAATCGCCGTTGCGCAGCAGCAGCTCGCCGCGATCGGCGATGGCTATTGGCGCCACCGGCTGGCCATGCACGAAGTTATGCGCGGATGCCGCCAGCGGCGACAGCAGCAGCGCGAGGATCAGCAAGCGGCGTAACGTCATCATGGCTCCGCGCAACGCGCTTATCTGCCCGCCGCGATGGCCGGCTGGGAAAACGACAGCGGAAAGCGCGCCAGCAGCAGTTCCAGGCGCTGGCGGATGTCGATATCCAGGATCGCCGGCCGATCATAGATATCGCCGCCGGCCAGCTTGTCCGCCACCATCACGTCATGCCGGTCGCCCATCAGGCCGTTAATCGCCGCCAGGAAGCGCGAGATCTGCCGGGCTTCGCGGTTGTCGGGATCGATCGATCTCAGCGTGTCGTAAAACGAGACTTGGCGGCTGACGATTTTGCGCACGTCGTGGAACTGGTGCCCGGTCAGCGCCGGGCCGGCGATCAGCGTTTGCAGCTGGCGCATCTGCTCCTGGCGGTAGGTGATAAAGCCCTGTGCGCTTTCCAGGCGGGTGTGGCGCAGCGCATAGCGCACGTACGACCATACCGGCTTGCTGAGCAGCAGCCGCAGCAGGTTGCCGTACAGCGTCAGGTTCTTCTGGTTGCCGTTGCGAAACGCGTCCTGAAAATGGCCGAGCACCACGGTGGTGGTATGAAACAGGCGGTTGGCGCGGTGGGGGGCGCCGTACAGCTGCTGGGCGAAGCGCAGGTGCTTGTAGCGGGCGCGGATATATTTGTAGCGCATGCGGGTAGCCGCCGCCAACTGCGGGTCTTGCAGGAAACCGTTCACCAGTTGCAGCAGCTCGCGGCGGGAAAAGCCGTCTTCCCAAAACTGCAGGCACAGCGCGTAGTTGTCCCGAATGCTCTCGGGGGAGCATTCCAGATCGATCTGCTGCGGCAGGCTGATATTCGCCTCAACCAGATCGTCCTCTTCCACGGCGACAAACAGCGCCTGGGTGGTTTCGGTGGAGAACTTCTTCCAATTATCGTGAGCGGTCATTGATTACTCTCTTTGGGCACATTCAGCCCCAACATAAAGCGATTGCGGTAGGCGCCGATCGTCGGTATCAGGGATAACAGAACGTCTAAACATTGCCCCAGTAAATAAGCGAAGGCTGCGCCCTGCACGCCGAAGGCATATGCCATCGACACCAGCAGCGTAATGTAGGCCGCCGAGGCCGTCGCCTGCGCGATCAGGAAAGCGCGCTGCTTGCCTGCCATAAACAGTAAGGATTCCTGCGGGAAGCCCATCATGGAAACGATGATCGCGCCCAGCATGATTTGAATCAGGTCATAGGCTTCCAGGTATTGCTGCCCGAACACCGCGGAAATGAGCGGTTTGCCCACCAGCAGCATCAACACCGCAACGGCCAGGCCGATGCCGCCGGCCAGCAGCGAGGAGCGCAGGCCCAGCAGCCACGGGGTCTTGGTGCGCGGATCCAGGCGCATGATCTCCGGATAGAAGCTTTTCTCCAGCAGCTTGGCCGGGGTGCCCGTCGCATCGAAGAAGGTCATGGCGATCTTGAACAACCCGGCGGCGGCCGGCCCGAGCACCACGCCCACCAGCACGGTGGTGCAGGAGTTGCGCGCGGCCCAGATGGTATGGGCGATGTTGGTGGTCCAGACGAAGTTCCAGGCGCCCTCGATGCGGCGCGCGACGTTGAACAGCCGTGGCCTCAGCGCGCCGTGGATATCGCGGCGGCGCAGCTCGCGCGCGGTGAACCACCAGAACAGCGTGCCGCCGATCAGGTTAGAGGCGTACCAGGTGACGATAAAGCCGGGGAACCCCAGATCGAAATAATAGGAGATGACGCTGCCCACCGCCTGCAGGAACGGTTTGATCGCCTGCTGGATGGCGATGAGATCGAAGCGGTTGAAGGCGCGCAGCACGCCGGTCGGCGTGGACGACGTCATCGACGGGATCAGGGTGCAGTACAGCATGGCGAGCCAGAAACTTTCGCTGTCCAGCCCCAGGGCGTGGGACAAGAACGGCAGCATGATCATGCCGCCCAGCACGGCGATGACGCCGCTGGCGATATCCAGGCCGAAGGAGAAGGCGACGACGTCGCGGAAGCGCCCGGTGTTTTGATGCTCCAGCGCCGGGGTGCCGAATTGCACCACAAACTGCCAGGTCTGGAATTTGATGAAATCGCTGACCGCTTTGGTGTAAGCCTGGATCACCACCAGCACGCCGAACATTTCAGGCGACATGCCTTTACCGGCGCAGGAGAGCGCCAGCAGGCCGAGCAGCGCGCTGGCGACGCTGCCGGAGCCTAAGTAGGCGGCATTACGTAAAATGGAGCGAAACGCGCCATCGGAAAACCACCGCTTCATAACCTAAACCAGCCGTTACCATTGTTTTTGTGCATCTTGTGTTCTGCCGTCATGCGCTTGCCCTGTATGCGTTTAATAAACCTGAGTTTCTTCGCCGGCGTTTTCGCCGGGTTGCCCGATATCGCTCTGTGGGCGCTTCGCGGGGTTCACTACGGCGGAAATGGCGTTGAGCGCGTTGCTCAGCACCTCGTCGTAAGGGGCTCTGGCGTCCAGCTCGATGATGCGCGCGCCGTTGTACTGCAGGCGCACCATGGCGGAAATCTTGTCTTTCAGCTCTTCATAGCTGTGATCGGGCTTGCGGGAAAACGCCGTATCGACGTCGATATCGAGGCGAATGATCAGCGCCGGCCGATAGACGGCCATGCGTTGATATAAACGGCGTTCGTGCGCCGCCAGGCGGCTCAATAGCCAGCCTTTTGCGCGTTCCACGCCGATACCGGGCCCATCGTAGTAAAAACCTGAAATTTCCGCCTGTGGGTAGCGATCGCTGATCACCAGCACGCCGCTTTGCGCCAGCTGCCGCACCTTGCGCAGGTTGGAGGCGCGCCACAGCGAAAAGCCGTACATGATCAGCGCCGCCCACAGCGCCGGCGGCCTGTTGCTCATGCGCTGAGTTTTATCGGATTTGGCCGCCAGGCGCCGTTCCAGCCACACGCCGATAAACGGCAATTTCTTGATTTTGTCGCCGTCTTCGCCGGAGATCAGCCCCAAATAGCGCCGCTGCGTGGGGCGATGCTGCTGCAGGTTTTTCACCAGATCGGCGGTCAGCGTGGACTTGCCGGTGCCATCGCTGCCCACCACGGCAATCAGTCCGGTGATGCAGGAGGAAGAGGTATCCTGTTCGGCAGTGAGTTTATTTTTTTTCATCTGTTTCGGTACGAAAAGGTTATTTGTCGGCTAGGCATTGGCAGCCCTCAGCGATATTTTAACGGCGCGCAGCGAGGCATCGAAAATACGGTTGGCCGGCTCGCGACCGTCTAAATCCAATATGTTAGCGCCGTTAAACGTCAGGTGCGGGATGACGGCGATCTTTTCACGCAACGCCGCCAGCGAGTGATCGGGTTTGCGTGAATAGGCCGTTTGTTCGTCAATATCCAGCCGAATTAATAATAAGGGCTGATAAGACGCCATCCATTGGTACAGGTTTTGTTCGCGCTTTCTCAGCCAGCGGATCCAGCGATTGCCGCCGGCGGTTTTCGCCAGCTGCGGGCCATCGAAACGAAATCCCGCCACTTCGGCCTGTGGATAACGATCGGTGATCAGCAATGCGCCGCTGCGGCTTTTCTTCAGCATGCGACGGAATTTATAAACGCGCCAATAGGAGAGTAAAAAAATCACCAGCGCCGTGGCATTATCCGGCGGCGTGGAAGGGCGCTCATGCACGCGCTCCGACTTCTTCAGCAAATAACGCCCGAAAGGCGCGCCAATAATCGGCAGCGAACTGATCCATTCGCCGATACGCCCGGAGGACTGGCCGAGATAAAGCAGTTCGGCAGGTTCTTGTGGCGATAAGGCGTTGACCAGGCTGGCGGCTAACGTGGATTTTCCTGAGCCGTCACAGCCGGTTATCGCTATTACGCGCACGGGCGAGCGATCAGATGAAGGTCTTATCTGCTGACTCACAATAATTGATCCAATGCGAAAAAAACTATTGTATTCCAATACGCCTTGGGTTCAAGATATTTATTGTGCTTTGCTGCGATAAAATAATGAGATTGCTATTCCAGTTCGTTATTTGAATTGATATTTATGGCGTTCGTTCTTGTTATTTTGTGCTAATTGTTGGTGCGTGGGCCGGTTTCGCTTTTTATGTTAATTTCCGGCCGGGATCACGGCGAGAAAAAGGCAGGGTTTTTCAATTTTCGCTTAATATTTTGTGCTTTTTGGGCGTCGCGTTACGGCAAATTTTTTTCACGCGGGCGCCACGGCAATGATAAGCGGTAGTTCGCTTCAAATATGGCACGCCGTTTCTGGTGTATTGAAAGAGAGTCTGATTATGAGTGCAAAATTTCCGCCGCTGATTGCGGTTATCGGCAGCGACGGATCGGGTAAGTCCACCGTTTGTGAACATCTGATCGCGTATATGAAACATTATGGCCCGGCGGTACAGGTGCATCTGGGTAAGCAGGCGGGCAACGTCGGCCGCGCGGCGGCGAAATTGCCGCTGCTCGGGCGCTCGGTGGGCAAGGCTATCGAGAGCAATACCAAAAAAGTCAAAACGAAAAAATCCCGGATTGGCCTGCTGCCGTCGGCGGTAATCATCGCTTTTGTGGGGCGGCGGCTGCTGCGTTTTCGCCGCATGCTGGCGTATCGTCGGCAAGGGTTCATCGTGTTGACCGACCGTTTTCCGCAGGCGCAAATCCCCGGCGCTTACGACGGCACGGTTTTTCCCGTCGACGTTGAAGGGAGCCGTTTCGTCCGTTGGCTGGCGGCGCGCGAGCGGGCGGCGTTTCAATGGATGGCGGGGCAAAAACCGGATCTGGTGCTCAAGCTGAATGTCAGTCTGGACGTGGCCTGCGCGCGCAAACCCGATCATCGCAAAGCGGCGCTGGAGAAGAAGATCGCCGTCACGCCGTTATTGACGTTCGAAGGCGCCGACATCGTGGATCTCGATGCCGATCGGCCGATCGGGGAGGTGCTTTCGGCGGCGGAAAAAGCCATCGCGGAATTTATGGCGGCGCAGGGTTATCGCTATTCGGCTGATGGCGTATCAACGGCTGCGCACTGAGGTGCGCATTCGTTCGGCAGGGCGGCGATGCCATGTTCAGCACCGCCGCCGCGGCCGAGAGGGAAAGGCTTTATTTTTTCAGCGCCGCAAAGGCGCGCACGATGGTGTCTATCTCTTCATCGCTGTGCGCGGCATTGACGCTGCAGCGCAGCAGGGTGACGCCCGCCGGCGCGGCCGGTGGCAGCACCAGGTTTACATATACGCCGTGGGCGATCAGCTCGCGCCAGAAACGCAACCCTTCTTCCTTTGAGCCGATCATCACCGGCACCACCGGGCTGATGCGCGGCCCCAGGGTATACCCCAGTTCGGCGAGGCCGTGGTACAGGCGGTGCGCGTTGCTCCACAGCTTTTCCCGCAGCTCGGGATGGCGCGCGATTTTTTGCAGCGCTGTACGCACCGACGCGATGCTGGACGGCGACGGCGACGCGGTAAAGATATACGGCCGGCTGCTGTAGCGCAGCACGTCCATCCCCTTGCCGCCGACGGCGAAACCGCCGATCGAAGCCAGGCTTTTGCTGAAGGTGCCCAGGATGATATCCACGTCTTGCTCGACGCCCAGCGCTTCGGCCAGGCCGCGGCCGTGCTCGCCCATCACGCCGAAGGAGTGCGCTTCGTCCACCAGCAAATACCCGCCGAGCCGCCGCTTGATGTCGACGATTTCCACCAGCGGGGCGACGTCGCCCAGCATGCTGTAGATGCCTTCCACGATAATGATCGCCTCGCGGGCCCGCTCGCCCAGGCGCACCATGCGGCGCTCCAGATCGGCAGCGTCATTGTGGCGGAAGCGAATAATCTCCGCGCCGCCGAGGGCGCAGGCATCGTAAATGCTCGCGTGGCTGTCCGCGTCGATCAACACCACGGCGCCCGGCCCCGCCAGCGTGCTGATGACGCCCAGGTTGGCGGTGTAGCCGGTGGAGAACACGATGGCGCTCGGGCGATCGAAGAATTCCGCCAGCTCCCGTTCCAGCATCAGGTGCGATCCGTAGCTGCCGTTCGCCATGCGCGAGCCGGTGGTGCCGGTGCCGAGCGCGGCCAGGGCCGCCTGGCCGGCGGCGATCGCCTGCGCATCGAACGTCAGGCCAAGGTAATTATTGGTGCCGGCGAGGACAATCTTTTGATCGCCGATGCGGCCCTGGGTGGCGGAATAGACTTCGTCGATGCAGGTGCCGAACGGATTCAAACCGGACGTTTGAAATTGTTCACGGTCATTGGCAAGCCGCGCAAACTTATCATACAGTCCCATGGTTTTTCTCCAGGTAAGGGCGCAGCGCGTCAAGCAGTTGCTCAGGCGTTCTGACATCAAGCAATATATTGATAGGAATGGAGATATCCAATTCATCTTCCAGCATCATCAGCAGATCCAGGACTCTGATGGATTCCAGGCCAAGATCATTGACGAGATCGCTATCAGGTTTTATTTCCACTCCGCCTTCGACGATACCTTGCAAACACGTCAGGATATAATCCATTACAGCATCGCGATTTAGCATAAGAACGTTGACACACCTCTATTGGGAATAATTAAAACAGCCCTTCGCGCAGCGCGCGCTCCAAACTTACCTGTGGAAACCAATTAATCTGTTGCGACAGCGCGTGATTACTGGCGGACCAGTCGTGATGGGTTAATTCACGTATTTTACTGCGCGTCAGCATCGGCTCTTGTTTGACCAGGCGGTTCCACACCACGCTGATATCCGCCAGGGCTTTCAGCAGCGGCAGCGGAATGCCCACCAGGCGCACCGGCCCGTGACGCACGGCGGCGCCGATGTCCCGCAGGCGCAGCCAGTTATAGCCCTCGGCCACGCCGTCGCACAGTTCGTAAATATTTGGCTGTGCGGGTTCGGCCTGTACCCATTGGCTGACCGCCTTTGCCAAATCGCTCACGTGCAGAAAAGAGAGCCTGGCATCGGGCGCACCCAGCCGGGGCAGTACGCCGCGCAGCAGGCCGTTGAACAGCGGTTTCAGCTCTTTATCGCCGGGCCCGTAAACCGCCGTCGGGCGGAAAATCCCCAGCGCGATATCGCCCGTGGCGGCGATGAGTTGCTGTTCGGCGGCCTGTTTTGAATGGGCGTACCAGGACAGCGCCGGATGGCGGGCCGCCAGCGACGACATGAACAAAAAGCGATTGCAGCGGCCGTTCTGTTTGGCCGCCTGCATCAGGTTAAGGCTGCCGGTGACGTTGCAGCGGGTGAACACCGCTTCCGCATGCCCGCGCACCTGGCCCGCACAATGCACGACGCACTCCGCGCCGCGCACCAGCTCGGTGAGCGAGGGCCGATCTTCCAACGCGCCGGGTATCCACTGCAGGTTGTCGATGGCGGCTTTTCCGGCTTGCCGCGTCAGGGCGCGCACGTTGAACCCTTGCGCCAGCAGTTCCTTGACGATATGCCGGCCGATAAAGCCGGTCGCGCCCGTCACTGCGACGGTGCCGCTCATTGCGCGAAACCGGCCAGCTGCGGCATTTGCGGGTAGAGCGAAGCGCTCAGCCAGCGTTTTTTGGCCTCCGCGCGCGCGGGTTTGCCCGACGACGTGCGGGGAATGCTGTGCGGCGGCAGCAGCTCGATGTCCACCGCAATGCCGAACTCGCTTTGAATGCGGGCGCTCAGCGAATGCACGATTTGTTCCCGGCGTTCTTCCGAGCTGACTCGGCACTGGATTTGCAAAATGATCCTGGCCGCTTCGTCGTGCTCTTCGGCTACGAAGGCAATCGCATCGCCGGAACGGATTTCCGGTTCGGATTCCGCGACGTACTCGATATCCTGCGGCCAGATATTGCGGCCGCGAATGATGATCAAATCCTTCTTGCGGCCGGTGACGTACAGATAGCCGTCCAGCAGGTAGCCCAGATCGCCGGTGTCCATCCAGCCGGTCACCTGAATTTGCTGCTGGGACTCATCGTCGCAGAAATAACCGTTCATCAGGCTGGGGCCGGAGATCGTGATATGGCCGACCTGGCGTTCCGGCAACGGTTGCCCGGTTTCGCTGCGGATCTCAATGCGGTGGCCGGGCAGCGCTCGGCCGCAGTTGACGAAGGTCGAGACGGCGCGGGTCTTCTTGCAGGGCGCGACCGCTTTACCCTCGTACTCCAAAATATCGCGGTCGACCGCGTTGGTTTGCGGGCCGGAGCAGGGATCGGAAAAACTCACCGCCAGGGTGTTCTCGGCCAGGCCGTAGCACGGCATGAAGGCTTTGCTGTCGAAGTTGATGCTGCTGAAGTGTTCGCCGAACTGGCCGAGCAGCTCGGCCGGGATCGGCTCGGCGCCTACGCCCGCAACCCGCCAGCTGGAAAGATCCAGATCGGCCAGCTCTTTGGCGTTGCTGCGGCGCAGGCACAGATCGTAGCCGAACGGCGGGGCGACGGACACCGTACCGCGATTCTTGGCGATCAGTTTCAGCCACTGCATCGGGCGCATGGCGAAATCTTGCGTGCGCAGATAATCGACGGACAGCTGGGTCGCCACCGGCGTGAGCAGGAAACCGACCAGGCCCATATCGTGATAGAAGGGCAGCCACGAAACGCAGCGGTCGCCCGCGCGCAGCTTGATCCCGTTGCGGCTGATCGCGTTTAGGTTCGCCATCGCCGCCCGCTGGGTGATGATCACGCCGCGCGGAAAGCGGGTGCTGCCCGAGGTGTATTGGAGATAGGCGATATCGTCGGGCGAAGGCGCGGGCAACGCGATCTCCGGCTCTGGCAAGGCGTTAAAATCCTCGTCGCTGAGGATGTGCAGCGCCGAGGTGTTTTCCGTGGCCGACGCGATCAGCGGCGTCCACTCTTCGCTGCTGACGATCGCCGCGGGGTTGCAGCTGGCGATCAGCCCTTTCAGTTTGGCGGTGTAGGAGTCGCGTTGGCCCACGCCCATCGGGATCGCCAACGGCACCGCCACCAGGCCGGCGTATTGGCAAGCGAAAAAGGCTTCGACGAATCCCGCGCTGGTTTCGGCGATAAGCGCCACGCGATCGCCTTTCTTGAGTTTCAGGGACAATAAACGCCGCGCGCCCGAGATCGCTTTTTGCTGTAGCGTGCGATATTCGAGAACGGTCACGAGTTGATTGCGACGGTCGTAAAAATTCATTCCCGTATTGCCCAGCGCCGCGTAATCCAACGCGTCCACTAAAGTGGGGAAGTCCGCATAGCGCATGGGAAGAGAATGAACGGAACTTGTTTCAGACATAGACAAACTTAGCCATAGATTAAAAATCACCAAAAGAGAAAATCACTCTTGGCGAGGTAATTGATGTTTTACTATGAATAGGTTTTGAATAAGTTTGTTATTCAACCATCTTCATTCCGCGAACAGCGTATATTGCCGTGCTTGAGGGCACGCCGGTTATTAACCGGTCAGAGCGTGAGTCGCCCGTGTTATCAGCCTTGAGCGGCACCCTGGCGATATACGAGAGACTATTGTAATATCCGGGCTGCGCCGTTCCTTAGTCTGCATCTGTCGGGCAGGAAATAACTGTCGGCTCATAGGTTATGACCTCATGCATGGCTATCTTGGAACTTAAACACTTCCTAAACAGTATGCCGCAAGAAATCCAAAAGTGAACGATTCATTTAAGGCTAATCTTAAAAAGAGCATTAAGTGGTAAAGATGGTGGCACACCTCCTGATTAAAGTCGGTACACTAAAAGCGGCGAGTTTCTTTTGCCGTAATAGCACGAAATAATAAAAGAGCACCATTAGCGTAGCCTGGCTGCGCCGCTTTCTGTTTCCTTTTTTTATCAATTACGGACATCACAGGGTGAATGTCGGGCGCAATAATGCGCTGATTCACAGGGGGTAATATTCGGTTTTTCTTATCATTGAACCGGAGGCAATACACAATCCAATAAATGAGAACAGCATAAAAAATGCTAAAGGCGTTGTCGCGCGCTTATTTAATTATTTTATTAAAACGTAAGGCTATTTATGATCCGTATTGAGAAAGTTCTGAGTAAACGCGAACTTAAAGAATTTATTGCTTTCCCCTCGCAACTGTTTCGCGATGATCCGAACTGGATTGAGCCGCTGCATATAGAGCGCGAAGAGCACCTGTCAAAGAAGAATCCCGGCACCGACCACATTGAATGGCAGGCATGGGTGGCCAAAAAACAGGGCAAAGTCGTTGGGCGCATCACGGCGCAAATCGATTCTCTGCACCGGGAGCTGCATGGCGAGGATACCGGCCACTTCGGCATGATTGACGCCGTTGACGATCCCGCCGTTTTCAGCACCTTATTCACGGTGGCGGAGGAGTGGCTGAGGTCGAAAGGCGCGCGTAAAATCACCGGGCCGTTCAGCCTTAATATCAATCAGGAAAGCGGTCTGTTGGTCGAGGGGTTTGACACCCCGCCATCGGCCCTGATGACGCATGCCAAACCCTACTACGCGGCGCAAATAGCGCAACAGGGCTACAGCGAAGGGATTGATTTGCTTGCCTATTGGATGAAAAGAACCGACCTGCACTTTTCGCCGGCGTTAACCCGGATGATGGATCAGGTGCGCAAAAAAGTGACCGTTCGCCGCCTCAACCGCAAGCGCTTTCGCGAGGAGATGCAGGTGCTGCGCGAGGTGTTCAACTCCGGATGGCAGCATAACTGGGGGTTTGTCCCGTTCACCGAGCACGAGTTCGCCACCATGGGGGATCAGCTGAAGTTTCTGGTGCCCGACGATATGATCCATATCGCCGAGGTGGATGGCGCCCCCTGCGCCTTTATCGTCGGTCTGCCGAACATCAACGAAGCGATTGCTGATCTGCAGGGGCGGTTATTGCCGTTCGGCTGGGCGAAACTCTTGTGGCGGCTGAAAGTCAGCGGCGTGCGCACCGCGCGCGTGCCGTTGATGGGCGTGCGCCAGGAATATCAATTCAGCCGCATCGGGCCGATTATTGCGCTGTTGCTGATTGAGGCGCTGCGCGAGCCTTTCGCGAAGCGCAATATCGACGCGCTGGAAATGTCGTGGATCCTGGAAACCAATACCGGCATGCGGACGATTTTAGAACGCATCGGCGCAGTACCCTATAAGCGCTACCGCTTGTACGAGAAAACGCTTTAACCGGCTGATAACACATCGCCTTTTCACGTTCTCAGAATAATAACCGCGCCAGGGCATTTTCGGGCGGTGCCGTTTCAGGGGCAGGGTGACGGCGCGTGAGGGAATGCATCGCCTCCTGGAAGAGAACAGTTAAGGTCTTTAATTAATAAACTCGAGATAAATTCACGCCGCGTTATTTATTCGCGAGTGATTGTCGCAGTGTTGATGAGAGCAGATGGTATGCCTGTGGAAAAGAAAAAAGGAATAAGCCGATTAACCTACAGCATAAGGAATTCCTGGGCCGGGTTTATTGACGCCGTGCTTACCGAAGATGCGTTCCGCCAATTATTGGTTATTAACGCCATTTTACTGGTTGTTACATTTGGTTTAGATATTACAAAAATGGAGCGGCTGTTATTAATCATCTGCAGTTTCCTGCTATTGGTGGTTGAGTTGCTTAATACGGCGATTGAAACCGTGGTCGATCGCATTTCGCTGGAATTACATCCGTTATCCAAACGCGCCAAAGATTTGGGCGGCGCAGCGCAGCTGGTGGCGGTGGTGCTGACTATCGTTGTTTGGGCAACGGTGCTGCTGGGCCGATAGGGGCTTGGGTGGTTCAACCACCAGGCCGGTTGCCGTGGCGATATAAGCGGTTATCATCGTTGTTTTGCGTTCAGCAAGGAGAGTAGGCCGCTATGCCCGTGAATTTTGATCTCAACGATCTTTATGCCTTCCGCGCGCTGGTGGAGTACGGCAATTTTCGGCTGGCCGCAGAGTCCATCTGCCTGTCGCAGTCGGCGCTGAGCCGCAGGATTGAAAAGCTGGAAAACGCGCTGGGCAGCAAACTGTTCGATCGCACCACCCGGCGCGTGACTTTGACGCTGTACGGGCAGGCTTTTGCCGAGCGTTCGGATCAGCTGCTGATGAATGTCGAAGCGGTGTTGGCCGATATCGATAAGGTCAGCCAGGAGCGTACCGGGCTGGTCACCGTCGCCACGGTGCCGTCGGCGGCCTACTATTTCATGCCCGACGTGATACGCCGTTTCCGGCTTCGCTATCCGCGCGTGCGCGTTAAGCTGATCGACGGCAGCGCAGGCAATGTCATCGAGGCGGTCACCGGCGGCCAGGCCGATTTCGGCATCTGCTTTGCCGGGCGCCTGCAGCCTAATCTTGAATTTGTGCCGTTGGTGGGGGACGTTTACGTGGCCGCTTGCCGGCGCGACCATCCGCTCGCCGCTAAAAAGAGCCTCACCTGGCGGGAATTTTATCAGCAAGACTACGTGTCGCTGGATAAAACCTCCGGCAATCGCAATCTGCTCGATCAGCGCCTGGAACACCTCATGCCGGAGCGCCCCAGCGTGTGCGAAACTCGCCATGTGACGACCATGCTGGGCATGGTTGAGGCGGGCATCGGCATTGCCGCCGTGCCCGCCATGTCGATGCCCGCTTCAGAACATTCGGTGTTGACGTCGGTGCCGCTGGTCGATCCGGTGGTGAAACGCAGCGTGGGCCTCATCAGACGCGGCGGCCGCATGCAGTCTTTCGTCGCCGCCGAGCTGGAAAAGCTGATTACTGAACAGTATCACTCTGCCTGACCGGCTGCTGCGCCGGCACGGTTCGCATGCCGGTCGCGCGAATGGTCGGCTGTGCCTGAGAGGAGGCGAGGAAGTCCAGCAGCGCTTTGCCTTCGCGGCGGTGCTCCGCCTTGGCGGTTACCGCGCCGGCGAAGCGGGTGATGTACTGCACGTTTTCCGGCAGCTCGCCGATAAAGGTGACGCCCGCCACGGGCAACAATTCGCTGACCTGCTGGAAGCCCAGCGCGTATTTTCCTTGCGCCACTTCAGAAGCCACCGGAATGCGCTCAATTATATGCGCCTTTCCTTTCACCTGTTCCTCGATGCCCAGCTTTTTGAACAGTTGGCCGCTGACGTAGCGGCCGCTGGCGCTGTCGGAATAGGCGAAAGAGTCGGCTTGCAGCAAGGTATTGCGCAGGTCGGCATCCGTTTTTATCGCCGGCTTGGGCGCGCCCTGTTTCACCACCATGCCGATCGGCGAATCGGCCAGCTCCACGCGTGAACCCGGCTGGAGCCAGCCGCTTTTGTCCAGTTGGGTCAGCGCGTCGCCCACCATGATCACCACATCGGCTTTCTCTCCGCGCGCCAGCCGCGCTGGGATCGCCTGCGGCGTTTTCCCCATGGAAGGGCCGGACACCAGAATGATTTTGTCGCCGCTTTGGGCTTCATATTCCGGGGCCAGTTTCTCCAGCGCGGCTTTGAAGCCGCCGGAGATCATCACGGTCAGGTCTTTGGCCAGCGCCGCCGTACTGAAGGAGGCGCACACGAGCAGGGTGATGATCGAACGAGTGAGTTTCTGCATGACATGATTCCTTATGGCGATGGCGCGTTAGCGTGCGGTTTGCAGCGGCATGGCGATGCGGCGATACAGATACAGCGTCGCTAGCAAGGCGCACAGCGCGGCGAAGCTCATCCAGTAGCCCGGTGAAGCCTTATCGCCGGTGTATTCGATCAACGCGGTGGAGATCACCGGCGTAAAGCCGCCGAATACCGCCGTCGCCAGGCTATAGGCCAGCGAGAACCCGGCCACCCGCACTTCCGTTGGCATGATCTCGGTTAAGGCCGGGATCATCGCGCCGTTGTAGAGGCCATAAATGAAGGACAGCCACAGCAGCACGGCCAGCATCATGCTGAAGCTGGGGGCGGCGGCGAGCAGGCTGAGCGCCGGGTAGGCGGTAGCCAGCGTCAGCAGCGCCATGGCGATCAGCACCGGTTTGCGGCCGAAGCGATCCGACAGCGCACCGCCGATGGGCAGCCAGATGAAGTTGGAAATCGCGACCAGTAAAGTGACCAGCAAGCTGTCGGAGGCGCTGAGCAGCAGCACCTTTTTGCCGAAGGTTGGCGCATACACGGTGATCAGGTAAAACGCGGTGGTGGTCATGGCGACCATCAGCATGCCGGCGATCACCACCGGCCAGTTTTTCAGCAGGGTTTTAAACACGTCGCGCATCGCCAGGTGGTGGCGCCGGGCGGTAAATTCCTGTGTTTCTTCCAGCTTGCGGCGCAGGATGAAGATGAAGGGAACGATCAGGCAGCCGAACAGGAAAGGCAGGCGCCATCCCCACTCGCGAATAGCGCTTTCCTCCAGCGCCGCGTTGAGCGCGAAGCCCATTGCCGCCGCCACCATGATCGCCACCTGCTGGCTGCCGGACTGCCAGCTGGTATAGAAGCCCTTACGGCCCGGCGTGGCGATTTCGGCCAGATAGACGGACACGCCGCCCAGCTCCGCGCCCGCCGAGAAGCCTTGCAGCAGGCGCCCGCACAGCACCAGCAGCGGCGCCCAAAGCCCGATGCTCTGGTAAGAGGGGATCAATACGATCAGGAAGGTGCCCGTAGCCATGATCGACAGGGTGACGATCAGCCCTTTGCGGCGGCCGACTTTATCGATGTAAGCGCCCAGCACGATGGCGCCAATGGGGCGCATCAGAAAACCTGCGCCGAATACCGCGAAGGTCATCATCAGCGAGGCAAATTCGCTGCTGGCCGGGAAAAAGGTGTGTGCGATGTAGGTGGCGTAAAAGCCGAACAGAAAGAAGTCGAACTGTTCCAGAAAGTTGCCGGAGGTGACGCGCAGGATCGCGCCGGCTCGGGTCCGGGTGGTCATGGGTGAGGTAGAGGAATGCATCTTTATCTCCAGTTTGCTATTGGCGCCTACGCCGCGCCTGTTGCTGAAGACTCGCTCAGGAAAATAAACTAAATAAGCGCAATAAACGCATGGCGCGATGCGTTTGGTGCATCAATCGGCGTTAACAATACTGCCTAACCCGATGTAACGTGGCGTTAACAAATTTATTGCTCACCGCCCGCTGCGTAGAACGTCGAAAACGGCATGCGCGTTTTGTGACAGGGTTCATAAAGGGGTGGCGAAGAAACGCCCCGTGCCTCTGAACGATTGTTCGATACCGCTCGTAAAAAGGTGAATGCCTCGCACTGCGTTTGCAAAATGCGTGGATGTACGTTCAGCCTTGCAGTAACAACGCACGCCTTTGCATGTCATCCCGGCACCTCTCTGCTATAGCTTTACATCTATATAGTTTTTGATCTATATTGCAGGGAGGTCCCGTGTGGGAAATTAAAACAACGGATGTGTTTGATGACTGGTTTAGCTCACTCAACGATGCCGATCGGGCCGGCGTGCTTGCCGCATTGATGGTCCTACGGGAAAAGGGACCCGGGCTGCCCAGACCCTATGCCGATACGGTGAAAGGCTCACGTTACAGCAATATGAAAGAGTTGCGCATTCAGAGCCGTGGCGAACCGTTGCGGGCATTCTTCGCTTTCGATCCGTACCGTATTGGCATTGTGCTTTGCGCGGGCAATAACGCCGGCAATGAAAAACGCTTTTACGATCGAATGCTTCAGATTGCCGATCGGGAATTCACCTGTTGGCTGAACACATTAAACGAGAAGGAGTGACGCGATGGGCAGAACGCTGGAACAGCTTATTGCGGATGAAAAGCCCGAGGTCGTGGCCAACGCGCAGGCGCTGGCGGCGGACATCATGCTGAACATTCACCTTGCCGAGCTGCGCGAAAAAGTACAGAAAACGCAGGTTGAAATGGCGCAGGCGCTGGGGATCCGGCAGCCGACCGTGGCCGTGATGGAAAAACCGGGCCGCGATCTGAAACTGTCTTCGCTAAAACGTTACGTTGAGGCGGCCGGTGGTAAATTGCGCCTGGATGTTGAACTGCCGGACGGCTCTCACTACGAAGTGGTGCTGTAGACGCCGTTGCTCGGTTAACGGCAGAAAGCAAAAAGCCCGCTCAGGTTCCCCCGAGCGGGCTTTTCGCAATATGGCGCCTCCGATGTCAAGAGGCAGTCGTGAAAGCAAAGAGGCTAGGCTGTATGGGCGCTTCCGTTTGGGCCAGATAGCGTTAAGCAGGTCACCCGTCGTACCTTCGCGATAAATCATCCCCCTGGCTCAAAGCTGAAACGATACGACTTATGTTGATGAATCGCTCATTTAATGTGCAAAAAATGAATGCATTTCATTAAAATTGCGATGATATTCGTATTTTTATCGCACTATTCATTCAAATATTCACCCGGTGAAGTTCATCACATTTCTTTAACCTGCTTAACAGTAGATTTTTCTCGTTAATAGAAAATCGATTCAGCTAAAGGGGAAGGGAAATGAAGAAAACGTGGGTTATAGCGATGTTTTCGGCTCTGATTTCAGGGCAGGCGGCGGCACAGAGTTGGGTGCTGACCAGCGCTGAAGATAGCGTAGAGAAAGGAAACTGGAAGATTTCGAGTGAGGCGCTGAAGATTAAGGATAAAACGTTCAGCATTGAGCAGAAAGTGCTGCACGGCGGCAAGCAGGAAGGCAGCAAGGTCGTGATTATCCGCAGCCAGGATGGCCTGACCATCACCCTCAGCCCCACGCGCGGCATGAACCTCCTGAGGGCAGAAGGATTTGGCGCGAAAATGGGATGGGATTCCCCGGTCAAAGAGGTGGTCAACCCCGCCTTTATCAACCTGGAAAGCCGCAATGGGCTCGGTTGGCTGGAAGGTTTCAATGAGATGATGGTGCGTTGTGGCTATGAGTGGACCGGTCATCCGGTGAGCGAAGGAGGGCAAATTTACACGTTGCACGGTAAAGCGGGCAATACGCCGGCCTCGCGGGTTGAGGTTGAGGTAGCGGATACGGCGCCGTATGAAATTCGTATTCGCGGCCTGCTCAAAGAGAGCACATTCAAAAAAGCCGATCTGCAAACCCTGACCGAACTGCGCTACGTGCCCGGCAGCAACAGTTTCAGCCTGCATGATGTGTTAACCAACCGGGCGGATTACCCCCATGACTACCAGATTATTTATCACAGCAATTTCGGTGCGCCGATTCTGGAAAATGGCGCCCGCTTCCTGGCGCCGATGACCAGCATCAGCCCGTTTAACGACTATGCCAAAGCCGGGCTGAAGACCTGGGGAACCTATGCCGGCCCCACCAAAGGGTTTGATGAAATGGTCTTTAACATTAAGCCATTATCGGATCCGAATCATCAGACACTGGCGGCGCTGGTCAATAACGCGGGCGACAAAGGGGTGGCTATTCAGTTCGATACCCGTCAATTGCCCGTCCTGACGCTGTGGAAGAATACCGATACGTTAAAACAGGGGTATGTAACGGGGATTGAGCCGGGCACCAGCTATGCCTACCCGGTCACCATCGAGCGCGAACAAAAACGCGTTAAACAGTTGCAGCCTGGCGCCAGTGCGCAGTTTGATCTGACCTATACCTTGCTGCACAGCAAGGCGCAGGTGGCGGATCTGGAGCAGAAGATTGCTGATATTCAGGGCAAGGTAAAAATCGATGAGAATGCCGTGCCGATAGCCAAAGAGTAGCGCGTCCTTGCGCCTTGTTAAGCGCTAAAAAACAAAAAGCCCGCTCGGGTTTCCCTGAGCGGGCTTCTCTAAATATGGCTCCTCTGACTGGACTCGAACCAGTGACATACGGATTAACAGTCCGCCGTTCTACCGACTGAACTACAGAGGAATCGTGTGAACGGGGCGAATAATAGCGGGGCGCCTGGGGTTTGTCAAAGCGCTAAACTGCAAAAAAGGTGCGTTTGCTGAGGGAATGAGCACCTTGCGCTGTTTTTCGGCATTTTTCACCGGCAGGCGGTGATGTTTTGCCGCCTGTCTCGTTGTCGCGTCGCTTGCACAAGCCCTTGCACGGCGATGGTGCACAGCCGTTTTCCCTTTCATCTTCCTCTCACGCTAACCGTACTGCCCAGGCTCCTGGTTAATGCCGCCACATGCCGCGCCGCAACTGATATGTAGGATGAATAAGCAAGCAATATGTATTCGTCGTCACAATGGCTAGATTTTTGCTTACCCATTTTTGGGGAATGCGACTGCGCTCTCAAGAAAATTATTTTCCCCGTCTACACATAAAGTGACTGATCCGCGCCCTAGGGCGTTTCGCTATACCAGTGCTGAGGAAGATAACAATGTCATCGAAATTGATAAAAAGTCCGCTCGCTGCTTTGCTCATCGGTTGTTTAGGTACGGCGTTTTCCGCGCAGGCCGACATCGTCATCGGCGTCGCCGGGCCGTTCTCCGGGCCGAACGCCACCTATGGCGATCAGTATTGGCGCGGCGCTTCGCAGGCGGCGGCGGACATCAACGCCGCCGGCGGCATCAAAGGGGAAAAAATCAAGCTGGTGCAGGGGGATGACGCCTGCGAACCGAAACAGGCGGTCGCGGTGGCCAACCGGTTGGTGGATCAGGACAAGGTCTCGGCGGTGGTCGGCCACTTCTGCTCCTCTTCCACCATGCCCGCCTCCGAGGTGTATGACGAGGCCGGCATCATCGCCATCACCCCCGGCTCCACCAACCCGCAGATCACCGAGCGCGGCATGAAGACCATGTTCCGCATGTGCGGGCGCGACGATCAGCAGGGCGCGATCGCCACCAACTACATGCTGGATACCCTGAAGGCCAAGCGCATCGCGGTGATCCACGATAAAGACACCTACGGCCAGGGGTTGGCGGACGCGGCGAAGGCGGCGATGAACAAGCGCGGAGTCAAAGAGGTGCTGTATGAGGGGTTGTCGCGCGGTGAGAAAGACTTCAACGCGCTGGTGACCAAAATCGCCTCGGTCAAGCCGGACGTGGTCTATTTCGGCGGCTGCCATCCGGAAGCCGGGCCGCTGGTGCGCCAGATGCGCGAGCAGGGCGTGACCGCCAAGTTCTTCTCCGGCGACTGCGTGGTGACCGAAGAGCTGGTGACCGCCGCCGGCGGGCCGCAGTACACCAACGGCGTGCTGATGACCTTCGGCAACGATCCGCGTCAGATCCCGGAGGGCAAGGCGGTGATCGCCAAGTTCCGCGCCAGCGGCTTTGAGCCGGAAGGGTACACCCTCTATTCCTACGCCTCGATCCAGGCGATCGCCGCCGCCTTCAACGCCACCGGCGGCAAAGACAGCGCCAAGGCCGCCGAATGGCTGAAGTCGCACGATGTGGATACCGTGATGGGCAAAAAAGCCTGGGACCAGAAGGGCGACCTGAAGGTCTCGGACTATGTGGTCTACCAATGGGATGACAAGGGCAAATATCACCAGCTGTAAACGGCCGAACCTTGAAGTTGTAACCCTATGACCGACGGGCTCGCCGCTCTGGCGAGCCCGTTCCGCGATGACCTTTGGGCCGCGTCGGACTGCGTTGGCGGCCTTACCAGGCGAGACTGCTCATTATGGATGTATTCTTTTTGCAACAGCTGATCAACGGCCTGACCCTCGGTGCGGTATATGGCCTGATCGCCATCGGCTACACCATGGTTTACGGCATCATCGGCATGATCAACTTCGCCCACGGCGAGGTGTACATGATCTCCGCCTACCTGTGCGCCATCGGTTTGGCGCTGCTGTCGTTCTTCGGGCTGCACTCGTTCCCGCTGCTGATCCTCGGCACGCTGGTGTTCACCATCGTTATCACCGGGGTGTACGGCTGGGTGATCGAGCGCATCGCCTACAAGCCGCTGCGCAACTCCACCCGCCTGGCGCCGCTGATCTCCGCCATCGGCATGTCGTTAATCCTGCAAAACTACGCGCAGATCAGCCAAGGGCCACGCCAGCAGGGCATCCCGACGCTGCTGAGCGGCGTGTTCCGCCTGGAGTTCGACGGCGGCGTAGTGCAGATCACCTACACCAAGGTGTTTATCCTGGTGGCGTCGCTGCTTGGCATGGCGATCCTCACCTACCTCATTCAGCGCACCCGGCTGGGGCGCATCTGCCGCGCCACTCAGCAGGATCGCAAAATGGCCTCGATTCTCGGCATCAATACCGATCGGGTGATCTCGCTGGTGTTCGTGATCGGCGCTGCCATGGCCGGGCTGGCCGGGGTCCTGATCACCATGAACTACGGCACCTTCGATTTTTACGTCGGCTTTATCATCGGCATCAAGGCCTTCACCGCCGCGGTGCTGGGCGGTATCGGCTCGCTGCCGGGCGCCATGCTGGGCGGGCTGCTGCTCGGGGTGGCGGAGGCGCAGTTCGCCGGCATGGTGAACTCGGATTACAAGGACGTGTTCTCCTTCGGGTTGCTGGTGGCGATCCTGATCTTCCGTCCGCAGGGCCTGCTTGGCCGGCCGCTGATCGCCAAGGTTTAAGGAGAACGTCATGTCGCAATCCGTGATCAACGGCGGGCTGGACGTTAAACGCAGCCTGCTGGACGCCGTCTTGGCCGGGCTGATCGCCCTGATCGTGTTCGGGCCGATCGTCGGCATCGTGCTGAACGGCTACAGCTTCAACGTCGAACCGCGCCGGCTGGTGTGGATTATCGTCGCGGTGATGGCCGGGCGGCTGCTGCTGAGCCTGTTCCTGCAAACCGCGCCGGGGCGCAGGGTGCTGGCGCGCTTCGACGGCGGCAACGACGGCGTCTACGTACGGCCGCTGGGCTATAAATCCAACCTGCGCTGGATCTTGCCGCTGATGGCGGCGATCGCACTGCTGTTCCCGTTCGTCGCCACCAAATACCTGCTGACGGTGGCGATCCTCGGCCTGATCTACGTGCTGCTCGGCCTGGGGCTGAATATCGTGGTCGGGCTGGCGGGGCTGCTCGATCTGGGGTACGTGGCGTTTTACGCCATCGGCGCTTACGGGCTGGCGCTGGGCTATCAGTACCTCGGGCTGGGGTTTTGGGCGATGCTGCCGCTGGGGGCGCTGATGGCGGCGCTGGCCGGCGCGCTGCTGGGTTTCCCGGTGCTGCGCATGCACGGTGACTACCTGGCGATCGTCACGCTGGGGTTCGGCGAGATCATCCGGCTGGTGCTGAACAATTGGATGTCGCTCACCGGCGGGCCGAACGGCGTCTCGGTGCCGGCGCCGACGGTGTTCGGCCTGGAGTTCGGCCGGCGTGCCAAAGACGGCGGGGTGCCGATCCACGAGTTTCTCGGCATCGATTACAACCCCAACCTCAAGTTCATTTTCATCTACGCGGTGCTGTTTTTGGTGGTGCTGCTGGTGCTGTACATCAAGCACCGGCTGACGCGCATGCCGATCGGCCGCGCCTGGGAGGCGCTGCGCGAGGATGAGATCGCCTGCCGCTCTCTCGGGCTCAATCACGTGCTGGTGAAGCTGTCGGCGTTTATGCTGGGTGCCTCCACCGCCGGGCTGGCGGGGGTGTTTTTCGCCACCTATCAGGGCTTCGTCAACCCGACCTCGTTCACCTTCTTCGAGTCGGCGCTGATCCTGGCGATCGTGGTGCTGGGCGGCATGGGCTCCACCCTCGGCGTGGTGCTGGCGGCCTTCGTGCTGACGGTGGCGCCGGAGCTGCTGCGCAGTTTCGCCGAATACCGGGTGCTGCTGTTCGGCGTGCTGATGGTGGCGATGATGATCTGGCGGCCGCGCGGGCTGGTGCGCATCAGCCGCGCCAGCTTCGCCGAACGCAAGGGGGTGGCGCCATGAGCGACGCCATTTTGCGGGTGGAGCACCTGATGATGCGCTTTGGCGGCATCAAGGCGCTGAACGACGTCAATCTGGAGGTGGAACGCGGCTCCATCACCGCCCTGATTGGCCCCAACGGCGCCGGCAAGACCACAGTGTTCAACTGCCTGACCGGCTTTTACCGCGCCAGCGGCGGTGCGATCCTGCTCAATACCCATAAGCGGCCGACCGACGTGATCCAGGTGCTGGGGCAGAAGTTTCGCGCCGGCGACTGGATACGCCCGAAGCGGCTCGGCTCGCGCCTCTATTACAAGATGTTCGGCGGCACCCACCTGGTCAACCGCGCCGGGCTGGCGCGCACTTTCCAGAATATCCGCCTGTTCCGCGAAATGTCGGTGGTGGAGAACCTGCTGGTGGCGCAGCACATGCAGAGCAACCGCAACCTGATCGCCGGGGTGCTGAACACGCCGGGCTACCGCCGGGCGGAGAGCGCCGCGCTGGATCACGCCTTCTACTGGCTGGAGGTGGTGGATCTGGTGGACTGCGCCAACCGGCTGGCGGGGGAAATGTCCTACGGCCAACAGCGGCGGCTGGAGATCGCGCGCGCCATGTGCACCGCGCCGGAGATGATCTGTCTCGACGAGCCGGCCGCCGGGCTGAACCCAGTGGAAACGGCGACGCTGAGCCGTATCATCCGCTTCCTGCGCCAGCATCACGGCATCACGGTGCTGCTGATCGAGCATGACATGGGCATGGTGATGGAGATCTCCGATCGGGTGATCGTGCTCGATCACGGGGACGTGATCGCCCGCGGCACGCCGCAGGAGATCCAGCACAACGAGGCGGTGATCGCCGCCTACCTGGGCGCGGACGAAGAGGAGCTGGCGGGATGAGCGAAGCGATGCTGGAATTTCGCGAAGTGGATGTGTTTTATGGGCCGATCCAGGCGCTGCGCAAGGTGTCGCTGCAGGTCAACGCCGGGGAGACGGTGGCGCTGATCGGCGCCAATGGCGCGGGCAAATCCACGCTGTTGATGTCAATCTTCGGCCAGCCGCGCATCGCCGGCGGGCAGATCCTGTTTGGCGGCGAGGACATCAGCCGCCGCTCCACGCACTACGTGGCGGCCGGCGGCATCGCGCAGGCGCCGGAAGGGCGGCGCATTTTCCCGGACATGAGCGTGGAGGAGAACCTGCTGATGGGCACCATCACCGTCGGCAACCGCTATCTGGCGGAGGATTTGCCGCGTATGTTCGAGCTGTTTCCGCGTCTCAAGGAGCGGCGCAACCAGCGGGCGATGACCCTGTCCGGCGGCGAGCAGCAGATGCTGGCGATCGCCCGCGCGCTGATGAGCCGGCCGAAGCTGCTGCTGTTGGACGAACCGAGCCTGGGGCTGGCGCCGATCGTGGTGCGGCAGATCTTCGGCGTGCTGCGCGAGCTGACCCGCAGCGGCATGACGCTGTTTCTGGTGGAGCAGAACGCCAACCACGCGCTGAAGCTGTCCGATCGCGGCTATGTGATGGTCAACGGCCAGATCCGCCTCACCGGCAGCGGACCGGAGCTGTTGAACGATCCGGCGGTGAGAAAGGCCTATCTGGGCGGTGGCTGAGCGCCGCCCTTTGGGCAGGGAGGCCCGCGTTCATCCCTCGGCGGCGCTTCGATCTTGATCATCGTAGCGTGAGCGGGCCGCCCTGAAGGCATCGGCGGAGGCGATAATCCACGACCAGAGTGGCAGCATGTTGAGCAGCATCTCTTCCCCCGCGTCGGTGATGGTGTAAACCACGCGGGGCAGCTTTTCCTGATAATCGCAGCGCGATATCAACCCGTCCCGCTCGAGATGGCGCAGCGTCCGCGTCAGCATTCTCTGCGTCACGCCCGCTAATTGGCGGCCTATCTCGCCGTGGCGCAGCGGCCCGTGGGTGCCCAGGATATGCAATACCCCCAGCGACCAACGGTTGCCCGCATGTGCGAGGATCTCACGCTTCAACCCTTCATCGTCGTTGCTCAATTCTTCACAGAACGCCTGCGAAAATTGCAGCAGCGCTTCCCGATCGTTCGTCATATTCCTCTCCGGTATCACGCGTGTACCTAATTGAACCCGTTTTTGTCAGCTGTCAGGATGGCGCAGTGTTAAGACAGGAGGCAAGAATGAAATCCACAAATCCATCCATCAATACCGTGCTGATACTCGGCGCCGGTGAACTGGGGCTGCCGGTATTGCGCGCGATGAGCCGGCAGGCCCGGTTACACCACGCTTTAAACATCAGCGTGCTGCTGCGGCCGGAGGCCGCCCGCGCCGTGAGCGGCCCGCATCGTGCGCGGCGGGATGCGCTGACGCGGCTCGGCATCGCCGTGGTGGAAGGCGACCTGCAGCAAAACAGCGTGGATGAGCTGAGCGCGCTGCTGCGTGGCTTTGACGCGGTGATCAACTGCAGCGGCTTTGTCGGCGGGGCGGGCACGCAGATAAAGATCACCCAGGCCGCTTTGCAGGCGGGCGTGGCGCGTTATTTCCCGTGGCAGTTCGGCGTGGACTACGATGTTGTCGGCAAAGGCAGCGGGCAACAGGTGTGGGATGAACAGCTCGAGGTGCGCCACCTGCTGCGTGCGCAGAAGGCGACGGCGTGGGTGATTGTTTCCACGGGCATTTTCACCAGCTACCTGTTTGACTCGGGTTTTGGCGTGGTGGACGCGGCCACCAAAACGGTGCGCGCGCTGGGCGACTGGCGCTACGCGGTGACGCTGACCACCCCCGAGGACATTGGCCGGCTGACGGCCGCGATTTTTTTCCATCGGCCCGCGTTTCGCAACCAGGTGGTCTATATCGCCGGGGACACGCTGACCTACCGCGAGCTTGCCGATGTCATGCAGGCGCACTGGGGCGTTGAGGTCAACAGAGTCCTGTTGGACAACGAGCGGCTGCAGGAGGAGGTGCGGAACCATCCGCGTGACGTCGGCGCCAAATACCGGCTGGCTTTCGCCCGGCCCGACGGCGTGGCCTGGGATAAGGCGAAAACCTTCAATGCGCGCCAGGGCATAGCCACCACCACCGCCGAGCAGTGGCTGGCGCAGCAATGCCCGACCTCTCAGGACGGTTAGTCGCCTGAGCGCCGGACTCAGAAATGGCGCTGCATCCAGCGCACGTTCAGCCGCACCAGGGCGACGATGGCGCTGGAGAGCAGCCGCAGCCCGGCGGGCATGTCGCGGCGGCGGATGTCCAGCAGCAGCACGGTGCGCACCTGCGCGCTGTCGTTCCACACCTCGTGTTCGAAGGTATCGTCCCACAGCATGAACTCCCCCTCGTGCAGCCGGTATTCGCGGCCGTCCACTTTCAGCACCGCCGCCGGCACCCCGTCGGCGCGTTTGGGCATGTCCAGCACCAGATAGCCGCGCAGAATGCCGCGGAACGGCCCGCGGTGGGGCGGCACCTGTTTACCGGGCGCCAGGAAGGAGAGCGAGGCGGACAGCACGTCCGGCGACGAGGCGATCAGCGCCGCCAGCGTCGGGCAGCGCGCCAGGTTGCGGGCGATCGGCTGGCCGTAGGCCTTCATGATGAACATGCGCCAGTCGCGCGCGTCGTTGGCGGAGATCGATTCCTGCTGGATCATGATCTCGTGAAAACGGGGAATATTGTGCAGATCGTGGGCGACGGTCAGCGCCTCTTCGCGGATCTGCCGCCATTGGGCGGTGAAACGCTCGGCGTCGGGGAACAGCGCGGCGCTGTCGAGCACCGGCTTGCCCTGAATGCGGCGATCGTAAACATTGCGCAATGCGAGCACGGACCAATCATAAATCGCGGACATAATGACCTCGCCTCAGAAAACGCCAAATGGACACTGCGCGCGGTTCTTCGGCGCGGCGCGTCGTCTGCGGCGGCCGGGGGGGAAGAGCGGCAGGAAAAATTGGTACGCTTCAAGAGATTAGCACAGCATTTGTGCAACCGTGTGTCTGCGAATGTGTCGAAATGCGGCGAAAAAAACCACACAATTAAAGTGTGACGCGTATCGCATTTAGCGGGCCGGTTGGTTAAAATATCGCGACTTGCCCGCACCTGTCCGGATTTTGTTTACCATGGAACACGCTGCCGTTTCGCGCTCAACCGCCTGGTTGCGCGTGGTTATCCTCGCCGTCTCGGCCTTTATCTTCAACACCACCGAATTTATTCCGGTTGGTCTGCTGAGCGACATTGCTGCCAGCTTCTCGATGCAAACCGAACAGGTCGGCCTGATCATCACCATCTACGCCTGGATCGTCGCCGCCGCCTCATTGGCGTGCATGCTGCTGACCAGCAAAATCGAGCGCCGCAAGCTGCTGATCGGCGTGTTCATGCTGTTTATCGCCAGCCACGTGCTGACCGCCGTGGCCTGGAACTTCACCACGCTGGTCATTTCGCGCGCCGGCGTGGCGCTGGCGCACTCGGTGTTCTGGTCGATCACCGCCTCGCTGGCGATCCGCGTGGCGCCGCCGGGCAAGAAAGCCCAGGCGCTGAGCCTGCTGGCGGGCGGCACCGCGCTGGCGATGGTGCTCGGGTTGCCGCTCGGGCGGGTGGTGGGGCAGCTGCTCGGCTGGCGCATGACCTTTATCGGCATCGCGGTGTGCGCCACCCTGGCGCTGGTGTTGCTGTGGCGCCTGCTGCCGGTGCTGAAAAGCGAGCACTCCGGTTCGCTGGCCAGCGTGCCGCTGCTGTTCAAACGCCCGGCGCTGCTGGCGCTGTACATGCTGACCGTCATCGTGGTGACGGCGCACTTCACCGCCTACAGCTATATCGAGCCGTTTATCCAGACCGTGGCCGGGCTGTCGGAGAACTTCACCACGCTGATGCTGCTGTTATTCGGCGCCGCCGGCATCGTTGGCAGCCTGCTGTTCAGCCGTTACAGCGAACGTTTTCCTTCCGGCTTCTTTATCGGCGCCATCGCGCTGCTGGCCTTGAGCCTGCTGCTGCTGCTGCCGGCCGCCGGCAGCGAAAGCCACCTGACGGTGCTGTGCATCTTCTGGGGCATGGCGATCATGGCCATCGGCCTGTCGATGCAGGCCAAAGTGCTGAGCCTGGCGCCGGACGCCACCGACGTGGCGATGGCGATCTTCTCCGGCCTGTACAACTTCGGCATCGGCAGCGGTGCGCTGCTGGGCAACCAGGTGAGCCTGCATCTTGGGATGGGCAACATCGGCTTCGTCGCCGCGCCGCTGGCGCTGATCGCCCTCGGTTGGTGCCTGCTGAGCGTCTACCGCAGCGAACGGCTGCAGCAGCACCCCAGCCGTTAAGCCGCCGATTCGGGATGCCGCTGCGGCATCCCGCGTTGCATTTTCCTGCTATAAAACAGGCTGCTGCAGCGTTTTATGCTTAACTTTTTTTCATAGTCTGCTAATTAAAAATTTAACTCCGACGCCGCTTCGCTAGCATAGAAAGTCATCAAAAATGTTAATGCGAGGTTAACGGTGAGTGACTCTGTAGCGGCGTCGCCGATCCATGCGCGGGATTTGGCGGCCAGAATCGACGCCTTGCCCGCGTCGGCCGGTCTGTGGCGCTTTATCATTCTGCTGTCGCTGGGCGGCTTTTTCGAACTCTACGATCTGTTCCAGACCGGCTATATCAGCACCGGCCTTATCGCCGACGGCATTTTCCACACCGGCGCACAGGGCGTCTTCGGCGTGTCGGACCAGGCGGCCTTCGCCTCCGCCACCTTTCTTGGCCTGTTCGTCGGCGCCAGCTTGCTGAGCCCGTACGCCGATCGCTTCGGCCGCCGCGCCACCTTCATGTTCGCCCTGATCTGGTATGGCGTCTTCTCGCTGCTGCTGGCGTTTCAACAGCAGGCGGAATGGGTGATCTTTCTGCGCTTTCTGGTGGGCGTCGGGCTCGGCATTGAGCTGGTGACCATCGATACTTACCTGACGGAGTGGGTGCCCGCGCATCTGCGCACCCGGGCTTTCGCCTTCGCGTTCTTCGTGCAGTTCCTGTCGGTGCCGGCGGTGGCGCTGATGTCCTGGTGGTTGGTGCCGCAGACGATTTGGGGCCTGAGCGGATGGCGCTACGTGGTGATCGCCGGCGCGCTGGCCTCGCTGGTGATCTGGCTGGTGCGCAAGGGGCTACCGGAGTCGCCGCGCTGGCTGGTGCAGCAGCGGCGCTATGCGCAGGCCCGGCAGGTGATGCGGGATATGGAGCGGCGCTGCGGCGTGGCGGCCGCGGACTTCCCGTCGCGCCCGGTGGATGATGCCGAGGGGGCGCCGCCGCGCGGCCGCTTTCGCGATATCTGGGCGCCGCAGTACCGCGATCGCACGCTGATGCTGGTAGTGATGAACTTCTTTCAGGCCATCGGCTTCTTCGGCTTCGGCAACTGGCTGCCGGCGCTACTGTCGGGCAAGGGCGCTTCGGTCACCCACAGCCTGCTGTACGCTTTCTTCATCACGCTGGCCTACCCGCTGGGCTCGCTGCTGTGCAGCTTCTACGCCGACAAGATGGAGAACAAGTGGCAGATCGTGTTGTCGTGCCTGGTGACGGTGATCTTCGGTTCGCTGTTCGCGCTGCAGAACAACCCGCTGTGGCTGATCCTGTGCGGCTTCTTCATCACCTGGTCCAACGCCTGGCTGACCTACAGCTACCACTCGTATCAATCCGAGATCTTCCCGACCCACATCCGCGCCCGCGCCGTCGGTTTCTGCTACTCCTTCAGCCGGCTGTCGACGGTGTTCAGCAGCATCATCATCGGCATTATCTTGCAGTACGGCGGCTCGCTGGGGGTGATCGCGTTTATCGTCGCCAGCATGCTGATCGTGATGCTGGTGATTGGGCTGTTCGGCCCGAAAACGCGCGGCATCGATCTGGAAAACATCTGACGTTTAACGCCGGCGGCGACGCCGGCCTCTTCAGCAAAAAAACTCGCGATCATGCGAAAATTATTCCGTTATCACTGCCTTTGCGCCTGCCGTACTGTTACCCGGTACAAAATCCAATTCAATACCGAGCGGGGAACACGTCATGAGCATCCTCACCGCGCCCGATGGCGCACGCATTTTCTATAAGGATTGGGGCCGCGGCCAGCCGATCCTGTTCTCCCATGGTTGGCCGCTGTCCGCCGACGCCTGGGACAACCAGCTGCTGTTTTTCGGCCAGAGCGGATTCCGGGTGATCGCCCACGATCGCCGCGGCCACGGCCGTTCGGATCAGGCCTGGCACGGCAACGATATCAACCAATACGCCGACGATCTGGCTCTGCTGATTGAAACGCTGGATCTGCGCGATCTGATCCTGGTCGGCCACGCCATCGGCGGCGGTGAAGTGGCACGCTACATCGGCCGTCACGGCAGCGATCGGGTGGCGAAGGTGGTGCTGGTGGGCGCCGTGCCGCCGCTGATGCTGCAAACGCCGGCCAACCCGGAAGGTGTGCCCATGGCGGCCTTCGACGGCATTCGCAGCGGCGTGGCGGGCAACCGCTCGCAGTTCTTCAAAGATCTGGCGGTGCCGTTCTATGGGTTCCACTGCGACGAGGTGGAGAGCAATGCGGGGCTGATCGACCACTTCTGGCTGATGGCCATGCAGGGCGGCGTGAAAGGGCAGTACGACGGCGTGAGCGCGTTCTCAGAAGTGGATTACACCGCCGATCTGCTGGCGATCGACAAGCCGACGCTGCTGGTGCATGGCGACGCCGATCAGATCGTGCCGATAGGCGCCTCGGCGCTGAAAGCCGCTAAGCTTATGCAACAGGCGGAGCTGAACGTTTACGCCGGCGGCGCTCACGGCTTGGCGCAGGTCGATCCCGATCGCTTCAACGCCGATCTGCTGGCCTTTATCCAGAATTCGCCGTTCTAAGGGGGCGCGATGAACCTGACTGTTATCGCCGCCCGCTGCGCGCAGCGGCTGCATGCACCCGCGGTGCGCTGGCTGCTGCTGCTCGCGATTTGCGCCGCCTACATCCAGGGCGGGTTGGTCAAGGCGCTGAACGTCGAAGGCGCGGTTGCCGAGATGACCCACTTCGGTTTGCAGCCGGCGGCGCTGTTCGCCGCGCTGGTGACGCTGCTGGAACTGGCGGCGTCGGCGCTGATCCTGAGCGGCTTTTATCGCTGGCTCGGCGCGTTGACGCTGGCCGGTTTTACCCTGATGGCGACGCTGATGGCCAATCCGTTCTGGCAGTTCGACGGGGCGGAACGCGGCCAGATGATGAATGGATTTTTTGAACACCTCGGGCTGGCCGGCGCGCTGTTGCTGGTGGCATTTAACGATTTGAAGGAGCGAACGGATGGCTGAACAGACGGAAAACAAGGCGGCGGCGGGCGGCTTCGCGCCGCTGAAAATCCCATTATTTGCGGTGCTGTGGGGCGCCACGGTGCTCGGCAACGTCGGTAGCTTTATGCGCGACGTCGCCAGCTCGTGGCTGATCACCGATCTGTCGAGCAACCCCTCGGCGGTGGCGCTGATGCAGACCGCCGCCACGCTGCCGGTATTCCTGCTGGCGATCCCGGCCGGGGTATTGTCGGACATCCTCGATCGGCGGCGCTTTCTGATCTTCGTGCAAATTCTGCTGGCCTGCGTCAGCGGCAGCCTGTTACTGCTGTCGCAAACCGGCGCGTTGACGGTGGAATACCTGCTGGCGCTGACCTTCGTCGGCGGCATCGGCGCGGCGCTGATGGGGCCGACCTGGCAGGCGATCGTGCCGGAGCTGGTGCCGCGCACCGAGCTGAAAAACGCCGTGGCGCTGAACTCGCTCGGCATCAACATCGCCCGTTCCATCGGCCCGGCGGCCGGCGGCCTGCTGCTGGCCAGCTTCGGCGCCGGCGCGGCTTACGGCGCGGACGTGATGAGCTATGTGCTGGTGATCGCGGCGCTGCTGTGGTGGAAGCGGCCGAAGGTTGAGGACAGCGGCCTGTCGGAACATTTCTTCGGCGCCTTCCGCGCCGGCCTGCGCTATGCCCGTTCCAGCCGCGAGCTGCACGTGGTGCTGCTGCGGGCGGCGGTGTTCTTCGCTTTCTCCAGCTCGGTCTGGGCGCTGCTGCCGCTGGTGGCGCGCCGCATGCTGGGCGGCAGCGCCGGTTTTTACGGCGTTTTGCTGGGGGCGGTAGGCGCCGGGGCGATCCTCGGCGCGATCGCGCTGCCGCGCCTGCGTCAGCGGCTGAATGCCGACGGGCTGGTGTTGCTGGCGGCGGTGCTGACCGCCGTGGTGATGGCGGCTCTGTCGCTGGCGCCGCCGCAGTGGTTGGCGGTGGTGCTGTTGTTGGTGCTGGGCGCCGGCTGGATTATCGCGCTGACCACGCTCAACGGCGCGGCGCAGGGCGTGCTGCCCAACTGGGTGCGCGGCCGCGGCCTGGCCATCTACCTGATGGTGTTCAACGGCGCGATGGCGGCGGGCAGCCTGCTGTGGGGGCTGGTGGCGCAGGAGCTGGGCGTGGCCGCCACGCTGCTGGTCGGCGGCGTCGGCCTGTTGGCGGCGGGGCTGCTGTTCCACCGCCTGCGTCTGCCGACCGGCGAAGCCGATCTGCAGCCGTCGAACCATTGGCCGGAGCCGTTGGTCAACACGCCGGTCGAGAACGATCGCGGCCCGGTAATGATTCAGGTGGAGTACCGCATCCGCGAACAGGATCGGCCGCAGTTCTTGCGCACGCTGTTGATGCTGGAGCACGCGCGTCGCCGCGATGGCGCTTACGCCTGGGGCATCACCGAGCACACCGGCGATCCGGAATGCATCATGGAGTGGTTCCTGGTGGAGTCCTGGGCAGAGCACCTGCGCCAGCACCAGCGGGTGTCGCACGCCGACGCCGATCTGCAGCAGGAGGCGCTGCGCTTCCATATCGGGCCGGAGAAACCGGTGGTGCATCACTTCCTGTCGCTGGACAGGCGGCAGGTGAAGCACTAACTGCACGGCTCACCGGCCAGAAGGTGCTATGCTTTTGGTCGGTTCGGCGGCGCGGCCGCCGTAAGACGAATGTAGTCAGCACAGGGAGACACATTGATGACGGCACCTTCTGCTTTTGCCCGCGAACTTGGGCTGCGCTATCCGATCGTTCAGGGGCCGATGAACGGCGCGTCGCCGCCGGCGTTGGCGGTAGCGGTGAGCAATGCCGGGGCGCTGGGCTCGTGCGCGGCGGCGCTGTTTTCACCGGCGGTGATCCTCGAACGGGTGCAGCAGATCCGCGCGCAGACCGCCGCGCCGTTCAACATCAATCTGTTTCTGCTCGATGAGCAGCACCCGGATCTCGCCGAGCTGAAGCGCGCCCAGCACCTGTTGCGGCCGTTCCGCGAAGCGCTGGGGCTGAGCGAGCCGCCGATTCCCACTCAATTCGCCGAAAACAACCGTGACCAGATCGCGGCCTTGCTGGAGGCGGCGCCGCCGGTGGCCAGTTTCACCTTCGGCGTGCTGCCGCGCGCCACGGTCTCGCAGTTCAAGAAGGCCGGCTCGCGGGTGATCGGCACCGCTACCACGGTGGCGGAAGCCCGCGCCTGGGAAGAGGCGGGCGCCGACTTCGTTTGCGTCTCGGGCTCGGAGGCGGGCGGCCACCGCCCGACCTTCCTCGGCGACATCGAACAATCCTGCGTCGGCCTGATGGCCCTGCTGCCGCAGGTAGTGGCGGCGGTGAAGATCCCGGTGATCGCCGCGGGCGGCATCATGAACGGGCGCGGCATCGCGGCGGCGCGCTTGCTGGGCGCGCAGGCGGCGCAGCTGGGCACCGCGTTCCTGTGCTGCCCGGAGTCGGGCATCGCCGAAGCCTGGCGGGCGGCGCTGAGCAACGCCGGTGATGACAGCACGCGCCTGACGCGCGCCTTCAGCGGCCGCCCGGCGCGCGGCATCGTCAATGATTTCATGCGCCAGATGCGCGCGGAAGAGGCGCAGATCCCGCCTTATCCGGTGCAGAATGCGCTCACCGGCGATATTCGCCAGGCGGCGGCCAAGGCCGGTCGCGGAGAGTTTATGTCGCTGTGGGCCGGGCAGGGCGTGGGCCTGGCGCGGCCGATGTCGGCGGCGGAGCTGGTCGCCACCCTGGCGGCGGAGCTGGAAGCGGTGTGAGCTCGTCTGCGCGATTTACTGCTTTGGCGATGTGGGAACCGCGCAAAAAACGCCAGCGGCAGGCCTGAAAAGAGATGAACAGTCCGGCGTTCGCGCCGGACTGCGAGTTTGCCTTGGCTAGACGAGAATATCGGCGGAAGCGTCGACCTGCCCAACGATTTTAACCAGAAAATCAGGCTGGTTATGACCGGAGAGATTGATCGCCAGATCGGTCACATTCTGCTGCGAATCATAATTCAGCGCCGCTTCATACAGCGAGCCGCTTAAGCTATCGACGAAGTGCAACTCGCCCCCCTCGGCTTTAAGCGTCTGGTTGATCCACGACAGATCGATTTTATCCACTGCTGTCTGGAAATCGCGGATCCAGTCCGGTGCGGCGGCTTGGCTGTCGCCGGCTGCACTGAAGACGAAGGTGTCGGCGCCTGCATTGCCCCAGAGCTGATCGGCGCCGCCGGCACCGTAAATGATATCGTTGCCTGCGCCGCCTTTGAGCGTATTGTTCAGTGCGTTGCCCACTAAGATATCGGCGCCGCTGCCGCCGATGATGTTTTCAATCTGCGCGCCGTAGGCGACGGCGATATTCGCCTTCAATCCGCCCACATCTGAGAATGCGCCTTCGTTAATGTTGATGCGCTGATCCTGGCTGTAGCCTGAAAAATCCAGCGTGTCGTTGCCGCCGGCATCCCAGATAGCCGCCACGATTTTGTCCGTGGACGCCTTAACGCTCAAAAAGTCTCTGTCGGTATTCGAGTTGAAACCATAGGTGGTATCGCCGGTGCGCGTGGTGGTATTCGCGCCGTACAGTTTCTGTATGGCGGTAATATCATCCAGCTGCGGCCCCGATGGCCAAACGCCTTTATAGTCGGCACCGGTGTTTTGTTCACTAAAATAGCTCATCAAAGAATATTGATGGTCGTCCTCATAATATTTCGCCGAGTTGGTGTAGGTGGGGTAAGTCGCGTTGGAAGCATCGTAGTTCCCTGGGTGCGAGAGCCCCAGCGCATGCCCTATTTCGTGGGTCAGCGTATCCCTGGCATAGTTATTGGTTTGTGGGTTAGAGGCGTCGTAGCCATTGTTACCGCTGATCCAAATGGTGCTTTTGAGATCGTTTTGCGTACTTTCATAAGAGGTGTAATTGCCCCCGCTGGCCGCTTTATAAAAACCAAATTTTATATCTGCATTTTTCGCGTCGTTGCCTGTGACTTCGGTAAACGTGACGTTGGCGACGTCTGACCAGGACTGCAATGAAAGCTTGGTTTGGGCCTGTTGGGCGGCGTTAAGCTGTGCGGATCCTGGCTTATCGCTGTCGGTATACACGGGGAAAGAGTAGGTTAATGCTGCCGCATGGTCGGTCACGCCTTTGCCATTGGCGGAATAATGGCTCCTCAGCAACAGATCTGAAACCTCCTCTGTGGCGTATGACGGTTTGCTGCTCCCTGCGTGATCGCCTCTTTCATAATCGGTTAAATAATCTGAGATTTTATCGGTCGCTAATGACATCTCAAACTCCTTTGGACGTTGACAATATTGCACCTAACGCTCTATATGCTCGTACACAGGTTTGAAAATAGGGGGTAATTAGTGGGTTATCATTAGATTGCCTCCTTGGTCTGGCTTGAATATCGCACTCAAGCGGGATATGTCCTTATCATTAATCACGGTGAGGAATTAATGGCGCGCAATGGTTGGCTGAAAGCAGTATAGGCATAATTATTTTATTAATGAGTTATTCTTATATGAATCTTTTACATAAGATATGCGTAAAAGGCGTTCTTAAATAACCAGGTGGAATTAAACCTTTATTTAATATTACTCTGTAATTGGCTCGCGAAGTTTAGGTGGCTGATATATCTTTTTGCTTTTCTTTAACTTTTATCTTTGAATAGCGGCGAGTGGCCGCCATTGCCGCAATGTATAGAGGTGGCTACTCGCCGGCGAACGTCATTATTGAGTTCGGGATTATTAAGGGCACCCGCGTACACCGATTAACTTGCCTGATACTTAAAAACGGTAGGTGCCCTGCGCCAGCACGAAATTCATGTTTTTCAGCCCGGCATGCTGCTGCAGGCTGTGGCCGACGTCGAAGTAGACATAGGCCACCTTGAACTGAAGATCGCTTCTCGGCGTCCAGGTGGTTTCGACCTGGTACTGATTGCCGATAAAGCGCGAGCCCTGCGTACTGCCTTTCACCGAGCGCATCGGCCCGAGGTAGAAGGCATCCTCGCGGCGTTGCCGCCATAACGCGTCCCAACTGAAATCGATGGACAGGGTTTGCCACGGCGTAATCGTGACCGAAGGATGGATGGCGATCAGGTTAGCCGGCGCCACCAGCCCGTTCTCGGTCAGGTAGGGCAGCTTGGGGTACATGGCGTTGAAGGTGTTGAGCTGCCCATCGTGACCGTTTTTATCGCCGCTGGCGATGCCAATCTTGCCGCCAAAGCGCGGCTGCCAGCGCCAGTCGCTCACCGTATACCCGGCGTGCGCCGACGCCGACCAGGCGCGGATGTCGCGCTGTTCTGCGCTGCCGAACTGCCAGGCGGCCTCGTTGTCCCAGTCGAATCCCTGCGCTGCGCCGAAAATGCGCGCGCCGACGGTATAGCGCCGCTCTTGCCCGCTGAGCTGCGCGTAGTGGGCATCGCTATCCTCAAAGCCGAAGGTGTAGAGATCGAGCGAGGAAGCCAGCGCGGCCAGCGGCGTGGTGCCGTACAGCCCCCACACCTTTTGGCTGTTGTCGGTATCGTCGTCGAAACTGCCGGTTTTGAGGGTGACGGGGTGGCCGATAAAGGCGTCGAGGCGGTTTTTATCCTTGGCCCAGCTGGCGCGGACGGCGTCGAAAGCGCGGCGCACGTTGGGGCCGTCGCGGGTGCCCATCAGGTGCAGCGAACCCAGCGCAATCTCCTGGCGGCCGACCCGCAGGGTGCCGAGGCCGTAGGCGGTGGGCAGTTTTAAGTCCATATAGCCCTGGCCAAGATAGGCATGATCTTCGTCGGTCGGCTTGCGCCCGCGATCGCGCGGCGTGGCCAGTGACGATCCCAACTGAACATAGGCGCCAAAGTTGTCGCCGTAGTCGAGGCGCGCGCCAATCAGCAGGCGCTGCATGAAGGTATCGTCGCGTCCGCCGCTCAGATCCCGTTGATCCGTCCATTCATAGCGCTCGCGCAGTGAACCGTCGAAAGACAGGGTGGCCGCATCGCCCAACGGGATGTTTTTCCAGGGGGACGCGGCGGGCTCCGCCGCCAGAGTGGGGAGCGTGGAGAACAGCAACAGTGCGGGAAGCGTGCGTTTCATCATGGATATCCGAAGAAAAAAGCGCGCCGCAGCGCGCCTTGGGTTTATTTAGCCGTCTGGTGAATTTCGGCGATGTAGCCGCCGGGAAAACGCACCAGCGCCGAGGCGCGCCGCTCCGCCGCCGTCGAGCGCCACAGTACCTGCGCGCCGCTGGCCGTCGCTTTGGCCAGCGTGGCCGGCAGATCGTCGACGCCATAGCCGGTGCGCTCATGGCCGAACGGATAAGGCAGATGCCCGTCGGTGACGAAAATGCGCGTTTTGCCGAAGTGGGAGTCCAGCGCGATCTGGCGGATCTTGCCGTTGTCGCTGCGGCCGATCGCCGTATCGCTGACCTGTTCGTCGCTCACGACCTTGCCGTGCGAGAACGCCTGGTAGCTTTTCAGGAAATCGTCGACGCGGTAGGCGGAGAGATACAGGCGGTTTTCCGGCACGCTCAGCAGCGGCTTATAGTTGGGCGCCTTGGTGTGCCAATAGAGCTGCATGTTGACGCCGCCGGGCCACTGGATCACTGCGTCGCGGCCGATCGGATCGTCGAAAGGCGCAACCTGCACATCGGCGCCGGCGGCCCTGGCCTGGCGGATGGCGGCGTCCATATCCCTGACCAGGAAACCGTTGCGCTCGGTGCCGAACGGGTGCGGGATCGGCGTTTTGAAATCGAACACCGAGAAGCTGCCGGCCGGCGTCAGTATCAGCTGGGAGTAAGTTTCGCTCGGCGTGGGCGTGACGTTGACCAGCACGCGTTCGGTGCGGGTGCCGCCGAAGGTTTTCAGGATGCTGTCGACAAAGGCATCCATCTTGCCGCGTTCGACGTAGACGTGGGTGGTGTCATATTGCGGCCCCACGGCGAGAGACGCCGTATCGGCCGCCCAGGACATCGCCGGGAGCAGCAGCGCAAGGGCCGATATCCTCAGCCGACGAGAAGAAATACCGATAATATGTTGCATGATGACCTCCAGGTCGCGGTTATTTTCCTGAGTAAAGTGTGATTCCCTATGACCTTTCCCGGCGGTTGAAAAATAAAAAAGAAAAGCGCAGCGCGCGGGGTGAAGCATTAAAGAAGGGCGAGCGTCTGGCGCCCAGGAAAATATCACCCAGGTGCAGAACCTCTTTTTTTATTGGCATAAAAACGGTGAGCGCCTTTGGCGGCCGCGCCCGCAGCCGCTAAGGGGCGGCGATGAGAATAAGGCCCGCCTTGGCGCATGTTGAGGCGAATCGATAATAATCCATAACGGTCTTCTCCTGGATAGGATATATCGCATTAGCCAGCTGAGTTTACGGTCTTCATTGCCGTCTAAATATAAATACAGCATTAAAAGAATTGCTGCCCATCAAATTTTTATATGACTTGTTGAGTAAATACGAATAAGCGGGTAAAGAGAATATCGCGGCGCCAGCCATGGCTCGCCGAAGCAGGCCGTTGAGGGGGCTTACGCCAGGTTTGGGCGATCGTCGTAAGGGTTATTGATGTTCTTAGCGGGAAGGAACAGCGAGAAGATCAGCATTACATAGGGTGTGAAGCAGAACCATGTCAGGCACCAACCACCGGAGTAACCCGCATCATGCAAACGGCGCACATTGGCCGCTAGCATAGGCAGCAAAAACGCCGCAAGCGCGAAAATGGAAATCTCATTCATCTTGCTGGCGATAACGGCGAGATAAAGCAGAAACCAAACGTGCTGGCACAAAAGCAGCATTGAGTAAGGCCCACGGCTTTCGCGGCCTGAGTAAGTAAAGGTCTTTTTGTAACTGCTGAAGAGCGGGTGAGCGCTGTCCGATGTCTTTATCATGCCATCTCCTTGGCTGCGGTTAGCCAACGTTAGCACGAGATTGCGATAAAGATATGCATCAATGATTAAAAAGCCCGCCGACTTACCGTGGCGGGCTTTGTGCTGTCGCTTAGTTAGGCCAGATCGAAACGATCGAGGTTCATCACTTTGTTCCAGGCGGCGACGAAGTCGTGGACGAACTTCTCCTGCGCGTCGGCGCTGCCGTAGACTTCGGCCAGCGCGCGCAGCTGCGCGTGCGAACCGAACACCAGATCGACGCGGGTGCCGGTCCACTTGACCGCGCCGCTGCGGCGATCGCGCCCTTCGAACAGGCCGTCTTCACCGACCGGGTGCCAGGTGGTGCCCATGTCGAGCAGGTTGACGAAGAAGTCGTTGGTCAGCGCCTGCGGCCGCTGGGTGAACACGCCGTGCTGCGTGCCGCCGACGTTGGCACCGAGCACCCGCAGCCCGCCGACCAGCACCGTCATTTCCGGCGCGGTCAGGGTCAGCAGCTGCGCCTTGTCGACCAGCAGCGTTTCGGCCGGCACGCGGTATTTGCCCTTCAGGAAGTTGCGGAATCCGTCGGCGAGCGGCTCCATCGCTTCGAAGGAGTCCACGTCGGTCTGCTCCTGTGAGGCGTCCATCCGGCCCGGCGCGAACGGCACCGTCAGGGCCAAACCGGCGTGCTTCGCCGCCTGTTCCACGCCCGCGGCGCCGGCCAGCACGATCAGATCCGCCAGCGAGACGCGCTTGCCGCCGGTCTGCGCATCGTTGAAGGTGCGTTGGATGCTCTCCAGCTTGGCCAGCGTCGCGGCGAGCTGCGCAGGCTGGTTGACCGCCCAGTCTTTTTGCGGTGCCAGGCGAATGCGCGCACCGTTGGCACCGCCGCGTTTGTCGGAACCGCGGAAGCTCGAAGCGGAAGCCCAGGCGGTGGAGACCAGCGCCGACACCGGCAGGCCGGAAGCCAGCACGGCGTTTTTCAGCGCGGCGATGTCCTGCTCGTCGATCAGCGGATGATCGACCGCCGGGATCGGATCCTGCCAAATCAGCTCTTCCTGCGGCACTTCCGGGCCGAGGTAGCGCGCACGTGGCCCCATATCGCGGTGGGTCAGCTTGAACCAGGCGCGGGCGAAGGCGTCGGCCAGCTCTTCCGGGTGCTCATAGAAGCGGCGAGAAATCTTCTCGTAGGCCGGATCGAAGCGCAGCGACAGATCGGTGGTCAGCATGGTCGGGCGGCGTTTTTTGTTCGGATCGAAGGCGTCGGGAATGGTTTCACCGATGTCTTTCGCCACCCACTGATGCGCGCCGGCCGGGCTTTGGCTCAGCTCCCATTCGTATTCGAACAGGTGGCGGAAGAAGTCGTGGTTCCACTGGGTTGGGGTGGTGGTCCAGGTGACTTCCAGGCCGCTGGTGATGGCGTCTTTGCCGACGCCGGTGCCGAAGGTGCTGTGCCAGCCGAGGCCCTGCGACTCCAGCCCGGCCGCTTCCGGATCGGCGCCGACGTTAGACGCCGGGCCGGCGCCGTGGGTCTTGCCGAAGGTGTGGCCGCCGGCGATCAGCGCCACGGTTTCTTCGTCGTTCATCGCCATGCGGGCGAAGGTTTCACGGATGTCGCGCGCGGCGGCCACCGGATCGGGGTTGCCGTCCGGGCCTTCCGGGTTGACGTAGATCAGGCCCATCTGCACCGCCGCCAGCGGGTCTTCCAGGTCACGGTCGCCCGAGTAACGGCTGTTTGGCCCGCCGCTCAGTTCCAGCCAGATCTTCTCCGAACCCCAGTAGACGTCGTCCGGCTCCCAGGTGTCGGCGCGGCCGCCGGCATAGCCGAAGGTTTTGAAGCCCATCGATTCCAGCGCCACGTTGCCGGTCAGGATAATCAGGTCAGCCCAAGAGATATTGCGGCCGTATTTCTGTTTGATTGGCCACAGCAGGCGGCGCGCCTTGTCGAGGCTGACGTTGTCCGGCCAGCTGTTGAGCGGGGCGAAGCGCTGCTGGCCTTCGCCCGCGCCGCCGCGGCCGTCGCCGATGCGGTAGGTGCCGGCGCTGTGCCAGGCCATGCGGATGAACAGGCCGCCGTAGTGGCCGAAGTCCGCCGGCCACCATGCCTGCGAGTCGGTCATCAGGGCGTGCAGATCCTGTTTGACCGCCGCCAGGTCGAGGCTGTTGAAGGCATCGGCGTAGTTGAAGTCTTTATCCATCGGATCGGACAGGGGGGAGTGCTGATGCAGCGGTTTCAGGCTGAGCTGATTAGGCCACCAATCCTGATTGGTGGGGCCGTCTTGCGGTGCGGGCTGCTTGCCGCCCGAAAACGGGCATTTGCTTTCAGTTGTCATGATGCGCTCTCTGCTTCCGTAAAGGTGCTCCAGCCGCCGGGCGTGGAGCGGTTAACAAGGCATGCGGGTCAGGCTTGCGTCGGGTGTTGCGCTAAATGACTGAACTCAATGAAATCACATCGCCTTGGCCGCGAACGGGCACAGGGCGACTCATGGCTAAGCTTAGTCAGCGGCGGCGGAGAGATAAAATAGGAATGATTGAATACTGTGATAGCTTGCGGCGATTCATGGCTGTGTTATCGATAGCCAGCACGCCGCATTATCGGCGCCGCAGCATCACCTTGAGCACCGCGTCCGCCAGCTTGCCGAACGGTGCGCGCAGCAGATCGGTGAAGTGCCAGCGGCTTTGGATGAAGACGCCCTTGGCGTGGCTCAGCGCCCGGAATCCTTCGATGCCGTGATAGGCCCCCATGCCGCTGGGGCCGATGCCGCCGAACGGCAGATCGTCCTGGGCAAAATGCAGCAGGGTGGCGTTGACGCTGACGTTGCCGGAGGTGGTGCGCGCCAGCAGCCTGTCCTGCAGGGGGCCGCCTGGGCCAAAGTAGTACAGCGCCAGCGGGCGCGGCCCGGCGTTGATAACGTCGATCGCTTCATCAAAGGCGGCGTAGGTGCGTATCGGCAGCAGCGGCCCGAAGATCTCCTCTTGCATGATTCGGCTGTCGTCGGGGGCGCTGACGATCAGCGTGGGGGCGAGGGTTTTCGGCCGTTCCGCCGCCGAGTCCGGGCGGTGGCCCACCGGAACGATCCGCGCGCCCCGCGCCTGGGCGTCGGTGAGCAGATCCTGCAAACGGTGGTAGTGCCTGTCGTTGATGATGGCGCCGTAGTCATGGCTCGTCGGCCCGTCGGGGTAAAACGCTTTGACCGCCGCGTCGTAGAGCGCGATAAAGTTTTCCACATCGTCCTGATGGATCAACAGGTAATCGGGTGCGATGCAGGTTTGGCCCGCGTTCGACAGCTTGCCGAACGCCAGGCTGTTAACGGTTCTGGCGGTGAGCGCGCCGGGCGCCACGACGGCGGGGCTTTTGCCGCCCAGCTCGAGCGTCAAGGGCACCAGATTTTTACCGGCCGCCTGCATGATCTGGCGGCCGATCGCCGTGCTGCCGGTGAACACCAGGTGATCGAACGCCAGCGTGCTGAACCCGGCCCCGACGTCCGGCCCGCCGGTCACCACCGCGACCTCATCGGCGGGAAACAGCGCCGCCAGCATCGTTTCGATGAGTTGGCTGGTGCGCGGCGTGAGCTCCGAAGGTTTCAGCATCACGCGGTTGCCGGCGGCCAGGGCGGTGGCCAGCGGGATGAAGGTCAACGAAAACGGGTAGTTCCACGGCGCCATGACGCCAATCACGCCTTTAGGTTGGTATTGCACATAGGCGCGCCCGGCCTGGTACGGCAGGGCGACGTGGCGGCGTTCCGGCTGCATAAAGCGCTTCAGGTGGCGCAGCAGATAATCGATCGCCTGCACGGTGACCAGGATCTCCAGGATGTCGGTTTCGTAAGGCGAGCGGTGGCCGAAGTCTGCGCTGACGGCCGCCGTCAGCGCGCCGCGCTCGGCCAAAATGGCGCTCCGCAGGCGGCGCAGGGCGGTTTTGCGCTGAGCGATCGTCGGTGCGCCGTCGCGCAGGAAGGCATGACGTTGGGCGGCAAGCCGTTGCTCCAGCGTCATGAGGATGTCATCTCCCTGCACTTGAATTCTCCTGATGCCGAGTGAAAGCGGGAATGCGGTTTGCCTAACCCGGTTTGACCTTAAAGTGAGCTTTAAACCTATACTCGTTAAACGATCAACGCAAGATCGTCGGCCAACCGGGATGAGGGAGCCAGAGATCCCGGCGCCGCGCGCAGTATATACCTTCTTTTTTAACCATAGTGTAAATGGGAGAAACGACATGGGTTACGTAACGACCAGCGATGGCGTCGAGATTTTCTATAAGGATTGGGGCCCCAAAAACGGCAAGGTTATCTACTTCCACCACGGCTGGCCGTTGTCCAGCGATGACTGGGATGCCCAGATGCTGTTCTTCGTGAACAAAGGATTCCGGGTCGTCGCGCACGATCGCCGCGGCCACGGCCGCTCCAGCCAGGTGTCGGAAGGGCACGACATGGACCACTACGCCGATGACGTCGCCGCGGTGGTAAAACACCTGGGCGTGCAGGGCGCGATGCACGTGGGCCACTCGACGGGCGGCGGCGAGGTGGTGCGCTATATCGTGCGCCACGGCGAGGACAAGGTGTCCAAAGCGGTGCTGATCAGCGCGGTGCCGCCGCTGATGGTAAAAACCGACGCCAATCCGCAGGGTACCCCCAAAGCGGTGTTCGATGATTTCCAGGCGCAGCTGGCCGCCAACCGGGCGCAGTTCTATTACGACGTGCCGGCCGGCCCGTTCTACGGCTATAACCGCCCGGGCGCCAAACCGTCTGAGGCGATCATCTGGAACTGGTGGCGCCAGGGCATGATGGGCGGCGCCAAGGCGCACTACGACGGCATCGTCGCCTTCTCGCAGACCGATTTCACCGAGGATCTCAAGAAGATCGCCATTCCGGTGCTGGTGATCCACGGCGACGACGACCAGGTGGTGCCTTATCAGGACTCCGGCGTGCTGTCGGCCAAGCTGGTGCAAAACGGCACGCTCCATACCTATAAGGGCGCGCCGCACGGCATCCCGACCACCCATGCCGATCAGGTCAACGCCGATCTGCTGGCGTTCGTGAACAGTTAAAGACTCAACGCTCGCGAGCCTCGCCCCTTACCGGGCGGGGCTTTTTATTGGCTGCGAGCGAGCGGATCACCAATGATAGCTGATGCCCATATCGAGCTTGTCTGACGTATCGACGCCGGGCGCGTGCTGCGAAAGGTTATTGAATTCATAGTTAATGAACACCTGCATATTGCTGTTGAGCAACCAGGTGACCCCCAACTCCTCATAGTTCAATAAGTCCGTGTTCCGGCCTGCCCGGGCCTGTATCAAGCGGGTATAGCCGATGTTGGGTTGGATATGGTCCGTCAGCCGATATTTGGCGAGCGCTTCGTAACTTGACGCCGAACCGCGGTTAACGGTTTGTTGCGGGCTGATGGCGTTGTCGCTTTGGGTGAATACGGCTGCAAGATAGATTTTTTTCGACGCATAGAGAACCCCTTCGGCCAGCGTGTCGATGCGCCGGCGATAACCGGCGGCGTGTTGCTGCCGCTGCGTGGTTTGAGACGCCGAGGCGGCGGCGATGAGGCTGAGCGTCGGCGTCAGCGCATAACGGAACGAGGCGCCGAATCCGTTGCCGTTTTGTTTGCCCGGTGCTTGCCGTTCGTCGCCGTCTTTGAACTGGTATTGCAGCGCGATGGCGGCGCGCCGCTGAAACAGGCTGAAAGGTTGGCGGTAAGTGAGCAGGTTATGCGCCCGGCCGCGCATAAAGTTGTCGATGTAGTTGTAGGCCATCTCTCTAAACAGCGGAGAGCGATCGGTCAGGGCGGTCACATCATAAAGCACGCCCCAGTTGCGGCCGATATCGAGGCTGCCCAGGGCGGCGTTTTGCACGCCGATATAGGCGAGCCGGGTGCTGTTGCGCGTCGCGTCGGCGAAGCTGACGGTATATTCCCAGTGGGCGTAGGCCCGCCAGCACGGCGCGATCTTTTTTTTACCTATCAGGCCGAAATAGAGGTAGCTGCGGTCGCCGTCGTCGCGTTCGTTGTGGCCGCTGTAGCGTCTGGCGATAATCGTGCCGTAGAAATTCAGGCTGTTTTGCTGCGATCCCGTCAACGACACGGCGAAGGCGCCGCGCGGTAACAAGGCCAGCAGGGGGAAAAGCATGCCCGCCGAAAAATAACGAGGATTGCGTTTTATCATGATGGCACCGTCCCTGTGCGCGGCAAGCCCGTGAGCTTGCCGCCCCGGCGAAGCTTAAGCGTGCGTTTCGCGTTTAAAGTAGCTGACGATCCCCTGAGCGATCGCCGTGGCAATTTTATTTCGAAAGGCGGGGGTGCCGAGCAGCTTTTCTTCCTCAGGGTTGGTGATGAAAGAGGTTTCCACCAAAACGGAAGGAATATACGGGGACTTTAAGACCACGAAGGCCGCCTGTTCGGTATTTTTGGCATGCAAATGATGGATGGGCGCAATATGTTGAATCAGGTGTGAGCCCAGCGCCAGGCTTTCTTTGATCGTTTCCGTCTGCTCCAAATCAAACAGTATCTTCTGCAAATAGCGGTCTTTCTTGATGACGTTAGGGCCGGCGAGATCGTCTGCCGCGTTTTCACTGTTCGATAAGTATTTTGCCATCGCGCTGCTGGCACCTTTATTGGAAAGCGCAAAAACCGAAGCGCCGCAGGCGCTGGGGCAGGTAAAACCGTCGGCGTGGATGGACATGAAAAGATCCGCGCCATGCCGGTGCGCGATCTCCACCCGATCGTAAAGTGGAATAAAAACGTCGCTGTCGCGCGTCAGGCGGGCATCGATGCCGTGTCGATCGAGCTGTGCACGCACATTTCTGGCGATCTCCAGAACGACATGTTTTTCCAGTGAACCGGTGTGGCCAATGGCACCGGAGTCGATGCCGCCATGACCGGGATCCAACATGACCAGGAATCTTTTTCGCGCCCCGTGAGGTGTGGGGCGCGGCAAACCGTGGGCGTGAGCCAGCGGGGAAATGGCGCCGTTCAGCGCCAAGGTTGCCAGCCCTGCCAACATCATTCTGCGGCGAGATAACCGGGTGTTCAAAAGGTCCGTCTTAGCCATAAGGGTAACCAGCATAAAAGGAAAGGGTGTTTTTGTTATAACATAACAAATTTACGCGCCGGCGAGGTTGTCTGTTAGCGGCTGTTACTTTTAATGTCATTCCTTAAATCAACTGGTTTTTTATACTGCATTTATTTTGTTTATTGAATGTTCGTATTGATATTTATTTGTTTTGTATTTGTTAATTCTTATTTTGACACACTATTTAATCCAATATTTCAAATGAGATTTATTCTCCTCTTTAGTTGATATGTTATAACGTAATCACTAAAACGGATAAAAAACGGGGTCTTTGCCGCCGGCATGAAGCCACTCACGTTTTTGGAGCGTTAACATGACTTTTAAACACCAGGAAAAAGAGACATTAAATATATTCGCCGTTCTCGCCGTCTCGTTAAGCACGGTCATCGCCATGCTCGACAGTACCATCGCCAACGTGGCGCTGCCGGTGATCGCCAAAGATTTCGGCGTTTCCGAATCGGCCTCCATCATGATTATTAATGCCTACCAGTTTGCCGTCGTTGCCTCTTTGATGCCCTTCGCGGCGCTGGGCCGCGCGGTGGGCAATAAAAAGATCTTTATAGCCGGGGTGGTGCTGTTCGCTTTTTCATCCTTGGGCTGCGCGCTGTCCACGACGCTATCGATGCTGACGGCATTCAGGGTAATACAGGGCTTCGGCGCGGCGGCGGTGCTCAGCGTCAATGCGGCGCTGATCAAGGAGATATACCCGGAAAGGCTGCTGGGGCGCGGCCTGGGCATAAACGTGATGGTGGTGTCGGTTTCCGCCGCCGCCGGGCCGTCCATCGCCTCGGCGATACTTTCGCAAACGAGCTGGAACTGGCTGTTTACCATCAATGTTCCCATCGCCTGCCTGTCGCTGCTGCTGAGCCTGATCTTCCTGGCCCCCCGCGAGCGGCGCAGCGTTGGATTCGACCGCGGGGGCGCCCTGTTGGTGTTTGTGCTGTTCATCGCTTTCTCGCTCAGCACCATGAGCATGACCACCCACCATCTGCCGGCGGCGGCGCTCAGCTTTGCGGTATTCGCCGGGCTGGCCGGGTTGCTGTACATCAATCAGAAAAGAAAGGCCAACGCCGCGCTGATCCCGATCGCGATGCTGCATAACCCGACGCTGTCATTGTCTTTGCTGATGTCGATGCTGTCCTACAGCACCCAGCTTTTGGCTTTTGTATCGCTGCCTTTCTATTTCCACAATGTCCTGCAAAGAAACGTGGTGGATATCGGTCTGTTGCTGACCGCCTGGCCGCTGGCCACCATGGCGTCTTCGCTGATTTCCGGCGATTTGGCCAAGAAGTACGATCCCAATCTTGTTGCCCTCTCAGGCCTTGCCTGTCTGCTGGCAGGCATGCTGCTGATGGCCAATCTGCCCAGCAATCCGTCGAATGGGGCGATCGTATGGCGCGTGGCGCTGTGCGGCATCGGTTTTGGCCTGTTTCAATCACCGAACAACCTGCTGATCATGACCTCGGTCTCCCATGAAAACAGCAGCATCGCCAGCGGCCTGTTGGGCAGCTCCCGATTGATCGGGCAAATCGTCGGTTCGGCGTTAGTGGCGATTTTCTTCAATATGCGGGGCGCGCAAGCGACGAATATCAGTTTAATGGCGGGGGCGGCATTCTCGTTCCTTTCTCTGGTGGTGAGCTATATGCGCTTCAAGTCCGCCGTTACGTTAAAAACCAGCAAATAGAAGCACGAGGTTTCCCATGCGATTTATCCCATTAGTGCCGTTGGTTATCGGGATGGCGGCGTTTTCCCTTGCCGGCTGCACGACCTACCACGACGTGGCGTTGCAACAAAAAGAGACGGGGCTCAATAGCCAATATTACCTGCTGCAGCCGCCGGTCTATGTCGGCGACCAGTTGAAATATGGTCTGAAGGACGGCAGCGGCGGCGAGCTGACGGTGGCGAAGGTTGAACCGAAAGACTTGGTTGCCGACAGCGGAAAAATCATTCCCCTGTCGCAGCTCTCTTTCCTGCAACGCAAAGACCTTTCCACAGGAAAAACCGCCGCGTTGGTCGGCGGCGGCGCGGTCGCCACCACGGCAATCGTGTTTGTGGCCGGGATCACCATCATGGCCGCCGGCATCGCCGCGTCGGCCTAAAGCAGCCCATCGACGCACGCCGCCGAGCGTGCGCACAGGAGGCACCATGTGCGTCACAGTGAAATTTATCGCCACCGCTCTGCTGGCAATATTCGCCTTGCCGACGGCGCCTTGCGCCACCGCCGGCCAGCCGGCGGCGGCCGAACCGCCACAAAGCGTGGCGGCGCAAACGCTGCCCGGCAGCTATCCGCGGATCGTCATCACCGGCAACTGCCCCTTCGGCGTGATCCTGGCGAACGAGGCGGCCTACCGGCACGTCGTCGGCGTGGGGCCCTGGGCGTTCATGCATGCCGATAGGCATGTATTGAAGGACATGAAGCCTGACATCGGCAGGATCACCTCCGCCTTCATCAATAAGGACTACCGGGTCAACATGGAATCGTTAATGAATCTCCGGCCCGACATTATTTATTACTACGGCAAAAGCCAGGACGATCGGCTGGAAAGGGCGGGCGTGATGACCGTCGATCTGGATGCCGGCGGGGAGACAAAATACCAGCCGATGGCCACCCAGGTGTATTGGGAGAACACTTTCGCCGACACGCTCGGCCTGCCGCGCACGCACAAATTCAAAGACGCCTGGGAAAAGACCCTGAAGCAGATCCGCCCCTATGCCGCCGCCATCCATGCGCAGCACGTCAGGGCGTTGTATCTCGAAGAAAGTGACGGCAGGCAGCTGAAGGTGAGTGGTCCGCATACCTACGGCGACACCTACCTGAAAATGGCCGGTATGGACAACGTCGCCGGGGATTTGCCGGTGAAAGGGGATGCCGGCAGGTACATCAACGTTTCGATGGAGCAGATCATGGCCTGGGACCCGGATGTGATTTTCGTGGTTTTCGGCAGCGCCAAAGCGCTGCTGCACGGGGGGATCCCCGGTCAGGCCTGGGAAACGCTCAGGGCGGTAAAAAACGGCAAGGTTTTCTCGACGCCGGTGGGCATTCACAACTGGGGGGGCCTGTCGGCGGAAACGTCACTGCTGCCGCTGTTTATGATCAACCGCTATGCCCCTGAAGACATTAGCGACAAGACGCTGCGGGAGGAGACGCGCCGCTATTATCAGACGATGTTCTCCTATGCCATCCCGGACCGGTTGCTGGATGAGGTGCTGGCACAGCGCTAGTGCCACGGTTGAATAGCATTCACTTAATGGGGGTAGCTTGGGGATGTCGGGCAGAGGAAAATATGTGGCGATCCTGGTGGGGCTGTTTTTGGCCTTGTGTGTGGCCGCCGTCGCATCACTGTTTGCCGGCCGCTACGCCTTGTCGGCCCATGATGTGGTGCAGATTTTATGGCAGGGGAACATGCCGGGGGAAAACCAGGCCCGCTATTCGGTGATTTTTAACCTGCGTGCGCCGCGGGTGGTGGCGGTGATGCTGGTGGGCGGTGGGTTGGCGGTCGCCGGCGCGACCTTTCAGGCGGTGCTGAAAAACGCGTTGGCCAGCCCGGATGTGCTGGGCACGTCTTCCGCCTCCGCCTTTGGCGCTGCGCTGGGCATTTTATTGAGTTTGCCTTTTGCCCTGAGTGCCATGCTGTCGTTTCTTTTCGGCGTGGTGAGCCTGCTGCTGGTGCTCGGCATCTGCCGCCTGAAACGCCGGCAGGATGCGCTGACGACGATCCTGTCCGGTATGATTATCGCGTCGTTGTTTATCGCGTTTGTCTCGGTCATAAAATATGTCGCCGATCCGCAGGATACCTTGCCGGCGATCGTCTTCTGGCTGATGGGCAGCTTCGCTTCGGTAGCGAAAGCGCAGGTCTATTGGCTAATCCCGCTGTTTGCGGCGTGTTACCTGACAATCTATCGGCTCAGATGGAAAATGAACATTCTCTCGCTGGGGGACGACGAGGCGCGCATTGCCGGCCTGAATCCGCCCCGGTTGAAGATCCTGCTGCTGATCGCCGCCTCCTTGCTGGTTTCCGCCTCGGTGAGCTTGGCCGGCGTGGTGGGATGGGTCGGCTTGGTGATCCCGCATCTGGTGAGAAGCGTGCTGGGGTATAACCACGGCCGCCTGATCCCGGCCTCGGCGCTGAGCGGGGCGTTGTTTTTGCTGGTGATAGACAATATCGCCAGAGGCGCCACCTACGCAGAAATCCCGATCGGCATCCTGACCGCGCTGATCGGTGCGCCGCTTTTCGCCACGCTTTTTATTATGGGTAATCGATATGATCACCGCTAGCCGGCTATCCTTTGGTTTCAAAGGGCGGGAGCCCATTTTCGACAACGTCAGCTTCGAGCTGAAGCGCGGCGAGATCCTCAGCGTGCTGGGCCCGAACGGCGCCGGCAAAACGACGCTGCTGAGAAATATTGCGGGCCTGTGTCGGCCCAGCGCCGGCTGGTGCGAGATCGGCCGCGTCGATAATCGAGAGGCACGCCTGGCCTATGTGCCGCAGGCGAAGGCGCCACATTTTTCCTATGGCGTACTCGAGTTTGTCACTTTCGGCTGCGTTCGTCAGGCCGGACTGTTTGCCCGGCCGGGAAAGCGCGATTTCGCCAGGGCGCAGGCGGTGCTGCAATCCCTGGAAATCGGCCCGTTGGCGCAGAAAAGCATCGATCAGATCAGCGGCGGTGAACTGCAGATGTGTTATTTCGCCAAGGCGCTGATGGCAGATCCTGACGTCATGATCCTTGATGAACCGGAGTCGAACCTGGATTTTTACAATCAGGCAAAAATGATCGAGATGCTCTGGCGCCTCGCCAAAGAGCGGCAGATGACGATCGTGCTGAATACGCATTTCCTCAATTACGCCGAACGCATCTCCGACAAGTGTTTACTGATGACAAAACGGCAGTCGTTGTTTGGCGTTAAAAGCGCTGTGCTGCGGGAAGATATCCTGGAGCGCTATTTTCGGGTGCCGGTAAGAAAGTGCCACTATGAACACCAGGGCGCCGGCGAAGAAACCTTTATTATCGCTCTGCGCAATCTCGCCTGAGTTTCGGCTGCAAAGATTGCTTGAGGGATATCCCTCATTGCGGCCCCGCCGGCGGTTATTTAAGCTGAAAGGGCAACGTAACGGTGAATATGGAGATAATCATGACTGATTCAGTGTCCAACGATCGTAATCCCACCCCGGATGTGGCGGAAGACAACGCGTTCTTCCCATCGCCTTACTCCCTCAGCCAGTACACCTCGTCCAAAACCGACTTCGCGGGCGCCAGCTACCCGAACGCCTATCGCGGCGGCAAGTGGAAGGTGCTGATGATCGCCTCGCAGGAGCGCTACCTGCTGATGCAAAACGGCAAGTTCTTCTCTACCGGCAACCACCCGGTCGAGATGCTGTTACCGATGTATCACCTGGATCTGGCCGGTTTCGAGATCGACATCGCCACGCCGTCCGGCGATCCGGTGAAGCTGGAGATGTGGGCGTTCCCGCAGGAAGACGAAGCGGTCAAGGCCACCTACGAGAAGTACCGCAGCCAACTCAAGCAGCCGAAAAAGCTGACGGAGGTGGTGAAGGATCTGGACGGCGGCAACTACCTCGGCGTTTTCATCCCCGGCGGCCACGGCGTGCTCAATGATATCCCGTTCAGCGAAGAGGTGAAAAAGACCCTGCACTGGGCGCACGACAACGATCGCTACGTGATCTCGCTGTGCCACGGGCCGGCGGGCCTGCTGGCGGCGGGCATCGGCGAGAGCAAAGACGATTTCCTCTATCGCGGCTATGAAATGTGCGTGTTCCCGGACTCGCTCGATACCGGCGCCAACATCGACATCGGCTACATCCCCGGCCCGATGCCCTGGCTGGTGGGCGAACGCCTGCGCGAGCGGGGCGTGAAGATCGTCAACGCCGACATCACCGGCAAGGTGCATAAAGATCGGCGCCTGCTGACCGGAGACAGCCCGCTGGCCTCCAACAACCTCGGCAAGCTGGCGGCGGAGACGCTGTTGGCCGACGTCGCCGCGCGATGAGCGACGAGATCGCGCAGCGCGCTTTCCAGACGGCGCTGGCGATGGACCACGAGCGAACCCTGTCCGCCATTCAGGGGCGGGTTCGCGCCTTTGCCGCGCCGTTCGGCTTCGATCGCTTTGTGCTGTTTTCCGCTTCCGCCGCGGCGGAGGCGGGGATCGAGCATATCTATTGGGTCGAGGGCGACTGGTTCGGCGACGGCGAGGCCGTCGATGCGTTGACCTACGTGCGGCACTGCCCGGTGACCCGGCATATGCTGCGGGTCAGCGAGCCGTTTTTCTGGACCAAAACCTGGGCGGAGCAGGGCGAGCGCTACCGGATTGTGCGCACGCCGCGCGGCGCGGGCCTGCACGGCGTGCAGATCCCGATATTTGGCCCGGCCGGTTTGGAGGGCGCCGTCAGCCTGGGGGGCGAGCGCATCGATGCCTCGCCGCCGGTGCGGCTGGCGCTGTCGCTCGTAGGCTCGGCGGCCTTTCAGGCGGCGCGGCGGCTGTTCGCACCGGCGGCCGGCGAGGGAGAGGGGCGGTTGTCGGCGCGCGAGCGCGAGGTGCTGAGCTGGACCGCCATCGGCCGGCGGCAGGCGGATATCGCCGCGATGCTCGGCCTGTCTGAACGCACGGTGGAAAACCACCTGCGGCGCATTCGCCAGCGCCTTGGCGCCGCCACCACCGCGCAGGCGATCAGCGTGGCGATCCGCCTGGGGGAAATCGCCCCCGAGAGCCGTTAGCCCGCCGCCATTTGCCGCAGCAGCCACTCGCGCAGCGCAATGATATCGGGGCGATGCGCGGTTTCTTCGGTGGCCACCAGATAATAGTTGGCGCCGGGTAACGCCGTCTCGAACGGCGCGGCCAGCACGCCGCGCTGCAATAAATCGCGCGCCAGTAGCCGGCTGGCGATCACCACTCCCTGGCCGGCCACCGCCGCCTGCAGCGCATGCGTCTCATCGCTGAAGGTCAGCCCGGCTTCCACGTTCAACCCTTCCGGCCCGTAGCGCCGCCGCCAGTTTTCCCAGGTCGGCGAGTCGGCGGGCACCTGCCGATGCGCCACGTGAAACAGCGTTACCCGCTGCAAATCCTCGCTGCGCTCCAGCGCCAGCGCCGGGCTGGCCACCACGATAAAGCGGTCCTCATGCAGCAGGGTGCAGTGCAGATCGCTTTCCGGCGTTTCACGGTAGCGAATGGCGACGTCCACGGTGCGCTGGTTGAGATCCACCCGCTCGACGCTGGTGTGCAGGCGAAGATCGATGGCGGGAAACTCCGCCTTGAAATCCGCCAGGCGCGGCACCAGCCAGTGGGTGAGAAAATTGGAGGTGGTGGTGACGGTCAGCGCCGGCGGCTGCTGGGCGCGGGTGATTTGGGCAACGGACTGCTCCAGCGCGGCAAAGGCGCGCTGGGTGCCGGCATACAGGATCTCGCCGGTCTCGGTCAGGCTGACGCCCTGCGCGCTGCGCTCGCACACCCGGCACTCCAACACCGATTCCAGCAGCTTGATCTGATGGCTGACCGCCGTCGCGCTGACGCCCAGCGCCTCGGCGGCCAGTTTGAAGCTGCGGCAGCCGGCCACGGCGTGGAAGGCGCGCAGCGCGCCCAGCGGCGGCAAACGGGTTTTTCTCATGGCTGAGTTATTCTCATCTAAGGCTGAAAACTATGAGTTTGTCTGACCGATTATACAAGAGATAGGCTACTGACATGTGAACAGGGAAATGAATTTATTTCATCATTTCCATCATGTCGGGAGTGAACGATGAGCCTCTATATCAACAACGGCGCCCTGGGCGCCATGGAACACACGGGAACGGCGGCGAGCGCCTTGGCGCTCAGCGTGCCGGTGGCCGCGGGCGCCTTGCTGCTGAAGACCGAAAGCCTGCTGGGCATCGGCGCAACGCTGATGCTGCTGACGGCATTGGCGCTGGCGTTTCTCGGCGGCGCCGCGCTGGCCCGCTGGCAGCCGCTGCGGAACCGGCCTGCGCTGGCTATGCTCCGCTATGGCTTTTTGCTGGCGGCGGCGGGATGGCTATTGACGCTGCTGATGCTGTTCGGTGGCCACGGCTGGCCGGTTCTGCTGGCGGGCATCGCCCTCGGCGGCCTGGGGCAGGGCGTAGCTTACCGCACGGCGGTGGGGGAGAAAACGGTGTTCGCCGTGGCGTGCCGGCTGACGACGGTGGTGACCATCGTGGCCGTGGGGGTTGCCGCTTTGCTGATTCAAACCTACGCTGCACCGGGCGCGAGAGGGAGCTGTTTCGCGCTGGCGTTGCTGGTCGATCTGGCGTTGTTGGGGGCGTTGATGGCGCGGGTTGCAGAGCGGGATCGAGGCTGAGACATTGCGGAGGGACAAAGGCCTGCTTGGGGGGGCGGGGCGGGCCTGTTGGTGTTTGTGGGGATATTATTCAGATAATTTCAGCATCAGAGTTTTCGGTTAATCCGTAATGCATCAACAACGAGAGAAAACGCCGGAGACGGTTGCTTACGGCTGGGATAATACAGATAGTAACCCGGAAATGGCAGGCACCAGGGTTCAAGTACTCGAATCAGACGCCCCTCGCTAATATGCGAACCAAATTCCTCTTCAGGTAAAAAGGCAATCCCGAGCCCGGCCAGCGCAGCATCAACAACATGATCCGATGTATTAAAAGTTAATTGTCCTTGAACCCGGACATTGAACTTGCCGCTCGCCTGCTCAAATTCCCAGGCATATATTTTCCCGGAACGCACCATCCGTTCATTGATACAGATGTGTTGCGTGAGATCGCGTGGTGTTTGAGGGGCAGGATGAAGAGCGAAATATTCAGGGGCGGCCACCGCTGCCATGCGCATTTTCGGACCGATAGGTACGGCTATCATATCCTTGTCGATGGTGTCTCCGAGCCGCACACCTGCGTCAAAACGGTCCGCCACGATGTCCCGGAACCCGTGGTTGGCGTCGAATTCAATTTGGATATCCGGATATTCGCGTAACAGCGGTGTCAGTTTGGGCAGCAGGGTGGTTTTCAGCACGTTCGGCCCGCAGGTAATCCGAACGATCCCTGCAGGCTTATCCCGCAGTGCCGTCAGCATGTCCAACTCGGCCTCAATCTCATCAATGCGATGGCCCACAGACTGTAGCAGGCGTTCCCCTGCAGCAGTCACTGACACGCTGCGCGTGGTTCGCGTCAGCAGGCGGATTTGCATCCGTTCTTCCAATCCGGAAATCGCCTGGCTCAGTGCGGGCTGGGTCACACCAAGCTGCGCGGCCGCGCGTGTAAAGCTGCCTTCCCGCGCCACGGTGATGAAAGAGAGTAAATCGTTGAGATTACGTCTGGCCATGTTCATTTCCAGTCTATTTATAAATTTTACTTATAAGGGCATTAAGTATTCATTAGCTAGTTAACCCGCTGCATATTGGTAACAATAACGGAATGAAAAAGTCAACGTTAACCTTTATGCAAAACGCCCACCGCAGAACGTCACTGTTGCTGACTCTCTTTGCCGGCCTGCTTTTCGTCACGCAGTCCGTTATGGCGGATGGCCATGACCGAGGAGGAGCACGGGAGACGCTTATGAAAATTGAGATCATTGTGGATGGAGAAACCGCCACCGCTACCCTTTTTGACACGCCGACGGGACGGGATTTTGCGTCACTGCTTCCCCTCAGCCTGACGCTGGAAGACTATGCCGATATTGAGCGCATCAGCAATCTGCCACGCAGGCTTTCCACGGCACACGCACCGGACGGCATGACGCCGGAAGCCGGGGATATCACTTTCTATACGCCGTGGGGCAATCTGGCGATTTTTGTCCAGGGCAGACCTTACGCCCGTTCACTGATCCCGCTAGGGAAAATCGATTCCGGACTGCCAGCCCTGGAGCGTCGCGGACCGCTAGCGGTACAGATTAGGGCCGCAGACTGACCTGCAACATCTTCCGCACCGCGCTTTTCCCTTATCACCGTCCCATCCCCTTATGCCGTATCAGCGCCTTTTGGAAAGCTGAGGGCGCGGGGAAGCTGACATCGTGTTAACCACTGAAAAGAAATTCATCAATGAGTAACCAGACAGACGAGAACAGAAAAAACATCACAGGAAGCGGAAAACATCCCGCGCACTGGAGCGGCGTCTTTGCCATGACACTGTGCGTCTTCGCACTGATCGCCTCCGAATTTATGCCCGTCAGCCTGCTGACGCCGATGGCGCAGACTCTGAATGTCACCGAAGGGATGGCCGGCCAAGGGATTGCCATTTCCGGGGCATTTGCGGTGGTAACCAGCCTGTTTATTTCCGTACTGGCAGGTACGCTTAACCGGAAAATCCTGCTGCTCGGTCTGACCTGCATTATGGCGGTTTCCGGCGCAATCATTGCCATGGCTCCTAATTATCTGATCTATATGGTCGGTCGAGCCCTGATTGGCATCGTGGTCGGCGGATTTTGGTCGATGTCGGCTGCCACGGCGATGCGTTTGGTTCCGGTGCACCGAGTTCCGCTCGCGTTGGCCATTTTTAACAGCGGCAATGCACTGGCCACGGTCATCGCGGCCCCTTTGGGCAGTTGGCTCGGTTCGGTGATCGGCTGGCGCGGAGCCTTCTTTTGTCTGGTGCCGGTCGCGATCGTCGCGTTTATCTGGCAGTTGTTCAGCCTGCCCTCCATGCAGGTCACCCGGCAGAGTACCGGTGCCAGCAATGTCTTCACGCTGTTTCGCCGTCGAGTGGTCACATTAGGCATGCTGGGCGTCGGCATCTTCTTTATGGGGCAGTTCACGCTATTTACCTACATTCGGCCTTTCCTTGAAACGGTGACGAAGGTGGATGCTTCAGTGGTCACCCTGATCCTGCTGGTTATCGGTGTCGCGGGTTTCATCGGCACCACGCTGATTGGCAGGGTGCTGAAACGCGGCTTCTACTCGACCCTGATAGCCATTCCGGTGCTGATGGCCATCACCGCGTTGGCACTGATCGCTTTTGGCAGTCAGGTGGCCATCGTGATGGTGCTGCTCGGGTTGTGGGGGCTGATTTCCACCGGTGCACCGGTGGGGTGGTGGGCTTGGGTACCGCGTACCTTTCCGCAGAATGCCGAAGCCGGCGGCGGGTTGATGGTGGCGATGGTCCAGTTATCCATTGCGCTAGGTTCAACGGTAGGGGGGCTGCTTTTCGATCACCACGGCTACCAGAGCACTTTCCTGGCCAGCGTCACGATGCTGCTTATCGCGACCGGGCTGATTTTCCTGACCTCACGTGCAGACACCTCTGCCAGAGACCATTCATAAACCCAGGAGTTATGTCATGACAGTTAAAGCGTATGGCGCCCGCGGCATCCATGATGCGCAGATTGATTTCGCGTTCTGCGGTGTCTGCCATTCGGATAACGCCACCCTGGCTTAATTATAAGGAGACCATCATGAAGAAATTTACGGTAGTTCTGGGGCTGCTCATCAGTTCATTTGCCGCCTCTGCGGCGGATATGTCCGGTGGAGCCGATAATTTTTATAAAAGCGATAAGGTGACGCAGCAAAAAGTGACCTTTAAAAACCAGTATCAGATGAACGTGGTCGGCAACCTGTTTATCCCAAAATCGATAAATCAGAACGCCAAAAAGCCGGCGATCGTCGTTGGCCACCCAATGGGGGCTGTCAAGGAACAAAGCTCAACGCTGTATGCTCAAAAGCTGGCGGAGCAGGGTTTTATCACGCTGGCTATCGATCTTTCATTTTGGGGGGAAAGCGAAGGCAAACCGGGGCACCTGATTTCACCGGAAATCTACGCGGATGATTTCAGCGCGGCGGTTGATTATCTGAGTACACAGCCGTTTGTTGATCCGGAAAAAATCGGAGTGCTGGGTATCTGTGGTAGCGGAAGTTTCGTTATCAGTGCCGCGAAGATTGACCCGCGTATGAAAGCCATCGCTACCGTCAGCATGTATGACATGGGGGCTGCGTTCCGTCACGGCCTTAATCGTTCGCAGACGCTTGAACAGCGGAAGTCCTTTATCCAGTCAGCCATTGAGCAGCGTTTTGCTGAGTTCAAAGGGGGAGAGGCCGCGTATATTCCCGGCACCGTGAATAAATTGAACGCTTCTACGCCGGATATTCAGCGTGAGTTCTTTGATTTCTACCGCACCGAACGCGGTGGTTACACCCCAAAGGGTGAGAAAGAAGCACTGACGACGAAACCGATGTTGAGCAGTATCGGCAAGTTTATGAACTTCTATCCGTTCAACGATATTGAAACCATTTCACCGCGCCCGATGTTGTTTATCACCGGCGATCGGGCTCACTCAAAAGAGTTCAGCGAGGATGCATTCAAACGCGCCGGTCAGCCTAAAGAGCTTTATGTTGTACCGGGCGCAGGGCATGTCGATCTCTATGATCGTACCGACGTGATCCCTTTTGACAAACTGACAGACTTTTTCCGTAAGAACCTGCAATAACACGTTCAGTTAAGGAGCATCTGACATGAACTATAAACATCTGGGTCGTACCGGCCTGCGGGTGAGCCGCATCGGTCTCGGTACCATGAATTTCGGTGAGCTGACGGATGAGCCGGCCAGCTTCAGGATCATGGATGAAGCCGTGGATGCGGGTATCAACTTTTTCGATACCGCTGACGTCTATGGCGGGCCGCAGTCGCCGGATATGGCAAAGGGGTACGGGACATCTGAAGAAATCATCGGTAACTGGTTGGCGCTCAGTGGCCAGCGTGACCGAATCGTGTTGGCCACGAAAGTTTACCAGCCGATGGACACGGGCCCGAATGACAAATACCTGTCCGCCTACCATATTCGCCGGGCCTGTGAGGCCAGCCTGAAAAGACTGAAAACGGACCATATCGATCTCTACCAGATGCACCATATCGACCGGAACACCCCCTGGGAGGAGATCTGGCAGGCCATGGAACAGCTGATCCGTGAGGGTAAAATCAGCTACGTGGGCAGCAGTAACTTTGCCGGCTGGGATATTGCCACCGCACAGTGCACGGCTGATGCGCGCAACCTGCTGGGGCTGGCATCGGAACAGAGCCTTTACAACCTGACCCAGCGAACGGTTGAGCTTGAAGTCATTCCGGCACTGCGTCATTACGGCATTGGCCTGATCCCCTGGAGCCCGGTCGGGATGGGGATGCTAGGTGGCGTGCTGAAAAAAATTGCCGATGGCCGCCGGGCAACACCGCAGCTGCAGGCACAGATCAATCGCTTGCGGCCGCAGCTGGAGGCCTGGGAAACGCTGTGTGATGAGTTGGGGGAGGCGCCGTCAGACGTCGCGTTGGCCTGGCTGTTGCAGAACCCCGTGGTTACCGCTGTGCTCAGTGGCCCGCGCACTGCTGAACAGCTCCGTCAGAATCTCAATGCCCTGACGTTGTCCCTTTCAGGCGATACGCTCAAAAGGCTGGATACCATCTGGCCGGGACCGGGCGGGGAAGCCCCTGAAGCCTACGCATGGTAACCGTTATCCGTATTAACAATGACCGGCCTTCGGGTCGGTAATCATGTTATTTCAGTCAAATTTATTTATTACATGAATATGTTCTACTCTGCACCAATTCTTAGATGTCCGCTTTCGGCGCTACAGGCGGTCCGTTCCGTGCTAAATGCGAACCTTAGCGCTAACGTGCCTCGCTCAAGGCCGCCTCTACCCCCTCCCTATTAATATTACAAATTCTTGTATAATTCCTGCCAATACTGGGTTGACGAGTCATATCATACAGGACCACTCTGGCTATAGAATTTCCGTATTCAAAATAGGATAACGAGAGACAAGTCATGGATATCGTGAAAATTAAAGGGCGTCTGACCTTCCTTCAGAAAGCAGAAAAACTCAAAAGCGTGCTACGCAGTGCGCACTCATCTACGGGTAGAGCGGAAAGTACAGCCGAGCACTCATGGCGCCTGTGCCTGATGGCTATGATCTTTGAAAACGAGCTCGCTGGTATGGATATGCTCAGGATCCTTAAGATATGTCTCGTTCACGACCTGGGAGAAGCAATCCATGGTGACATTCCTGCTGTAGAACGAGAACTGCATCCGGATAAGAGCGAACAAGAGAAAGCCACTCTGTTGCATCTCACACATTCTCTTGGTGAAAAGCAACGGGAGGAAATTCTGTCACTTTGGCAAGAATACGAGCATGCCGCCTCGCCGGAAGCCAGGGTCGTCAAGGCACTCGATAAACTCGAAACTATCCTCCAGCACAACCAGGGGATTAATCCACCAGACTTCAATTACGAATTCAATCTGACCTATGGTCAGGAGTACACAAGCACCCATCCCTTGTTTACGTTAATGCGCGAAATCCTCGATGAGGATACGCGCCAAAAAATTGCCGAGCGTGCGCAACTGTAGTCCGAAAGATACGCGGCTATCAATATGCGAAATTTTGAGCAGGTTCCGAACCAGACGCTGGACGTCTGGGCTAACGGATATCAGTCAGCATACTTACTTTTAGAAGCGTCCGCTTTTCGCGCATAGCGAACTAAAGTTTCGCCATACCAAATAAGCCTCAGTGCGACGAAACAAATACCGAGGCAGGCTGCGCGGGCGGAACGGCGAAGTGATGCTGCATGCGTTTTATCTCCTCTGCCGGTGGCAGGCCAAACAGACGCTTGAATTCGCGGTTAAATTGCGATGGGCTTTCATAGCCAACGGCGTAACTCGCGGCGGCGGCGGTGATTTGTTGGCGCACCATCAGCATCCGTGCCTGGTGCAGGCGCACCGATTTCACATACTGCATCGGCGGCATCTGCGTTATCGCTTTGAAATGGCTATGAAAGGTCGGCACGCTCATGCCGGCCATCATCGCCAGCTGCGTCAGCGTTAACGGCTCCGCGTAAGCGGCATGGATGTGCTGCAGTGCTTTACCGATTTTGCCAAACTGGCCCTGCAAGGCCAGCGCGGCACGCATTGCGTTGCCCTGTGCGCCTGTCAGCACGCGGAAGTAGAGTTCACGCACCCGCGCCGGGCCGAGGATCGCCGCCTCAAGCGGGTTGGTCAGGACGTCAAGTAAGCGAAGAACGGCCATTTTTACCGCGCCGTCCATGGGGCTCGACATCATGCTTTGCGGCGCGACGGGAGGATGCGGGGCGCCATGCTGTTCAATCTGCAACATCAGTTCCGCGGAAAGCTGAAAATCCAGATGCATATAAATCGCCAGCAGCGGATGTGCTGTCGACGCATCGGTTTCCATCACAAACGGCACCGGCACCGAAACCGCCAGGTAGTGCTGCTCATCATATAAATAGGTCTGTTGACCGAAATAGCCGCGTTTGCTGCCCTGGCAGACAATCACGATCCCCGGATCGTAAAGCACCGGCGTTCTGGCAAGCGGGCGATCGGAACGCAAAATTCGCACATCAGGTAGGGCAGTGAGGTTGTATCCCTCTTGCACCGCAAGTCTATTCATCAGGGCAATCATGTCGGACATCCCACCACCTCATAAAATCAGGCAAGAAAAAGAGAAGATACGGCCTAAAAATGCGGCAGATCAGAGAATACCATGCAATCTTCATGGTTCATGGGAGTTCTTTTTATGGCATCTGCAAAAACGATTTTAATCACCGGCGTCAGCAGTGGCTTTGGTCAGGCGTTGGCGCGCGAAGCCCTCGCCGTCGGGCATCGTGTTATAGGGACGGTGCGCAACAGCGAAGCGCTGCAGGCTTTCGGCGCGCTCGATACGCAGCGGGCTTTTGGCTATCTGCTTGATGTCACGGACGTTGAGCGTATTGATGAGGTGGTTGGAGAGATAGAGTCCGCCGTCGGTCCGATAGATGTGCTGGTGAACAATGCCGGTTACGGCCATGAAGGCATTCTGGAAGAATCCCCGCTTGCAGAGCTGCGCCGCCAGTTTGACGTCAATGTGTTTGGCGCGGTGGCGATGATCAAAGCCGTGCTGCCGGGCATGCGCCAGCGCCGTCGCGGCCACATTATCAATATCACCTCAATGGGCAGTTTCATTACCTTGCCCGGTATCAGCTATTACTGCGGCAGCAAATTTGCACTGGAAGGGATATCAGAAACGTTAAGTAAAGAGCTTGCCCCGTTCAACCTACACGTGACCGCCGTGGCGCCCGGCTCGTTTCGAACGGACTGGGCCGGGCGTTCAATGGTGCGCAGCCCTCGCCGTCTCCCTGACTATGACGCGTTATTTGAACCTGTTCGTCAGGCGCGTCAGGAAAAAAGCGGTAAGCAACTCGGCGATCCGGTTAAGGCGGCTCACGCCATGCTGGCATTAATCGAGAGCCGGAACCCGCCAACGCATCTGTTGTTAGGCAGCGACGCATTAAGTTTAGTGCGGCAAAAGCTCGAGGCGTTAGGTCAGGAAATTGAACAATGGGAGAAACTCACCCGTTCAACGGATGGCTGACCGGTTTCGGGTAGAGAGTGTCGGGGATCATCGATGATGACCGTCCAACAGCAAAAAGCCCGCTCAGGTTTCCCTGAGCGGGCTTCTCTAAATATGGCTCCTCTGACTGGACTCGAACCAGTGACATACGGATTAACAGTCCGCCGTTCTACCGACTGAACTACAGAGGAATCGTGTGAACGGGGCGAATAATAGCGAGGCACCGTCGGCATGTCAAAGGCGGATTACACATTCTGTGACTGTTTGCTTACAGAATGCGCAACCCGTTGAGTTTTTTGGCAGATTTAGCCCTCGGGCGCCCGCTGCAGGCGCAGCTGATAGCGGTAAACGCCGGCGGTGAGCAGGTCATCCCGGTGCACGCTCGGGCTCCAGGAATCGTCGCCGCCCACCCCCATGTGGAAGCCGTCCAGATGCAGCCAGGTGCCTGCTTCCGGCTGCAGCAGATGCTGGTGGCTGCAGGCCATCAGCTGTTGCAGGCCGTAGCGGCTGAGCGAGAAGTGGAAGCGGCCGTCGATGCGCCAGCCGCCGTAGCGCAGGCTACGGGTGTCGCAGCGCAGGCCGTTCTCGCCGGGGAAAAGATACGGCGTGTGCAGATCCGCCAGCGGCAGGCGCCAGCGCCCGTGCTGCGCGGCCAGGCGGCGATCCGGGTAGTTCTCGTGCGGGCCCAGGCCCAGCCATTCCACCTGCGGTTGCACCGTCGCCAGTTGGCAGTGCAGGCCGATGCGTGCCGGCGGCGGCAGAGTATCGGCCACCTCGACCTCCACGTTTACGCTCACCGCGCCCAGCGCATCGAACAGCCACTGTTTGCGGCCGATCAGCAAAATCTGTCCGTCCACGCCGAACTGGTGTTCGCTCACCACCTGCACGCCGTTTTGCAGCGCGTCGGCCTGCAGCCGCGTGCAGCGTTCCTCCAGCCGGTACAGGCCCGCCAGCTTCCAGCGTTCGACCCAGGCGTTGGGATCGATATGGTCCGCCTCGCTGACGCCGATGTCGTTATCGATCGGCGCGCGCGCAAAGCCGTCGCGCAGCGGCGTCAGCAGCTGCGGCTGCTCATTCTGCCACCACTGCGTCAGGTGGCCGCTGCTGCGCTCGAAGCGCCAGCGCTGGTCGCCGTGGGTCAGGGTCAGCCCCCGATCGTCTTCAATCAGCGTGGGCGGCACGCCCTGCGGCGGCGGCGGCACGGGATGCAGCGCGCGCGGCACCCGCCACTGATCCCAGGCGCAGCGGTGGTGCGCTTCGGACCAGTCGGTGGCCTGCGGCTGTACCACCTCTACGTTCAACCACAGCTCGCCGGGCTGATGCAGCATCGGCAGGCGATCGAGCAGGGTGAAGCTAGCGCTGCCCTGCGGCGGCAGCGCCAGATCGAAGCTGCCGCTGGCGCGCTCCACGCCGTCCAGCTCCAGCCGCCAGTTGAGCTGCTCGTTGTCGGTGTGGCGGAACAGGTAATCGCTGGTGACGGTCAGCGTCAGCGCGGCGGCGTCGAAGGCGAAGCGGAACAGCTGCTGCGCCCGCTGCGCTTCGAACAGCGCTGGGTGCGGAGTGCGATCCGCGGACACCAGCCCGTTCAGGCAGAACTGGCGATCGTTGGGGGTATCGCCGAAGTCGCCGCCGTAGGCCCAGTACTCTTCGCCCTGGGCGTCGCGCTTGATCAGCGCCTGATCGACCCAGTCCCAGACAAAGCCGCCCTGCAGGCGCGGATAGTGGTGGAACGCGCGCCAGTAGCGCTCAAAGCCGCCGAAGCTGTTGCCCATCGCATGGGCGTATTCGCACAGGATCAGCGGCCGCTGCTCCTCCGGCAGGCCGATCCACTTGCCGATCGCCCATTTGGGCACCGCCGGGAACGGCTGATCCTGATCCACCCGCGCATACATCGGGCAGATGATGTCGGTGGCGGCGGTGTCGGCACCACCGCCTTCATATTGCACCGGGCGGGTCGGATCCTGGCTTTTCACCCAGCGGTACAGCGCGTCGTGGTTCACGCCGTGGCCGGACTCGTTGCCCAGCGACCAGATAATGATGCAGGGGTGGTTGCGATCGCGCTGCACCATGCGGGTAACGCGCTCGCTCATCGCCGGCAGCCACAGCGGATCGTCAGCCAGGCGGTTCATCGGTTGCATGCCGTGGGTCTCGATATTGGCTTCGTCTACCACGTACAGCCCATAGCGGTCGCACAGCCGATACCATAGCGGGTGGTTGGGATAGTGCGAGCAGCGCACCGCGTTGAAGTTGTGCTGTTTCATCAGCAGGATGTCGTGGCGCATCGTCGCCTCGTCCATCACCTGGCCGTGGCGCGGATGATGCTCGTGGCGGTTAACGCCGCGGATCAGCAGCGGCTGCCCGTTGAGCCTCAGCAACCCGCCGCTGATGTCCACCTGGCGGAAGCCGACGTCATAGGCCTCCACCTCGATAATCTCCCCCTCGGGTGAGAGCAGGGCGACGGTAGCGCGATACAGCGTGGGCGTTTCGGCGCTCCACAGCGCCGGGCGTTCTACCGGCAGACGCAGCGTGACGCGATCGTCATAGGCGCCACGCTCGTCCACGATCTCGCTGCCGAGTGGCTGGGTGCGTTCGGCCACCCGCGCGCCATCGCGCCACAGCTGAACCTGCACCTGCAGCGGGCCGGGCCGGCTGGCGCGCGCCGTCACCACCAGTTCGCCGCGGGTAAAGCGGTCATGCAGCGGCGTGGTGATGCGCACATCGCTCAGGTGCGCGGCGGGTTTGTGCAGCAGGCTGACGTCGCGGAAGATGCCGCTCATGCGCCACATGTCCTGATCTTCGAGATAGCTGCCGTCGCACCAGCGCAGCACCATCACCGCCAGCCGGTTTTCTCCCGGCTGCAGCCACGGGCTGAGATCGAACTCCGCCGGCAGGCGGCTGTCCTGCGAATAGCCGACCCAGTGGCCGTTGCACCACAAATAGAACGCCGAGTTGACGCCGTCGAAGATGACGCGCGTCTGGCCGGCGGCCAGCCAGGCCGGATCGACGCTGAAGGTGCGCGAGTAGCAGCCGGTCGGGTTGTCTTCCGGCACGCGCGGCGGATCGACCGGGAACGGGTAGCGCACGTTGGTATAGATCGGCGCATCGTAGCCGGCGAGCTGCCAGTTGCCCGGCACCGCCAGCGGGGCGGCGTCCGGCAGATCCTGCTGCAGCCAGCCTTCCGGCGTCGCCTCTGGGCGCGGGAAATAGCTGAAGCGCCACTCGCCGTTCAGCGACCTGCGGCTGGCGCTGGGGGCATCGTCGCGCGCGTCTTCCAGCGTGCGCCAGCTGGCGAACGGCGGGTGGGCGTCCAGCCGGCGGGAGTGGGTGCAGGCCGGGTTTTGCCAGTCACGGCGGGCGAGGATCTCGGTCAGGGAAGCAAGGGGCGCAGCGGGCATCGGCGATCGTCCAGTCGGCTAGGTGATGCTCACCAAGATGCTGACCGGCGCATAAAAAGTAAAGCGGTTACACGCAACCTTGCAAGGGCGATCAAATAACCGTTAATGCGGTTCGCCGGCGCGGTAGATCCGCTGCGGGCGGCCGACCTTGCCGTAAATGATCTCGGCGCGCAGCTGCTGCGCGGCGGTGCAAAACTCCAGATAACGGCGCGCGGTGGTGCGGCTGAGCCCCATTTTTTGCGCAACGCTTTCAGCGGTGTGGCGCGCGGCGGGTTCGGCAAACAGCGCGCGGACCTTGCCCAGCGTCAGCTCGTCGATGCCGGCGGGCAGCGCTGCCTGCTGTTCGCCGCGGGCGTAGGTGTTGAACATCTCGTCGATGCGGCGCTGGTTGAGGCGCGCTTTGTCCTTCAGCGCTTCGCGGCGCTGGCTGAAGCGCTGCAGGGTCTGGCTCAGCCGGTCATAGGCCAGCGGTTTGATCAGGTAGTCGAACACGCCGTAACGCAACGCCTCGGCCACGGTGGCCATGTCGCTGGCGGCGGTGATGAACACGATGCCGCCGCGATACCCGCTTAGCGTCAGTTCGCGCAGCAGGGTGATGCCCTGGCCGTCGGGCAGAAAGTTGTCCAGCAGGATCAGGTCCGGCTTGAAGCGCTCGGTCATGGCGCGCGCCTGCGCCAGGGTGCCGGCCAGCCAAATCTGGCGGCAGCCGCCGTTCTGGCGGATAAACTCCGCGTGCATTTCCGCCAGCGGCGTTTCGTCTTCAACGATCAGGATGTTCAGCCATTCCATAATGAAACCTACTATTGCAATCAAGATGCTAAATGAATGTAAGTAAATTGCGGCGCCAAATAAAGATTATCTCAATAATAAACACCATAAGATTAATTAAGCAAATAAAGAACATTAAATAACTTATTAACCGGAATCGGTTTGTGAAATAGGTCAATAATCGGCGTTTTTTTTCTGTTTACCATTGATTTATCGAACGCGAATTGGCGTTTATCTTCATGGTTTTTAAGGTTTTAATTATCTTGCTTAATGTTAATTAAAATGCATTTTTGTATTTAATTTGTTGTTTGCCAGTTAACCCAGAGAGCGTGTTATGTTAGGCGATGCCGTATTTAATCGGGTAAAGCGATCGGATCATAAAGCGATTTCGGAAATAAGCGCCTTCTTGCGCAGTAACGATCTGAATATCGACACCACGGTTGAAATATTTATTACCGTTACCCAGCACGACAAATTGGTCGCCTGCGGCGGCATCGCCGACAATATTATCAAATGCGTCGCCATCAGCCCGCTGATGCGCGGCGAAGGGTTGGCGCTGGCGCTGGCGACCGAGCTGGTGAACCTGGCCTACGAGCGCCACCACACCCAGCTGTTTATCTACACCAAGGTGCAGAACGAACCGCTGTTCCGCCAGTGCGGTTTCTACCCGATCGCCACCGTGCCGGGCATCGTGGTGCTGATGGAAAACAGCCCGTGTCGCCTGAAGCGCTACGCCGCCCAGCTGGCGAGCCAGCGCCGGCCGGGTGACACCATCGGCAGCATCGTGATGAACGCCAACCCCTTCACCCGCGGGCATCAGTATCTGGTGCGTCAGGCGGCCAAACGCTGCGACTGGCTGCACCTGTTTCTGGTGAAGGAAAACACCTCGCGCTTCAGCTATGAAGACCGCCGTCGGCTGGTGCTGGCCGGCACCGCCGATATCCCCAACCTCACGGTACACGAAGGCTCGCAGTACGTGATCTCGCGCGCCACCTTCCCCTGTTACTTCATCAAGGATCAGGGCGTGGCCGACGACTGTTACACCGAAATCGATCTGAAGATCTTCCGCCAGTATCTGGCGCCCGCGCTGGGCATTACGCACCGCTTCGTCGGCAACGAGCCGTTCTGCGCGGTGACCGCGAAATACAACCGCGACATGCGCTACTGGCTGGAAACGCCGGCGCTGCCCAGCCCGCCGATCGCGCTGGTGGAAATCGAGCGTTTGCAATATCAGGGCACGGCGATCTCCGCCTCCTGGGTGCGCAAGCTGCTGGCGGCGGGGGACTTCCACGCCGCCGCGCCGCTGGTGCCGCCGGACACCCTGTACTACCTGCAGGATCTGCAAACGCAGCGCCGGGCCAAGGCGGCCCCGCATCCTTTTGAGTCCGCACAATCAGGTGAATGATGAAAATTATCCGAGAAGCAATGGCCGGCACGCTGGAATCCAGCGATGTCATGGTGCGCATCGCGCCCGCCGAGGGGCCGCAGCACGATCTGTTGATCGCCAGCAGCGTGGAAAAACAGTTCGGCGCGGCGATCCGCCACACCCTGCTGGAGGTGCTGCAGCGTTATGAGGTGGAGCCGGTGCAGGTGATCGTCGATGACAAAGGCGCGCTGGACTGCGTGCTGCGCGCCCGGCTGGAAACCGCGCTGATGCGCGCCTGCGAGGGTGGCCAACTGCCGTGGGAGGCGAAAGATGAAAACGCTGAATAAAACCCGGCTGCGCCGCAGCATGCTGTTCGTTCCCGGCGCCAACGCGGCGATGGTCAGTAACGCCTTTATCTACCAGGCCGATGCCCTGATGTTCGATCTGGAAGACTCGGTGATCCTGCGTGAAAAAGACGCGGCGCGCCGGCTGGTGTACCACGCGCTGCAGCACCCGCTGTACCAGGAGGTGGAAACCATCGTGCGCGTCAATGCGCTCGACTCCGCCTACGGCCTGGCGGACCTGCAGGCGGTGGTGCGCGGCGGCGCGGACATCGTGCGCCTGCCGAAGACCGACAGCGCGCAGGACGTTATCGATATGGAACGCGAGATTGCCGCCATCGAAGCGGCCTGCGGCCGGCCGGTCGGCAGCACCGGGCTGCTGGCGGCGATCGAATCGGCGCAGGGCATCACCAACGCGGTGGCGATCGCGCACGCTTCGCCGCGCCTGATCGGCATCGCGCTGGGGGCGGAAGACTACGTGCGCAACCTGCGCACTGAGCGCTCGCCGGAGGGCATCGAGCTGCTGTTCGCCCGCTGCTCGCTGCTGCAGGCGGCGCGCGCCGCCGGCATTCAGGCGTTCGACACCGTCTATTCCGACGCCAATAACGAGGCCGGCTTCCTGCAGGAAGCGGCGCTGATCAAACAGCTCGGCTTCGACGGCAAATCGCTGATCAACCCGCGCCAGATTGAGCTGCTGCACAACCTGTACGCGCCGACCGCCAAAGAGGTGGCGCACGCGCAGCGGGTGGTGGACGCCGCCGAAGCGGCGGAGCGGGAAGGGCGCGGCGTGGTGTCGCTCAACGGAAAAATGGTCGACAGCCCGGTGATCGAACGCGCCCGGCTGGTGCTGGAGCGCGCCGCGCTGTCCGGCTTACGGGAAGAACCGGCGCAGCACGGGGAGGAAGCATGATGAACCGCCAACAACGATTGATGACCTTCGCCAACCCGGCGGATCTGTCGGGCTATCAGGACGTGTCCAAAGCCAACCTGCAGGCGCGCAAACCGCGCGATCTCAAGCTGTGCGACTCCTTGCAGGAAGCGGTGCGCCGCAGCGGACTGCAGGACGGCATGACCATTTCCTTCCACCATGCGTTTCGCGGTGGCGATTTGACCCTCAATCAGGTGATGGAGACGCTGGCGGCGATGGGGTTCCGCAACCTGACGCTGGCCTCCAGCTCGCTGACCGATTGCCATGCGCCGCTGGTTGAGCATATCCGCCACGGTGTGGTGAGCCGCATTTACACCTCCGGGCTGCGCGGCCCGCTGGCGGACGCCGTTTCGCGCGGCCTGCTGGCGGAGCCGGTGCAAATTCACTCGCACGGCGGCCGGGTCAACCTGATCGAATCCGGCGAGCTGAAGATAGACGTGGCCTTCCTCGGCGTGCCGGCCTGCGATGAGTTCGGCAACGCCAACGGCTACAGCGGTGAAGCCTGCTGCGGCTCGCTCGGCTATGCGCGGGTGGACGCCGAGGCGGCGGGCACCGTGGTGCTGCTGACCGAGCAGCTGGTGCCGTATCCGCATCATCCCGCCAGCCTGGCGCAGGATCGGGTGGATCTGATCGTGCAGCTGGAGCGGGTGGGCGACGCCGACAAGATCGGCGCCGACGCCACGCGCATGACCTCGAACCCGCGCGAGCTGCTGATCGCCCGCCGCGCCGCCGAGGTGATCGCCGGTTCCGGCTACTTCACCGAAGGCTTCTCGCTGCAAACCGGCACCGGCGGCGCCTCGCTGGCGGTGACCCGGTTCCTGGAGGACAAGATGCGCGCCCGCGGCATTCGCGCCGCGTTCGCCCTCGGCGGCATCACCTCGACCATGGTGGATCTGCACGAGAAAGGGCTGATCGGCAAGCTGCTGGATGTGCAGAGCTTCGATCGGGCGGCGGCGACCTCGCTGGCGCGCAACCCGCGCCATATCGAAATCAGCGCCAACCAGTACGCCAACTTCAGTTCCAAGGGCGCGTCGGTCGATCGGCTCGACGTGGTGGTGCTGAGCGCGCTGGAAATCGACACCGGCTTCAACGTTAACGTGCTGACCGGCTCCGACGGCGTGCTGCGCGGCGCCTCCGGCGGCCACTGCGACACCGCCGCCGCCGCGCGGCTGGCGATCATCGTCGCGCCATTGGTGCGCGGGCGCATCCCGACGCTGGTAGAGCAGGTGACCACCTGCGTCACGCCGGGCTCCAGCATCGACATTCTGGTGACCGACCACGGCATCGCCGTCAATCCGGCGCGGCCGGAGCTGGCGCAGCGCCTGCGGGAGGCCGGCCTCGAGGTAGTGAGCATCGATTGGCTGCGCGCCCGCGCGCTGCAACTGACCGGCGAACCGCAGCCGATCGCCTTTACCGACAAGGTGGTGGCGGTGGTGCGCTACCGCGACGGCTCGGTGATCGACGTGGTGCATCAGGTGGCGGAGTAAACGATGGCCGCCGTCGATCCCCAACTGGCCGCCGAACGTGCGGTCAGCCTGCCGGCGCTGCTCACCAGCCGCGAATGCCGCCAGGCGCGGCAGCAGGCGTGGCTGGCGCAGCACCAGTGCACGCTGCTGGTGCTGACGCTGGTGGTGCCCGGCCCGGTGAAGGACAGCGCGCTGACGCGCGGCATCTTCAATCTGGGGTGGGCGGCGTTGCTGCGGCTGTGCGCCGAACAGGGTTGGCCCAGCCCGCAGGCCGAGGCGCTGGCGCTCGCCACCGGCTGCGAAGGGTTTGTCGCGCTGCGCGCCGATGCCCAGCGGGTGAAGGACTGCGCCATGCAGCTGGAGGTGAGCCGCCCGATCGGCCGGCTGTGGGATATCGACGTGCTGGATACGCAGGGGCGCATTTTGTCGCGCCGTGACATCGGCCTGCCGGAACGGCGCTGCCTGCTGTGCGGCCAACCGGCCAAGATCTGCGCCCGCCAGCGGCGGCACAGCAGCGAGCAGTTGCTGCATGAAATGGAAAGGATGTTCAACGATGCGATCTCTGCCGATTAACCTGCCTGCCCACCGTGCCGAACCGGCCTGCGACTTCGCCCGCGCCGCTTTCCGTGCGTTGCTGGTGGAGGTCAACCTCACGCCCAAGCCGGGGCTGGTGGATCGCCATAACACCGGCGCCCACCGCGACATGGATCTCGGGCACTTCTATCGCAGCGCCCGCGCCATCGGCGTGTGGCTGCCGCGCTTTATCCAACGCGGGCGCGAAGACGGGGCTTTGCCGGCAGAGCAGCAGCTGGCGCGGCTGCGGCCGCTCGGCCTGGCCTGCGAAAACCAGATGTTTCGCGCCACCGGCGGCATTAACACCCACAAGGGCAGCGTGTTCTCGCTCGGGTTGCTGTGCACCGCCTTCGGCCGCCTGCAGCAGCAGGGCCGCGCCATCGACGCCGAAGCGCTGTGCGCCGAGGTGGCGGCGATGTGCCGGGGGCTGGTGGACCGCGAGCTGCGGCGCAACAACGCCGGGCAGACCGCCGGCCAGCGGCTGTTCGCCGCGCACGGGCTGAGCGGCGCACGCGGCGAGGCGGAGGCTGGTTTCCGGCTGGTCATTGACGGCGCGCTGCCGCTGTATCGGCGACGGCTGGCCGCCGGCGGCGGCGAACAGCGAGCGCTGCTGGACAGCCTGCTGTGGCTGATGGCCCACAACGACGACACCAATGTCGCCTCGCGCGGCGGCCTGCACGGGCTGCGCTGGCTGCGGCGCCGGGCGGCATTGCTGCTGGCGCAGGGCGGCTCGGCGGGGGAGGCGGGTCTGGCGCGCCTGCGGCACTTCGATGCCGACTGCATCGCCCGCAACCTCAGTCCCGGCGGCAGCGCCGACCTGTTGATAGTGACCTGGCTGCTGGCGCAGCTGGGTGCCCAAGAATAATAACCAAGCCTTCAGGAGAGTCTCTATGTCCCAAACCCAGGAAAAGATCTGGAAAGCGATAGCGCCGCTGGCGGTGCTCGCGATCCTGTTATTGATACCGGTGCCCGACGGCATGCCGCCGCAGGCCTGGCACTACTTCGCCATCTTCGTGGCGATGATCGTCGGCATGATTCTGGAGCCGATCCCGGCCACCGCCATCAGCTTTATCGCAGTGACCGTCAGCGTGCTGAGCGCCAACTGGGTGCTGTTCGGCGCGCAGGAGCTGGCGGAGCCGGGCTTCAAGGCCGGTAAAGAGGCGCTGAAATGGGGGCTGGCGGGCTTCTCCAGCACCACCGTCTGGCTGGTGTTCGGCGCCTTTATCTTCGCGCTGGGCTACGAGGCCACCGGGCTGGGGCGGCGCATCGCGCTGTTCCTGGTGAAGTTCATGGGCAAGCGCACGCTGACGCTGGGCTATGCGGTGGTGATCATCGATATCCTGCTGGCGCCGTTCACGCCGTCCAACACCGCGCGCACCGGCGGCACGGTATTCCCGGTGGTGAAAAACCTGCCGCCGCTGTTCGATTCCTTCCCCAACGATCCCTCTTCACGCCGCATCGGCGGTTACCTGATGTGGATGATGGTGGTCGGCACCAGCATCAGCTCCTCGATGTTCGTCACCGGCGCCGCGCCGAACGTGCTGGGCATCGAGTTCGTCGGCAAGATCGCCGGGGTGCACATCAGCTGGATGCAGTGGTTCCTGGCGTTCCTGCCGGTCGGCCTGCTGCTGCTGATCATCGCGCCGCTGATCTCCTACTACCTGTACAAACCGGGCGTGACCCACAGCAGCGAAGTGGCCGCCTGGGCGGATACCGCGCTGGGGGAAATGGGCAAGCTGACGCGCAAGGAATACACCCTGATCGGCCTGGTGCTGCTCAGCCTGTGCCTGTGGGTGTTCGGCGGCAAAATGCTGGACGCCACCGCGGTGTGTCTGTTGGCGGTGTCGCTGATGCTGGCGCTGCACGTGGTGTCGTGGAAAGAGATCACCAAATATTCCAGCGCCTGGAACACGCTGGTTAACCTGGCGACGCTGGTGGTGATGGCCAACGGCCTGACGCGCTCCGGCTTTATCGACTGGTTCGCCCAGACCATGAGCACCCACCTGGACGGCTTCTCGCCGAACATGACGGTGGTGGCGCTGGTGCTGGTGTTCTACTTCGCCCACTACCTGTTCGCCAGCCTGTCGGCGCACACCGCCACTATGCTGCCGGTGATCCTGGCGGTCGGCAAAGGGCTGCCGGGCGTGCCGATGGAGCAGCTGTCGATGCTGCTGGTGCTGTCGATCGGTATCATGGGCGTGCTGACGCCGTACGCCACCGGGCCGGGGGTGATCATCTACGGCTGCGGCTACGTGAAGTCGAAAGACTACTGGCGCCTGGGCGGCATTCTCGGCGTGGTGTACATTGCCGCGCTGCTGCTGATCGGCTGGCCGATCATGAGCCTGTGGTACTGAGTTGAAGCCACGCGGCCACCGCCCGGTGGCCGCGGTTACGATCCTTTCCCGTGAACCCTGTCACACACTTGTCACACTAACCCCGCCATCATACTCGGGCAAACGCTAACATCTTAAAAACAATCATTTTCCGGGAGCCTCTGCGGATGAGAAAAAAAACGTTATTGCTGTGCCTGCCTTTGTTATTCACCGGGAGCGCGCTGGCAGACGCCGGCGGTTATCAGCTGGAACAGGTGCTGGTCATGAGCCGCCATAACCTGCGCGCGCCGCTGGCCAACAACGGCAGCGTGCTGGCGCAGTCTACGCCGAAGGCCTGGCCGGCCTGGGAAACGCCGGGCGGCCAGCTGACCACCAAGGGCGGGGTGCTGGAAGTGTATATGGGGCACTACTTCAACGCCTGGCTGAAACAGACCGGCCTGTTGCCGCAAGAGGGCTGCCCGACCGCCGGCAGCGTGTATGTCTACGCCAACAGCCTGCAGCGCACGGTGGCCACGGCGCAGTTCTTCAGCAACGGCGCGTTCCCCGGCTGTGACGTCAGCGTGCACCATCAGGACAAGATGGGCGAGATGGATCCGACCTTCAACCCGATCATCACCGACACCAGCGAGGCCTTCAACCAGCAGGCGCTGGCGGCGATGAACGCCGCGCTGGGCTCGCTGAAGCTGGACGCGGCTTACCAACAGCTGGCGAAGATCATCGACTACAAGGATTCCGCCGCCTGCAAGACCGACAAACACTGTGACTTGACCAAAGAAGCCAGCGTGATGAGCGCGGTGCCGGGCAAAGAGCCGGGCGTCTCCGGCCCGCTGCGGGTGGGCAACTCGCTGGTGGACGCCTTTATGCTGCAGTATTACGAAGGTTTCCCGATGAAAGAGGTGGCCTGGGGCAAAATCGCCACCCCGCACCAGTGGCAGCAGCTGGCGCAGCTGAAAGACGGCTATCAGGACTCGCTGTTCACCTCGCCGGTGGTGGCGCAGAACGTCGCCAAGCCGCTGCTGACCTATATCAACAACGCGCTGCTCGGCGAGCGCAAACCGGACGCGCCGAAGCTGACGGTGCTGGTCGGCCACGATTCCAATATTGCCTCGCTGTTGTCGGCCATGCAGTTCCAGCCGTATCAGCTGCCGCAGCAATACGAGAAAACGCCGATCGGCGGCAAACTGGTGTTCCAGCGCTGGCGCGACGCGCAGAACGACCGTGAATTGCTGAAGATCGAGTACGTCTATCAGTCCACCGAACAGCTGCGCAAGGCGACGCCGCTGACGCTGCAAACCCCGCCGCAGCGGGTAACGCTGGCGCTGAAAGGCTGCCCGATCGACAAAGACGGTTTCTGCGCCTGGAGCGATTTCGAGAAGACCATGAAAGGCATCTTGTAATGCCCAGCCTCTCTCCCGACCGCGGGGGAGAGGCCTCTCCCCATCCCGGCTAACGCGCCGCCGTGCGGGCCTTAACGCCATTTATTTTGCCCAGGGTCATTGTTGCAGGCCGTTTCGGGGGCTAACATCATCAGCCTGCCTGCTTATCATGGATACCGCCGTTGCCCACTTTTATCCGCAATATCGAATTTTTCACGCCGGACGGCTATCCGGGCCAGGTGGCGCGCTGCCATTTTGCGCTGGCGGAGTATCGTGACGAGAGTTTTCCCGAGGCGGGCTTTGCGCTGCCGGATCATCTGGCGCGCGCGGTGCCGAAGCGCCGCGCGGAGTATCTGGCCGGGCGTTTTCTGGCGCGGCAACTGTTGGCGCCGCTCGGTTTTGCCGATTTCATCCTGGCGCGCGGCGAAGATCGCGCGCCGCAGTGGCCGCCGGGCATCGCCGGGGCGCTGAGCCATAATTCGGATACCGCGCTGTGCGCTGTGCACCGCGAGAGCGGGCTGGGCGGCGTTGGGCTGGATGTGGAGACGCTGCTCTCCGACGTGCGGGCGGAGGAGCTGTGGGGGGCGATCGTTTCGGCGGGGGAGCGCGAGGCGTTGCTGCGCGAGGCGCTGCCGTTCAATGAACTGCTGACGCTGACGTTTTCCGCCAAAGAAAGCCTGTTCAAGGCGCTTTATCCGCAGGTGCGCTGTTACTTCGATTTTCTCGATGCGCGCATGGTCGCCGTGGATACGCAGCGGCAGACGTTTGTATTAGCGTTGCTTAAGACGCTGACGCCAAATTGCCTCGCCGGCCGCCGGTTTAACGGGCGTTTTTGGCGTGAAGGTGACGACGTCACGACTTTTATTTTCTGTTAAAATACAATAATAACAGTGTGTTATTTCTTGCTGCGCCATAAATCGGATTTGCCGCGGCGGGTGGAAAGATTCATTCATCGGAGATTGACCCACGGTGGGGATCCGGTGTAATTTATCCTCCTTTTATAGCTAATGATAATTATTCGCATAAACATTATCATTGGTAAGGCGCAACAAAGGAGTGGTCTTGTGGCGACACTGACGACAGAAAACCAAACCTTCCCCGGGTTTGTGTACGCCGAACAATCGACCTTTTTGTACCGGTCTGAATTCCGTTCCCTCTCCGCCGACGGCGTGTTCGAGCGTATCGAGACGCCGGCGTTCGGCGGCGAGCAGGAAGGCAGCGCGCTGACGCAGCATATCCGCCAGGCGCTGGCGCGCGCCAAAGCCGCCGGCCAGGAGACGCCGGTGGTGGTGGGCGCCATTCCGTTCGATACGCGCCGACCTTCCAGCCTGTACGTGCCTGAAAACTGCCAGTTTGTCGCCAACGACAGCTTTACCCGCGCCGCGCGCCCGATGCTGCAACAGCCGCATCGCCTGGCCGCCTGCACCAGCATTCCGGACGAGCCGCGCTTCAAGCATGCGGTGGCGGAAGCGGTCAGCCGCTTTAAACAGGGCAAGCTGGACAAGGCGGTGCTGTCGCGCATCCTCGACATTGAGCTGGAGCAGCCGGTGGCGGGCCACCAGATCCTCAATAACCTGATGGTGCAGAACCCGACCGGTTATCACTTTTCCCTGCCGCTGGCCGATGGCGGCGTGCTGATCGGCGCCAGCCCGGAACTGCTGATCCGCAAGCAGGGCGGCGAGATCCACACCAATCCGCTGGCGGGCTCCGCGCGCCGTCAGGACGATCCGCAGCAGGATCGCCTCGGCAGCGAGCGCCTGATGCGCTCGACCAAAGACAAATACGAACACAAGCTGGTGATCGACGACATTCGCCGCCACCTGGCGCCATTGTGCGCCAGCCTGAGCGTGCCCAGCGGCCCGTCGCTGCTCAGCACCGGCACCATGTGGCACCTGTCCACCCGCATTCGCGGCGAGCTGCTGAACCCGAATCTCAACGTGATGCAGCTGGCCTGCCTGCTGCATCCGACGCCGGCGCTGTGCGGCTTCCCGACCGAGAGCGCCCGCCAACTGATCGCCGATCTGGAACCGCACGATCGCGGCCTGTTCAGCGGCATCGTCGGCTGGTGCGACGCCAACGGCGACGGCGAGTGGGCGATCGTCATCCGCAGCGGCCTGCTGCGCGGCAACCGGGTGCGGCTGTTCGCCGGCGCGGGCATCGTCGCCGCTTCGACGCCGCAGTCCGAGTGGATGGAAACCGCCGCCAAACTGGGCACCATGCTCAACGCTTTCGGCCTGAACAGCGGCGCGCTGTAGGCCTCTTTGCGGCGCAGTGCACGCCGCGTCATACGCTTTCGCAGGAGACAACGATGAACAACAACATGACCCGGCAGCTTGCCCGGATGGCGGTGTGCGCATGAGCATTCAGATGGATTTCACCGGCAAACGCGTGTGGGTGACCGGCGCGGCGCGCGGCATCGGCGAGCAGATCGCCCGGCATTTTTTGACGCAGGGCGCCGAGGTGGTGGGATTTGACCGCGAGTTCGCCAACCTGGATCTGCCTTACCCTTGCGTGACGCTGGACATCAGCCGGCCGGAGCAGGTGGAGGCGGTGTGCCGCCAACAGCTGGCGGAGAACCCGCGACTGGACGTGTTGGTCAACGCCGCCGGCATTCTGCGCATGGGCAATACCGAAGATCTGAGCGTGGATGACTGGCATCAGTGCATCAACGTCAACGCCTCGGGGGCGTTTTACCTGTTCCGCGCCGTGCTGCCGCACTTCAAGGCGCAGCGCAACGGGGCGATCGTCAGCATCGGCTCCAACGCCGCGCACGTGCCGCGCGCGCAGATGGCGGCCTACTGCGCCTCCAAGGCGGCGCTGACCAGCCTGAACCACTGTGTGGGGTTGGAGATGGCGCCGTTCGGCGTGCGCTGCAATCTGGTGTCGCCGGGCTCGACCGACACGCCGATGCAGCGCGGCATGTGGCAAACCGACGACGCGCAACAACGCACCATCGCCGGCTTCCCCGAGATGTTCAAGCTGGGGATCCCGCTGGGCAAAATCGCCCGCCCGGATGAGATCGCCAACGCGGTGTTGTTCCTGGCCTCCGATTTGGCCAGCCATATTACCATGCAGGACATCGTGATTGACGGCGGCGCGACGCTGGCCGCCTGAGTCAGACCCGCTGGCGGCGCAGCAGGTGCTGCGCGCCTTCCGCCGCCAGCAGCAGCACCGCCAGCCAGATCGCCAGATAGGTTGGCCATTCGCTTTGGCCGATGCTTTCGCCGAGCAGCAGTGCGACGATCACCAGCAGCACCGGTTCCACATAGCTCAGCAGGCCGAACAGGCTGAACGGCAGCAGGCGGCTGGCGAGGATGTAACACACCAGCGCCACGGCGCTGATGATGCCGAGCAGCGGAATGCGCCAATACAGCTCGGCATTAATTTTCAGCGCCGCCGCGCCGCCGTCGCCGAAGGCGAACCAGGCCGCCGCCGGCAGCATCAGCGCCAGCTCGCACCACAGCCCGCCGAGATTGTCGGTGCCGAAACGCCGCCGCAAAATAAAGTAGAACGGATAGCCCAGCGCCACCACCAGCGTCGGCCACGAGACGCCGCCCGCCTGATACAGCTCATTGCCCACCCCCACCATGGCGCACGCCACCGCCAGTTTTTGCAGCAGCGACAGCCGATCGCGGTAGATCAAACGGCCCGCCAGCACCATGGTCAGCGGCAGCAGAAAATAGCCGAGCGACACGTCGAGCGCCTTGCCGTGCAGCGGCGCCCACAGGAACAGCCACAGCTGCACCCCCAGCAGCGCCGAGGTGAGCAGCAGGCCCAGCAGGCGCTGCGGCCGTTGGCCGATCCAGGCCAGCGTGTCGCCCACTTTGCGCCAATCGCCGGACAGCGCCATAAACAGCGTCAGGAACGGCAGCGTCAGCAGCGTGCGCCAGCCGTAGACCTGCTCGCCGTTCAGCGGGGTGAGGGTAGAGGTGAAGTAATACATCGCGCCGAACAAGATAGAGGCGACGACCGAAAGAGTGATGCCCTTAATCACACGCATTCCTGGTGAGTGATTGATTTTATGGCGGCTACTGTAGAGAAATTTGCCGCCAACGACAATGGCGTTGCCGGGCGCTGGACAATCGGCGGCGGCGGGTTACAATGAGTACTGTGTATTCATACAGGTTTTGGCGATGACAATCGATCTTTTTGAAGACGCGCTGCCGCCGCCGTGGCGCGAAGAGATCGCCCCCGGCGCGGTGGTGATGCACGGCTTCGTGCGCGATCACGGGCCGGAACTGCTGGCGGCGGTGCAGGGCGTAGTCGCCCAAGTGCCGTGGCGGCATTTGACCACGCCCGGCGGGCACGTGATGTCGGTGGCGATGAGCTGGTGCGGCAACGGCTGGACCAGCGACAGCCGCGGCTACCGCTATTCGGAACGCGACGCGCGCAGCGGCAAACGCTGGCCGGCCATTCCGCCCATCCTGATGGCGCTGGCGGACGAAGCCGCGCAACAGGCGGGCTTCGGCCCCTTCGTGCCGGACTCTTGCCTGATGAACCGCTACGATCCCGGTAGCAAGCTGTCGCTGCATCAGGATAAAGACGAGCACGACTTCGGTGCGCCGATCGTCTCGGTGTCGCTCGGGCTGCCGGCGGTGTTTCAGTTCGGCGGGTTGCAACGCAGCGACCGAGCGCGGCGTATCCCCTTGGCGCACGGCGATGTGGTGGTATGGGGCGGCCCGGCGCGGCTCTGTTTTCACGGCATCCTGCCGGTCAAGGAAGGCTACCACTCGCTGGTGGGGCCGCACCGCATCAACATCACGCTACGCAAGGCGCTTTAGCTGCGGCTCCTGCGCCAGGCAGGCGACGAGATAGTCGATAAACACCCGCAGTTTGGGCGGCAGATACTGGTTAGGCGCGTAAAGCAACCACAGGCCGCCGTGATAGCTGCTGAGGAAATCCCACTCCGGCAACACCTGCACGATCTCGCCGTCGTCGAGCGCCTGGCGGGCGGTAAAATACGGCAGGCTACCGATGCCGATATGCTGTTTCACCGCGTCCAGCCGCACGCCGGTGTGGTTGGCGGCGTAGCGGCCGCGCACGTTGACCGTCACCGTTTTGCCGCTGCGGCGGAACTTCCATTGCGCGTCGCTCGGCGTTTCGCCCAGATAGATGCAGCTGTGCGCCGCCAGATCGTGCGGGTGCTGCGGCGTGCCGTGCTGCGCCAGGTAGTGCGGCGTGGCGCACAGCAGATGGTCTATTCTCATCAACTGGCGGCCGATCAACCCGGGCGACGGGCGATCGGTGATGCGCAGCGCCAGATCGACCCGATCGTCGATCAAATCCATGTAGCGATCTTCCAGCCGCAGCCTCACGTCCACCTTCGGGTAGCGGCGCAGGAACTCCGGCATGTGCGGATGCAGCACGAAGCGACCCACCGCCTTGGGCACGCTGACGCTGACCAGCCCTTCGGGCTCCACGGCGCCGCGCCCGCCGATCGCCATGACCGCGTCGGCCGCCGCCAGCAGGGTGCGGCAGTGCGCAAACGCCTCTTCGCCGCTTTCGCTCAGCCGCAGTTTGCGGGTGGTGCGGTGCAACAGCTGCAGCGCCAGCGCCTGCTCGAGCTTCGCCACGCTGCGGCTGACGGCGGAAGGCGAAGTGCCCAGTTTACGGGCGGCGGCGGAAAAACTGCCGCTCTCTACCACCTGAACGAAAACGGCCATTTCGGGCAGCAGGGCGTAAGAAAGATTTGTGCTCATGACGCAAAGGTCCATTGTGATGGCGGTGGATTATCCCTCGATTATGACATGAATATAATGGCTCTTCGAACCGAGGAGAAAAATGATGATCGAACGACGTTATTACTACAGCGACGATGTACAGGGCCAGGCGCAGGTGTTGAGCTGCGCGCCGGCCGAGGCGGGCGCTTACGCCGTAGAGCTCGATGCCACGCTGTTCCACCCGCAGGGCGGTGGCCAGCCGTCCGACGTGGGGACGTTAGGCGGCGTCGCCGTGCTGCGGGTGCAGCAGCAAGGGGATACCGTGCTGCACTTTACCGCTGCGCCGCTGCCGCTCGGGCCGGTTACGATGCAAATCGATGAAGCGCAGCGCCGCCTGCACGCCCGCTGGCACTCCGGCGGGCATCTGATCGGCTGGCTGGGAGAAACCCGAGGCTGGCGGCCGGTCAAGGCGCATCATTGGCCGGGGGAAGGGCGCATCACGTTTACGCCAGGGACGGATGCTCAGACGGTAGAAGCGGACTTTTTGCAGGCGGAGCTGGCGCGCTTGATCGCTGCCGATTTACCCCGCCGCCAACAGGCGGTGGAGGGGATGCGCCAGGTCGGTTTCGGTGAACTGCCCGCCTACGGCTGCGGCGGCACCCATGTCGCCACGCTGGCGGAGGTGGGGGCGGTGATCGTCACCGGTGTCAAAATGAAGAAAGGGCAGCTGATCGTGCAGTATGAGCTGGGGTGAATACCCTTGATTATCGTACCCTGTACGAGTGGGCTGGAGGGAACGATCGCAGGAGGCGATGATAATGGACTATCTGGAGTTTATCGAAACGACCGTTTTCAGCCGAAAGCGGGCTGAATTGATGAAGGATGATGACTTTCAGGCTTTCCAAAGCTATTTGCTGTTGAACCATCATGAAGGGGATACGATCAGCCACACGGGCGGATGCAAAAAGATACGCTGGGGGCTGGACGGAAAGGGAAAACGCGGCGGCGTAAGAGTGATTTACTATCTGACGGCGCCCAGCGGCCGAGTCTATTTATTGTTGATATACCGTAAAAATGAAAAGGATGATTTATCCGGACAGGAAAAGGCGATATTGAGATCCATCGTTCAACAACTTGATTAACGATGGCGAAATGGCGTGACGAAGGAATTAAAGCATTATGAAAAAAGAACTTTTCGACGATTTGGTCAGCAGTATGAACGAAATGGTGGCGATCGAAAAGGGTAAGATGACGCCAAAATCCGAGCATGTTCACCGTCATGCTATTCCAGACGTCAAGCTGCTGCGCAAATCCCGTGGGATGAAGCAGGCGGAGTTTGCCAAGGCTGTGGGGGCCAGCGTGGGACTGGTGCAAAGCTGGGAGCAGGAACGCCGCATACCCTCGGGATCGGCACTGAAACTTCTGCTGCTGATTGAGCGTAACCCGGCATTGCTCGATGAGTTGCTGGTGATTTAAATCATACTCAACGCCCGGCCTGTCGCAGCTGGGTGCAGAACGCGCATTGGCATCCCGCTACCGGCACCGCCGCGCAGCTGCCGATGTTCACCGGCTGGGCGTCCATGGCGTGAAAGCCGTAAAACAGATTTTCGATGTTTTGTTCCGCCGCGCGCGCCTGTTCCGGGCGCGGTTCGGGCACTTTCGACTGAAACGCCGCGGCCTTGCCGGCCAGCAGGCTGAGAAACAGCAGCGACAGCTGGATTTTCATCGTCGTCTTCCTTTGGCTTAAGTTCTGATACGTTATAACAAAACTCCATCAATGCCAAGCGGCGGCGCTGCGGCCATTCACGGTATTTTTACGCACTGCAACAGTTCCTCATTCAAATAACACTTCGACACATTTCTTGCCGATGCGCTGACTAATAATTCAAATTACAAAAATTGCCTCGCTAAACGAATATTTAGATACTCGCTGTGCGGCCTGGCCAGTGCTGACTCGTTTTTAAATTCTGAGCATACAGAAAGATGCCTCTGTAGGTATCGTCACGCACTCTGGACAGGACATCGCCACCATGGGCTCTTTTTTTAAGCAGATCTACCGCTATTCCCACGCGCGCCCTTATCGGCATAACGAAAACCTCTGGCCCTACGTGAAGATCGCGCGCGGCGAAGGCGGTGAAATCGCCGCCTTATGGTACAAGCACCGGACGGTGCCGATCGTCACGTTGAGCGAACTGCGCAACAGCTGCCGGGGGCCGGCGTTGCTGACGGCTACCGGCCCGTCGGTGAAGGCGCTGCGCTTCGAAAAAATTCCCGCCATGCCCGCCATCGGGGTCAACGGCGCCTATTGCCTGCATCGGCAGGTGGATTTTCGCTTCTACGTCATCGTGGATATGGGGTTTATCGATAACCGCCCGGAGATCGTGCGCGACGTCATTCAACGAACTGAGCTGACGCTGTTCACCACCGTGCACGGCGTGGCGCGCATTCTCGATCGCTTTGGCCCGGCGGCGATCGGTTGCCGATTGGCGATCGTCGAAGACGCGGCCTGCAAGATTTATCGCCCCCGGATCGACAGCGGCGCGCTGTGGGAGCACTACTGCCGGGAAAACGGCGTGGTCTTTGCCGCCGAGAGCCGCATGCTCGGCTTCAGCCAGGATATCCGCTGCGGCATTTTCGATGCCGGCACCGTGGCCTATTGGGCGCTGCAAATCATCGCCTATCTTGGCTTCAGGCAGCTGTTTATCGCCGGGCTGGACATGAACAATTTCCACCAACCGCGCTTTTACGAAACCGAGCAGGATCGGTTGCCGACGTTTCTGGCGGACAAGGTGGAGTCGCTGGTGATCCCCGCTTTTCGACACGCCGGCGCGATCATGAAAAAGCAGCAGATCGCGATAAAAAACCTCTCCCTGCACAGCGCTATCGGCAGCGATATCTTCGAGAAGGTGGACGGCAATGTTTACTTTCAGCAAGCCTGAGCGGTGTTATCGCGTCGGCAGCGCGCTGTTTTTAGCCTTCGCGTTTTTCAGCGCGATCTTTTGCGGGCAGACCCGCGTCAACAACCTGTTTCATTTGGCGGCGCTGCTGTGGCTGGCCGCCGTGTTCACCTGGCCGCCGCTGCGGCGGCAGCTGTGGGCCAATCGTCAGGCGCGCTGGGGCGGCGGGCTGGCGCTGATGTTTTTGCTTTATTATTCCCTCAGCGCGCTGTGGGGCGAGACGCCGGGCGACATGCCGTCGGCCCTGACCCACAGCGCCTATATCCTGCTCTATCTCGCCTGGCTGGTGACGCTGCTCGACGGTGAGCGGCGTCATCAGCTGCTGTGGGCGATGCTGGCCGGCATGACGGCGCTGTGCCTGTATCTGACGCTGGTCGATGCCCCGTCGATTTATCATCTGCGGGAAACCACCGCCCGCAATCCGGGGCCGAGCAACGTGATCGATCTGGCCGGTTACGCCGCCATCGCCATTTTGTTGAGCCTGATGATTTTCCGCGATACCGGGCAAAAAGCGGCGCTGTGCTTTATCCCGCCGCTGCTGGCGTTCATGGTGCTGACGCAAAGCCGCGGCCCGCTGATCGCGCTGGCGCTCGCGGTGGTGGTGGCGATGCCTTATCGACACCGGCCGGGACGGTGGCTGTGGTTTCTGTTGCCCGGCGCGCTGGCTGTGGTTCTCGCCGTCGTTTACAGCGCGATCGGCGAAATGCTGCTGACGCGCTTTGGCGAGCTGTATCAACAGAGCTTTGTTCGCATCAGCATCTGGCGCCACAGCCTGGTGCTGATTGAACAGGCGCCGTTCTTCGGCTACGGCTTTGATAAGCAGCTTAACTTCCTCAATTACACCGGCGAGCTGAATCACACTACGCACAGCCTGTACCTTGGCGCGTTGCTGAAGGGCGGCTGCGTGGGGTTCCTGTTGTTGCTGGCGCTGCTGGGATATGGCGCGCGGCTCGCCATCGCACACTGGTGCGCAGGGCGGCGCTGGGAGGCGGGCCTGTTTCTGTTTATGCTGGTGTTCTACAGTTCGCAGGGCATGTTTGTGATCGCCAATCCGGCGGAGTTTTGGTACCTGTTTTGGCTGCCGCTGGCGCTGCTGCTGTCGCAGCCAAAGCGGTCGCCGATCAGGCGTGTACAGGCGGTAACGCCGCCAGGGTTTTCTCCAGCACCTGTTCCGCCGCGATGATGCTGAGCGGTTGGTGGCGCTGGGCGGCACTCAGCGCGGCGCTGTCAACCGGCACGTGCATCACCTGATGCCGCTCGCTGTCCTGATAGGGGCCGGTATGGCGCGGGTTAGCGGTGACGAACAGGCTGACGGTGGCAGTTTTCAACGCCACGGCGAGGTGGAGCGGGCCGGTATCGCCGGTCACCAGCACCTGCAGATTGGCGATGGTCGCCAGCAGTTGCGGTAACGTGGTCGCGCCGATATGGCTTACCACCCGCTGTTGCTGTTCCTCGCTCAAACCCGCCATAAATTCCCGCTCGAGGCTGCGCTCCGCCTTACTGCCAATCAACGCGATCTGACAGTCGGGGGAGTGCGCCAGCAGCCGTTGCGCCAGCTCAACAAAGCGGTCGACCGGCCAGCGGCGCAGCGTTTCGGAGGCGCCCATCTGAAAGCCGATCAGGATCTTGCCCGCCGGTTTCGCCAGCGAGGGAAAAGCGATCGGGATGAACATGTCGGGATTATCGGTACGGCATCCCAGTTGCCCCACCATATCCAGCTTGCGCTGAATCAAATGGCCGCCGGTGCTGTGGCTGACGCCGGTCAGCCAGCGCTCCATGCCGCTCGGTTTGTTGCCGTAAACGTCTTTGAACAGGTATTGGCAACCGGCGGCGATGGCGACCAGCACGTCGTAAGGCGCCTTCGAGTGCAGGATGACCGCCAGCTGTGGCCGATTTTTTCGCAGGCGCCGGATAACGCCCAACATGTCTTTGGCCTTGTGGTCCCAGTAAATCACGTCATGAAAGCAGGGGCTGCCTTCGACCAACTGCCGGTTTTTGTGGCTGGAGACCAACGTGATTTGCGCGCCGGGGTAGCGTTCGCACAGTGCGCGAATGGCGGGCGTATTGAACATCAGATCGCCGAGGGCGCTGGTGGAGAAAATCACGATGCGCTCAAAGGATTGCTGCGAATCGAAGCTCGCTGCGGGCCGGAAATTGCCCGCGATGCGGGTATAGAGACGCAAACCGGCGTTGGCCGCCGCTATTTTCCACTGTTTAGACATTGCAGTTCGCTTCCGCTTGAGATCGGCGGCCACCGTCTGGCGCCGCGTCGTATCATACAAGTGCGGCAACGGCGGGCCAATGGCCCGCAACAGATTGCGACAGATGCTAACGTTATGCTTGCAATTGCCTTCGGGTGCCGCGCTTACTCCTCCCAGACCTGCGTGCTGCGCGGGCTGTCCATCTGATAATCCGAGTAGGGGCGGGTGAAGAACTCGCGCCCCAGTTCGCGGGCGGCCTGCAGCGGGTTGCGCGGATCGCGGGCGATCTCGCCGCGCTGGTTGCCGGCGCCGTGCACCACGCCGACGAACGCGGAATGGGTGTAGCGGCTGAACTCCTGGATCTGATGCACGATGCCCAGCGCCGCGCCGGGGTAGGTTTCTTCCGACGCCACCGCCAGCCCGATGCGCTTGCCGCTCATGCGCTGGTGCACCTGTTCCGCCTGAGGGTAGGCGTTGGAATAGAAGCTGAACGAGCGATCGAAAAAGGCTTTGGTTTGCGCCGACATGCCGTACCAGTAAATCGGCGTGCAAAATACCGCGCCGTCAGCCGGCAGGAAGTGCTCAAGGAACAGCTCGGCGTAGCGATCGGCCGGCGGCGGCGTGTGGCGTTCATCGCTCAGGAAACCGCTCAGATAATCATCGAGAAAATGCAGGCTGGCGGACGTGCCGGCTTCGGCGGCGCCCGCCAGGATCGCCTGTGCCAGCGTGGCGCTGTTGCCGTCGCGGCGCGGGCTGCCGACCAGCACCACCAGACGTTTGGATTGATGAGTTGTATTCATGTAATGTTCCTCGGTATGAAGTGGATTCAGTCCTACTCTAGAAACAAGCACCGGCAGGCGACAAATGACGGCTTTTCTGCCAGGATGATCTCAACTCATCTCAAGAGGCTTCGCCATGTTCGCCACGCTGCCCGTCAACGCATTACGCACCTTTGAATCCGCCGCTCGCCTGTGCAGCTTCAAGCTGGCGGCGGCCGAGCTGGCGGTGACGCCGACGGCGATTTCGCACCAGATCAAAGCGCTGGAACAGCAGTTGGGGTTTGCGCTGTTCGAGCGGGTGCCGCGCGGCGTGCGGCTGACGCCGAAAGGCGAAACGCTGTTTGCCGGGGTGCACGGCGCGCTGCTGGACATCGCCGCCACGCTTGAGGGCCTGCGGCCGCAGCCCAGCACCGGATCGCTGTGCGTCTCGGTCACGCACTCTTTCGCGGCGCTGTGGCTGGTGCCGCGTCTGGGGCGTTTCTATCAGGCGTACCCGCACTATCTGGTGCGCCTGGAGGCCTGCGCCGAGGTGATCGATCTGCAGCAGGACGCCAGCGTGGACGTGGCGGTGCGTTACAGCCGCGCGCAGTATCCCGCGCTGCATCAGACGGCGCGGCTGGAGGAAAGCTTTGGCGTTTACGCTGCGCCGGGGCTGGCCGCCGCCGAGCCGGAAAACCCGGTGCTGATCACCGTCAAGTGGGGGGATTCGGCGCTGTACGACAGCGGCTGGCATGACTGGTGCCGGGCCGCCGGCGTAGACTGGTGGCAGCGCCATGCGGCGATGCGCAGCTATCACGAGGAGCATTACGCTCTGCAGGCGGCGGTGGCCGGGCAGGGGCTGGTGCTCGCCAGCTCGGTGATGGTGTCCGATATGGTGGACAACGGCCTGCTGGTGGCGTACCGGCCGGAGGTGCGCGTACCGGGTGCCGCCTACAGCGTGCTGTGCGCGCCGGGGCGCGAGCGGCATCCGCCGGTCAGGGCATTTCTCGCCTGGCTGCAGCAGGAACTGCCGCAGGGCAATGGCACGAAATAAAAGTTTTATCGTCCTAAGCTGTGGGAATATCAGCGAACTTTTGTTTTTACTTCACTGCGAGAACCTATCATGAGCCAGCCAAGAACCTCTGATTACCCGATTGATGCGCAATTTATCGAACGCTGGTCGCCGCGCGCGATGGCCAACGACGCCATCGACGATCAAACGCTGCTAAGCTTTTTTGAAGCGGCGCGCTGGTCGCCATCGGCCTACAACATTCAGCCGTGGCGCTTTGCCTACAGCAAGCACGGTTCCGACAGCTGGGAGAACTACCTGGAATTCCTGATCGACTTCAACCGCGGCTGGGCGCAGCACGCCTCGGCGCTGGTGGTGATCGTCTCCAAAACCACCAGCTTGAACGGCGAACGGTGGGTGGACAACCCGACCCACGCGTTTGACACCGGCGCCGCCTGGGCCAGCCTGGCGCATCAGGCGCACCTGAAAGGCTGGTTGACCCACTGCATGAGCGGCATTCACCACGACAAGATCAAAGCGGCGCTGCAGCTGCCGGACGACTATGCGGTGCACGCCATGGTGGCGATCGGCAAGCCGGGCGACAAGGCCCGCCTGCCGGATTTCCTGCAGGAAAAAGAGGCGCCGTCGGGCCGCCTGCCGCTGGGCAAGACCGTCAGCGAAGGGCTGAATTTCACGCTGTGATTGCCCGCTTTCCCTCAGGCCCGCTTGGCGGGCCTTTTTTATGCGGCGAGTAAAACTTAGGGAGTATGTTCTCGTTCGCTTATTCGCTGTATATTTTGTTATATAGCGATGGCGTGATGAGGAGGAAAGCGTGGGTGACCATTTTGGCAAAGGGCTGTTGGCGGGGCTAAAGGCGGAGAACCTGAAGCCGGAGACGGAGCTGTCGCGCTTTTGCTCCGACTACAAGCGCGGCTTTGTGCTCGGCTATGCGCACCATTTGGCGCAGCGCTGCGGCGACGAAAACCGGGCGGCGTTCGAAGCCGGACAGCTGAGCCGCGCCTATGGCCTCGGCAGTGAGCCGATGAGCGAGTTCTTTTCCGGCGGCGACAGCCGGCTGGCGGAGAAGTTTTTCCGCGCCGGCTATAACCGGCCGACGCAGGGCTAGCGCGGGCGGGGCGTCAGGCGGCGCTCAGCACCGCCACCATATACACGCACGGTTGGTCGCTCTGGTTTTCAAAGCGGCAGTCCGCCGGTGGGCCGAGCTCCAGGCAGTCTCCCTCGGCCATGTCATGGCGTGCCTCACCCTCAAGAAAGACCAACTCACCGGATAAGACCCAGATCAGCTGGCGTTTGAAGGCATACACCGAAGCCGGCATCGGGATCGTCGCGCCGGCCGGCAGTTCGATACGCACCAGATCGAGCGGCAGATCGGTGCGTGGCGACACGTGGCGCCGCACGTAGCCGCTCTCCGGATCGACCCAGACCGGCTGATCTTCCCGGCGCAGCAGCCGGCCTTCCTGCGTTTCCGCCCGGGCGATCAGCTTGGACATGCTGAGGCCGAATGCCCCCGCCAGCCTGCCCAGCAGCATCGCCGTCGGGCTGCTCTCGCCGCGCTCGATCTTATGAACCATCGCCCGTGAAACGCCCGCCTGCTCGGCCAGATCGGACAGCGACCAGTGGCGCGCCTCGCGTTCAATGCGAATGCGTGCGCCGATCAGCTGATTTAGATTGTCTAATTTAATATTCATATCGTAGTATTATAGTGGACAATTGGCCGGGGTAAACCATGATTATACGAAATGCGACGCTTAACGATAGCGCGGCGATTGCCGCCATCTATAACGACGCGGTGTTGAACAGCACCGCCATCTGGAATGAACAAACCGTGGATGCGGCCAACCGCGCGGCGTGGATCGGCGAACGGCAGGCGGCCGGCTACCCGGTGCTGGTGGCGGTGAACGGCGCGGACGAGGCGATCGGCTACGCGTCGTTCGGCGACTGGCGCGCCTGGGACGGCTATCGCCATACCGTAGAACACTCGGTGTATGTCCATCAGGCGCATCGCGGTGAAGGGATTGGCAAAGCGCTGTTGATCGCCCTGATCGCACGGGCGCGGGAGATCGGCAAGCATGTGATGGTGGCCGGCATCGAATCCGGCAATCAGGCCTCTATTCAGCTGCATCTGGCGCTCGGGTTCCGCGAGGTGGGGCGCATGGAGCAGGTGGGCGCCAAATTTGGCCAATGGCTGGATCTGACTTTCCTGCAGCTGACGCTCGACGAGCGGGCGGCACCGCCGGCGCGCTGATCCCGGGAGACAGGGCGATGAATATGCTATTGCTGCTGATCGCGGCGGGAATGGGACTGGTGGTGCAGAATCTGCTGATGGTGCGCATTACCGAAAGCGTCTCGACCATCCTTATCACGCTGGTGATCAACTCCAGCGTCGGTTTGCTGCTGTTGGTGGGGTTGTTGCTGGCCAAAAACGGCCTCGGCGCGGTGGCGGAAGTGACCGGCGCCGCCAGGTGGTGGATGCTGCTGCCGGGGCTGCTGGGATCGCTGTTCGTGTTTGCCGGTATCCTGGGGTACCAAAAACTGGGGGCGGCGGCCACCATCTCGATCCTGGTCGCCAGCCAGCTGTGCATGGGGCTGCTGGTGGACATCTACCGCGCCGGCCCGGCGGCGCTGCGCGAGAATCTGCCGGCGTTGTTCGGCGCTTTGCTGCTGGTGGCGGGCGCCTATCTGGTAGCGAAACGCAGTTTTTGAGGGCGCGGTTTGCCGCCGCCGGGATTGTTTCTGCGCCTTGAGCTACGCCGCATGTTATCGGGGGAAATGATTCCCCCGATAACAAACTAGTAAACATAGTCATACTTTATTTCTGCAACGTGGTCGTAGACGTTATCCCGGTTTTTCTTCACGTCTTTAATCAAAATTGAAATATTTTGCTGAGCATTAATGCATCTTCCAAACTTATCCCAGCTTTTACAGGTGGTTATGGTCGTTTCTGTGGTGAAGGACTTCATCACTTCTTTGCTGGCTAACTCTCTATCGTCACTATCATAAGTAAAATCTGCGGTGGTTGTACCTGATGTTGATCTTATTAAACGATTTTTAGCGCCATAACTATAAACGGTGTTGCCACTGTCATTGCCCAGCGTACTAATGCGTTTTGCCTTGGATAGCCTCCCGGCGTCATCGGCTAAAAATGTTGTTACCGCCTTGCTTGACTGGTGCTTTTGCTTGATGAGCAGGTCGGATGCCTCTTCCGATCGGACGATTCGGCCACCGTCATCGGTGAGCACGGTGCCGCTGATCTCTTGCGCCATCAGCTCATGGCGGGCATTGCCATTCTCAATCATAGACATGTTGAATGTTGAGCTGTAATCCCAGTTGTTATGGTTTTTATCAAGCGTGCTGCTGAACTGGATCACTAAAATACTCTTGTTAATTTGTGACCTGACGGTTTTTTTAGCGCGTGAATGCAGCAGGGTACCGCAGTCATCAAACTCTACCTGGGAATCAGCCGAGATATAGTCATCCTTGCTGGTTATATGCATGCTGATTTTTTTAGGCGTTTTCTTAGCTGACCACTCTTGAGCCAAGATGGCATTGTTAAAGGCGTTGTTGGCTGATGTTTTTTCAGAACAGAGATGTTTATTTGCATATACATTGCATGAATAAATAAGCGGAAAAAAGAGCAACATTGATTTTTTCAAAGTGAACACTCCATGTCATAGCACATTGATGTTGTATGATTATATCTACGTATTGCCATATATCGCAACTTTTTGCCAGCCTGGCCAACAGGTCATCCGTTTTTGAAAAGATAACGAAAAACAGGCCAGAGCATTCATGAATCTGTACCTGTCGTTACGTTACACAATATATACTATGGTATTGTAATTTTAGAGCATGTACTATTATCTAACTATACGACTGTAGTGATGGATATTTATGCTATGCTAACATCTGACCCACGTTATCAACTTCTAGCTGTATATAGTGCACAACATCTCCGTGCGGTTGCTGGCAGAGTCATTGCTCGTGCTGAGCTGCCACCTCTGAATTTTTCTACGCTGCTCTGGCGCTCAATGTGGCAATCACCAATTCCACCTCTTTTACACCCTGAATCAGGTAACGAATTTTTACAGGAAAACGGCTGCCCATATCCACGACCTTATGGCCTTGAGTCGTGGATCACGACCAATAATAAAGGTATTCTCGATTTCCAGTCTGCTAATAAGATTATTTATTTGGCTAGTTTTATTGAAAAAGACTGGGGTCTTAGCAGGCAAATGCCAATATGGAGAAAACACGCAACGAACCGGATCAATGGCTATGCATATAATATTGTTCAGATGTTTATGTATGATGGGCTTTCGGATGCTTATCCAACTGAATACTATGTTACGTTCGACTACGATCTTTTGAATGGCGAGTTGAAAAACAAAAGGCTTAATCACTGGGTGTCTACATACCAAAAAAAATCGAAAGATCCCTTTGTCGTTGCATCAATGGAGGTTACTCGGATATCTAATATGAGATCGATATTTCTATGGCAAATTACGCTTGAGACAGTTAAAGGGTTGTGTACATCTTTAACAGTGGAGGCTACACCGGGTAATTCATATTTAAGCTATTCTCATCCCGTCAGACAAAAGCGAGTTCATCCATTTATTGGCTATATTTGAATGCTTAAAGGATATAGTGTTAAAGGGAAGAGGGTTATATGTGCTATGCGATAAAATAACTCTGTAAACCATAGTGGTATAGGCGTGGAGCAAGAAGATGAAATATAATACAACTCGGTCGCCGTAGAATTTCTCGACCAAAGACGTGCGAATAGAGACTGTAATTTAAATTGTGTATCTGCCTGTTTTTGATATGTTCATTCCCACAACCGAGACAGGCAGTTATGGACGAAAATAAACTCAAAGCGCTGGCTGCTGAACTGGCAAAGGCCTTAAAACGGAAGCCGACCTCAACCAGTTTTTCCAGATGCTGACGAAGCTTACCGTCGAAACGGCGCTCAATGCAGAACTGAGCGAGCACCTCGGACATGAGAAAAACGCGCCCAAAAAAGGCTCAAATACCCGCAATGGCTACGCGTCAAAAACGCTGCTGAGTGATGACGGCGAGAGCGAGCTGAACACCCCGCGTGACCGTGAAAACACCTTTGAACCTCAGTTACCAGACGCGTATTACGCAGATGGACATCCAGATTTGGTCCCTCTATGCCAAAGGCATGACCACCGCGAAATCGTCGCCACGTTCAAGGAAATGTACGATACGGACGTGTCTCCCACGCTGATATCTAAGGTCACCGATGCAGTTAAAGAACAGGTGACAAAGTGGTAAAATAGGTCTCTTGATGCACGGTATCCCATTGTTTATCTTGACTGTATCGTGGTGGGGGTTCGTCAGGCTGGCAGCGTGATTAACAAAGCCGTATTCCTCGCTCTGGGCATTAACACTGAAGATGATCTTGACCCGCTATCTCCAGACAGCTTTTGTATCTTAAGTTAACATTGCCCGCAGGCGCCGGTATTCTCTCGGGGAGTGATATCCCAGTGCGCTGTGCGGATGGTTTTCATTGTAATGATTGAACGCCTCAGCAAGGTTCTGCAGCGCCGTTCGCACATTCGGTTTTGGCATGAACGCGATGTAGTCTTCCTTCATCGTCTTCACGAACCGCTCGGCCATGCCTTACTCGTGGGCTGCTCGCTGCCGTTGTGTAGGCTTCCAGATTCAGCTCTGTGGCGAACTTGCGCGTGCCATGCGTCGTATACGCCGAACCATTGTCCGTCAGCCACTGCACCGGTTTGTCCGGGAGCGTCACTCCGAAGCGCTTCTCCACGGCTCTCAGCATCATGTCCTGCACGGTCATGCTGTTATAGCCACCGGTGCTCGCAGCCTTAGCCACGTTGGCCATGTTCCTGTTTGTTAGCGGCGATGAAATTCACATCTTAAAGTATTTCATCTTCGGGCCTGGTTTTGTTTCCAGCGCGATTTATATCACGGTGATTACGCTCGGCTCACAGCAAGTGAGTGTTTCCTCACCCAATCTGGTGAGTTTCATTCTGACCAGTGGAACAGTCGGCACCATGTTGACCTTTGTGGTCACCGGGCCAATTGTGGCGCACTTAGGCGTATATGCGGCGCTGTTCGGCGCCTTGCTGCTGGTGGCGAAACGCAGCTTTTGACGGCGGCTGAAAGGCAAAAAGCCCGCTCGGGTTTCCCTGAGCGGGCTTCTCTAAATATGGCTCCTCTGACTGGACTCGAACCAGTGACATACGGATTAACAGTCCGCCGTTCTACCGACTGAACTACAGAGGAATCGTGTGAACGGGGCGAATAATAGCGGGGCGGTTGCGGCTTGTAAAGCGTGAAGACGCCCGATGCGTTCGTTTGCTGCAAGATTACCCAACCTGCTGCTTTTTCTCGCTTTTGTCGCTTATCCCGCGCGCAGCGCCGCCGAGTTGCCCGCGGGTCGGCGCATTTGCCTGTCGTTGGTGCAACGTCTGCCCTGCGTTGTGGCACGCGCCGCCCGGCGAACGGTCGTTGACCACCTGATATCCCGCCTCCTTGGCCGTTTACCGACTCTGGCCCGGATCTTGCTGCAGTGCCTGACCGGATTTCGGCATTCTCAATTTAGCGGCTCGCTGGAGGCACTATGAATTTCAGACGTCTGAAGTACTTCGTGAAAATCGTCGATATCGGCAGCCTGACCCAGGCGGCGGAGGTGTTGCACATCGCCCAGCCGGCGCTCAGCCAGCAGCTGGCGACGCTGGAAGGGGAGCTGAAGCAACAGCTGCTGATCCGCACCAAGCGTGGGGTGCAGCCGACCGAGGCCGGCAATATTCTCTATGCCCACGCGCAGACCATTCTACGCCAGTGCGAGCAGGCCCAGAGCGCGGTCAACAGCGCCGGGCAGGCGATGAGCGGCCAGGTGTCTCTCGGGCTGGCGTCGGGCAGCACTGCGGCGCAGCTGGCGCTGCCGCTGCTGCAGAGCCTGCGCGATCAGCAGCCGGGTATCCTGCTCAGCCTGCATGAAAACAGCGGCGCGGCGCTGGCCGGGCAGGTGGCTAACCAGACGCTGGACATGGCGATGGTCTACGGCGCCAAGATGCCCGCCGGGCTGCACGCCATCGCACTGATGCGGGAAGATCTCTATCTGGTGGCGACGCGCGCGGTGCCGCATCCCGGCAACAGCGTCGAACTGCTGGACGTGGCGCGGCTGAACCTGTTCCTGCCGCGCGAGGGCGATGCGGTGCGCAATCAGCTGGAAGAGGCGATGGCGCTGCGTAAATTGGCGATCAACGTGGTGGGGGAGATCGAATCCTCGGGCGCGCTGAGCGCCGCGATCGCCGGCGGGCTGGGGGCGACCGTGCTGCCGGAATCGGTGGCGCGCGCGATGATCGGCCCGGCCAAGGCCTGGATGGCGCGCATCAATGCGCCGACGATGTCGGTGCCGCTGGCGCTGTGTATGTCGGGCCAACAGGCGTTGTCCGCCCCGGCGTTGCTGGTCAAAGACATGTTGCTGTCGATCGCCGGCGGCCGCAGCCAGGAGAAACGCGCGCTGGCGCTGGTGCGTTGAGGAAAAAACGGCCCGCCGCAGCGGGCCTGAGAACCGTTACCGGAACGGCGGTTCGTTGAAGGTGCGCAGCTTGCGCGAGTGCAGGCGATCGCCCTCGGCGCGCAACAGATCGATGGCGCAGATGCCGATCTGCAGGTGCTCGGAGATCGCCCCTTCGTAGAAGCGGTTGGCCTGGCCCGGCAGTTTTATTTCACCGTGCAGCGGTTTGTCGGAGACGCACAGCAGGGTGCCGTACGGCACCCGGAAGCGGTAACCCTGGGCAGCGATGGTGGCGCTCTCCATGTCGACCGCCACCGCGCGGCTGAGGTTGAAACGCCGCGCCGAAGCGGAATAGCGCAGCTCCCAGTTGCGATCGTCGGTGGTGACCACAGTGCCGGTGCGCAAACGCTGTTTGACCTCTTCACCGGGCATGCCGCTGACCATCTTGGTGGCGTCGTACAGGGCGCGCTGCACCTCGGCGATGCTCGGGATCGGGATATCCGGCGGTAGCACCGCATCCAGCACGTGATCGTCGCGCAGATAGGCGTGGGCCAGCACATAATCGCCGATCTTCTGGCTTTCGCGCAGGCCGCCGCAGTGGCCGATCATCAGCCAGGCACTCGGGCGCAGCACCGCCAGGTGATCGCAGATGGTCTTGGCGTTGGACGGGCCGACGCCGATGTTGATCAGCGTGATGCCCTGGCCGGTGCGCGAAATCAGGTGATAGGCCGGCATCTGGTGGTTTTTCCACGCCAGATCGGACACCGCCTGTTCCGGGGCGCTGGTTTCCGGCGTGATATAGGTGCCGCCGGCGCTGGAGAGCGCGATGTACGGGCTAGCCGGATCGGCGATTTGCGCGCAGGCCCAGCGCACGAACTCATCCACATAGCGGGTGTAGTTGGTGAACAGCACGAACGGCTGGAAGTGTTCCACCGGCGTGCCGGTGTAGTGCCGCAGCCGCGCCAGCGAGAAATCCGCGCGCAGCGCATCGAAATGCGACAGCGGGAAATGGTTGTCGGTGGTGTGATACAGGCCGTCGGCGGTTTCGTCACCGATCTGCGCCAGCTCGGTGGTGGGGAAATGCTGCGCGATGCCGGCGCTCATCGAGCGATCGAGCGCCAGGCTGGAGCCGTCGATCACGTAAGGGAACGGGATCTCCTGCTGCGACGGCGCCACTTCGATATGGGCGGCGTAATCGTGCTCCAGCATCGCCAGCTGTTCGGCCAGATAGTGGCGGAACAGCTGCGGACGGGTCACGGTGGTGCTGTAGCTGCCGGGATGAGTAAAGCGGCCGAAGGCGCGGGTTTTGTTCGGGCCGGATTGTTGTCCGTCCCAGCTGACGCGCAGCTCGGGATACACGAACAGCCCGGCGGCGCGCGCCTGCGCATCCGGCAGCGTGCCGTGGTTGATAAAGTCGCTGACCGCCTGACGCAGCGCGTCTACCGCGGCGTCATACAGGGCTTCCAGTTGATCGAGTGCCTGATCGGCGCTGAGGCCGCTGCGAGGTGGGGCATAGCTCATACTTTCTCCTTGGATGTCCCGGCTCTGTGGCGGGGGTGCGGCGTTTTACCGTCACAGGTTAGCCGAAGAAGGGCGTAAAAGCTTGGTCGAAATGACGGGCGCGGCAAAGAAAATACCGCGCCCGTGAAGGCGTGGGGATCAGGAGGCGGGGCTTGCCGCCTCGACCTTCAGCGACACCAGGCCGATGCCCAGCTTCTTCGGCGTGAAGCCGCCGCTGGCGCTCTCTTTCGGCTCGGTCGGCGCCGGCGGGGTAATGCTGATCTTCTGCGCGCCGCGCGGGTTGTCGAAGCGCAGGGTGACGGTGCTGTCCTGTTCGCCGAGCGACACGAAACGCTCTTCGTCGCCGACGCGCACCGAAATCGGTTCGCCGACGTTATTGCCGTAGGCGCGGGCGCGCAGCACCAGATCGAAGGTCTTCGGCAGCGGATCGACGTAATCGATGTCGACCGCCGGCGCCAGGTTGGCGTCGGACCAGCGGCCCCACTCCTCGACGCCGGAAACGCCGGTGATGGCTTTCACTTGCTCCGGCAGGCCGGGCAGCATGAACTCGATGCTGTCCGCCCGGTACTTCATCGCCGCGTCGTCCACCTGCAGGCGAGCGACGGCGTTTTGGTAATCGGCGACGCTGTCCGCCGCCGGGGCGGTAAAGCTCACCTTGCCGCGGAAGCGTTCGCCGCTGGCCTGCACGATCTGCGGCGGCGAGGCCAGGGTGCCGGAGGCCACGCAGATGTCGGTGCTCAACGCCAGTTTCGGCGCCCAGACCCGGCCGATCTCGTAGCATTTATCGACCCAGACGAATTTCTCCCCCGCGCCCAGCCCGGCCAGCTGCTTGCGCAGCGGGGTGGAAAGGTAGACGTTGAACATCGGTTCGATGCGGTTATCGCCCACCCGCAGAATGAACGGCACCTTGTAGGTGACGCCGGAGAAGCTGAAGCTGCGCTGGCGCGTATCCACGCTGTAGTCGCTAATGCGGTTCGGCAGGCCCCACTGGTTGATCACCGCCGGTTTCCAGCCGTTGATCTTCTCTTCGATGTTCAGGAACACCGTAGACAGCGACGGCGCCGACAGGCTGCTGCGGCCGAGGCCGATGTAGTTGTCGCCGCCCATCACGTCCAGCACCGTGGCGCCGTTGTCCAGCGTGCTGCGCTTCTCGTTGCGCTGTTCCGCCAGCGGCCGGGTGCCGTCGATGATGAAGAACAGGTTGCGGCGCTTATGTTTGGTCAGGATATCGTAGGCGGTGTTGTTCATCGCCAGATGATCGGAGGACACCACGATCACGGTATTGCTGAAATAGGGCGAGCGTTTGATCTTGTCGATCAGCGCGGCGATGTGTTGCTGGCTGCAGGCCACCGCGCTCAGCGAGCGGTTTTCTTTATTCTGCCAAGCGTAACTCTTCTTGCTGCAGCCGGCGGAGATAAAGCCGTCCGGGTGATGGGTATCGACGGTCAAGGTGAACAGCGAGAACGGTTGGCGCTGTTTGGACAGCTCGACGAACTTGCCGTACACCACGTCCAGCACGCTGTCGTCGTACCAGCCCCAGTCGTTTTTGTAGCTTGGATCGGCGACCTGTTCGCGCAGCTCTTTGAAGCCGTAAACGTGGTCGAAACCGTGAGATTTCAGGAAGGTGTCTTTACCGGCGAACGCCAGCTCGGCGCCCTGATAGAAATAGTTGCTGTAGCCGGCGGCCTTCAGCACGTCGCCCAGGCAGACGTTCTCCGGGTAGAAGGTGGAGACCGCGCTGGAGGCGTTGCCGTCGAAGGGCGCGAACAGCGGAATGCCGCACTGCGAGGCGACCATGCCGGCGATGGTGTAACCGGTGCCCGGCAGCTGCTGGGTGTTGCTGAAATCGATGCTGTCCGTGCGCAGGGCGTTCAGCTCGTCGGCCAGGCCGGGAAACAGCTCGGTATCGAAGTAGGTGCGCTCCAGGCTCTCGGCATAGATGTACACCAGGTTCGGGCGCTTGCCCTGTACGGTCTTTTTCGGCGCCTTGTAGTAGGTGGTGAAATCGGCGGTATCGCCGACGATCTGGCTCTTGACCAGCAGCGAGATGTCCTGAAACGCCGGGGTGGTGCCGACCGAGAACAGCGCCAGCAGCACGGCGACGACGCTGTAGGCCACGCTGCTGCCTTTGGCCTTGCGGCGCAGCAGGCTGCGGGCCAGCACCGCGAAGATAAGCCCCAACGCCGCCAGCAGGCCGATAAACGGCAGCACGTATTTGCTGATGCCCGCGCCTTTAAGGCTGCTGGTGACGGTGTAAATCACCGCGTCGGTGATGCCGTCGCCGGTGAAGTAGTTGCTGGCGATCAGGATGACGTTCAGCACCAGATAGCTGCCGAGCAGCGTCAGCAGAATGGCGAACCACCAGCGGTTGGCGGCGGCCCGGGTGCGATAAATCAAAATCGACGCCAAAAAGAGAACAAACGAAACGACTGCTAAAACCATCCGCCAAACCTTGTCTGATTGAAATAAAACCGTTGCTGCCCTGGTTTGCGCCGCCGAGCGTGCCGCAGCGCGAAAAGTGAAGGGTATAGCCTATTGCCGGCGGCGGAACAACGCGCGATCTCCCGCTACGGCCGACGAGCGGCGGCTATTGTACATTTTTATGACAATAGTGTGACGTTAATCACGCCGACGGCGGCCTCGGCGGCGAAAGCTTGCTGGTCGGAGGTTTCGCTCTACGCTTAATGAGCGCCACGACGGTGCGCCCATCAGCCATTCAGGAGGAAGTATGCAGACGATTCCCGCCGCGGTACTCGACGATCTGGCCCCGCAAGGCGTGTTGCGCGCGGCGATCAACTACGGCAATCCGGTGCTGGCGCAGGCCGGGGCCGGTGGCAAACCGCAAGGCGCTTCGGTGGAGCTGGCCGCCGCGCTGGCCCAGGAGCTGGGTGTGGCGCTCGAACTGGTCACCTATGACGCGGCGGGCAAGGTGTTCGCCGACCTGGACAGCGGCGCCTGGAACCTGGCGTTTATGGCCATCGAGCCGGTGCGCGCGGCGCAGATCGCCTTCAGCGAGCCCTACGTGATCATCGAGGGAACCTATCTGGTGGCGAACGACGCGCCTTACTTTGAGGTGGCGCAGCTCGACAGGCCGGAGGTGCGCATCGCGGTCGGCCAGGGGGCGGCGTACGATCTGTTTTTATCGCGCACGCTGCAGCAGGCGCAGCTGGTGCGGGCGGCAACCTCCGCCGAGGCGATCACGCTGTTTTTCGAACGGGGGCTGGAGGCGGCGGCCGGCGTGCGTCAACCGCTGCTGGCCGCCGCGGCCGCCCATCCCGGCTACCGGGTGCTGGACGGGCATTTCACCGCTATCCGCCAGGCGATGGCGGTGCCGCGGCAAAAAACGCAGGGCGCCGCCTACGTGAACGATTTTATCGAGCGCTGCAAAGCCAACGGGCTGGTGAAGGCGGCCTTGCAGCGCAGCGGCCAGGGCGAGGTGACGGTGGCGCCGCCGGCCGCCTCGGCGTGATCAGTCCAGCTCCACCGCGTACTGTTCCACCGGGGTGATTTTCTTGATCAGCTTGTTGTCGAACAAGAACTGTTCGTAAGCCTGGTAGCGGGCCCGATCCAGCTTGGCCGGATCGCGTGCGAACAGCGGCAGGCTGGCTTGCCACGCCTGTTTGTTCAGCTCGGTATTCAGCTCCGGGTGCGCCTTGGCGAACGCCAGCCAGGTGTCCTGCGGGTGCGCATGCAGGTAGTCGCTGCCTTGCTTCAACGCGGCGAGGAACTTGCGGATTTTCGGTTCGTTCACCGCATCGCGGTGGGCGACGATGATCAGCTCGTCGTAGGCCGGCACGCCGTAATCTTCGACGTTGAACACCACCGGCGTCTTGCCCTGCAGCTTCAGTTCCAGCGCTTCGATGTTGCGGTAGCCGCCGATCACCGCATCGACCTGGCCCGCCAGCAGGGCGCTGGTCAGCTGGAAGTTGACGTTGATGAGCTTGATGTCCTGCGGCTTGAGGTGCTCGTGTTCGACCATGGTGGCCAGCGTCGCCTGTTCGATGCCGCTGACCGAGTAACCCACCGTTTTGCCTTTGAGAGCCGCCGGCGACGTGATGTTTTTATCCAGCGCGATCACCGTATTCAGCGGCGTGTTGATCAGCGTGCCGACGCGCATCAGCGGCAGGCCCTGATCGGCGAAGAAATGCAGCTGCGGTTGGTAGGTGATGGCGAGGTCGGCCTGTTTGGCGGCCACCAGCCGCGGCGGCAGCGCCGGATCGGACGGCGGCACGATCTTGACGTCCAGCCCTGCGGCCTTGAAGGCGCCGATCTGCTCGGCCACCACAATCGGCGCGTGATCGGGGTTGATGTACCAGTCGAGCACCAGCGTCAGCTTTTCGGCCGCGCCGGCCTGGCCGGTGATGGCGGCGCCCAGCAGCAGCCCGCACACGGTTTGTTTGATCATGGTCGTTCCTTTATCCCTGGTTATGGTTGCAATCATCAGTCGTTTTCCGGCGCCCAGGCGATCAGGCGTCGCAGCAGCGCATCCACCGCAGCCCACAGCAGCACGGTCATCAGCACCAAAATAAACAGCGCGGCGAAGCAGACGTCGGTCTGCATGCGCGCGTTGGCGTTCAGCATCACGTAGCCCAGCCCTTCGGCCGAGCCGACCCATTCGCCGATGATGGCGCCGATCGGCGCGACGGCGGCGGCCATGCGCAGGCCGGAGCCGAAGGCCGGCAGCGCCGCCATCAGCCGCACGTGCCGCAGCTGCGCCCAGCGCGAAGCGCGCATCGTGCGCGCCAGATCGAGATAGTCGTTGTTGACCCGGCGCAGCCCGTCGAAAAAGGCCGACACCACCGGGAAGAAGATCACCAGCACCGCCATCGCCACCTTGGCGCTCATGCCGAAGCCGAACCACAGCACCAGCAGCGGCGCTAGGGCGAACACCGGTATCGCCTGGCTGGTGAGCACCAGCGGCATCAGCCAACGCTGCAGGCGCGGCGAGAAGATCATGCACAGCGCCAGCGCCGCGCCGAGCAGCACGCCCAGCGCCAGCCCGCTGACGATCTCCGAAGCGGTGACCAGCGTGTGCCAGGCGAGGTAGCCGCGCCCGTCCCACAGCGCCTGCGCCACCGCGCTCGGCGTGGGCAGCAGAAAGGCCGGAATGCCGCTTTGCGCCGCCAGCCACCACAGCAGCAGCAGGCCGACGAACACCGTCAGCCCGCGCCGTAGGCGGGTGAAGCCGCGCTCTTTGGCAATATTCATTGCGCGGCCCTCACCAGCTGTTGCAGCAGCTCGGCCTGGCTTCTCAGCAGGTCGGCGTCATCCGGCGCGCGCGGCGGTTGCCCGCTGATGCGGTGGGTGTCGTCGAGGCCCAGCGGCCAGGGCGACAGCACCAGCAGCCGGTGGCTCAGGCGGCAGGCCTCCATCGGATCGTGGGTGATCAGCAGCACGGTGTTTTGCGCCAGCAGTTCGGCGGCCAGGCTCTGGATCTCGGCGCGGGTAATGGCGTCCAGTGCGGAAAAGGGTTCGTCCATCAGCACGATCGGCTGGCGTTCGTAGAGCGTGCGGGCGATGGCGGCGCGCTGGCGCATGCCGCCGGACAGTGCGGCAGGCAGGCTGCGGCCATGAGAGGCCAGGCCCACGCGCTCCAGCAGGTGCGCCGCCCACGCCCGGTCCGGCGTTTCGCCGCGCAGCCGCGAGCCGAGGGCGACGTTCTCCTCGACGGTCAGCCACGGGTAGAGCAGGTCTTTTTGCCCCATGTAGGCGATGCGCCCGGTGACCGGCAGGCCGTCGCTGCCGGTCACCGTGCCCGAGGTAGCCCGTTCCAGGCCGGCGATGATCTTCAGCAGGCTGGTTTTGCCGGCGCCGCTGGCGCCGAGCAGGGCGACGAAGCTGCCACCGACGATGTCGAAGCTCAGCCGGTCGAAGACGATTTGCTGACCGAAACGCAGGCTGAGATCCCGCACCTGGATGCCGGGCGGGCGAAGCGGGGAGGTCATGAGGCGTTCAGCCCCATCTGCCAAAATGCCGATTCCAACTGGGTGGCGGTGGTGAAAATCTGCGCCAGCTCGGTGAGGCGGCCTTGTGCGCCGCGCTGGTGGCCGACGGTCTCGAGCAGCTCGATGGCGGCACGCACGCCGGCCAGATAGCCCTCGTCGCCGTAGTTGCGGATCCAGGAGGCGTAAGGATTGCCCTCCATTTGGGTGGCGGGATCGTGCAGCAGCCGCAGGCCGATTTCGGCATAGCCGGCCACGCAGGGCAGCAAGCCGGCCAGCAGATCGAGGGCGTCGCCGGCATGGCCGATATCCAGTACGTAGCGGGTGTAGTTCATGGTCTCCGCCGCTTCCGGCTGGGCGGCGATCTGCGCTTCGCTCAGTCCCCATTCGGCGCAGTAGGCGACGTGCAGCGGCAGTTCGGCGACGATGCCGTTGAGCGACGCGGTGGCGGCGCGCATCTCCGGCAGGGTGCGCAGCTTGCTGACCAGCAGCGCGTAGGCGCGGGCGAAGTGCAGCAGGAACAGGTAGTCCTGGGTCAGGTAGCGGCGAAAAGCGCGTTCGGGCAAGGTGCCGGCGGCCAGCTGCTGCAGAAACGGGTGATCGACGTAATCTTGCCAGTGGCTGCCGGCTTGTTGGCGCAGCCGGCCGTAAAGACCGCTTTCGAACAGGGTAGTGATGGACATGGGACCTCCTTGAGTCAGTGGAGATCCGGGCACGCTGGGGTATGAACAGGCAACGGGTGAGAGCGTTGTTGCCTAACCGTCCCTTCGCTGGCATGACCCAGATCAGGTTCAAAGGGTTCGGCTTGCGCCATCTCAGCCCGTAACAGGACACCCCTCGGAGCTGCTTGTTATACGACATTTGTTTTTTGATTACAATCGCCGGGCGGCGCGGCGGCAATCGGTTCGTTTAGTGCGATCGGGGGCGATTTTGCTGGCGCAGAGCGCGCGATTTTTGTCACTGTAGGCCGATGATTTTGCCTTTGAGGACGATTCCCGATGAAAAAGATTGGTTTTCTCTCGTTTGGCCACTGGTCGCCTTCCGCCCAGTCCGGCACCCGTTCCGCAGCGGATGCGCTGCTGCAGTCCATCGATCTGGCGGTCGCCGCCGAAGATCTGGGGGCGGACGGCGCCTATTTTCGCGTACACCACTTTGCACGCCAGCTGGGGTCGCCGTTCCCGCTGCTGGCCGCCATCGGCGCCAAAACCCAACGCATCGAGATCGGCACCGGCGTGATCGACATGCGTTATGAAAACCCGCTGTACATGGTGGAAGACGCCGGCGCGGCGGATCTGATCGCCGGCGGGCGGCTGCAGCTCGGCATCAGCCGTGGCTCGCCGGAGCAGGTGATCGACGGCTGGCGCTATTTCGGCTATGCCCCGGCCGACGGCGAGACCGACGCGGACATGGCCCGCCGCCATACCGAAGTGTTCCTGGAAGCGCTGCGCGGCGAAGGGTTCGCCGAACCCAATCCGCAGCCAATGTTCCCGAATCCGCCTGGGCTGCTGCGGCCGGAGCCGTTTTCCGCCGGGCTGCGCGATCGCATCTGGTGGGGCGCCGGTTCGAACGCCACCGCTGTCTGGGCGGCGAAGCTGGGCATGCACCTGCAAAGCTCGACGCTCAAGAACGACGAGACCGGCGAACCCTTCCACATCCAGCAGGCCAAGCAGATCCGCGCCTACCGCGCCGCCTGGCAAGAGGCCGGCCACACGCATGAGCCGCGGGTTTCCGTGAGCCGCAGCATCTTCGCGCTGGTGGATCAGCGGGATCGCAACTACTTCGGCGGCGGTGGCAAGGAGGGCGATCAGCTCGGATATATCGACGCGCAGACCCGGGCGATCTTCGGCCGCAGCTATGCCGCCGAGCCGGACGTGCTGATCAAGCAGCTGGCGCAGGACGAGGCCATCGCCGAATCGGATACGCTGCTGCTGACCGTACCTAACCAACTGGGCGTGGATTACAACGCCCACGTCATCGAATCGATTTTAACCCATGTCGCGCCGGCGCTCGGCTGGCGCTAAACGGAGGAATGGCATGTCACGCATTTTCATTACCGGCTCGGTAGACGGGCTGGGCCGCGCCGCCGCGCAAAGGCTGTTGGACGAAGGGCATCAGGTGATTTTGCATGCGCGTGAGCCCGGCCGTCTGGACGCGGTGCGCGATCTGCTGGATCGCGGTGCGCAGGCGGCGATTGGCGATCTGTCCGATGTGCAGCAGATCCGGCAGCTTGCCGAGCAGGTCAATCGCCTCGGCCGCCCGGACGCGGTGATCCACAACGCCGGTATGTTTACCGGGCCGCAGGTGATGCCGGTGAACGTCGTTGCGCCCTACCTGCTGACGGCCCTGATCGAGCGCCCCAAGCGCATCGTCTACCTGAGCAGCAGCATGCACTTTGACGGAGCGCCGGAACTGAACGGCGTAGACTGGCTCGGCGGCGCTGCGGGCTCCTATTCGGACAGCAAGCTGTTCGTCACCGCGCTGGCCGCCGCCGTGGCGCGCCTGTGGCCTGACGTGATCAGCAGCGCGGTCGATCCCGGCTGGGTGCCGACCAAAATGGGCGGCGCGGATGCGCCCGACGATCTGGCGCTGGGGCATGTGACGCAGGCGTGGTTGGTGACCAGCGATGAGCCGCAGGCCCTGGCGTCCGGCGGCTATTGGCACCATCAGCAACGGTTCGATCCCCACGCCGCGGTGCACGACGAGGCGTTTCAATCGGCGCTGCTGGCGCAGTTGGCGCGCGCCGGCGGGGTGAGCCTGCCGCAGGCTTGAGGGCAGTGCTTTGTTGGCCCGTCGGTGCTTGTCGGCGGGCTTTTTTATGCCCGCAGGGTGAACCGGCGAGGCTTTTCTTATACAGTGGCTGTCTGACCTGTTTTGCTCGTTCTTCTTATTATCGCCATGCATACATTCCTGATTATCGTCCCTGAAGGGGGCATGCTGTTCGAGGCGGCGGGCATCGCCGATATCCTGATGCAGGCTAACCGCCTGAGCCCTGCCGAGGCGCCGCTGTATCAGATCGCGGTCGCCACCACGCAATCCCATCGGGTGGTACACGGCCTGTCCGGGCTGAGCCTGTTGGCCGACCATCGCCTGGCGGATCTCGATCCGGCCCTGCCGCGCGATACCGTCATTGTCGCCGGTAAAGGGGCGACCGAAGAAGAGGGCGCCCTGGTGGCGGATTGGCTGCGCCGCGCCGCGCCACAGGCGCGCCGTATCGCGTCGGTCTGCGGCGGGGCTCTGCTGCTGGCCGAAGCCGGATTGCTGGACGGGCGGCGGGCGACGACCCACTGGCGGCTGGCGGAAACGCTGCAGGCGCGCTTCCCGCGGGTGCAGGTCGAGAACGGCCCGATCTACGTGCAGGATGGGCCGATTTGGACCTCCGGCGGCGTCAGCTCAGGCTTCGACCTGACGCTGGCATTGGTGGAGGACGACTACGGCTTCGTGCAGGCGCGCGAAGTGGCGCAGGATCTGGTGATGTTTCTGCGTCGCCCCGGCGGACAGGCGCAGTTCAGCCGCTACCCGCTCAACCAGGCCAAATCGCCGGGCCCGATCCGCGACCTGCAGTCCTGGATCCTGGAAAACCTCGCCGACGATCTCAGCGTCGATCGGTTGGCCGAACGCGTGGCGATGAGCCCGCGCAACTTTACCCGCGTATTCAGCCGTGAGACGGGCATTTCTCCCGCCAAATTCGTCGAAGAAGGGCGGTTGCATACCGCCAGGCAGCGCCTCGAGCAGAGTGCGGAGGGCATCGAACAGATCGCGCTGGCCACCGGCTTCGGCAACGGCCTTAACCTGCGGCGGGTGTTTGAGCGCAAACTGCAGCTGACCCCGAGCGAATACCGCGAACGCTTCCACGCGCGCAATTTGGCGTAAATTGATCGGTAAACGTCATTTACGCCGCCTCGGGGCAAGGCTAGATTTGAGGCAAAGCCCAAAACGAGGAGAGCATCATGGTGAAAGTAGGCATTAACGGCTTCGGCAGGATCGGGCGCAACGTGCTGCGCGCGGCGCTGGGGCGCAGCGATTTTGAAGTGGTGGCGATCAACGATCTGACGGACAGCAAAACGCTGGCGCACCTGCTGAAATACGACACGCTTTCCGGCACGCTGGCGGCCAGGGTGGAAGCTGGCGACAACCAGCTGTTGCTGGACGGCCGGCCGATCCAGGTGTTTTCGCAGCGCGATCCCGCCGAGATCCCCTGGAGCAGCGTGGGCGTGGACGTGGTGATCGAAGCGACGGGCTTCTTTACCGATAAAGCCAAGGCGGAAGTGCACATCACGCACGGCGGCGCCAAGCGGGTGATTATCTCGGCGCCGGCCAAGAACGACGACATCACCATCGTCATGGGCGTTAACGACCAGCTCTACGATCCGGCGCTGCATAACGTGGTCAGCAACGGCAGCTGCACCACCAACGGGCTGGCGCCCGCCGCGCAGGTGCTGCATCAGGCCTTCGGCATCGAATACGGGCTGATGAACACCACTCACGCCTATACCAACAGCCAGGCGCTGCACGATCAGCCGGAAAAAGATCTGCGCGGCGCGCGGGCGGCGGCGGAATCGATCGTGCCTTACTCCAGCGGCGCGGCCAAGGCGCTCGGCAAGGTGATCCCGGATCTCGACGGCAGGTTGACCGGTTACTCGCTGCGGGTGCCGGTGCCGGTCGTCTCGATCGTCGATCTGACGGTGACGCTGAAACGCCCGGCGACGGTGGAGGAGATCAACGCCGCTTTCCGCGCGGCGGCGGCGTCCGGCCCGCTGAAAGGGATCCTGGGGTACAGCGATGAACCGCTGGTGTCGAGCGACTACCGGGGCGATGCGCGCTCGTCGATCATCGACGGCCTGTCCACGCTGGTCATCGGCGGCAACCTGGTGAAAGTGCTCGCCTGGTATGACAACGAATGGGGCTTCTCCAACCGCTTGGTCGATCTGGCGCTGCTGATGGAAAAACGCGGGCTGTAAATGCCCCATAGCAAAAAGCCCGCTTAAGTTTCCTTAAGCGGGCTTCTCTAAATATGGCTCCTCTGACTGGACTCGAACCAGTGACATACGGATTAACAGTCCGCCGTTCTACCGACTGAACTACAGAGGAATCGTGTGAACGGGGCGCATCATATCCAGCGGCCCCGGGTGTGTCAACGCTAAATTGCCTCGAGTGGTGCGACTGCTCGGTATCTGAGCAATGCGCCCGTCAATCAGCCCATTGCGCGTCGTTTTCTGCCTGGGCGCGCAGCAGGCGCGCCAGCGGATCCTGGCGGTAGAAGCGGCAAAAGTGCTGATACAGCGCCGGGAAGCGTTCGGCTAGCAGCTCGGGGGCGCTGAAAAAATACTCCGACAGCACGGCGAAGCACTCGGCCGCATCGGTGGCGGCGTAGGCATCCATGCTGGCGGCCTCTTCACCGACCATGTCGATTTCATCCTGCAGGCTTTCCATCGCTGCGTGCAGATCGTGCTCCCAAGCGGCCACTTCGCGCAGCGGGATCGGCGGTACGCCGGTGGCGACACCGCCGTTGCGCATATCCAGTTTGTGCACCGCTTCGTGGATCACCAGATTGAAACCGGAAAGATCGAAAGAGTCCTGCACGTCTTGCCAGTTGAGCACGATCGGCCCCTGTTCCCAGCTTTGGCCGGACTGCACTACCGGCCCCGAGTGCACCAGGCCAATTTCGTCCTGCCATTCGTCTTCCACCACGAACGGAGTGGGATAGAGCAGAATTTCGTTGAAGCCGTCGAGGCACTCCGCGCCGAGTTCCAGCACCGGCAGGGCGAACAGCAGGGCGATGCGCGCCTGCATTTGCGAGGTGAGCTGCAGCCCCTGCAGCGGCACGATGCGCTTTTGCTGCAAGATCTGCCCGGCAACGGCCACCAGCCGCTGCCGCTCCTGCTCATTCAGCGGCGAGAGCAGCGGGATCGCCAACGCGTCCTGCCACTGGGCCTGAGTGTCTGCCTGGGGTTGAGAGGGTTGAGTCGCTTTCCACGGCCATTTAATCATCAGGTTGCTCGTAAACTCATCACTTGAACGTTCAGCGGTATGCTAATGCTGTAAAAATGCCGTAAAAGCGGGCATGATAGCAAGCGTTGTTAGGAGAGATGCCGGAGCGGCTGAACGGACCAGTCTCGAAAACTGGAGTAGGGGCAACTCTACCGGGGGTTCAAATCCCCCTCTCTCCGCCACTATTCAATCACTTACGAATAAATCTTTCAACGATCCCCATCACAATAGCGCTGGCCTGGCGCCAAATCACTGAACGTCAATCCACTGCCTGCTGCTGATCTTCATCGGGTATTCGCGCGTCATCGTCATATTGGTATTCCGTCATCTTAAGCTCGCCCGACTTTCACGCTTCCAGCGCACTTTGAATATAGCGTTGCGGCGACACGCCCAGTTTTTTGCGAAACATGGCGATGAATGCGCTAGGGCTGGCGTAACCCAGTTCGTGGGCCAGCTGACCCACGGCCACGCCGCGCGCCAGATTGCATACCGCCTCCAGCAAGCGAATTTGCTGGCGCCATTCGGAAAAGCTCAGCTGCGTCTCTTCGCGAAACAGCCTCGCCAGGGTGCGTTCGCTGGCGCCGACCTTTTTCCCCCACCAGGCGAGCGTTTCGCCATGGCCCAATTCGCGGCACAAAACATCGCATACCTGGCGCAGGCGCCGGTCGTTCGGCAGGGCCACGTGACACAGTTGGCCACTTTGCATGCGTTGAAACTCATCGCTCAGCAGATTTTGAATGAGCGTAAGCCGTTCGGCGGAAATGGCGTTTTCAAGCCCGGCGGCAATCAGGGGATGCAACAGGGGAGTGGCGCTCAGCCCCTGGGGCCGTGCGCCATAGCGGCGAGAAAAGGGTGGCGTAAAGTAGATGTTGTGCGTCACAACGTCATTGATGGCTTCCAAACCGTGCGGTGTGCCGCTGGGGAGCCAAATGGCGCGGCCCGGCGAGAGCAGCCAGATATGCTGCGCGGTGGCGATTTTCGCCACGCCGCGCAGCGGCAAAATCAGCTGCCCCTGCTCATGCTGATGGACGGGCTCTTGGCTGCCGGGGCTGTAACGCAGCTGACGCAGGCCTTCAATACCGTGATGGGATGTCATATTTACCCGCCTCTGTCCGGTTCTCACCATTTGTGTCTATTGCTGCGATAACGGACAACGTTTGTCCGTCTGGCGACATCCTGACTGTCGGTAGCGCCATTCTGCCATGAACGGGCTTCTCTTTTAAAGTTGAATAATTATCATTTCTATAAAATTCTACTAACAGTCGGAAAGGCGATGAGACAGATGGGCAAATTTTTCAGGGAAAAACCGTTGAAAGTGCTGGTATATACGATAATCGCAGGCTATAGCGGGCAAGCGTTTACCGCGGATGGCGGGCAGAATACCACAAAAGAAGAGACGCTGGTGGTGAGCGCGGCAGCGTCTCAGGATCAGGATGACGGGAGCACGCTGGTGGCGCACGGTGCCGCCTCTGCGACGAAGTCAAACCAGCCGATTAGCCGTACTTCACAGAGTATCTCGGTGGTGACGCAAGCGGAGATTGACGCGCAAGCGGCGAAAAACGTCCCGCAGGCGCTGCGCTATGTTTCCGGCGTCAACTCGGAGAGCGCCGGGCCGGATACCCGTTTTGACACCATCATCGTGCGCGGTTTTGAAGCCGACGAGTACCTGGACGGTCTGCGGCTGCCCCGTGAAGCGTGGTGGAGCCGCCCGGCGTGGGATCCGTTTCTGTTGTCGCGTATCGAAGTGGTCAAAGGCCCTTCCTCGGTACTGTATGGCCAGGCGAATCCCGGCGGGATCGTCAACCTGATCAGCAAAACGCCGCAGGCGACCCCGTCCGGTGAGGTTTATGTCAGCACGGGCAACGAAAATCAGTTTGGCACCGGCGTCGACGCCACCGGGCCGCTGAACGATAACGGCACGCTGTTGGGGCGCGTGGCGGGGACCTTTTTTGATACCGAAACCCAGGTCGATCATACCCGCTATCGGCATTATGACATCGCGCCGTCGCTGACGTGGCAGCCGAATGCGCACACCAGCCTGACGATTATTTCGCAGCTGCGCAAAGATCCGGACAGCGGGTTCTACAACCAGATGCCGCTTTCCGGCACCTTGACGCCTAACCCGTACGGCCACATCTCGACCCGTTTTTACGGCGGCCAGCCGGGCTTCGACAAGTACGAACGCCAGCAGGGCAGCATCGGTTACCAGTTCCGGCACGATTTCAACGATACGGTGACTTTCCGCCAGAATCTGCGTTACCTCAGCAGCACCGGCGACTATCTGATGGTCTATCCATGGGGTGTGCATGCGGATGCGCCGCTCATCGATCGCTATTCGATGAACCTGAAGGAGAGCATGACCAACTTCGCGGTGGATAACCAGGCTGAATTCCACTTTGATACCGGTCGGGTGAAACATACGCTGCTGACTGGGATCGACCGCATGCACACCTCGGTGCGCAGCCAGTCGGGCTACGGTGACGCCAGCCCGATTAACTTCCTCAACCCGGACTATAGCGTGCCGGTGGCCATACCGCCGCTCGATAGCAGTACGCACAATACGCTCGATCAAACCGGGCTCTATCTCCAGGACCAGCTCGAACTGGGAGGCTGGATCCTGAACCTGGCCGGCCGTTACGACGCGGCGAAAACCAAAAGTATCGACCTGCTGAACGACACTCGCACCGAGCGCAACGATTATGCAACGACCGGGCGCACCGGGCTGCTGTACCACTTCGATAACGGATTGGCGCCTTACATCAGCTATTCCACGTCGTTTGTGCCGAGCAGCAGCAATGACTTTTACGGCCACGCCTTTAAACCGACCGAAGGCAAGCAGACGGAAGTGGGGTTGAAATACGATCCGGTCGGGCTGGATGCCTTGTTTACCCTGGCGTTGTACGACCTGCGTGAAACCAACGTGGCGACCGCCGATCCCGATCACCCGAATTTCAGCGTGCAGACCGGCGAAGTGCGCTCGCGCGGGGTTGAGCTTGATGGCCGCATCAATATCACGCCGGCGTGGTCGGTGCTAGCGTCGTACAACCTGACCGATCCGAAAGTGCTGAGCGCCAACGACGATACGCAGGGCAAGCGTCCGGTGGGCATTGCGCGCAATACCGCCAAGCTCTGGAGCCAGTATGCCTTCGACGGCGCGCTTGACGGCGTGACGCTGGGCGGCGGCGTGCGCTATGTCGGCACCAGCTACGCCACCTCGGACAACGGCCTGAAGGTGCCGGCGGCCACGGTCTACGATGCGCGCGTCGGCTATCAGTGGCGCCAATGGCAGCTGGCGCTCAATGCCGCCAATCTCGGCAACAAAACCTACCTGGCTTCCTGCTCCAACAATGGCTGCGAGTATGCGCTGAAACGCCAGTACATCGCGACCCTCAGCTATAAGTGGTGACCGATGCTGTCGCGACGCAGGTTGTTGACCGCTCTCCTGTTGGCCCCGCTTTACGCGCGGGCCGACGTCGGCCGGCCGCCGCAAAAGCTGGCCGTGTTGGATTGGGGACTGACGGAAATTCTGTTGGCGCTGGGGGTGACTCCGGCGGGCGTCTCGGCGCCGGATTGGTATCGTAAGCTGATCCCGACGCCTGTGCTACCTGCGTCGGCGTTGGATCTCGGCCTGCTGTTCCAGCCCAATCTGGAAACGCTGTACGCACTGCGGCCGGACGCGATTGTCATCACGCCGCAGCATGCGTTGCTGAAGCCGGCGCTGGAACGCATCGCCCCGACGATCACGCTGCCGGCTCATGGGCTGGCGGAATTCATCAGCGCTGCCCGGCAATTGGGCGAACGGCTTCAGCGGCAGCCTCAGGCCGCGCAGATATTGACCAGTCTGAACGGCAAGCTGAGCCGCGCCTCGCTGCTGGCGCGGCAGGTTGAACGGCCGACGCTGCTCGCCGCCCCGGTAGATGCGCTGCACCTGCGGGTATACACCGCAGGCAGCCTTCCCGGCGACGTATTGGCCGTCTGCGGGCTGCGCAACGGATGGCATGGCGGCGCGGGAGCGGAAGGCAGCGTACTGGTGGAGCTGACCCGCATCGCCGATCTGAATGCGCGGCTGATGCTGTTGACGCCTGACGATCAGCGGGAGTCGGTGTCTCAATGGCGCCAAAGCCCGCTGTGGCAACGTCTGCCGCTGACCGCTGCGCACAACCTGAACCTGATAGAAGAAAACATCAGCGATGCCGGCGCCCTGATAACCGCCGGGCGCTTTGCCGATATTTTTACCGGGATGATGATGAGGTGGCGTGATGCATGAGTCTTTCTCCCGCCGTCTTTCCTGGGGGGTAATCGCCGCGTTGTGGCTGACGTCGTTGCCGTTGGCGCTGGCCGATATTCATCGGCAGGGCGGCATTGTCGCGTTGTTCTCCGATCATAATCTCGACCCGGCGGCCATTATCCTGCATAGCATGTGGTTGCCGCGTCAGGGTATGGCGATGGTGGGGGGCGCGACGCTGGGGCTGTGCGGCTGGTTAATGCAGCGTGCGCTGCGCAATCCGTTGGCGGAGCCGATGACGCTCGGCATGACCGCCGGGGCGACGTTGGCGATGGGGCTGGCATCGTTGTGGTTGCCGTCGCTGCTGGTCGGCGCGCGCACCGCCGTGGTGATTGCCGGTGAGATTGCGGCGCTGGCGTGCGCGCTGGCGCTCAGCTGGCGTCAGCGTATGTCGCCGCTGGCGATGGTGCAGGCGGGCATCATGATCAATTTGTGGTGCGGGGCGCTGACCTTGCTGATCGCCATTATCAACGATCGCTTTTTACTTCAGGTGCTGATGTGGGGAGGCGGTTCGCTGGCGGTGGAAGACGGGCAAATTCTGCTGCGGATGTTGCCGTGGCTCGCCGTCTGCGTAGTGAGCCTGTTGTTCTTGCTGCGCCCGCTTGAACTGCTGCAACTGCCGGAAACCGTGGTCAGCAGCCTCGGCGCATCGCCGGTGCGCATCCGTGCCGCCGCGGTGCTGCTGGCGCTGACCATGAGCGCCCTCATCATTAACGCGGTCGGCGTCATCGGTTTTTTGGGGCTCGCAGCGCCTCATCTGGCGCGCTTTGGCGGCGCGCGAACATCCCGGCAAATGGTGTTGCATACGGCACTCATCGGTGCGGGCCTCCTGTGGCTGACCGATCTTTGCGTCTCTCGCGTGTCGCTGGAGAGCGGCCAACTGCTGCCCGTCGGTATGCTGACCGCCCTGACCGGCGGCCCGTTGCTGATGCTGCTGGCGCGTTTTGCACGGCAGCAAAGCATCGATCTTGCGCCGCCGTTGCCGGTGTCGCAGGGCTCGCATCAACGACGGTTCATCTGGTTGTCGGCCGGCGTTCTGGCTGTGGGGATCGTGGTCTCTTTATGTTTCGGCCACGGATTGCAGCATTGGCACTGGGTGGAAAGAGGGGAACTGGCGAACCTGCTGCCATTGCGATTGCCACGCCTGCTGGCGGCGGTGAGCGCCGGTGCGCTGCTGGCAGGGGCCGGCGTGTTGATGCAGCGGGTGAGCGGGAATCCGCTCGCCAGCCCGGAAGTGCTGGGTATCGGCGGTGGTGCGGCCATGGGCGTTACGGCCTTTGTGTTTTTGCTTCCCGCTGGCGGCAGTGGCTGGCTGTTGGCGAGTAGCCTGGGGGGCGCGCTGATAAGCCTGTTGCTGACGTTGTGGAACAGCCGTCGAAGCGACTTTAATCCGCAGCGGGTATTGCTCAATGGTTTGGCGCTGAATGCGCTATGCCAGGCAGCGGTCAGCATCGTCATGCTCAACAATCTTGCCGCAAGTGCGGTGTTGTTGCCGCTGATGACGGGCAGTACCTATTACGTCGGCGCGTCGTTGGCCGAAGGCGTGTTTGTCATCACGCTGGTTCTCCTGGCGCTGATGCCGCTGTTCCGCCGCTGGCTGGTGCTGTTGCCGATGGGCAACGTCGCCGGCGCGCTCGGTGTGCCATTGCCGCGCGCACGTTTCAGCGTGCTGGCTATGGCGGCAGTCATGACCGGGCTGGCGACGTTGCTGGTCGGCCCGGTGTCTTTCATCGGTCTGCTGGGGCCGCATCTGGCGCGCAAGATGGGTGCGAAAGGGCCGCTGATGCAGCTTTACACCGCCGCGCTGTTGTCATCCGCCATCATGACCGTTGCCGACTGGCTGGGGCGCAATGCCCTCTACCCGCGCCAGCTGCCGGTCGGGTTGGTGGCGTCGCTGATCGGCGTCCCCCTACTGGTATGGCCGTTAATTCGCAATAAGACTTTCCAGTCAAAACCATAAAAAGTGTGAGTATGAGCAAGGAATTCAGCATGTCGGTATTGATGATGTTGTTTCGTATGGTGCGCGGTTGGCTACTGCTCGCCGTGGTCGCCGGTGTCGCCAGCGGGCTGTGCAATGCCTCTTTGCTGGCGATGATCAATCATGGTCTGGCGCAATCCAATGAGACGTCATGGCTGAGTCCGGGAGGCGATTTTGCGTTACTGACGCTGTTGATGTTGGCGACGCGCGTGGTTTCTCAAACCACGTTTATGGCGCTGGGACAAAAGGTGAAGGCACGCTTGCGCAGCGAACTGGTGCAAGACGTCAGCGAAACGCGCTGGCTGCTGTTGGAAAAAGCGGGGATGGCAAAAACGCTGTCGGTGCTGACACAAGATCTCGATACGCTGGTGGTGTTTTTCGTCAACCTGCCCAATCTGCTGATTTTCGGTGCCGTTATCGTTGGCTGTCTGGTTTACCTTGGCAGCCTGTCATTGAGCGTACTGGCGCTGGCATTGGCGGTGATTGTCTGCGGCAGCCTGGGCTACCGCGCCGCGCACGGCCCCGCGATGCGTTTGTTGCGCCGATCGCGTCAGCGCGAAGATACGCTGATTCAGCAATGCAAAAAATTGTTTGACGGCGCGAGAGAGTTTCGACTTAACGCGGTGCGCCGCCGTCAATTCGTCAGCGGTGAACTGGCGCAAAATATTGACGCGGTTCGCCGGGAGAGAACCCGCGGTTACGTGTTGTACGGTTTGGCGAGCAGTTGGGGAAGCGCGCTGTTTTTCGCTTTCATCGGCCTGGTGCTGTTTAGCTTGCGCGACGGACTGGCTTTGGACGAGCGGGCGCTTACCGGCTATATCATGGTGTTTCTGTATATGATTGTGCCGGTCGAAGGGCTGTTATCCGCCTTGCCCACCCTGGCTGGCGCGAGAGTGGCCATGCAGCGGGTACAGTCGCTGCGCGAGCAACTCAGGCCCGACGTTCCGCAGCGCCATTTTACGCCTCCCCCTTTTGCTTCGTTGGCGTTGGATAATGTCCATTACCAATATCAGAACGAAGAAGGGGAACATTTCACCCTTGGCCCGCTGAATATGCACATTGCACCCGGTGAACTCATTTTTATCGTCGGCGGCAACGGCAGCGGCAAGACGACGTTGGCGAATCTACTGGTGGGAATTTATCCTCCCGATAACGGCGCGATTTTGCTTAACGGCGAGCCGATCAGCGACGATCTTTTGGAGATGTACCGTCGGCATTTTTCGGTGGTGTTCAACGACTTCTTTCTTTTTGACGATGTGGTGTTCGTCACTGAGCGCACGCAAAAGCAGGTCGAACATCTACTGCGCCTGCTGAAGTTAAGTCATAAAGTCAGTTTTGCCCACGGCCGTTTTTCAACAATTGCGCTCTCTCAGGGGCAGAGAAAACGGCTGGCTTTACTGCAGGCGTGGTTGGAAGAGCGCCCGGTTTATCTGTTTGATGAGTGGGCCGCCGATCAGGATCCTGAGTTTAAGGCGGTGTTTTACCTTGAACTCTTGCCGATGCTGAAGGCCGAAGGCAAAACGGTCATTGCGATTACTCACGATGATCGCTATTTCTACCTGGCGGATCGCATCATCAAGCTGGAATCGGGGCAGGTGGTCCCATCGATGAGTGGCGCGCCGTCATGATGCTCATCGTTTTCACCCAGCAAGATATTTGGCTTTTTTCCCTCATGCTTGATGATTCGCCCCGGCTTTCCTCAGGAAAGTGAATGCGGTGATAGTGTACTGTTGCCCGCGGGTAAGGTAATTTGCTGATGGCAATGATGACTGACGCGGGGACCAACGGACATGAACGAAAGAATCGACTATCACATCGAGAAATACCATTTCGCGCCGTTGGATGAGGCCCCCAGGCTCGCGCACCAGTGGAGCGAGGTGCTGAACGAGTGCCGCGAGACGCAGGCCGGGGCGGAAGAGCGTCTGCGCATTGCGCTGCTCAACGTGGACTACGTGACCAGTTTTGAACTGCCCTTTCGCTTATTGCTGGTGCGGGCGCCGCAGCTGATCGCCGGAATACGGGATGAGATGCCGCTCAGCCAGAAGAATGTGGTGTTCAACGGCAAGCGTTTCGGCTGTGTCTACAGCCTGAAAAGCGATTTGAGCGGCGTGCCTGAGGCTTTCCAATACGGCCTGTCGACCCGTATTCACCGAACATCTGCGTCGGGCGTGGATGCGCTGCCTTACCGGGAAATCGCCAAAGCGCTCAAGGCGCCGCGTGAGCGACTCAGACTGGCGCTGGAGCAAGGGCTGCCGGTAACGGCGCTGGACGGATTGTTCTGGTTCGGCATCCAGCGCATTGCCGCCGAGGTGCGCAGGCTAAGAAAAACCGGCATGGCGATCGTGACGGCGGAAACGGAGATCTTCGACACCCTGACCGGCACCACGCGTAAGGTCCCGGTGTACCGCCTGGCCGAGAGTTAGTTGTCGTTTCAGCAGAGAGGAGGTTCACATCAGGAACCTCCTTAATAATGGTACCGCTTATCGATAGGCTTCATTGCGCGCAATCGCGTATTTCCCGCTGCCCAGCAGCAGGATGGCAAGCCCGCCCATAAAGAACACCAGTTCGTTTTCAATGCCCCAGGCGCCGACGTCAGTGACGCTGAACACCTTACCGGTACCGACCATCAGAAACGCCACCACCAGCGTCAAGGCGTAAACCAGCGCGGCGGGGCGGGTGAACAGCCCCAAAATGATCAGTATCGGCGCCAGGATCTCGCCCACGTACACGCCATAGGCGATGAAGGCGGGCAGCCCCTGTTCCTGCAGCGCGCCGGCGATCCAGCCGACGCCATGCTGAATTTTCGCCACGCCGTGAAACAGCATCAGCCCGCCGAAGGTCAATCTGAGCGCCAACTTGCCGGCGTCCGGGCGATCAAAAAGACGAGTGAATGCCGCATTCAGTGATTTAACCATGGCCTTTTCTCCTGAATAGGAATGATTTTCAATCAATGTACCAGCCAGGTGAATGCGAAAGATGTCCTGGATCAGTAAAACGGCGGGCTTTACGCCGAATTACCGGGTGAGGTTTAACGGGCGCTTCGCGCGGCAACGCAGGCTGTCCCCGCGACTCAAATCGCGGTAAAATGCAGCAGTTCACCTTATCGCACGCCATCAGGCCGCCGTACTCGCTATGAAAATGCGCAAACCGCGCCGTCCGCCCGGGCGGTGGATTTATTACATCCTGCATGAAGACATGCTGTGGCCCTGCCCGGTCAAATGGGAGTGGGAGAGCGGCTATAACGCCTGGCTGCCGTTTTACTATTCCCCCACGTTGGAATTCGTCGCCGGCAACCCTGCCCGCGCCACCAAGGTCAGCAGCGGCCGGCGCTAAGCGTGCTGCCCGCCTTGCCGCCTGGCATCCGCTCACCTAAGATCATTGCATCACCCACAGGTTTCCGGGAGCACCCATGTCTACTCTGTTTCGCACGTCTCTTTGCGGCGCGGTGGCGTTGCTGTTTGCGGGTTGTCAGCAGACGGCGCATCAACCGGCGCCGCCACTGCAGGCGCAGTTGGATCACATCACGCTGATGTTGGCCGGCGGGCACTTCCTGCGCGTAGACTGCGGGCGCAGTGAAGTGCCGGACGATGTGAAATTGCAACGCACCGCGATGCGTGCGGCGCAGCATCGCGGCTGGGATACGCATGCGGCAGGGTATCGGCAGTTGCCGGCACTCACCCAGGCGCGTTACCTGACTTTGCAACAGGATAATCAGCTGCTGACGGACAAATGCACCACGCTCAGCCGCAGCACCGCGCGCTTTATCGCGGCGGCGCAGGCCGATCAGGAAGACTACATGGAGTAGCGTTGCGGTAAGTCTGTCGGGCGCTCGCCGCGGGCGCCCAAAAATTCTTTGCAGGATAACGATTTATCGCTCATCATTTGAAATGATGTTTCACTTTCATCCATCGAGCCCACCTTGAACCTGTATGCCGCACTGCGTCAGCGCGTGGAAAATACGCCCTGGTACGCCAAACGGAAAAGCTACCGCGTGTTGTTCTGGCGCGAAATCACGCCGCTGGCGGTGCCGATCTTTCTGGAGAACGCTTGCGTTCTGTTGATGGGGGTGCTGAGCACCTTTCTGGTGAGCTGGCTAGGCAAAGAGGCGATGGCCGGGGTGGGGCTGGCGGACAGCTTTAACATGGTGATCATCGCCTTTTTCGCCGCGATAGATCTCGGCACCACCGTGGTGGTGGCCTTCAGCCTCGGCAAGCGCGATCGCCGGCGGGCGAGGGCGGCGGCGCGCCAGTCGCTGGTCTTGATGACCGGCGTGGCGGTGCTGTTGGCGGCGGGCATTCATCTGGCGGGTGAGCCGATCATCGATGTGATCGCCGGCGAGGCCTCACCGGAGGTGAAAGCGCTGGCGCTCTCTTACCTGCAGACCACGGTGTGGAGCTACCCGGCGGCGGCAATTGCGCTGATCGGCAGCGGCGCCCTACGCGGCGCGGGCAATACCAAGATCCCGCTGCTGATCAACGGCGGCATGAATATCCTCAATATCATCATCAGTAGCATCCTGATTTACGGCATGCTGGGCTGGCACGGGCTGGGCTTCATCGGCGCCGGGCTGGGGCTGACGATTTCACGCTATATCGGCGCCATCGCCATTCTCTATGTGCTGTCGATCGGTTTTAACCCGGCACTGCACATCACGCTGAAAAGCTATTTCACGCCGCTGAAGATGAGCATCCTGTGGGAGGTGCTGGGGATCGGCATTCCCGCCAGCGTCGAATCGGTGCTGTTCAACGGTGGCAAGCTGTTGACGCAAGTGTTCGTCGCCGGCATGGGCACCAACGTGATCGCCGGCAACTTCATCGCTTTTTCTATCGCTTCGCTGATCAATTTGCCGGGCAACGCGCTGGGCTCGGCCTCGACCATCATCGTAGGCCGGCGGCTCGGTAAAGGCGAGATCGGTCAGGCGGAGCGGCAGCTGCGCCATATTTTCTGGTTGTCGACCCTTGGGCTAACCGCCATCGCCTGGGGCACGGCGCCGCTGGCCGGCGTCTTCGCCGCGTTCTATACCTCGCAGGATGACGTAAAAACGGTGGTGAAAACCCTGATTTGGCTCAACGCCGCCTTTATGCCGATCTGGGCCGCTTCCTGGGTGTTGCCCGCCGGGCTGAAAGGGGCGCGCGACGCCCGCTTTGCCATGTGGGTGACGATGCTGGGCATGTGGGGGTGCCGCGTGGTGGCCGGCTACGCGCTGGGCATCGAGCTGGGCATGGGCGTGGTGGGCGTCTGGCTGGGGATGTTCCTCGATTGGGCGGTGCGTGGCGCTTTGTTTTACTGGCGCATGGTCAGCGGGCGCTGGCTGTGGAAATATCCGCGGGTGAGGCGAGAGGGGAAAGGTTAACCGTGTATTATCGGGGAACTACCGGCGCCGATTGAACGGCCGCCGGCAAGAAAATGGCGTCGTCAGGAGTGGTGAGTCGAAGGATACCAGCGCAGTGAGTTATTGACAGGGCCTTGGGTGACCAGCACTTTTCCCTTGCTCGCCAGGCTCAGCAGCAAATTGCGCGCCTGATAAATCGTCAAGTCGTTGGACTCGGCCAATTGGCGCGTGGTGGGCCATTCGCCGGGGGGCGGCGGCGGCGTTTCCATGGCTGAAGGGCACAGGTTGTGTAGCGTCGTGAGTAAATGTTGCTGCAGGTTTTGCAATTCTTGTTGTTTTGAAGTCCGTTTTGCCATGTAAGCCTCCCTTAAACTTCAGGTGAGTTTTGATATAGCGGTAAAAGATGGGTCAGAGAATAGCGCTGGTTGCCGACAAGACGCTCCTGAGCTATTCCCAGACGGCCGTCTGAACCTGATATTTCCGCCGCTATAACCCGGTGGCGCGCAAGGGACTGGATGGAGAATTCTGTTACCGGGGTCCCGGCCGGCTGTGTGTATTGGCTGTATTTCATTGTTTTTCTCCATGGTGTACTTCCGAGCCTGGTTTCACCTGTTCGGATTGTTAAGTCTTCCTTCTCTTTTCCGACGCATTATAACGCAAATGGCAAAATGGCGATCATTAATGTCGTGGAAAATATGTTTTTCGATACAATTGACTGGTGTTATTGATTTTACGATCTGTTGTCTCGCAAAAATATATTCGTCTCGTGGTTTTTGGGCTTATATTTTGTATTTATTGGTTTTGATTAAAATGACTTTCCAAGGTGTGAGTGTTTTTGTAAGAATAACCAGGCCAAAATGAGCGGGTAAGAGGGAACTTATTTTAAATATCTCTGAAGGGTAAGTTTTTAGACGATCTTTATTTAAGCGTGTTTTTCTTTTGCCTGCTTAGCTATTCGTTTATAACCCTGATTGGGTGGCAATGAATTGATAGTCGCGATTTCACAATTGCGACGTCTTTCTTTTTGGCGATGAGTAATACCGTTATTCATTCTGGAATGTATAAATGGCTGTTAAAGGAACGGGAGCAATCCTGCGCTTTTTACACAATATTAAAGGAATAAGTGAATTATGAAACTGAACAAAATCATGCTGGCAACTGTTCTGGCGTTTGGCGTGTCTTCTCTGGCGAATGCCGCCGATCAGGGTCATGGCAAAGTGACTTTTACCGGTTCTATTATTGATGCTCCTTGCTCTATTGCGCCTGAGTCGGTCGATCAAACTGTGGAAATGGGGCAGATTTCCAATGTCGCGCTGAAAAATGGCGGCAAATCAGCGCCGCGTCAGTTCGATATTAAACTGGAACAGTGCGACACCTCCACGCTGAAAACCGTCACCACCACTTTTGACGGCAAGGCTTCCGCCGCGAACCCAGATCTGCTGGGCATCATCGGTACCGCCAGCGGCGCCAGCATCGCCATTACCGACATGGCGAGCAATCCGATCAAACTGGGCACCGCAACGGCTCCTCAGACGTTGAACGACGGCAACAACACGCTGCGCTTCGCGGCTTACCTGCAGGGTGACGGCGCTTCCGCCACCGTGGTTCCAGGTGATTTTACCGCCGTAGCCGATTTCAAACTGGCTTACCAATAAGTCTCATCGCCATTGGCGTGACGTCTTTTATGCATGCGGGATACCCCGCATGCATTTTCCCAGGATGAAGGGTATTTGTCAGGGGTATTTAATGAACCGGTTTATTTACCATTTAGTGTCTCCTTGCATATTGATGACCATGCTAGTTATTCCGGCCACTCAGGCTGCTCCCAAGGTTCAGGGATGGGGGCGAGTGAATATGCAAGGAGCCATTATCGATACCGCTTGCGCCATTGCCGCCGGCAGTCGCGATCAGACTATCGATATGGATGTGTTGCCGCTGGGAAATATCGCGCGCGATGGACAGGGCAATACGCGCCCATTCACCATCGAATTAATCAACTGCACGTTTGAACGGCCAAAGCCCAATTTGCCTGACTGGAAGCAATTCCAGGTTGTTTTTGACGGCGATGCCGATGGCGAGTTATTCGGCGTGCGCGGAGACGCGAAGGGTGTGGCGCTGCAAATATCCGATGGCCAAGGGAATATCGTGGCGCCCGGTGTGCCTTTGCCGCGTGGCGATATTTCACCAGGAAGCATGTCGCTCAACTATTCCATCAAGCTGGTTGCCAATAATCAACCGCTACATGCCGGGAGCTATTTTTCTGCGGTGCGCTTCAAGCTGGATTATTACTGAATTTTTTATTACGGCTTACGGTGGGCCGCAACGACGGAAATATACGATAAAGGTTAGGGATATGATGTTATCACCTGCTGGGAAGCTATTTCGATTTCAGGTTTTGGGGTTATGTATCACGCTGGCGCTGGGAAGTTCATCAACGCGTGTTTACGCTGAAGACGGTATTCAATTTAATACTGACATTCTGGATGTTAACGATCGGAAAAATATCGACCTAAGCCAATTTTCCCGCAGCGGCTACATTATGCCGGGGAGTTACAGCATGGTGGTTCATATCAATAAAAACGAACTACCGGAGCAAAAAATATCGTTTTATCCGCCGGACAACGATCCGGACGGCAGCCGGGCCTGCATCACCAAAGCGTTGGTCGAACAATTGGGGCTGAAGCAAGAGATGATGCGATCGCTCAGCTGGTGGCATCAGGGTGAGTGTCTGGACGAATCCAGCCTTAAGGGCATGGAGTCGCGCGGCGATCTTGCGACGGCTGCGATCTATCTGAGCGTGCCGCAGGCTTACATGGAGTACAGCTCGGAAGACTGGGATCCGCCGTCGCGCTGGGATGAGGGTATTCCGGGGTTGTTGTTCGACTACAACCTCAATGCTCAAAGCCGGCATCAGCAAAAGGAGGGCACTCGCGAGTATAGCGTCAGCGGCAACGGTACCGCCGGCGCCAACCTCGGCGCCTGGCGTCTGCGCGCCGACTGGCAGGGGCAGCTCAACCATCAAACCGGTGTCGGGCAGCCTACCGATAAGAAGTTGGACTGGAGCCGCTATTACGCCTATCGCGCCATCCCCGCGCTGCGTTCGCGCCTGACGCTGGGTGAAGATTATTTGGATTCGGGCATTTTCGAGAGCTTCCGTTTTTCAGGCGCGAGTCTGGTCTCCGACGACAATATGCTGCCGCCCAACCTGCGCGGCTATGCGCCAGAGGTGGTCGGCGTGGCCAAAACCAACGCCAAGGTGACCATCAGTCAGCAGGGGCGGGTGATCTATGAAACCCAGGTGGCGGCGGGGCCGTTCCGTATTCAGGACATCAATGACGCCATCTCCGGCGAGTTGGATGTGAGGGTGGAAGAACAAGACGGCAGCATACAGGCGTTCAAGATGAACACCGCCAGCATTCCGTATCTGACCCGCCCGGGCTCGTGGCGTTTCAAACTGGCGGCGGGCAAGCCGTCCGACTGGCAACACCACTCTCGTGGGCCGCTGTTTGGCACCGGCGAATTCTCATGGGGCATCAGCAACGGCTGGTCGTTGTATGGCGGCGCGTTGGCGGGCGGCGATTATAACGCCCTTTCGCTGGGCGTGGGGCGCGATCTGATGATGTTCGGCGCGCTGTCGTTCGACGCCACTCAATCGCGGGCGCGCCTGCCGCAGCAGGAAAAAACGCTGAGCGGCGGTTCTTACCGGGTGAGCTATTCGAAAACCTTCGATGAGTTGGACAGCCAGGTCACCTTCGCCGGCTACCGTTTCTCGGAAGAAGACTACATGAGCATGAGCGAATACCTCGACGCGCGTTATTACGGTAATCGGGTCGGCAACAACAAGGAGATGTACACCATCACCTTTAACAAGCAGTTCCGCGACTGGGGGTTGAGCACTTACCTCAACTACAACCATCAGACTTATTGGGATCGCCCGGCCAATGACCGTTACAGCCTGACGGCGTCGCGCTATTTCGACATCGGCGACTTCAAAAACCTAAGCCTGTCGTTGTCGGCTTATCGCAACCGTTACAACGAGACCAACGACGACGGCATGTATCTGTCGCTGTCAATGCCGTGGGGCAATGGTGCCACTCTCAGCTACAACACCACGGTGAATCGCAACGACAACACTCATCGCGTGGGGTACTACAACCGCGTCGACGAACACAACAACTATCAGGTGAGCGCCGGCAGCGCGCGTAGCGGCGCCAATTTGAACGGCTACTACAACCACGAGGGCGACGTGGCGCGTCTGAGCGCCAACGCCAGCTATCAGGCCGGTCGCTACAGCGCCGTTGGCCTGTCCGCGCAGGGAGGGATGACCGTCACGCAGGAAGGCGGCGCGCTGCATCGCTCTACCGTTATGGGCGGTACGCGCTTGTTGCTGGACACCAACGGCGTAGCCGGGGTACCGGTGCGCGGCTACGGCAGCACCGTGAGCACCAACCGCTTCGGCAAGGCGGTGGTGGCGGACGTCAATAGCTATTACCGCAACAAGGCCAGCATCGATCTGAACAAGCTGGGAGACAACGCCGAGGCCACCCGATCGGTGGTGCAGGCCACCCTGACCGAAGGGGCGATTGGCTACCGCAAGTTCGATGTGATAGCCGGTGAGAAGGCAATGGCGATCGTCAAACTGGCGGACGGCAGTACGCCGCCGTTCGGCGCTACGGTGCTGAACGCCCGCAAACAGGAAACCGGCATCGTCAACGACGGCGGCAGCGTCTACCTGAGCGGCATCAACGCCGGTGAAACCATGACGGTCCACTGGAATGGCGCCGCACAGTGCCAAATACAGCTGCCGTCTTCGCTGCCGACCGACATGCTGATGCGCACATTGCTGCTGCCTTGCCGGCCGCTCGCCCCGGCTGAATAAATTCATCATTCTGAATCTGGAGTAATCGACAACATGCAGAACATTTCCCTGAAGACCGCGGCGGCGATCGCCCTGTTGAGCACAGCGATGTCGCAGCAGGCATCGGCGGCGATCGCGCTCGATCGCACCCGGGTGATCTTTGACGGCGGCCAGAGCTCGGTCAGCCTGAACCTCAGCAACCAGAACAAACAGCTGCCGTATCTGGCGCAGGGGTGGCTGGAGGACGAGCAGGGCAACAAGATTCAGAGCCCGCTGGTAGTGCTGCCGCCGGTGCAGCGCATCGAGCCGGGCAAACCTAGCCAGATAAAGATTCAGGCGCTGCCGGCGGCCAAGCAGCTGCCACAGGATCGCGAGAGTCTGTACTACTTCAATTTGCGCGAGATCCCGCCTAAGAGCGACAAACCGAACACGCTGCAGATCGCGCTGCAAACGCGTATCAAGCTGTTTTACCGGCCGACGGCGATTGTGCCGAGCCGCGCCGACATGGCGACGCCGTGGCAAGAGCAACTGACACTGACGCGCCAGGGAGACGGCTATCAGGTCAATAACCCGACCCCTTATTACATCACCATTGTCGATGCCGGGAGCAAAAAGCACGGCGAAGGCGCGCAGGGTTTCGAGCCCTTCATGATCGCGCCCAAGAGCAATGCGCGGCTGACCGTGAGCGCGGCGGCCCTGGGCGGCAGCCCGGTGCTGACCTATATCAACGACTACGGCGGCCGGCCGCAGCTCAGTTTCAGCTGCAGCGGCGGCAGTTGCAAAGTGGTGCCGGAAAAGAAACCGGCTTCATAACCCTCTGTTCAGGCCGTTATCGACGGGAGAGTGACTCAGGTGCAAAGGATGAAACGAAAACTGAAAAAGGACAGCCTGCCGCAGCGCTGCGAATGGCGCTATTACGCCGCGATGGGCGGCCTGGCGCTGATGTTGCCGCTGCTATTGCCGAAAGCCGTCGCGGCCGACAACTGGCAGGTGGAAGGCGCCAACGGCGTGTTGCAGGTGCGCGGCGCGCTGACGGAGAGTGCCTGTCGGTTGGAGATGACCAGCGCGCGGCAGGATATTTGGCTGGGGGAAACCGGCACCGCACGCTTGCGGCAGGCCGGCGATCGCGGGCTGCCGGTGGCGTTCGAGCTGCGCTTGCAGGATTGTCTGCGCGCCTCGACCAGCCAGCGCGATGCGCGCACCGGCGCGCTGACCTGGGCGCCGAACCAGCCGGCGGTGACGGTCAGCTTCGGCGCGCCGACGGATATGGACAATCCACAGTTGGTGAAAGCGCAGGGCGTTTCTGGTCTGGGGCTGCGCCTGCTGGACGGCCGCGGCCGCGACGTTCGCCTGGGCAGCCGCGGTGAGCCGCTGATGCTGACGCCGGGGCAGAATACCTTGAGCTACACCGTCGCGCCGGAGCGAACCGCGGCACCGTTGATGGCCGGCGCTTATCGGGCGGCGGTGGATTTTAGGCTGAGTTATGACTGAGGCGGCGAGATGGCGCAGAAGATGAAACGAAGCCGAACGGCGATCTGGCTGGTGGGGCTGTTGGCGCTGATTCAACTGTCGGCTAAGGCGAACACCCTGGTAAACGTCCGGGTCACCGTGCTTTCGCCCCCCTGCATCATCAACGGTGGGCAGCCAATCGAGGTGAATTTCGGCGATGAAGTGATGACCACCCGGATCGACGGCAACAACTATCGGCGGCCGGTGAACTATACGCTGACGTGCAACGGGCAGAGCAGCAACGCTCTCAAATTGCAGGTTCAGGGGGCGGCTGCCGGTTTCGACGGTCAATTGTTGCGCACCAGCCAGGACGGACTGGGTATCGCGCTGCTTCACGGGGGAGGCCGCTGGCCGATCAATCAGTGGTTGAATTTTACCTATCCCGTCACGCCGACGCTTGAGGCGGTGCCGGTGAAATCGGCCGCTGCCAAACTGACGGCGGGCGAATTCACCGCCGGCGCGACGATGAAAGTGGACTATCAGTAACGCAGGAGCGAGAGCATGAAACAGCGTTTAACGGCGAGCGTGCTGCTGTGCGCCGGCGTGGTGTGCCACTTCGCATGGGCGGATAAAACGGTCGATATGCAGTTCCGCGGCACGCTGATTGAGCCGCCGCCCTGCACCATCAACGATGATGGCGTGATCGATGTGGATTTCGGCGATCGCGTCGGTATCAATAAGGTCGACGGCGTGAATTACCGGCAAACCATCGGCTATCGCATTACCTGCGAGCCGGGGATCGGCAAGTGGGACATGATGTTGAGCCTGAACGGCACGGCGACGTCTTTCGATGAGGCGGCGGTGCAAACCAACCACCGTTATCTGGGCATTCGCATTTACCAAAATGCCGCGCCATTCAAAGTGGGCAGTTCGCTGCCCATCGATCCGCTCAAGCCGCCGGTGCTGGAAGCGGTGCCGGTCAGCAAGGCGGGGGAAACCTTGACGGAAGGGGCGTTCGACGCCACTGCGACCCTGCAGGCTGACTACCAGTGAAGGAGGGAACACGTATGAAAATGACGCCAAGACGCTGCTGGGCGACGGCGGGGCTGTTGCTGTTTTCACTGGGCGCGAGCGGCATGGCGCGTGCGGCGGACAATCTGTATATGCACGGCGCGCTGGTGGCGGAGCCCTGTGTCATTCAGCCGGGCGACGAAGATATCCAACTGGATTTCGGCACCGTGGTCGACAAATACCTGTACTTGAACCAGCGCACGTTGAGCCAACCGTTCGCGCTGCGGCTGTCCGAATGCGATCTGAGCCTGGGAAAAACGGTGTCGATCACCTTCAAGGGCGAGGAAAACCCGCAGTTGCCGGGGCTGTTGGCGCTGGCGGCGAGCAGCGAGGCCAGCGGGATCGCCATCGGTATGGAAACCGCGCAAGGGCAGCCATTGCCGCTCAACAGCGCCGGCGGCAAGTACCCGTTGCAGAACGGCAGTACGGTAATCGCTGTGCAGGCTTACGTGCGGGGCGAACCGGAGGCGCTGGCGAAGAAGACCATTGGTCGGGGCGCGTTCAACGCCATTGCGACTTTCAACCTGGACTATCAATAAACGCCGGGCCGGCCCGGTATTTGGCAAAACAGAATAAGGACCTGACGCGATGCAGCGTGCTCACTTCAGATGGATGTCTCTACTGCTTGGCCTGGTGCCGGGGCTGTGCTCGGCACAAATCTATTCGTACGTCACCCAAAGCACCGGCTCTCCCTCCAACGCTAGCTATAAGTTCGTGCTTGAAAGCTGGGATATGGACGACCTGTCGCCCAATCCCTGCTATCAGCAGGCAAATTGCGCCATCGGCATTAACCACCGGCATACCAGCACCAACACCGGGGGCACATCTTCGGTGTCACCGTCTGCCTACGTTGTCGGCTCGACGCGTTATCCGCAAATTACTCAATTGGCGACGATGGGCGAGCTCAGCCGTTTTTATCAAAGCATCTATCCGTTGCCGATACAGGGGAGCACTTCGCACGTGGGGGAGTCGATCACTCAGGAGTGCGTCGGGTTGTTTTACAACACGCGCTCCGGTTCCGCGGTAACGGGAAGCAATGCGCGCCTGATGCCCAGCAGCGTCTGCGGCATCGCGCCGCCGCCGGTCGGGGTGTGCGGCATTGATGAGCAGCAGCTCGATTTGAACCATGGGGTGCTGCAGGACACTGAACTGGCGGGCAATACCGCGCGCGGCAGTCTGCGGGTGGTGTGTTCGCAGAAGATGAATATCGTCATGTATATCCGCACCGGTAGCAACGGCCGTTTGGATCTGGGCAACAACTCGGGCGTCTACAGCACGCTGCGCATCAATGGCGTGTTGGGCAATCAGGGGTATCCGTTCACTGCCGACACGAGCGGCATCACGTTGCCGGTCACTTCAACGCTCGGCGTGACCGGAACGGTCAAAGCGGGTGATTACTCGGGCCAATCGGTCGCCATTCTGGCGCTGCCGTAGCCGCATTACCCGCGCCGCGCGCCGTCGCGATACCGCGTTATGCCGTTGAGTCGCCCGCCATCGGGGGGATGACTCACGCTCGGCGGCGGCCGGGAAGGATTATTTCAAAGGGAGTGTGCCGATGGAAAGCACCATCACTCTGGCGTTTATCGATAATGACCGTTTCTTTATCGAAGGATTGCAGCGGCTGCTGCTGGCGTATTTTTCGCGCCGAGGTATGCGGGTTCAACTGCTGGACGCCGCACAGGCGCACCGGGCGGATATGGTGTTCCAGTCCGTGGAGCGAGACTGGCAGGCGCGTTTCTGCCTGTGTTCAGTGAGCGGCAGCCGACCGATCAACTTTGCGCTGCGTGAGCCGGGCGATACTCGCTGGCGCGATAAGCCGCGATGCATCAGCGAAGCGGGGGTGATCTTCCGCAATGACTCACCTGGCAGCGTAGTCGGACAGCTGGACCTCGCACTGGCGGGGATGGCGGCGCGAGCGTACGGCGGTGAAGCGCGCCGGTGTCATTGGTGTGAACGGCAGCGCATTACCCGTCGTGAGCAGGACGTGATGCGCTATCTGGCCTGTGAATTGCCGCAGACCACCATCGCGCGCAACCTGCACCTGAGCGTGAAAACCGTCAGCAATCACAAACAGGCGGCGATGAGAAAACTGGGTTTCAAACGCAACGTGGATCTCTACCACTGGCTGCGAATGGGCGGGTTGAAAACCGTAGAGCGGCCGTGAGGGCGCGGCTCAGGCGCCTGAGCCGCTGCGGCGTCAATACAGGAGGGTCATCGCGCTGAAAAACAACAGCGTCAACGCGATGATGATGACGTTTTGCGTGGCTTTGCGCACCAACCTGCTGGCGCTCAGCCGGCTGTCGATGACGTAGAGCAGCGGCACCATCAGCAGCACGTAGGCGAACATCAGCATGGCGGTAAAAGGCTGCACATTCATTCCGGTGGCTCCTGTGAGTCATCTTGGCCGATCAGGTGTACCAGCACGGCCTCTGTTTGAAGGGGAAGCCCGACAAAGGGCGAATTGACGAGGGCAGGCGGCTCGAACGGCAGGCCGGCGCGCCGCGTCTTCACCGCCGCTTGCAGGATCTTCTTTTGGTGTCTTTGCGTGTGGTCGACCATGCGCCTCCGAATAGGGCCGCCCGCAGGCGGCCGACTGCCGTATTGCCCATTAAGGTGGAGAAGGATTGCGGGCCACTGCCGGGGCCACGCACTTATAATATTGCGAATGATAATTATTATCAATAATGAAAATGAAAAAATTAAGGGTATTGCGGGCGGCGCATTAGGCGGGGCGTAAAAAGAAAAAGCACGCCTTGCGGCGTGCTTTGCGGGGTACTAACGGCGGTGGTTACTTCTGATCGGGCAGCGCGTAAGCGACCACGTAGTCGCCCAGCTTGGTGCCGAAGGAACCGTGGCCGCCAGCGTAGATCAGCACGTACTGCTTGCCGTTGGCCTCATAGGTCATCGGCGTCGCCTGGCCGCCGGCCGGCAAGCGCGCTTCCCACAGTTTTTCACCGTTGGTCACGCTGAAGGCGCGCAGATAGTTGTCAGCGGTGGCGCCGATGAAGAACACGTTACCGGCGGTGGTCACCGGGCCGCCCAGCATCGGCATGCCCATTTTGAACGGCAACGGCAGCGGTGAGCTGTCGCGCACGGTGCCGATGCGTTTTTTCCACACGATGTCGTTGGTTTTCAGATCCACGGCGGAAATGTAACCCCAGGCCGGCTGTTTGCACGGCAGGCCGAACGGTGACAAGAACGGGTTCAGGGTAACGCCGAACGGTACGCCATATTGCGGCTGTACACCGGATTCGGTGCCGCTGCCGCCTTTGTCGCCTTCCGGCGGCTCAATCGGGTTGCCTGGACCGCGCGGGATCAGTTTGGACACGAACGGCAGCGCGATCGGGTTGGCGATGGCGATTTCGCGATCGGTATCGACGGCCAGGCCGCCCCACTCGAACATGCCCAGGTTACCCGGGAACACCAGCGTGCCCTGCTCGGATGGCGGGGTGAAGGTGCCTTCGTAGCGCAGGCTGTGGAACATCACGCGGCAGACCAGCTGGTCATAGATGGTCGCCCCCCACATGTCCGCACCGGTCAGTTTCTTCTCAGGACGGAAGGTCAGCTCGGAGAACGGCTGGGTCGGCGACAGGCGATCGCCTTTGGCCGGGCCCTGCGGTACCGGTTTCTCCGGCGCCGGCACCACCAGTTCGCCGTTGGTGCGGTTCAGCACGAAGATGTTGCCGGTTTTAGTCGGCACGTAGATGACCGGCACTTTTTTACCGCTCTTGTCGGTAATGTCCGCCAGGGTCGGCTGCGCAGGCACGTCCATATCCCACAGGTCGTGGTGGACCGTCTGATAGAACCAGACCAGTTTGCCGGTGGAGGCGTTCAGCGCCAGCAGGCCGCTGGCGTAGCGCTCCATTTCCGGGGTGCGGTTGCCGCCCCAGATGTCCGGCGTGGCGACGCCCATCGGCAGATAGACGATATCCAGCTTGGCGTCATAGGCGGCCGGCGCCCAGGAGTTCGGCGAGTTCGGCACGAAGTGATGCTCGTCCGCCGGGATGGCGTTCGGATCTTTCGCACCCGGATCGAAGGCCCACAGCAGCTTGCCGCTGTTGACGTCGAAGCCGCGGATCACGCCGGAAGGCTCACGATTGGAGTAGTTGTCGGTCACGGCACCGGCGACGACGATCACGTTATCGGTGATCACCGGCGGTGAAGTCGGTTCGTAGTGGCCCGGCGTCGCATACGGCATGTTGCTCTGCAGGTTCAGCTCGCCGTTGTTGGCGAAGTCCGGGCACGGTTTACCGGTTTCGGCGTCCAGCGCGAACAGGCGGCCGTCGTTGACCGGCAGAATGATGCGGCGTGCGCACATCGCCGGCGCGGCGTTGCCGGCAGCCTCTGCGGCGGCAGCGGTTTCGTGGTAAGACACGCCGCGGCAGGTGATGTGCTGGAAGGTCGGGTTGTACTTCAGCTGCGGATCAAACTTCCATTTTTCTTTACCGGTGGCAGCATCCAGCGCAAACAGCTTCTGGTGTGGCGTACACATGTAAAGGGTATCGCGGATCTTGATCGGCGTGACTTCGTTGGTGATCTCACCCGGATCGTTGGCGGTCTTCAGATCGCCGGTCTGGAAACGCCAAACCTCTTGCAGCTGGCCAACGTTTTTGTCGTTGATCTGGCTCAGCGGCGAGTAACGGGTGCCTTCCTGGGTGCGGCCATAGGCCGGCCAGTCGGCGCCGGTGGCGTCTTTCGGCTGTACCTGTGCGGCGTCGAGGGTGCCGTTGATCTCTTGCGGATCGTTGAATACGGCATAGGCCAGCGCGATGACGGTGATGACCAGCGCCGCGCTCAGCGCACCATAGGCGAACTTGCCGTTGGCGACCAGCTTACGGTAGATAAACGGCAGCACCAGCCACAGGCCGAAGAAGAAGGTGACGTCCAGGCGCGGCGTCAACGCCCAGAAGTCCGGGCCGACTTCCCACAGGGCCCAAACGGTGGTGCCCAGCAGGAACACCGCGTACAGCAGCAGCGCGGTGGCGCGGCGGCGGAACAGCAGCCAAGAGGTCGCCAGCAGCACCAGCCCGGCGATGATGTAATACAGCGAACCGCCCAATTTGGCCAGCCAAATGCCGCCGCCGAGCAGATAAAGCCCGCTCAGGGCGGCAAACAGCGCCGTTATGACGATAAGCGGCGATAGTGACGCTTTATTTTGCATAGCAATACCCTTACCAAAAATGAAAGTCCCCGATTTAGAGATTAAGCCAAATCGGAAAAAACACGCGGTTTCTCCCTAATATTTCAGCGGGAAGCCGCTAGGGTGACGTAAAACCCATCCCGTCTTTTAACCTTAAGGTGCTTTGCCTTATTCAAAGCGGTAAGACAAGGTGGCGCCGCCACCCCAGTTGCGACCCGGCGCCGGCTCGAAATAGCGGCCGTTGCCTTCATTGACGATCACCGAACCGACGTAACGGCGATCGAAAATATTGTCCACCCGGCTGAACACGTCCAGCGCCCAGCGATTCCAGGTAAAGCGATAGCCGGCGTTTACGCCGGCCACGGTGTAAGAGGGGGCCTGCGCGCTGTTGGCGTCGTTGGCCTGAATGTCGCTCATGTAGCGCAGCTCCGCGCCGGCGTGCCAGCCTTCCGGCGGCGCAAACGCCAGCGAGGCGTAGCCCATGTTGCGTGCGATGCCCGGCAGGCGATTGCCGGCGGGAATGGTCTGGGCCGGGGTACAAGCGGCTTTGCCGCACATATCGCTGCGGTAGGTGGCGTCCAGCAGCGTCCAGGCCATATGCAGGCGCCAGTCCAGCGCAAACTCCTGATCCAGCGCCAGCTCCAGGCCGCGCCGCCGGGTTTTGCCGGCATTGGCGTAGCTGGTGCGTCCGCCGCTGCTTTCCGCCACCACCAACTCGTTGTCGGTATCGGTCTGGAACAGGGCGGCGCTCACCAACCCGTTGCCGAGGCGCAGCTTGCTACCGAGTTCAACGGTGTCGCTGGTGGACGGCTGCAGGCCGATATTGAGGCCCGTCTGGCCGTCGGGGCGGTAGGAGAGTTCGTTGATGGTCGGGGTTTCAAAGCCGCGGCCGGCGGAGAGATAGACGTTCCACGCCGGATTGATCTTGTAGTTGAGCGAGCCCATCGGCAGCCACTGGTGGTAGCGTTTGCTGCCGCTGTCGTCGCCGTTGCGCGGCGTGATGTAATAGTCGGTCGAGTCGAAGCTGACCGTGCTGTAGCGCAGGCCGGCGTCCAGCGTCCAGTGCGGCGTCAGTTGCCAGGAGGTTTGCAGGTAAGGATCCAGGTTCCAGATGCGGTTCTTCTCGTTGCGCCGCTGGTCGCCTTTCTCGCCGTAGTCCACTGTGCCGTCTCGCAGAATAAAGTTTTCGAACCCCTGGCGGCGTTCCGTCATGGTTTCATAATCCAGACCGCCGATCAGTGTTACCGGTAACGATGCGAGAGTATCCTCATGCTTCCAGCGAGTGTCAATGCCCTGATATTTTCTTTCCAGCACGATCACCCCGCCGGCGTGGGTGGGGTTGAGCTGCGGCCCCATCGGGATCGATTGATACTGCGTGGTGTGGCGCTCGCCGTGGTAGGCGGTCAGGGTCAGTTCGTCGCGCTCGCTCATCTGGCGCTGATAGCGCAGGCCGGCCTGGGTCTGGTCGAGCGATTTGCGGGTGTTGTATTGATCCGCGCGCGGCGCCTGGCGCGGGTTTTCCTTCCACTCTGCCTTGGTCAGGCCGCCCGGATCGCCGGCGTCAATCGAGACGCTGTTGAACATCAGCGTCAGGGTGCTGACGTCGTCGAGCCGCACGCCGAGCTTGCCGTTGCCGAGGTTTTTCCGCGCGGCGCTGTGATCGCGGTAGCCCTGGGTGGTAAAGCGGGTGCCGGAGATGGCGTAGTTGACGTCGCCGGCCTGGGTGCCGTCGCCGGTGGCGCCGGTCGCTTTCACCCCATAGCGCCAGGTGTTGTCGCTGCCGAAATAGCCGCCGGCCTCCAGCGTCGGCGGCTGGGTGCCGGTAATAGTATCAACATTGATTACCCCGCCCGAGGCGTTGCCGTACAGCGCGGAATAGGGGCCGCGCAGCACCTCGATGCGTTCGACGGAATTGATGTCGATATTGGAGGTTTGCCCCTGCCCGTCGGGCATGGTGGCGGGAATGCCGTCGACGTACATGCGCACCCCGCGCACGCCGAACATCGAGCGGCTGCCGAACCCGCGTATCGACAGCTGCAGATCCTGCGCATAGTTTTGCCGGTTTTGAAGCTGCAGGCCCGGCACGCTGCCGAGGTTTTCCGACAGGTTAATCTGCGGGGCGGCGTTGCGCAGGTCCTGGCCGTCGATCACGCTGACGGACACCGGCGACCCCAGCTCGGTCAATCCGGTGGGTTGCGCCATCACCACCAGGGTGTCGCTTTTTTCTTCATTATTTTCTGCCGCCAGCGCCTGGCTGGCGAACATAGGCTGTAGCAATAGCATTGCAGCCGGGGTAAGCACGGCGCTTTTCTTATTGGTCATGGAATAAATCTGCCACTGGTATTGAAAGGGAATCGCAGGTCGATTCAGAGTTAGCCATCTGTCGCTCCATCTACATGACGCTAAACGAAAAGGGTAAGGCATCCTGACATCAGTATAGAGTATCTCGGGCAGGAACGTTCCCGCAAAAACTCCGGTCCCAGCGACGGTTAACGGATTCATGAGCCTGGCTCATAAGCCCAAGCGTATTTCGCCCCATAGTCATGGCGGCAGTTGCGTTTTACAGTCATCACACCGGAGCGGCTCCGCGTCAGGCGGGGCCGGTATCAATCAGCGGGAGAGTGAAGATGCAAACACGCAAGTTGGGGCGTGAAGGACTGGAAGTATCGGCGTTGGGCCTGGGCTGCATGGGGCTGAGTTTTGGCTACGGCCCGGCCACCGACAAACGGCAGGCGATCGATCTGATCCGCGCCGCGGTCGATGAAGGCGTGACGTTCTTCGATACCGCGGAGATTTACGGCCCGTTCACGAACGAGGAATTGTTGGGCGAAGCGCTGGCGCCGGTGCGCGATCGGGTCGTCATCGCTACCAAATTCGGTTTCGACCTGTCGCAACCGGCGGGGCAACAGGTGTTGAACAGCCGCCCGGAGCATATTCGCCGGGCGGTGGAAGGTTCGCTGAAGCGCCTGCGGGTAGAGACGATCGATTTGCTGTATCAGCACCGCGTCGATCCCGATGTGCCTATCGAGGAGGTGGCCGGTACGGTGCAGCAACTGATTCGCGAAGGGAAAGTGAAGTACTTCGGCCTGTCGGAAGCGGGTGCGCAAACCATTCGGCGTGCCCACGCGGTGCAGCCGGTCACGGCGCTGCAAAGCGAATATTCGCTATGGTGGCGTGAACCGGAGCGTGAAATCTTGCCGACGCTGGTGGAACTGGGCATCGGTCTGGTGCCGTTCAGCCCGCTCGGCAAGGGCTTTCTCACCGGCGCCATCACCGAAGACACTACCTTTGACAACGGCGATTTTCGCAACGTGGTGCCGCGCTTCAGTGCCGAAGCGCGCCGGGCCAATCAGACGCTGGTGAGCGTGCTGGGGCAGATAGCGCAGCGCAAGGGCGTGACGCCGGCGCAGATCGCCCTGGCCTGGCTGTTGGCGCAGCAGCCGTGGATCGTGCCGATCCCGGGAACCACCAAGCGCCATCGGCTGGAAGAAAACCTCGCGGCGGCGTCGGTGGTGTTGGCGGCGGACGAACTGGGCGAGATTGAGCGCGCGCTCTCCGCGATTGATGTGATCGGCGATCGTTACCCGGCGCATCTGCAGAAAAACGTCGGGCGTTAAGCCCCGCGCCGCAGCGCCTCAATCAGCAGGGCAAAGGCGGTAGTGTGCTGCCTGCGGCTCGGATAATAAGGTAATAGCCGGGAAACGGCGGGCACCAGTCGTTCAGCGCCATCTGCAACCGCCCGTCGGCCAGCGGCTCGGCGACGGTGTCTTCCGGCACAAAGGCGATGCCGAGGCCGAGCTGCGCGGCGTCGATCCGCTGGCGCAGGCTGTTGAAGGTCAGTTGCCCCTCCACCCGCACTTTGATCTCTCGGCCATCGTGGGCAAATTCCCAGGCGTACAGCCCGCCGAGGGTAGGTAAACGCATGTTGATGCAGCGATGGTTTTGCAGCGCTTGCGGCGTGGCGGGGAGGCCGTAACGGGCGAAATAGGCGGGCGAGGCGACGGGTACCATGCGCATGTCCGGCCCGATGCGCACCGCGACCATGTCCTTCGCCACCTGTTCTCCCAGCCGGATGCCGGCGTCGAAACGCCCGGCGACGATGTCGGTCAGGCTGTTATCGACGGTGATTTCCACGTTGATATCCGGGTAATCGACGAGAAAAGTGCGCAGCACCGGCCACAGCACCGCATCCACCGCGTGTTCGCCGGCGGTGATGCGGATGTTGCCGGCGGGCCGATCGCGCATTTCACCCAGCGCGTTCAGCTCGTTTTCTATCTCCGCAAAGCGTGGACCGATGCTGTTGAGCAGCCGTTCGCCGGCCTCGGTGGGGGCGACGCTGCGGGTGGTGCGCGTGAGCAAGCGCAGCGCCAGGCGCTCTTCCAGCCCGCGAATGGCGTGGCTGAGCGCCGATTGGGAAACCCCAAGCTGCGCTGCCGCTTTGGTGAAGCTGCGCTCCCTGGCCACCATCAGGAAAGCGATCAGATCGTTAAAGTTTTCTTTCAACATACCGGTATCGAAGAGGAAGGTGAGCGCACTGTCGCGCGTAGATTTATGAATTTAACTCATAGCTCCTTGCACATTTTACCCGCTAGTCGCCGGAAAAGCATGGCGCTATCTTGGCATCACTGACTCATAACTATCAGCGTAGGTTGGAAAGCCGACGTGGAGGACACGACAGATGAAAATACAACGCAGCGGTTCTATCCCCTCACAGCGCAGTTCGGTGGATTACTTTACCGGGCAGGTACGCATCGACGCGCCGTTCGCCGGTGACGCGCCGGCCAGGGTGGGCGGCGCGACTGTCACCTTCGAACCCGGCGCCCGCACGGCCTGGCATACGCATCCGCTCGGCCAGACGCTGATCGTCACCCAGGGTCGCGGTTGGATCCAGATGTGGGGCGAGACCACGCAGGAAATGTATCCCGGCGATATCGTCTGGATCCCGGCTGACGTCAAACATTGGCACGGTGCAACGCCGGACACCGCCATGACCCATATCGCCATCGCCGAAGTGGTGGACGGCAGCCCGGTGACCTGGCTGGAACCGGTCAGCGAGGCGGAGTACCTGCAATAGCCCGATGGCGAGACTCAATCGATGTTGCGGCGATGATTTACCCCAGCCTGATGATCGGGATCAGATAATCGCAGCGAAAAGTGTTGGGATCGCTCGTTGTCGCCTGTTCAGCATAAACCAGTTTGAGATCTGAATCTTCCCGGCGACTTAACCTGGTGAGGGGCAGAATTGAGTGACCCTCACCCAAAATCTTGCTCCATTCAGAAACAGAATTCCGGCATGATAATGACTCCCCTGAACGGAGGATGTGCCGATGAAAAAACCACTATTCACCGAAGGGCAGATTGTTTTTGCCCTGAAGCAGGCTGAACTGGGTACATCAGTGCCGGGCGTCTGTCGCAAGCTGGGCATTTCGGATGCCACTTTCTATACGTGGCGGAAAAAATACGACGGTATTTCTCCTTCAGAGCTGAAGCATATGCGACAACTGGAAGAGGAAAATCTGCGGCTGAAGAGGCTGGTTGCCGATCTGGGCCTCGACAAGGCGATGCTGCAGGACGTGCTGGCAAAAAAGAGCTGACGCTGGCACGCCTGTGCGAATGGGGCAGGGATTTGCAAGCCCACTACGGTGCCAGTGAGAGACAGGTCTGTTTTGCGCTGCGGGTCAGCCGCAGCTCGTTTCGATATCGTTCTGTGGCCGCCGACGACAGTCCACTGCGGCTACGCATCCGTGAGATAACCGAAACCCGGGTTCATTACGGGTACCGCCGGGTACACGTGATGCTCAGGCGGGAAGGCTGGCGCGATAATCACAAAAGAATCTATCGCCTCTACTGTGAGCGGGGTCTGTCGCTGCGCCTCAAACGGCCACGCCGCAATAAATCGGCCCAATGCCGACAACCGCAGCCTCAGGGTCTGTATCCGAATCACGTCTGGGGCATGGATTTTGTCTCTGATGCGTTGTTTGACGGGCGACGGCTGCGCCTGCTGATGGTTATCGACCTGTACACCCGCGAATGCCTGGGGATCTGCGTGGGGCAAAATTTGCGTTCAACAGAAGTGGCAGAAATGCTGAAGAGTATAGCGCTCAGACGTCCTTTACCTCAGTTGCTGAAAACCGATAATGGTTCTGAATTTGCAGGGAAAATACTGAGCAGATGGGTGTACGAAAGAGGCATCAGAATCGACTTCTCATGCCCGGGAACACCGACGGACAATACGACGGTGGAGTCTTTCAACGGCAGATTACGGCAGGAATGTCTGAATGAGAACTGGTTTATGTCTTTGGAGGATGCACGGTGCAAAATCGAGGCTTGGCGCATAAACTATAACCAGAGGCGTCCCCATTCTGCGCTGGGCTGGATGACCCGTCAGAATTTGCTGACAAGTCTGCCGGTTGCCAGAATACACAACCAACATGAAGCCGGTTATTCCTGATTATGACTGGATCATATTCGGGGTCACATTCACGTTTATTAGGTGGTCAACACTAACACCAACCATCTGGTTGCTCCGGCTGAGATCTCAGATTTGGCTCTGCTTGCCATGATTCATTCTGTTTGGTAAAGCAGCGGATTCGATGGTGAAGAGTGTTGGCAATCATTATTTCATGCCTATAAGGGGGATTAAACTGGCGTCGAGTACGCCGCAAATGGGGGAGGACTGTGTATCTGACATGCTGTAAGTGCGATTTAATGATGAAATTATAAAAACGAGAGTTGAGTCGGTTCCAATGAGTCAGTTGTCCCGGTAGAGTTTAGAGCACCAATCGAGAGCATTGGGTTGTTTTTAGGCTGTTGATGGCAAAATGCTCGGTATTGAGCTAACCGGAAAAGAGATTCTATGGAGCTGACTGCCCCCGTTACAACAACTGCTAAGGCTTGGCTGAGTGAGCTTTTGTTTAATCGTGCAATGTTCAAAGGGCCTAATGGGAAGCCACTCTACAGTTACCAGGTTACTGAATCAGAGTATCAATCGCTTATTAAGTTGTTAAAAAGCTGCTTCAAGAGAGGCTTGCCTCCAAACTGTTCGGAGTACCTAGCCGCCTGTTTTTGTCTTTTTGTCAGTGAGCAGTACAGGCGTGATTACAACTGCATTTGGTCATGGGCCGGGCCAGAGTCGCTACTTGGAACATCATTGACTGCGCAACAACATGCCAGCCTGACGCATAGTGGATTAGCGTATTGGAAGAGGCCGGTTCGAGTTCGTGAAAGTGGTCGGGATTGGCTTGGTTCGCTGTTTACTGAGGGAGGGCTGCCTTGGCCGCTGGTGCAAAGTGAGTCACATGGTTTTGGACGAGCTGTGCGTCGAGGTATTAAGAACTTCTACCGTACTGAGAGTAATCGAAGAACCACCGCTGACCTTATGGCTGACTTTGAGGAAGAACTTCCGTCAGCATTTCGCAATTTGGAGACGCGTAGGCTATTGGCAGGTATCGTCGATCAACTTATGTATCTGGTGGAGCAGTTCCCTCTTAAGGATCAGGAGGATCCAGCCAACTACCTCGATATGCATGCATCTGGCTGGCGGGATGCATTTCCGGTTCCGCTTGATAAAAGCAATGCACGCACCCTGCTCAATGATTGGCTACGTGATGCGGACCAGAAACGTCAGGAACGCAAAGAGGCACTAGAGAAGACGCGGGCGTTCACCTGCGAGCATTTTTTACAGGGCACGCTGCCTCAATGGTCAATACACAGTGAGATGCAGCTCCCCAACGAAGAGACCTTCCCAATAGCTCAGTCCATGCTGAGCAGTACTCGTTTAGAGATTGCTTACTACGAAGGTGATCGACTATTGGCTCGGGGGGCTACCGTTTATGGACACCTCACAGATAATGGCATCAAAGTGCGTTTTCCCTGCACGCAAGTTACGGTGGAACGCTGCAAGCTCGACGAGCCGCTGAGCCTTCGCTTATTGGATAGTGGACGTACGGTACACTGCTTGTTCTTCGATGGCAGTGCTCTTGATCACCTGGATACGCCACTTGTCTTCGAGCTCCGATCTGAACAATGGAAACTGGTTGCAATGTCCAGCTGCTGGGTGGCCTCTGCACTGGCTCGGCTTCGTATTCCTCAGGGTTTTTTCATCACATCTGCTGGCGTCGCTCCAGAGACTTTGGCGCTAGATACGGAAAATGGCCATTGGCTGGAAGCTGTTTCTGACCTTTCTTTTTCCAATGGCATTGATTGTTACCAGATCGAGCTGAATCAGGCGCGCAGTGATGACTGCAAACCCATGCTCTCAGGTACTTTTGCTCTCAATGAAAGCTCTCCCTCGATCACGTATCTGGGCTGGCCAAGCCTTGAGTTGCCCGAAGGCTATGCTTACTCAAGGAATGAACTGCTTGAGTTCGTCAACGGCGAACGGTTGGAGCGGCAGCGTAATAATCACTCTGGTTTGGTCAGCTATACCCTACGTCATCAAGCGGGCAAGACGTTACTGCAGCGCCGATTCGGGGTTCTGCCCAAGGAGTTCAGTTTGTCTCTGATGCCCGCACAGGGACAAACCCCCGCTCGTCTCTTACTCAAGGATACATGCCAGCTTGATCTACATGTCATCAGCGATGCTTTGGTCGTAGAAAAGTCCGAACATGCTCTGTTAATCCGCCACCAAGGCGATCATCCCCCTTCCTCATTTATGCTGGAGGTCAGCAAGGGCATGCCGCCAATTCGGCTGCATCTTCCTTACCCCTATCAGGGAGCTCGCCTTTTGGACCCAAATGGTCATCCGTCACGCATCCATGAGCTGAACCAGGACGAACTGATCGGTTACCGAATCGTGCTAACCTCCGGATATCCACAGGGACAGATCTTCTACATGGGGATGGAGCTGATCTGTAATACGTATCCACACCCGAAATGCACTTTCAGCATCCCGGTTGGTGCGACGCCCGTCATGCTTAGCCTATTCAGTTATCTGAGCGATATGCAGAACATGCTCGGTGCAGTTGATGAGCAGGATGCCTATATCAGGCTGTCTGTAGAAACCGAACAACCGTTGCTTAAACTCGATATCAGACGTTATGGCGGGCAGATCCAGTGGGAGGGGAAGCATGCCTTCTGTATCCGCAACTCCTCTAACGCAGTAATTCTCGATGGTGCTCAGGCTGAGGTGATGCTTCTGTCCGATCCCAAACGCATGCCGTTGGTACTAGCTGAGAAAACCAGCGAAACAGTTGGGACGGGTAGCTTCGAGATATCAGAGAAAATGCAATCTAACGGCCCATGGCTTATCTATCCGGGTGCACAATCAAGTGTGCGTTTTCGTCCGGGACTATTTATTAACCCGGCCAATAGCCTCGGCTCAGAGTTTGAGGCGAACTCACTACATCGTGCAGCCGAGCTTTTCCACCCCCTCTACTATCCGGATGTCATTGAGCAGCAGATTGCAGCAATGGCAACCGACTTTAACCACAGTGGCTGGCAGTATCTTGCTGACCTGAAGCAGAATTACCGGCACCTTCCGTTGTCGTCGTTCGAAACCTGGAAGGCTCTATCGCGCAATCAAGCAGCGTTGAGCTTCGCAGTATTCCGGTTGGAGATGAATGAATCGTTTTGCGTACGCATACACGACGAGCTTGCCGTTATCTGGGAGGGGATTCCGCTTCCACTATGGGTGCAAGCCTATCGACTATTCCTCGATAGCATGCATCTGACCGGTCTACCTGAAGCTTTGATCAACAATCTCATCTTGAATCGAGCCAGCGTGCTGCGTTGTGTTGTTTCCGGATTCGACCATCTGGATGACTATCTGAGTACAGGTAATCGCTGTTCATTGAAGAAACTACCTGTTGGACAGATTTTACCAGTCTGGTATCAAGGGCTACGTCACTTGCATGAATCCAATCGGAGCTGGCCAACTTTGCTCGGTAGTGAGCTTTCACGCTGGATCGAGCAACAGCAGATCCCACTTCAACTAAAGAATCTTTCACTAGTGTCGTTTACTGATGCTGTGGCCTATCTGCCGATCTTTATGGCCTTCGTAACCGCAGGTAGAGCCCAAATCACCGACCTGCCCGTGACTCCTACCTATCTGAAGTTCGCTATTCGCTTGGTTTCCGATTTTGACCGTCAGGGCTGGTTTATACCGGTCCACGCCCTGATGGTGTCCTATCTGCTGGCCTCAAATTTAGATGATGAGGCATAAGGAGCTGTTATGCGGTTTTTCAGGAGCCTAATTGAGCAAAGTCTTGAGCGTACCCGTGAGGCAACGCTAGGGGTCTTGGGTATCAATCACTCAGGCTTGCGTCGTCACCTAAGTACAAGCATGGTGAACATATTAGGGGAGGAGGGCTGCTTCCTTGCACCGCCTGTATTTGAACATACTTTTGGTTGGCACGAAGCCGAGCTGCACTTAGGAGACCTGCAATCCGAGGGATTACTGTCCACAAGTTTGCTTGATTCGCTTGCCAATGCCCCAGCCTATCAATTCCCCAAAACGGCACGTCCCTATGTTCATCAGTTGCATGCTTGGCGCACTCTGCTAAATGAGGTGCCACGATCTGCAGTCATCACCACCGGCACCGGTTCGGGCAAAACCGAGTGCTTCATGGTACCAATTCTAGAGGATCTGGTTCGCGAGCATGAACATACCAAAGCGGCGTTAGTTGGCGTTCGGGCTCTGTTCCTATATCCACTCAATGCCCTGATCAACTCCCAGCAGGAGAGACTCGACGCTTGGACTCGCAACTACGGCAGCAACATTCGTTTCTGTCTGTACAACGGCAAGACTGTAGAACGAGTAAATGACGTTCGCAAGGAACAGCTGCTGAGACCCAATCAGATTCTGTCGCGGGAGTTGCTGCGCAAGGAACCAGCACCGATCCTTATGACCAATGCCACCATGCTGGAGTACATGTTGGTGCGTCAGGTCGACAACGATATCTTGGAAATTTCCAAAAAGCAGAAATCGTTACGTTGGATTGTTCTCGATGAAGCACACACCTATGTGGGATCTCAGGCCGCCGAACTCTCATTGTTGCTGCGTCGGGTGGTTCAGGCCTTCGGTGGTCAGCCCGAGCAAATTCGTTTCATAGCCACTTCGGCAACAATCGCTGGTGCTGATGCGAAGGATCGGCTGAAACGCTATTTGTCTGATTTGGCCGGTATCCCACTTGACCATGTCGAAGTTATCGGAGGCTCACGAGTTTGGCCAGATCTTGGCGTAGAGTCGCTAAACCACAATCTTACCCTGCAAGCTATTCGTGCTATTGACCCAGAAGCAGAAGTATCCCCTGCACGATATAAAGCTTTGTGCGGCAGTATCATCGCCAGGAGCTTGCGCCACTCGGTGGTCAGTTCTGACAAGCCCTTAGACCTGCATGACCTGATTGGTTCAGTCACAGAGCAGTTGCAGGGGCGCAGCCCCCTTGAACAGCAGCAGGAGATGCTCGATTGGCTCGACACCATGACTGGCACGTATCCGAATGAAGGCCAGCCACCGTTCCTCAAGCTACGCATCCACTTGTTCCAGCGCATGCTGCATGGCCTCTGGGCCTGCGTCGATCCGCAGTGCAGCGCTAAATCCAGCCACCTGCAGGACTGGCCTTTCGGCAATGTATATGTGACCCAACGGGCGCGCTGCGAGTGCAACGCGCCAGTGTACGAAATGGGTTTCTGTGATGACTGTAAGACGCCGCACCTATTGGCAGAAGATCGAAATGGCGAGCTGCACCAGCCCAGTCCTTACGCCGGTGATGAGTTCGCACTTAATCACGAAAATGGTAGCGAGGATCCACCAGCCGATTTCGTGACGGCAAATGCCACCAGCACACGCCCTATAATCGCCGGATTGCCAGCGATGAATACCGCCAGCACACGCCTGATCATTGCCAGATTGCCGGTGGCACATGAGCCCTATTTCACGTTCACTCTCGATCTGGAAAGCCAGAAACTGGGAGCTGTGAGTGCTACTCGCAACATCGAGATTGTGCTTACCGAGGAAAAGGATGGCTGCTGTAGCCACTGCGGCAACTCATCATTTGGCACCAATGACTTCCTGAGAAAAGCCTATCTCGGTGCTCCATTCTACATCGCCAATGCCGTGCCGACCGTCCTAGAGTTTTGCCCTGATCCTGACAAGGCTGACTGTGAAGGCCGCTCTCCCGAAGAACTGCCAGGGAGAGGGCGCAAGCTGATTACCTTTACCGACAGCCGCCAGGGTACTGCGCGCATGGCGGTGCGGATGCAACAGGAAGCTGAGCGCTCGCGGCTACGCGGGCTAGTATTCGAAACACTAAGGAATGCGCAGGCCAAGGCTGATGCAGCTCCCAAGGACACCCCCAGCGGCAATCCGGCAGAGCTTCTGGCCCAGGCAGAAAACCTGGAAAAAATAGGTATGGCTGGCATGGCGGCAGAACTGCGCAAGCAAGCTGAAGTTTTGCAGAACGGGGCTGAGCCAGCCAATCAGGCTGAGAGCATTCCTTGGCCACAGATGGCCGAAACCATCGCGGAAGCTAGGGATATCGAGAAGTTCATCTTACGCTACAACCGCTATGCCAATCCGGCTCTGTTCGATGGCAGTGAGGGAGGACTGACTATGGCGCGCCTGCTGCTGGCGCGTGAGTTCTCCAGGCGCCCCAAGAACCAGAACAGCACGGAAACGTTGGGACTGATTAAGGTCGGCTACCAAGGACTAGAGAAGGTGACGACGACTCCACCTTTGTGGGGCGATGCCCGCGCTATTCCCGCTCTGGGCGCTGCAAATGATCCCAGAAGCGCTCTGACGTTGGACGACTGGCGTGACTTCCTCAAGGTTGCACTCGACTTCTACGTCCGGGAGAACACTTTCATCCCGATGGAAAACAAGATGCGCCGCTGGATGGGGAGCCGCTTCAGCCCTAAAGCGTTATACTCGCCCAAGAGCGATGTGCAGGAAAGTAGCACCATCAGGAGGTGGCCGCAGATCAAGCCAGGCACGCCCCACCGTCTGGTCAAGCTACTTGAGCTGGCAACCGGGCTGAATCGCGCCATGAATGCGGATGCCGAGAAGATCAATGGTTGGCTTGAAGCGGCTTGGGTGGCATTGGTCAATGCGGGGATTATGGAGTCTTCCGATACTGGCCACCGTTTACGCCTGGAAACCCTCACCTTCTCGCTACCTGCAGAGGGTTGGCTCTGCCCCTTGACCCGGCGCATATTCGATACCACCTTCCGTGGTCTGACTCCCTATTTGCCCCACAAACTGCTGAGCCAGGACTACCGCTGCCAGAAAGTCCAGCTTCCCGCCCTGAGCAGCCTGATGTTGGATGGCTCGCCGGTTCCCAAGCAGGTGCAGATCCGTCAGCTTGTCGCGAGAGATCCTGTCATTGCCAAGCTGCGCCAGGAGAGCCTGTGGACGGATATCAGTGACCGTGCGGTCGAGGGGGGGTTCTACTACCGAACTGCAGAACATTCGGCACAGCAGTCGGCAAAACGGCTGGATGACTATGTTGAAGAGTTCAAGTGCGGCGATATCAACGTGCTGAATTGCTCTACCACCATGGAAATGGGGGTGGATATCGGCGGCATCTCAGCCGTGGTCATGAACAATCTTCCGCCACATCCGGCCAACTATCTGCAGCGCGCCGGTCGAGCGGGGCGACGCAGCGAGGCTCGGGCCATCGCCTATACGTTGTGTAAGGCCGATCCGCATAACCAGCGTGCCTTCGCCAATCCCAAATGGCCGTTCGTGACTGCAATTCCGGCACCAAGCATTACTCTCAGTTCTAAACGGATCGTGCAGCGGCACGTCAACTCGCTGTTACTGGCTTTATTCCTTCGCATGCACAGCAGCAATGATGGCGATCGTACCAAGCTGACCCTGCAGTGGTTCTTCACCTCGGACGATTCGCCTTGTCAGCACTTCATGGCTTGGATCATGGCCTGTGCAGATGAATATCAAAGTGCCGTGAAGCAGTTGGTGAAGGGTACCTGTCTGCAAGGCCGATCGTTAAGTTCAATCACCAACGAAAGCAGGCTTGCATTCCACGATCTACAGGCTCGCTGGCTGGGGGAATACCGCAATATCAACCAAAAACTGCATACTGCCAGTGATGGGCCATATAAGAAGGCTTTGGAATTGGAAAAGACCCGCCATGAAAACGAGTATTTGCTCCGCTCGCTTGCGTCTTCAGCAATTCTGCCTGGCTATGGTTTTCCGACCGATGTGGTAAACCTCAAAACCTATAACGTTGAGGACTTCGTGTATGAGAAGCACAAAAGTAGCATCAGTCGTGAAGATAGCATCTTTGACAACAAGGAAATGCCATCGCGTAGCTTGGATATAGCTATTCGTGAATATGCGCCGGGAGCTCAAGTCGTCATTGATGGGCGAGTCTATCGTTCTGCCGGTGTCAGCTTACAGTGGCACGCAAATGGTCAGGTAAATGAGGCTCAGAAATTTGACATTGCGTGGTTCTGCCCTGAGTGTGGAAATACAGGGGTGACCGAAAATGCCTATGCAAATAACGAGGGACTGCGCTGCTCGCATTGTACTACTTCCATTCCCATTAACGAACGCCGCATTGTACTTCGCCCTGGTGGCTTTTTGACTGATTTTTACGAGCCCACTACCAACGATGTAACGTCACAAAAATTCATCCGTGTCGAGCGGCCACGCATCCAGCTTATTGGCGAAAACATTGCACTACCAGACCAACGTTGCGGTTTTGTGCGTTTTGGCCATGAGGGCAGTGTGTTCCATCATTCTTCAGGCGAGCACGAAGCGGGTTATGCCGTTTGTATGGCTTGTGGCCGGGCAGAATCAATGCTTGCAATAGATCAAATCCCCAAAGAGTTGCAACCTGACAAGAGCCACCGCCCAGTCGGTGGGCTAGCGGGTAGCCGCAAGGATCGCGATTGTTCCGGTGAAACCGTTAAGGCCAATTTGCATCTGGGCTATCAGATCCGCACTGATGTGCTAGAAATATTCCTCAGAAACCCGCTTACAGGAGAATGGTTGCCCGATACGCCCGAGGGGCGTTTGATTGCTACCACGCTAGGCGTGGCAATGCGGGACGAGATCGCCGACCAGCTCGGTATCGCGAGCAGCGAGATGGGTTTTAGCTATCGTCTGGATCGTGATCGTGACACACGGAAAGGACGCTCTGTCATCCAGTTGTTTGATGAAGTCAGTGGAGGGGCTGGCTTTGTACTTGCTGGTTTGCAGGATATCTCGCAGCTATTGACTAAAGCGCTGGATCGTCTGCACTGTAAGGCCAACTGTGAGAATGTCTGCTCCCATTGCCTGGCCAGCCAGGACAGCCGTGTCGAACGCGAGGAGTTGGACCGAAAACTGGCACTAAGGTGGCTGAATGAGTCTCGATTGGTTGAGCACCTCGGCCTGCCGGCTACGTTTTCTGCTCTGCAAGGAGCTCGTTATTGCTCCGTTGGGCCTCTGCGCGAGCTGAGCTCCGCCATTAACACTTTGGATCGCCGTGACCTGACTGCATCGATTATGCTCTGCCTGCACGGCGATACTGTAGATTGGGACCTCGACCATCCTCGCTTCCGTGAGCGAGTGTTGACCTGGGCCATTACTGAGGGACTAAAAGTCCGCCTTGGCATCTCAGTCTCGAGCCAGCTGAGATCAGAGCAAAAGGAAACATTGAGACTGCTTGCTAGCCTGGGAGTTGACCTAATCGAGTTGCAACATGAAACAACACGTGCTCCTCACGTAATTGCTCAATTGGTTTCTCAAGCTGGGGTTAGGAGCCTGTACAGCAGCATAAACACTGTTGGAGTTCCAGGCTCTGATTGGCTGCAAGGCGACTCTGATGTGGTCTGGGCTACGAGCAAACTGATGCCAGCTCTCGTTGGTAATACCATCGACTACAGCGAATGGAACCAACATTCACAAGGGGCTCGCATTGTCGAAGTCACGACTCAGCTTGATGGCACTGTTAAAGCACTCAAAAAGCGCCTTCTCATGCTTATTAATAAGCAAATGCCCGAGCTGGCAGCCTTGATCGCCAATGATAAGCCCGTAGGCATCGATTATTCTGATCGTTACCTGAAGTCACCCTGGTCGCTAATGTTGCTCAGTGGATTTTTGGCACTTTTCCGAAGTGAGCAATTGCAATCGCTAACAGTGCAAACCTTGGCTCCCAGTGGTAGCCAACCAAGCTATTTGTTCAACCATGACTGGATGCGCGTGGATGATCAGCAGGCCATTCTCGAACTCTGGCTCAAGCGTCAGTTCGATATTCAACCTAGCATCAACGTCATGAACCGACCACGCGATCTATTGCATTGTCGTGTCATCACTGTGAGCTGGGCATCAGGTAAAACGAGCAAGATATTGTTAGATCAGGGTATGGGGTATTGGCGTGTCCGTGTGCCAAGCAGGGATCAAATGAACTTCGATTTCAGTGCCCCGCATCATAACCAGGATATGCAAATAATTGAAAAATATACATATGTAGAGATGCAGCAGAGTGGCGACTGGCCTACTTACATCAGTTGCATCATAGATTGAACTAAGTGGTTGCTCACGGCAGTTAATGTTTGAGTACTAGGCTTATGCAGCAGAATCGGGGGTATGACGGGCGTCCCGATGAGGACGATGAGTCACGTAGACGCGGGGGGCCAGTGAGCCCCCCGTTCTCTTTACATTGAGCGACTAAAGTTGGACTGACCCCGCCCCGGTGGAACGGTAAAATGGACTCATGAACGTTATCACATTCATTCCGATCCACTCTGCTCGCAAAACCGCAGGCGGTTGCCGAACGGATCGGTCAGGTTCAGCTCTTTGCCCCAGTCGACAACCTCCAACCCCGGCCGGGCATAGCGGTAGTTTTTGGCCGTGAGCTCCCGGTGCAGCGCATCGATATCGTGCACCGGGATAAAAATAGCGGCGCCGGGCGTGCTGTCGCCATAGTGTTCGCTCAGGTGCAGCGTCAATCCGGCGCGGCTCACCTGCATGTACAGCGGCAGATCTTCGCTGAAACGGTGCTCCCACTCCAGCGTGAAACCGAGAAAGTCCAGATAAAACTCTTTGGCCTTGTCGACCGCAAAAATGCGCAGGATCGGAATGGCGGGGGAGAAAGTGATCATCGTCGATCTCACTGTTACGTTAGCGGCAGCCGATATGGATATCGACCGCCTCGGGGCCGGTATAGGCTTCGAAGTCGGTCAGGAAGCGGCGTTCGATTTCCGAGTGTTGCTCGAAGTAGGCCCAGATGGCTTGCCAGCCTGCGATGACCGCCGCCGGCATGGCGCCACGGGCCTGGAACACCAGATAGCGGCCGGGTTGGATGTGTAGACCGTTCTCTGCCGCGCTGCCGGCGGTAACGTCAAACGGCCCGCCGGCGTCGGAGGCGTAGTTAGAGTAGACCCCATAGACCGGCGTGGTGGGCGAGGTGGCGAAAAAGTCTGACCACAGCGCGGGGATTTTAGCCGTCTCGGGCCGGGTTTCGTCTTGATTGGTGGTTCTGACCGTTTGGCCGGCGACGTAAAAGCCGGGTAGCTGTACCACAAGAGGTTGCATACTGGAAATTCCTTTTAACTAACCGTTCGAACGAGAGGCCTAAAGGTAGCAAAGGCTTTCCGGATCCGCCAGATAGCGGCCCCCGCAGGTGCGGGGGCCACTCGTATCAGGCGCCCAAACCGCCAAGGCAGAGGTATTTGATCTCGAGATAGTCTTCGATGCCATACTTCGAGCCTTCGCGGCCCAAACCGGAGTGCTTCATGCCGCCGAACGGTGCCACCTCGGTGGAAATCAGCCCTTCGTTGATGCCGACGATGCCGTACTCCAGCGCTTCGGCCACGCGCATCACCCGGCCGATGTCGCGGCTGTAGAAGTAAGCGGCCAGGCCGAACGGCGTGTCGTTGGCCAATTCGATGGCGTCTGCCTCGTGACTGAAGCGGATCAGCGGCGCCACCGGGCCGAACGTCTCCTCGCGGAAGATTTTCGCCGTGCGCGGCACGTCGGTCAGGATGGTCGGGGTGAAGAAATTGCCGCCCAGCGCGTCAGGCTTGCCGCCCAGCAGCACTGATGCGCCGTGCTCGACGGCGTCGGCGATATGCTCGCGCACTTTCTCCACCGCGTCCGGGTTAATCAACGGGCCGATGGTGACGCCGTCATCCAGGCCGTTGCCGACTTTCAGCTTGGCGACGGCGGCTTTCAGTTTGGTGGCGAAGGCGTCGTACACGCCGTCCTGCACCAGAAAACGGTTGGTACAGACGCAGGTCTGGCCGGCATTGCGGTATTTCGAAGCGACCGCGCCGGCCACGGCGGCGTCCAGATCGGCGTCGTCGAACACGATAAACGGCGCGTTGCCGCCCAGCTCCATGCTGGTTTTCTTGATGGTGGGCGCACACTGGGCCAGCAGCTGCGCACCGACTTCGGTGCTGCCGGTGAAGGAGAGTTTACGCACATCCGGGTTGGCGGTGAGTTCGCCGCCGATGCCTTTGCTGGGGCCGGTGATCACGTTGCATACCCCGGCGGGCAGCCCGGCGCGCTCCGCCAGCACGGCGATCGCCAGCGCCGAGAACGGGGTCTGGCTGGCGGGGCGGATCACCCCGGTACAGCCCGCCGCCCAGCCGGGGCCGGCTTTGCGGGTGATCATCGCCGCCGGAAAGTTCCACGGGGTGATGGCGGCGAACACGCCGATCGGCTCTTTCTGCACGATGATGCGGCGACCGGCCTGGGGCTGCGGAATGGTGTCGCCGTAGACCCGCTTGCCTTCCTCGGCGAACCATTCGATAAAGGAGGCAGCATAGGCGATCTCACCGCGGCTTTCGGCCAGCGGTTTCCCCTGTTCCGCCGTCATGATGCGCGCCAGATCTTCCTGATTTTCCATCATCAGTTCAAACAGCCGCCGCAGCTTGCCGGCGCGCTCTTTGGCGGTCAGCGCACGCCAGGCGGGCAGCGCTTTTTTGGCGGCGGCGATGGCGCGTGCGGTTTCTTCGGCACCGAAGGCCGGTACGTGGCCAACCAACTCGCCGTTGGCGGGATTATGGATGGCGATCGTGTTGCCTGCTGTGGCCGGCAACCATTGCCCGTCGATGTAATTGGCCTCGCGGAACAGCGTGGGATCCTTGAGGGTAGCGCTGATGCTGGTGCTCATTGGTCTCTTCCTTTGCTGAGTTCAACAGAATGGTCTATCCCATACGGCTACCCTTTACCCTAGCAAACTTTGCCGTCGCCGTTTGCCAGCGTGGCGACAAGATGAGCGTTTTCTTCATGCGCACCTTCTGTACAAAAAATATCCGCCGTCGGGCCGATACTGAAAGAGCAGGCATATGACCCTTTTCGATGTGATTAAAAGGAGTGTGCGAATGATGAAATCAGTGGATAGACATCTCGCAGCCTACGGCAGCGAAATGGATTTTTTGGCGTCGAGTATCGCCCTGATGGAATGGCAAGGGCGGCAGATTGACGCCGGGCAGGTGGCCGGCAATATGTCGGAACAGCAAAGCCGCCTGTTCTTTGCGCGGTTGAGTTATTTTCGTCAGCTTTATCAGGCCGCAGCGGCGGCCGAACACAGCCTGTAATTTCCCGATTCAGCCCCGCCGCAGCGGGGCTTTTCATTTCAGCGGTGCCACACTCCGGTCGCCAGCGTCGCCGGCGAATACTCCAGATCGCGTCCCCGCCATGGCAGCGCCGCCGCAAAGCGCCAGGCGCGGTGAACGTCAAACCGCCAATAGCGTTCCGCCCCTTCAACGCCGGGATCTCCTTCCGCCCGCCAGAGGATCTGCGTTTTTCCTTGCAGATGCAGCACGTCACCGCGATCGAAATCGATGAACAGCAGCGCCGCCCGTGGTTCGGCCAGCAGGTTGCCCAGCGTATTCATATAGCGGTTGCCGCGAAAGTCCGGCATCCACAGCGTGTCGCCTTCCAGATGGATAAAGCCGGGCCGCCCACCGCGATGGGAAATATCGACGCCGCCCTGCGCCAGTTCCAGGTGCGCGCCGCTGGCGACGAAGCTGGTATCCGCGGTGCGGATCAGCGCCTGCGCCGCCGCATCGAGCGACGCTAAATGCTCAACCGGCTGTGGCCGGCTCTCCACCGGGTAGAGTTCGCGGCGCTGAATGTACTGCGGGCAGTTGCCGAAGCTTTGGTGAACGACGATCTCCACCCGGTTTTTGTCGGTGCGGCCGACGGTGCCGTTGGCGCGATTGCGCCGCCGGTTGCTGAAGTCGAGCCCCAGCGCGCCGACCGGTTTGCCGGGCAGCAACAGCGCCTGAGCGGGATCGTCGTTGCGGCGCGGTGCGCTGATGCGCAGGTGCGTGTCGTCCGGCGAGCGTAAAAACCCGGGCGGGCCGCTGAACAGGGTGGCGATGGGCCAGCCCTGGTCATCCAGCGTGGCGACGAACAGGTAGGGCAACGCGGCGAAAAACGCACGATGCTGATCCGGCATTGCGGGGTAGATGCCGCCGCCCACGCGCTCGAAACCGGCCAGCGTCTGCGCGCGCAGCTCATCGGGGTGAAACCGTTGCGGGATCATGGCGTCAGCTCACCGCAGGTGCCGGCAGTGGGGGCATGGCGAAGAAGCCGGGAAGCGCCACGATGCTCGCCACCCAGCGGCGTATGGCGGGGTAAGGCGCCAGCGAAATGCCGCCTTCGGCCGCGACCGCCACATAGCTGTAGCAGGCCAAATCGGCGATGCTCGCCTGTTCGCCGGCCAGATAGGTGCGCTCCTTCAGGTGCTGCTCCATCTGCGGCAGAAAACGATCGCTGATTGCCCGCGCCACCTGATAATCCTCCGGCACCGCGAACTGGGCGATCAGTCGGCAGGAGGCTGGGCCGTAGCGGACTTCGCCGGCGGCTTTGGAAAGCCAGGCCTGCACCTGCGCCGCCGCTGCCGGCTGTTCCGGTAGCCAGTGGCTGTCCGGCGCATAGCGTTTCACCAGATAGACCAGAATGGCGTTGCTGTCGGCCAGCGTCAGCTCGCCGTCCTGCAAAACCGGGATCTGGCCGAACGGGTTGAGCCGGCGAAAGGCCGCGCTCTGCCGCACCGCCGCCGAGGCTTCTACCCATTCATAGGGCAGCGCCAGCATGCGCAGCAGCAACGCCACGCGGTGAACGTGGCCGGAAAGCGGGGTGCCGTAGAGGGTGATGGTGGACATGGCGTTTCTCCTCAGTGCTTTTTTTTCAGCATACTCTTGCGGTGAATGAGCGGAATCCGGCAATGTGGAAATTGATAATTTCACTTATCGGAAGAGTCTATGGATCGGTTAGACGAGTTGGCCATCTTCGTGGCGGTGGTGCAGCAGGGCAGCCTGGCGGGGGCCGGGCGCAAACTGCGGCGCTCGGCGCCGGCGATCACCCGGGCGATCGCCGCGCTGGAACAGCGGTTCGGCACCCGACTGGTGGAACGCACCACCCGGCGGCTGGCGCCCACCGAGGCGGGCGTGCGGCTGCTGGAGCGCGCGCAACAGCTGCTGCAGGATTATCAGGCGGTGGTACAGGATACCGCCGAAGCGCAGCTGAGCGGCTTGCTGCGCGTCACCTCGCCGGTGCAGTTCGGCCGCCGCTACGTGGCGCCGGTGGTGATGGCGTTTCTTGATGACTACCCGCAGATGCAGATCGAAATGGTGTTGAACGATCGCAATCTCGATCTGATTGACGAAGGGTTGGATATCGCGGTGCGCATCGGCCATCTGCAAGACTCTTCGCGCGTAGCGCGGCGGCTGGGGCAGGTCAGCCGGGTGACGGTCGCCAGCCCGGCCTACCTGGCGCGCTGCGGCGAGCCGCGCTCGCCGGCGCAGCTGGCGGAGCATGCCACCATCGTCGGCACCCAGCGGCCGTCGCTGCGCGAATGGCGTTTCGGCCCGCAGGAAAACGGCGAGCGGGTGCGCTTGGCCCCCCGGCTGTTGCTCAACGACGTGGAAGCGCAACTGCTGGCGGTGCGCGCCGGCAAGGGTATCGCCCGGCTGCTCTCGTATCAGGTGGCGGACGATGTGGCCGCCGGCACGCTGGTGCGGCTGCTGGCGGATCATGAGCCGTTGCCGATGCCGGTACAGCTGGTGGCGCAGCAGGCGCAGCGCATGCCGCTGAAGGTGCGCGCCTTTTGGGATTATGCGTTTGAGCGGCTCAGCGTATTGCCGCAAATTCAGCCGGACGGGCGGGGAAAATAAGCGCAAAAAGTTTCATGGGTTAAACTTTTTCGCCGCCCGTGTTGTTTTATTTTACCGGGCGCGCATTGCTGATGTGCTCGTCTTGACAATAATGTTGCGGGTGCTAATAGTTAATTCATATCTTAAATAATAAACGAAGTTTAATATATGAAACAACTTGTGGGGAGTTATGACAACGGCGCTGCGGTGAATAATGAAGACGCTATTTTAGCTTCATTCCAAACCCGCAGTGCGGCTATTTATCATCAGGCAAAACATGAAAAAAATATTGCGTATGGCGAAAGCGAACGCGAGACGGTTGATTGGATCTATTCTGCAAAACAGCACCAGGGGACGTTAATTTTTATTCACGGCGGCTATTGGCAATTCTGCGATAAGGCGGATTTCGCCTTTATCGCCGCCGGGCCGTTGGCGTTGGGTTTTGACGTGGTGCTGGTGGAGTATGCGCTGGCGCCGGCGGTTAATCTTGACGCCATTTGTCGCCAGGTGGGGGCGGCGCTTGATGCCATTCAGCGCCGTCTGCCGCCGCACTATGCCCATCCGGTGCATCTGTGCGGCCATTCCGCCGGCGGGCATCTGGCGGCATTTTGGCAGCAGCATGCGTTGGTGGATGCGGTCTTTCCCATCAGCGGCCTGTTCGAACTGGCGCCGCTGCAAGAGAGCTATGTCAATCGGGCGCTGCAGCTGACCGCGCGGCAGATTGAAACGCTCAGTCCGGCGCGCCACCTGCCGGCGTGCAGTAAGCCGCTCACGCTGTATTACGGCGCATTGGAGCTGCCGGAGCTGATCGGCCAGTCGCAGCACTACCACGCGGCGCTGTGCCAACGCGGGCTGCCGGCCGATCTGGTCGCGGTGCCCGGCGCCAATCATTTCACCATTCTGGATGCGTTGTTCGCCGCCGACGGCGCGCTGCTTCGCCAACTTGACCAGCACGGGAACCACTGACATGCGCGAGATCGTAGAGACCGGGCTGCCGAACATCGGCCAGCCTTTTTCCTGGGCTACCCGGGGCGGCGGCATGCTGTTCACCGCACACGGCCCGGTGCGGGCGGACGGCAGCATCGAGACCGGCGCGCCTGAGCAACAGATTACGTTAACCTTTGACAACCTGGCGCAGACGCTGAAGGCGGCGGGCAGCCACAGCGATAAGGTGCTGCAGGTGATCGTTTATCTCACCGACGTCAACGACGTTAAATTGCTCGATGATATTTACCGGAAATACTTTAGTTATCCTTATCCCAATCGCTCCACGGTTATTGTCGAAAAGTTGGTGGTGCCGGGAATGAAAATAGAAATTACCGTCAGCGCCATCGCTTGATTTAATTTCTCATTAAGTCCGTCTTCATATTAATTCAATAACGAGTTAAGGATGCGTCATGTTTAAACAGATTGCACCTTCCGCAGCCGATCCTATTATGTCGCTGATGGAGGCCTATTTACAGGACCCCAATCCGAAAAAAGTGAATTTAGGCATTGGGCTCTATTACGACCAACAGGGAAATATTCCGTTGATGCGGGTGGTCGAGGCCGCCGAGCAGCGGTTGCTGGCGCTGCGCCGTCCGCACGGCTATCCGCCGATCGAAGGTTCGCCGCAGTTCGCTCGCCAGGTGCAGGTGCTGCTGTTCGGCGAGCAACAGGCGGCCGAGATCGTCACGGTGCAGACCGTCGGCGGCTCCGGTGCGCTGAAGCTGGCGGCGGATTTTTTGCGCCACTTTCTGGCGCGTAGTGACATTTGGGTGTCCGATCCCACCTGGGCCAATCACTGGGCGATATTTGAAGGCGCCGGGCTGCGGGTGAATACCTATCCCTACTTTGATGAAGCGGCGGGCGGCCTGCGTTTCGCCGCCATGCTCGACGCGCTGGACAGCCTGCCGCCCGGCAGCGTAGTCCTGTTGCATCCTTGCTGCCATAACCCTACCGGCACCGATCTGACGGCGGAGCAGTGGCGCGCCACGCTCGCCGTGCTGCAGCGGCGTCACCTGCTGCCGCTGTTCGATATCGCCTATCAGGGCTTCGGCGACGGGTTGGAGGAGGACTGCTTGGCGTTGCGCGAAGCGCTGAAAACCGATCTGCCGTTTTTGGTCTGCAACTCGTTCTCCAAAAACGTGGCGCTGTACGGCCAGCGGCTGGGCGCGCTGTCGGTGCGCTGCGCCGATGCGGAAAACGCCGCCAACGTCAAAGGCGCGTTAAAAACGCTGATCCGCCGCAGCTACTCCTGCCCGCCGACGCACGGCAGCCAGATCGTGGAGACCCTGCTCGGCGACGCCGAACTCGGTGAGCTTTGGCGCAATGAGCTGGCGGAAATGCGCGTGCGCATCAAGCAGATGCGTGAGCAGCTGGCCGCCAGCCTGGCGCGGGGCGGTTCTTCGCTGGATCACCGGCGCATACGCGATCAGCGCGGCATGTTCAGCTATACCGGCCTGAACGAAGCGCAGCTGCAGACCCTGCGACAGCGCTACGCCATCTATCTGGTTTCGCCCGGCCGCATGTGCCTGCCGGGGCTCAACCCCGGCAATATCGACTACGTGACCGCCGCCATTCTCGACGTCACCCGTACCGCCTAACTCCGCTCGGGAACACAGCCATGCCACAGATGAATGATTTTGAGCATATCGCCCGCCGTCAGGGCGGGTTGAACAAGCATCTTACCGCCGGGCAGATGTCGATGCTGGCGATCGGCGGCGCCATCGGCACCGGGCTGTTTCTCGGCAGTGCCTACGCCATTCAGATGGCGGGGCCGTCGGTATTGCTGAGCTACCTGATCGGCGGCGTTATTGCGCTGCTGTTGATGGGCAGTCTGGCGGAAATGACCTCCGAACACCCGACGCCCGGCTCGTTCGGTGACTACGCCGAATTCTATCTCGGCCCGCTGTTCGGTTTTCTGGTGCGTTACTCCTACTGGTCTTGCGTGGTGCTGGCGGTGGGCACCGAAGTTACCGCCATCGGCATGTACATGCAGTTCTGGTTCCCGGCGACCCCGACCTGGCCGTGGGTACTGCTGTTCTCGGCGGCGGTAATCGTCGTCAATGTGATCGGCGTGAAGTCGTTCGGCCAGGTGGAATACGCGCTGTCCACCGTCAAAGTGACGGCGATCGTGGCGTTCATTCTGATCGGCATCGGCATTCTGGCGTTCTCGGGCAACCCGGCCTACGGCTTGCGCAACCTGACCGCCGGCGGTTTTATGCCGTTTGGCGTCAAGGGCATGTGGTTCGCGGTGATCGTTTCTATCTTCAGCTACCTGAGCATTGAAATGATCGCGGTGGCCGCCGGCGAGGCGAAAAATCCGGTGATTGCGGTGAAGGCGGCGTTCAAGGGCACCATCGTGCGGCTGTTCATCTTCTACATGCTGTCGATCGCCCTGATGCTGGCCATCGTGCCCTGGCGCCAGTCCGGCACCGGCGAGAGTCCGTTCCTGATGGCGATGAACGTGATCCATCTACCCGCCGCCGCCGGTATTTTCAACTTTATCGTGCTGGTGGCGGCGCTGTCGGCGATGAACAGCCAGCTGTATATCACCACCCGCATGATGTTCTCGCTGTCGCGCGCCGGGCAGGCACCTGCAGCGTTGGGGCGCGTCAGCCGGCGCGGCATTCCGGTCAATGCGCTGGCGATGTCGTGCATCGGCATCGTGGTGTCTATCGTGCTGAGCCTGGTGGCACCGGACACGTCGTTCGCCGCCATGATGTCTATTTCAGTGTATGGCGCCTGCTTTACCTGGCTGATGATTTTCGTCACCCACCTGTTCTTCCGCCGCCGGCATCGGCAGACCCACCTGAAGTTCCGCATGTGGGGATTCCCCTATACCACCTTGCTGGGCGCCGGGCTGATGGCGGCGTTGATGATCTCGACGGCGTTTACCGAATTCTTCCGCATGACGCTGTGGTTCGGTATTCCGTTCACTTTACTGCTGGTGGTTGCTTATCACTTCCAGAGCCGCCGTGCGGCTGCGCCGTCGCCGTTCAAAGCGCCTGAGGTGGAGTAATCGATAGGCTGATACGGTTATGGCGTGCTCAAAACGGAGGGGTAATGTACTGTTAGTCTGAAAAGGCGGTTTTTTAACATGAGGTTTGTGGTTTTAGCGTACAGGGATAAAGAATAGCGCATGCAAAAGGAAGAAGGATCGCTCAGACAGCTAACGTTGAAAGAGATTGCTTTAGCAAGAACGGTTTTTGGTGGGGAGATAGCTTATCCGCGTGTGTGGATACATTGCGCTAGCTATCTTCCTTTTGGCTTACAAAGGCGTGGAACGGCTATGACGCCTAATGGCGAATTGTTTTTCAGAAAAGAGCTGTATTCCCCGGATTTTGGCGCTGAATCAACCGTTGATATCAGGCATCTATTTATTCATGAAATGATGCACGTATGGCAGCATCAGAAAGGTATGTGGGTAAGAGCTCGGGGAATGTTCAGTTGGGCAGCTGATTATACCTATCGATTGGATGACAGAGCGTTATTGGACTATGGGCTTGAGCAGCAGGCTCAGATTATTGCTGATTACTATGTTTTGCAGGCCTATGGCTACCGTGAATGGAATATCCAGCGGCGTAAGGCTTGGCCGGTGGTCACTTATCAAGGTGTTTCAGATCAAAATACGTTAGCGACAAGGTATCGCAAAACGCTGTTCCGCTTTCTGCAAGGAGTGAAATGATAATGGAAAAGAGGAAATACCTGGCGACGCTTTGTTCCATTCTGATGTTGTCAGCGTGTGAGTCAAGGATTCTCGATATTCAGGCCGCAAAGGTGAGTGTGGTCGATGATAAGGTATGCCTGCAGGTGCCCGCGAAAAGTCATGAGTATCTAAATGGGATCCAGATCGTAGAAGCGGATAAAGAGAATGAAGCGTTTAGAAAATATTTTGATGTAAATGAAAGCCAACCTCTCCTTTTATCACAAGACTTGTGCGTGCCTGATTTCGGTTATCCGTTCAAGGAAGGACATACCTACGGGTTCCTGACTGAGACTTTCTTTAAAGGGGAAGGTCAATCAGGTGGACGGAACTTTAGCTCGTCATTCCGGTTATACCGTGAATCGGGGGTCTTGAAAGTTGAGCAGATCAGATAGCCTGTTTCAGGCTATCTGAATCAAGTTAGCGGTCGGAAGGCCCGCGTCATTTCCTGAGATTACAGCTGGCTTTTCGGGATCAGGTGGTCGCCGAAGCTCAGGCGTTGGCGGCCCGGTTCGATTTCGGTCAGCGGCGCCACTTCGTGCAGCGAGGATTTGCAGCGCTGTACCAGATCCTGATACTCGCGGGTGCCGGCGATCTTCCAGGCCAATTCCTGTTCGGTCAGATCGCGCAGCACGCGCGCCGGGCTGCCGACCACCAGCTTGTTGGCTTCGATCACCGCCGCGGCTTTGACGAACGCCATTGCGCCGATGATGGTGTTCTCGCCGATCTCCGCGCCGTCCATCACCACCGCGTTCATGCCCACCATCGCATTGCGGCGAATGCGGCAGCCGTGCAGGATGGCGCCGTGGCCGATATGGCCGTCTTCTTCCACCACCGTGTCCTGCTGCGGGAAGCCGTGCATCACGCAGTTGTCCTGAATGTTGGCGCCGTCGCAGATCACCAGGCGGCCAAAATCGCCGCGCAGGCTGGCATTCGGGCCGATGTACACGTGTTTACCGACGATCACGTCGCCAATCAGCACCGCCGTCGGGTGCACATAACTGCTGGGGTCGACGACCGGCGTCAGGCCGTCAATCTGATACACAGGCATAGCGTGAGTTCCTTAAAATGTAGGGTCGCGCGGCAGGCCGCCGAAGCGCCGATAGTAGCCGGCAGCCGGCGCGGGCAGGGCGCCGATGGTGGTTTCCGCCAGCGCGCTGACGTATTCCGTCGCGGCGCGATCGACCTGCTGATAAAGATTGATGCACAGGTTGCGGGCGATCTGGCCCTCCCACTGCGTGGGCAGCAGCGCGTCCGGCAGCAGCGGATCTTTCAACACTACGCGACGGAAGAAGTGAATCAATAATAGCTTAATCTGGAAACAGCGCAGCGGCGTCAGCGCCGCCGGGTCGACTTCGCGCAGCAGCGCCATCAGCGGCCGGAAGGAGACGATAAACTCGTGATAGCCGGCCGCCACTTCGCTTAGCGACCAGCAGTCGGCCACCAATTTCTGCAGGGTTTGCTCGGAGCGGTTGTAGGGATAATCGGCGCGGAAATAAATCACCTGCTCGCTGGCGTTCAGCTCGCCGAGCAGCGCCGTCACGTCGGTTTGCGCATGGGTGGGGGCGGCCATCAGGTTGCTGGCGATTTGCCCGAACCCGAGCCAGCCCAGCTCTTTTTTCAGCCGCGCGCGCGCGTTTTTTTCGGCGGTTTCCAGCAGCAACAGCTCCCACTTGCCGTCCCAGGCGGGCTGCTCGCGCAGATAGATTTTCGATTCGGCATGGCGGAACTGGCGCATTCCCTGCTCGGTCACGCGGTAGAAGCTGCGGCGGCCTATTTTCTCCACCGCCAGCCACCCCTCTTTCTGCAGGCGGAACACCGAGGTGCGCACGAAGCGATCGCCGAAGCCGAAGGCCTCCAGCAGCGCGCTCAGGCTGCCGAGCCACACTTCACCGCCGCGGTGGCTGAGCGCGTCGCCGTACAGCGAAATGATCAATGAGGTGCCGCTGATCGGCTGTGCGTCGACGGCATGGCGAATGAACTCATCCAGTTTATGTTCCATATTTTTCCATGGGTTAGCCTTCGATGAGCCATAACATTACCATAATTCAGGGCGGCGTCATCCGTGACGCCGTGCGCCTCAGCGCGGCCGCAGATCGACCACGCGCTGCGCTTTGCCTTCCGAGCGCGGAATATCGCCGCAGTTGGCGATGCTGACGTCGGTGCTGACGCCCACGATCGATTTGATGTGGTGGCGCAGCTGGTGGCAGATGTCGCAACGCTGCTGGTGACTGAGGCTGAGCGCCGACTCCTTGAGCTCGACGCGCACTGCCAGCGTGTCCAGGTGCCCGCTGCGGCTGACCTGCAGCTGGTAGTGCGGCGACAGCTGCTCGAACTGCATGATCTGCTCTTCCACCTGCGACGGGAAGACGTTGACGCCGCGGATGATCAGCATGTCGTCGGAGCGGCCGGTGATCTTGCCCATGCGGCGCATCTGGCGCGCGTCGCCCGGCAGCAGCCGGGTGAGATCGCGGGTGCGGTAGCGGATCACCGGCAGCGCCTCTTTGGTCAGGGTGGTGAACACCAGTTCGCCGTGCTCGCCGTCCGGCAGGGCGACGCCGGTTTCCGGGCAGATGATCTCCGGCAGAAAGTGGTCTTCCCAAATGGTAGGGCCGCCGCCGCTTTCCAGACACTCCATCGCCACGCCCGGCCCCATCACTTCCGACAGGCCGTAAATATCCAGCGCCTTGATGCCCATGCGGGTTTCGATCTCGTGGCGCAGGGCTTCGGTCCAGGGTTCGGCGCCGAACACGCCGAGCCGCAGCGAGCAGCCGCGCGCGTCGCCGCCCATCTTGCGCTCCAGCTCGTCGATCAGCGTCAGGCAATAGGACGGCGTCACCATGATGATATCGGGTTTGAAATCGAGGATCAGCTGCGCCTGGCGTTCCGTCTGGCCGCCGGACATCGGGATCACCGTCGCGCCGAGCCGCTCCGCGCCGTAGTGCGCCCCCAGGCCGCCGGTGAACAGGCCGTAGCCGTAGGCGACGTGCACCTTGTCTTTGGCGGTGGCGCCGCCGGCGCGCAGACAGCGGGCGACGATATCGGCCCAGTTATCGATGTCGCGCTGGGTGTAACCCACCACGGTCGGGCGGCCGGTGGTGCCCGAGGAGGCGTGGATGCGCACCACCTGTTCCATTGGCACCGCGAAGGTGTCGAACGGGTAGTTGTCGCGCAGATCTTGCTTGGTGGTGTAAGGGAAGCGCGCCAGATCGCTCAGCTGTTTGAGATCGTCGGGGTGTACGCCGGCCTGGTCGAATTTGCGCTTGTACATCGGCACATTGTCGTAGGCGTGGTGCAGCGTCCACTTCAGACGCGTCAGCTGCAACGCTTCAATCTCATCGCGCGAGGCGAATTCGATCGTTTCGAGGGGCTGTGGATTTATTGTCATGGTTAGCCTCAGGGGTCAGACACGCTCAATGATCATGGCGATGCCTTGGCCGACGCCGATGCACATGGTGCAAAGCGCGTAGCGGCCGGCTCGCCGTTCCAGTTCAAACAGGGCGGCCAGCGCCAGGCGCGCGCCGCTCATGCCCAGCGGATGCCCCAGGGCGATCGCGCCGCCGTTGGGGTTGACCTGCGGGGCATCGTCCGGCAGGCCAAGCTGGCGCATCACCGCCAACGCCTGGGCGGCGAACGCTTCGTTCAGTTCGATAACGTCCATCTGCGCCAGGCTCAGCCCGGCCATCTCCAGCACCTTGCGGGTGGCCGGCAGCGGGCCGATGCCCATCAGCCGCGGCTCCACGCCGCAGGTGGCGGTGGCAACGATGCGCGCGCGCGGCGTCAGCCCCTGGCGCGCCGCCATCGCTTCGGAGGCGACGATCAGGGCCGCCGCACCGTCGTTCAGGCCCGAGGCGTTGCCGGCGGTGACGCTGCCGGGCTGACGGAACGGGGTGTTCAGCGCCTGCAGCTGATCAAAGGTGGTGTCGGGGCGCGGGTGTTCATCCTGGCTAAACAGCGTCACCGCGCCTTTTTTGCCGGTGAGGCTGACCGGGGCTATCTCCTGCGCCAGGTGGCCCAGCGCCTGCGCCCGGGCGGCGCGCTGCTGGCTGCGCAGCGCAAAGGCGTCCTGATCGGCACGGCTGATGCTGAACTGCGCCGCGACGTTTTCGGCGGTCTCCGGCATTGAATCGGTGCCGAACTCGGCCTGCATCCGCGGATTGACGAAGCGCCAGCCGAGGGTGGTGTCGTACAGCTGCGCCTGGCGGCTGAAGGCGCTGTCGGCCTTGCCCATCACCAGCGGTGCGCGGGTCATCGATTCCGCGCCGCCCGCCAGCAGCAGCCCGGCGTCACCGGCTTTGATGCTGCGCGCCGCCATCGCCAGCGCATCCAGGCCCGAACCGCACAGGCGGTTCACCGTGGTGCCGGACACGCCGATCGGCACGCCGGCCAGCAGCAGCGCCATGCGTGCCAGATTGCGGTTGTCTTCCCCGGCCTGGTTGGCGCAGCCGAGGATCACGTCGTCCAGCTGCGCCCAATCCACCTGCGGATGGCGTTCCAACAGCACGCGCAGCGGCAGGGCGGCGAGGTCGTCGGCGCGCACCTGGGCCAGCGCGCCGCCATAGCGGCCGATCGGGGTGCGCACGCCGTCGCAGATAAATGCCTGATTCATGCCTGATCTCCTAAAATGCTGTGACCGAGGCGGTGCGCGCGGCCGCGGAACCAGGCGACGGTTTTGCCCAGTTGGTTAACGATCTCGACGTCATACAGCCCGGTGGCTTTGCCCTGATGGCGCATCTCCGCGCTGGCGGTGAGGCGGTCGCCGGCCAGCACCGGGCGGACGAAGTCGATGCTGCAGCCGGAGGCCACCGCCGCCAGCCCCTGGCTGTTGCAGGCGTAGGCGAAGGCGGTGTCCGCCAGGCTGAACAGCTGGCCGCCGTGGCAGGTCTGGTGGCCGTTGAGCATCTGCGGGCCGACGGTCATGCTGACCTGAGCGTACCCGGCATCGACGGCGTCGATGTGCATCCCCATCGCCTGAGCGCAGGTATCTTGCTGAAACATCTGTTCGGCGCAGCGCTGAGCCAGCGCGCGCGGCGTATTGGCGTTCATCGTTCGGCTCCTGGGAAAGAGGCGGGGGAAGCGTAGCGGCGCAGCAGCGGCATCGGGCGATAGCGCGCTTCGCCGTAATAGCGTTGCAGGTTTTCCAGCGTCGTCAGAATGTGGTGCCAGCCGAGCGCGGCGCCCCAGGCCAGCGGCCCGCGCGGATAGTTGACGCCACGCAGCATCGCCAGATCGGTATCTTCGGCGCTGGCGACGCCTTTGTTCACCACGTCGAGCGCTTCGTTGGCCAGCATGGCCAGGGTGCGCATCGTCAGCAGGCCGGGGTAATCCGGCAACGGAATGACCTGCTTGCCGAGGGACTGCAGCAGGCGAATCGCTTTGGCATTGTGTTGCGCATCGTTTTGCGCCGCGCAGCTGATGGCGATGGCGGGGGCGTGCGCATAGTCGGCACAGAGATCGAACAGCACCACGGGTGTTCCACGTTCGTCGGCCAGTTGGCCGGCGGTTTTACCATTAGTTAACATCAGTGTAACGTCGTCGATCGTGACGTGCGGGCTGGTCTGGCCGGGTTGTTTGATCGCCCCCGCATTTTCGATCAACAGTTCCGCCAAATCGGCCAGCGAAGACCAGTCGCCGTGCAGCGTAACGTGTTGCGGCAGCGCGGCCTGCACCGGTGACGCAAAGGCGATCTCGGTGGCGGATCGCGGTGCGTCGTAGCGGTAGAAACCGCGGCCGGACTTGCGGCCGAGGCGCCCGGCGGCCACCAGCTCCTGTTGCACCAGTGAGGGAGTGAAGCGCGGATCCTGATAGAAGGCCTGATACACCGAGTCGGTCACGGCGTAATTGACGTCCTGGCCGATCAGATCGGTCAACTGCAGCGGGCCCATGGCGAAACCGCCGGCGTCGCGCAAGACCGCGTCCAGCGTGGCGGCGTCGGCCACCCGTTCCTCCAGCGCGCGCAGGGTTTCGGCATAGAACGGCCGCGCCACGCGGTTGACGATAAACCCCGGCGTCGAGCGGCACACGACGCTTTGCTTACCCCAGCGCTGCGCCAGGGCCTGCAGCGCGGCGAGGGTCTCGGCGCCGGTCTCCAGACCGCTGACGATCTCCACCAGCTTCATCAGCGGCGCCGGGTTGAAGAAGTGCAGCCCGGCCATGCGTGCCGGGTGCTGCAGTGCCCCGGCGATGGCGGTGATCGACAGCGAGGAGGTATTGCTGGCGAACAGCGCCGTGGGCGAGCAGAGCGCCTCCAGATCGCGGAACAGGCCCTGTTTGATCGCCAGATTTTCCGCCACCGCTTCAATCACCAGCGTGCAGTCGGCCAGTTGATCGAGCGAGTCGGCGCGCTCGAGACGCGCCAGCAGGGCTTCGGTGATCGCGGCGTCGGCCTTGCCGCCGTTAACCCGCTGGCGCAGGCGGCGAGCGAGATCGTCGATCGCGCGCTGGGCGGCGGCGGGCGCGATGTCGAACAGCCGCACCGGGTGGCCGGCGGCGGCGGCCACCTGGGCGATGCCGATGCCCATGGTCCCGGCGCCGATCACCGCCACCTGGCCGTTAAGAAGGGGCGCGTTCATGGCTATTTCCCGCTGAAGTTTGGCGTGCGTTTGGCAAAGAACGCGCTGACGCCTTCGCGATAGTCGTCGCTGCGGCCGCCCAGGCGTTGCAGATCGCGCTCCAGATCGAGCTGCTGATCGAGGCTGTTGGTGGCCGAGCTGTAGAGGGCTTTCTTGATCAGCCCCAGGCCGTAGGTCGGCTGGGTGGCCAGATGGCGTGCCAGCGTTTGCGTGCGGTCGGCCAATTCATCCGCCGGTACCACCTGCCAGATCATGCCCCACGCCAGCGCCTGTTGGGCGCTGATTTTGTCACCCAGTAAGGCCATGCCCATCGCGCGGGCGTGGCCGGCCAGCCGCGGCAGGAACCAGCTGCCGCCGGAGTCAGGCACCAGCCCCAGACGGCAGAACGACTGAATGAAGCTGGCATTGTCGGCGGCGATGACGATATCGCACGCCAGGGCCAGCGCGGCGCCGGCGCCGGCCGCCACGCCGTTGACTGCGCATACCACCGGCTTCGGCAGGGCGGTCAGGCGACGGATCAGGGGGTTGTAAAAACGTTCGACCGACAGGCCGAGATCCGGCGCCTGCTGATCGGCGCTGACGTTGCGATCGTTGAGATCCTGCCCGGCGCAGAAACCGCGCCCGGCACCGGCGATCAGCAGGCAGCGTACGCTGTCGTCGCGCTCGGCTTGCGTCAGCGCTTCGCTCAGCTGGCGATGCATCTCATCGTTAAAGCTGTTGAGCCGATCCGGCCGGTTGAGGGTCAGCGTCAACACGCCGGCGTCGAGATGGCTGAGAATCAATGCGTTATCCATAAATCAGCGCCCCTGATAGTTTGGCGTACGTTTTTCGAAAAAGGCGGCGATGCCTTCGCGGCGATCGTCGGTGGCGGCCAGGGTGACGAACTGCTGACGCTCCATCGCCAGCCCCTGGCTAAGGCCGGTTTCCTCGGCCTGTTTCAGCGCCTGTTTGGCGGCGCGCAGCGCCAACGGCGCTTGACGGCTGATGCGATCGGCCATCTGCTGTGTGCGTTCCAGCGTCAGGGCATCGACGCACACTTCGCTGATCAGGCCGGCCTGCAGCGCGGTGCGGGCATCGATGGGCTCACCGGTCAGCACCATCTGGCTGGCACGCGACTTGCCGACGCAGCGGATCAGGCGCTGGGTGCCTCCGGCGCCCGGCATCAGGCCGAGGGTGATCTCCGGCAGGCCGAAGCGGGCGCTTTCTCCGCCGATGACGATGTCGCAGGCCAGCGCCAGCTCGCAGCCGGCGCCCAGGGCATAACCGTTCACCGCCGCCAGCAGCGGCTTGCTGAACTGCGCCAGACGCTGCCACAGCTGCGGACGGCGATCCGCCAGCGCGGCCGCCAGATCCTGCTGTTGCAGTTCGCGCAGATCGGCACCGGCGGCGAAGAAGCGCGCCGCGCCGGCGATCACCACGGCGCCCACGCCGCTGTCGGCGTCGGCCTGCTCCAGCCGGGCAACCAGCTGTTCCAGGCACGGCGTGCTCAGGGCGTTACGCGCCTCCGGGCGATGCAGCGTCAGCGTGACCACGCGGTGCTGCTGCTGATGCAAAATAAAGGGGGTGTCCATCACGGCTCCTAGACGTCGAAGTCCAATACCACGCCGTCGCTTTTCGGCCACGACTGGCAGCTCAATACGTAGCCCGCCGCCAACTGATCCGGCTCCAGGCTGTAGTTGACGCTCATCTCCACCTGGCCGGCCTTCAGACGGCATTTGCAGGTGGCGCATACGCCGCCTTTGCAGGCGTAGGGCAGGTCGGCTCCCTGGCGCAGCGCGGCGTCGAGAATGCTGTCGTCCTGTTCGCCGACCTCGATATCCAACCGGCGGCCGTCAAGCAGGATCGCCACCCGGGTGGCGTTGCGATCGCCGCTGCTTCGCGGGCGGGCGACCAGGCCGCTGGTGTTGAAGCGTTCGCTGTGGATGTGGTCGGCCGGGACGCCGGCCTGTTCCAGTACGGTTTGCGCGTCGTCCATCATCGATTCCGGCCCGCAGATAAAGGCGTGGTCATAGTCGCGGAAATCCAGCAGCGCGCCGCCGATCGCCGTCAGGCATTCACGGTCGATGCGGCCGCTGAGCAACGGGCTGTCGAGACTTTCCTGGCTGAACAGATACAGCGGCTGAAAACGTTGCGGGTAGCGGTTTTTCAGATCCGACAGCGCCTCTTTGAACATCATCGAACGGCTGTTGCGGTTGCCGTAGATCAGGGTGAAGCTGCTGCCCGGTTCGAGCAGCAGCGTCGCCTTGATGATCGACAGCATCGGCGTGATGCCGGAGCCGGCGGCGATCGCCAGGTAGTTGCCGTGGCGCTCTGCCTGCGGCTGGTAGCCGAAGCGCCCCTGAGGCACCATCACCTCCAGCGCGTCGCCGACCTTCAGCATGCGGTTGACGAAGCCGGAGAAGCGCCCCTGGTCAATCGCCTTCACGCCGATCTGCAGCAGGCCTTCCTGCGGCGAACTGCAGATGGAGTAGCAACGCCGCAGCTCTTCGCCGTTGACCAACGCCTTGAGCGTCAGGTGCTGGCCGGGGGTATAGCGGTATTGGTTTTGCAGCTCTTCGGGCACCCGCAGGGTAATGGCTACGGCGTCCGGCGTTTCGCGCTCGATGGCGGCGACGTTCAGGCGATGAAAGACCGTCATGGTGTCAGCGCTCCTATATGCATTTGAAATAATCGAACGGTTCCCGGCAGTCGCAGCAGCGGTACAGCGCTTTACAGGCGGTGGAGCCGAACTCGCTGATCTTCTCGCTGTGGGTGCTGCCGCAGCGCGGGCAGGCTACCGGGCCGTGGGCGTGCGGCCGATCGCAGGTGTGCCCCTGCGGTGGCGCTACGCCGTATTGCCGCAGCCGCTCGCGGGCGTCGGCGTTCATCCAGTCGGTGGTCCAGGCCGGGCTGAGGCGAATGTCCACCTGCACCGGGCTGAAGCCGGCGGCCGCCAGCCGCTGTTCGATGGCGTTGAGCAGAAATTCGGTGGCCGGGCAGCCGGAGTATGTCGGGGTGAAGGTCACGCGCCAGCCCGCGCCGTCGCGCGCCACGTCGCGCACCATGCCCAAATCAGTGATCGACAGCACCGGCAGTTCGGGATCGCTGATCTGCTGCAGGCAGTGCCAAATCTGCGGGATTTCGGCGGGTTGCAAACGGGTGACGTTCATCGCGGCCTCCTACCATTGACCGTTTGGATAGGCGCGCTGCAGGAACTGCATTTCCGCCAGCAGCGGGCCGAGGTGTTCGCTGTGCCGGCCTTGCTTGCCGCCGTGCCGGAACGCCTGTTCGGCAGGCAGCGCCAGCATCGCCTGGCGCAGCGTCTCTTCCACCTGCGCTTGCCAGGGGGCCTGCAGTTCGCGCGGATCGACGGCGATGCCTTGTTGCGCCAGTTCCAGCTCCAGCGCGTCGGCGTGGAACAGCTCGGCGGTGAAGCGCCACAGGTTATCCAGCGATTGCTGGATCTTGCGGTGGCTGACGTCGTTGCCGTCGCCCAGGCGGATCATCCAACCGTGGCTGAAGCGCAGGTGATAATCGGCCTCCTTCAATGACTTGGCGGCGATGGCGGCGATCTGCGCATCGCGGCTGCGGCTCAGCGCCTGGTGCAGCTGTACATGGTAGGCATCGAGCAGGAACTGACGCACCAGCGTGTCGTTGAAACCGCCGTTCGGCTGCTCCGCCAACAGCAGGTTATGAAACTGGCGCTCGTCGCGGCCGAAGGCCAGGCTGTCTTCGCTGCAGGGCGGGCCGGCCAGTTCGGCGGCGTAACCCAGAAAGTTGCGCGCCTGGCCGAGCAGATCGAGCCCGATGTTGGCCAACGCCAGATCGATTTCCAGCTCGGGCGCGTGGCCGCACCAGGCGCACAGGCGCTGGGCGAGGATCAAAGGCGTGTCGCCCTGGCGGAGCAAATAGCTGATGCGCGGATCGTTAACCGTCATGGTCGCCTCTACATGTTCTTGATGCCGTCGGGAATGGTGTAAAACGTCGGATGACGGTAGATCTTGTCTTCGGACGGATCGAAGAACGCGCCGCGATCTTCCGGCTGCGAGGCGATCAGGTGGCGCGACTGTACCACCCAGATCGAGCAGCCTTCGTTGCGGCGCGTATAGGCGTCGCGGGCATTTTCCAGCGCCATTTGATCGTCGGCAGCGTGCAGGCTGCCGACGTGGCGATGCGCCAGCCCTTGTTTGCTGCGGATAAACACTTCATACAGCGGCCATTCAACGTGGCTCATGATCTCGGTTCCTTATGTTGGCTATGCGGCGGAGGAGGCGTTTTTCGCGGCGTGGGCCATGGCGCCGTCGCGCACCCAGGCGCCGTCTTCCCAGGCGCGGCGTTTGGCCTGCAGGCGTTCGTGGTTGCATTGGCCGCGCCCTTTGATCACCTCATGCAGCTCGCTCCAGTCGATTTCGCCGAAACGATAGTGGCCCGCAGCGGCGTCCCAGTGCAGATCAGGATCCGGCGCCGTCATGCCCAGCGCTTCAAGCTGCGGCACGGTGTTGTCGACGAACTTCTGCCGCAGCTCATCGTTGCTGTGGCGTTTGATCTTCCACGCCATGCTTTGGGCGCTGTGGGGGGAGTCGGCGTCGCTCGGGCCGAACATCATCAGCACCGGCCACCAGAAGCGATCGATGGCGTCCTGCAGCATGGCGCGCTGCGTGTCGCTGCCGTTGGCCATCGCCATGACCGCCTCGTAGCCCTGGCGCTGGTGGAAACTTTCCTCTTTGCAAATCTTCACCATCCCCCGCGCATAGGGGCCGTAGGACGCGCGGCACAGCGCCACCTGGTTGACGATGGCGGCGCCGTCGACCAGCCAGCCGATCACGCCGATATCCGCCCAGTTGAGCGTGGGGTAATTGAAGATAGAGGAGTACTTCATCTTGCCGTCGAGCATCTTTTGGTAGATGTCCTGGCGCGAACAGCCGAGGGTCTCGGCGGCGCTGTAGAGATACAGACCGTGGCCGGCTTCGTCCTGCACTTTGGCCAGCAGCACCGCCTTGCGGCGCAGCGTGGGGGCGCGCGTCAGCCAGTTGGCTTCCGGCAGCATGCCGATGACTTCCGAGTGGGCGTGTTGGCCGATCTGCCGAATCAGATTCTGACGGTAGGCGTCCGGCATCCAGTCTTTGGCCTCAATGGCGATATCCGCCGCGATCTTGTCGTCGAAATGCTGCTGATACTGTGCTTCAGTTATCATACTTTCCTCTTGATGATTCGTATTTTTCGCATAAATGGTAAAAATGTGAATCACTTTAACTAACCATAAGGCTACAAACTGATAACAAAAAGATCAAACGTAATTCATGTGGTTTTGCGAGGTGACTCACAGGGTGTTTTGTTATAATTTTGATTTTATTTGATAAATAAAGTGATTGGTGCCTGGTTTATGACAGATGAAACGCTCTGAAAACGCCTTTTGTTTTCTTTTTGTTAAAATTTGGTTTGGCGTGGGCTGGCGTTTATGTGATACGTAATTAAGCTATAAGGTGAAAATTTATGAATTCCGGAGGGCACATGCAGCAGTTACACAGTTATCTTTCTGGGGCCTGGGTGTACGGGCAGGGAGAGGGGCGCCAGATCCGCCACGCCGTGACCGGCGAAGCGCTGTACCAGGTCTGCTCCGACGGCCTGCCGTTGGCGGCGAGCCTGAGCTATGCGCGCAGCCACGGCGGGCCGGCGCTGGCGCACATGACATTCCAGCAGCGCGCCCAGATGCTGAAAGCGGTGGCGAAACACCTGCTGGCGCATAAAGAGGCGCTGTATCAGATTTCCTATCAAACCGGCGCGACGCGCAGCGACGGCTGGGTCGATATCGAGGGCGGCATCGCCACGCTGTTCGCCTATGCCGGCATGGCCGGCCGCGATCTGCCGGACGATACCCTGTGGCCGGAAGACGAGTTGATCCCATTGTCGAAACAGGCGCAGTTCGCCGCCCGTCACGTGCTGACCTCGCGCCCCGGCGTGGCGCTGCACATCAACGCCTTCAACTTCCCCTGCTGGGGCATGCTGGAAAAACTGGCGCCGACCTGGCTGGCGGGCATGCCGGCCATTATCAAGCCGGCCACCGCCACCGCGCAGCTGACGCAGGCGATGGTCAGGCTGATCGTCGACAGCGGGCTGGTGCCGGAAGGGGCGCTGCAGCTGGTTTGCGGCGGTGTCGGCGACATGTTTGCGCACCTGGATTACCAGGATGCGGTGACCTTTACCGGCTCGGCGCAGACCGGACAGCGACTGCGGGCACACCCGCGTCTGTTGGAAAAATCGGTCGCGTTCACCATGGAGGCGGATTCGCTCAACTGCTGCGTGCTGGCGGAAGACGTGACGCCGGAAATGCCCGAGTTTGCGCTGTTTATCAAAGAAGTGTGCCGTGAAATGACCGCCAAGGCAGGGCAGAAATGCACCGCGATCCGCCGCATCATCGTGCCGGCGGCGCAGGTGGCGGCGGTGCGTCAGGCCCTGTTGCAGCGTCTGGCGGGGGTGACGGTGGGCGACCCGCAGCTGGAGCAGGTGCACATGGGGGCATTGGTCAGCCACGAGCAGCGTGAAGATGTGCAAAGCAAGGTGGAGTTCCTGCTGCGCAACGGCTGCGAACCGCTCTGTGGCGCGGCGCTGGATAAGCTGGACGTGCTGGGCGACGGCGCGCGCGGCGGGGCGTTTTATCCGCCGACCCTGCTGTATTGCGCCGATCCGTTGACCCATCAGGCGGTGCACGGCACCGAGGCCTTCGGCCCGGTGGCGACCCTGATGCCGTATGCGGATACCGAGCAGGCGATCGCGTTGGCGTTGCTGGGGCAGGGCAGCCTGGCGGGATCGCTGGTGACCGCCGATCCGGCATTGGCCACGCGCTTCATTCGCGCGGCGGCCTGCGCCCACGGCCGCATGTTGATTTTAGATGAGCAGGCGGCGGCGGAGTCCACCGGCCACGGTTCGCCGCTGCCGATGCTGGTGCACGGCGGCCCGGGGCGCGCCGGCGGCGGTGAAGAGCTGGGCGGGCTGCGCGCGGTGAAACACTATATGCAGCGCACGGCGATCCAGGGCAGCCCGGCGATGCTGGCGGCCATCGGCGGCGAATGGGTGCGCGGCGCGCCGGTCGCCGAGCATCCGGTGCATCCGTTCCGGAAATACTTCGAGCAGCTGCAGCTGGGCGACAGCCTGTTGACCGCGCGCCGCACCGTGACCGAAGCGGATATCGTCAACTTCGCCTGCCTGAGCGGCGACCATTTTTACGCGCACATGGACAAGATCGGCGCCGCCGACTCGCTGTTCGGCGAGCGGGTGGCGCACGGTTACTTTGTGGTGTCCGCTGCGGCCGGGCTGTTTGTCGACGCCGCCGTCGGGCCGGTGATCGCCAACTACGGCATGGAGAATCTGCGCTTTATCGAACCGGTGAAGATCGGCGACACCATTCAGGTGCGATTGACCTGTAAAAAGAAAATCCGCAAGCCGCAGAAAACCGCCGAAGATCGCCCGCACGGCGTGGTGGTGTGGGATGTGCAGGTGTTGAATCAGGAACAGCAGCCGGTGGCGCTGTACAGCATTCTGACGCTGGTGGCGCGCCAACAGGGGGACTTCGAGGCGTGATGCGCGTTGGCCGCCGCCGCCGGCACCCCCGGCGGCGGCGAATCAGTCAGATCAACGGCTGGCCGCGCAGCTGTTCCAGCACTTTCAGCGGTGAACGCTGCGGATCCTGCATTTTATTGACCGGCAGCAGGAAAGTCTGTTCCAGCATAAACTGGCCGCCCATCGCGGCGTGCGGCGTTTGGTCCGAGAAGCAAATCCAACTGCTGCCCGGCGGGAACGCCAGCGCCAGCTGCGGCCCCTGTTGCTGATAATCGCCGTCGGCCTTCATGGCGTCATGCAACTGCAGCATCAGGTGGTCATAATGGCTGCGGCGGGTTTTGGTGATGCGCACCTGATGCTGCAACCAGCTGCTGAAGGCGGAGTAGCGTGCGAGGCGCGGCATAAAGCGTGTTGCCAGCTCAGGGAACGGCTCGCCGACCCGCCATTGGCGATGCTCGCCGTGCGGATTGATGTTGGTGAAAATGCGCAGAATGCGTTCACCGTAGTTCGGGCGCGACGGGAAAGCGTCGACGTGCAGCCGGCTATCGTCTTTGCGCCAGGAACTGGTCGCCCGCCAGGCGGAGACCGGATGCAAGCGCAGGCTGCCGGTCGGGTGGTGCAGCCCCTCCTGATACTCAGGCAACAGCCCGGCGATCAGCTGGCGGCAGGATTGGTAATAGCGCTCCAGCAGTTGCTGAACCTGCTGGCGGCGTTCCGCGACGGCGACGCCGCTCAGCTTGCCGGACAGCGGTTGATAGCTAATGTTTTTGCGCTTCGGATCGGCCAACGTCGGATCCAGCAGCGGCATTTCCTGTTCAGACAGGGTGAAGGCCAGTTCGGGCAGAAACAGCACCTTGCCCTGTTCCAGTTCGCTGACCGCGCTGGATGCTTCTTGCGCCGCCCATTGTCGTAACGGCAGCGTCAGGACGGCTTGTTCACGTATAATATCGCCAGTAGGCATGAGATCTCCTCGCAAATCTATATCGCTTTATTCCCGCCTTTCAGGTTGCCGCGTGATTGGCTGCACTGGCTTGCGCAGTGGCTGGCTGGAGCGGCGTCAACAGGCCGCCCAATTGCAACGTGAAATTTGTGGGTTCTATTATGGATGTATCAGCAGGGCGCAGTGCGCCGAAGCGTGCGATGGCTTCCTGATATAGAGAATAGTCCCAATAAGGGTATCACCGGCAATACCAATGAAAAGTAAACGAGGGCTAAACGGGGCTGTGCGTGGGCACGAATAATCAAAAATGGCACGAATTGTCTGCGGAATGGCGAGTTTTTATCTTATTGAATTATAATGAAAATAAATATTCTGCTTATTTATTGGCGTTATTCTATTCAACGTGCAGGGTAAACCGGGGAAATAATGTTGCGGAGGGGAATTATTTCATTTTGTCGGTAGAATAAATCGGGCCGCCAAATTTTGGTGACCCGAGTAATGATTAAGCGCCGTAAATGCAGTTTTTGCCTTTTTTCTTGGCCTGATATAACGCACTGTCCGCCTCATTGATAAAGCTGATCGGCGTATCGTTATACATATGCGGCACTTTGGCGCAGATGCCGATGCTGATAGTGACGATGCCGTGCGGGTTGCCCTGATGCGGAATTTTCAGATCGCGCACCGCCTGGATGACCCGTTCGGCGAAAATCAGCGCGCCCTGAACGTCGGTATCCGGCAGGATAATCCCCATCTCTTCGCCGCCGTAACGCGCCAGAACGTCGTTGCTTCGGCATGCCAACCCTTTGAGCGTTTGGCCGATCTGCTGCAGGCACTGGTCACCGGCGACGTGGCCATAGCTGTCGTTGTACTGTTTGAAATAGTCGATATCCAGCATCAGCAGCGCCACGCTGCGGTAGTTGCGCGAAGCCCGCGCCAGCTCGTTCTTCAGCGCGATATCAAACTGGCGGCGGTTGGCCAGCCCGGTCAGGCCGTCCAGCAGCGCCAGCTCTTCGAGCATCTGGTTGATGCTGGTCAGCTGATCGCGGGTGCGCATCAGCTCGGCTTCGGTTTGCATGCTGTGCTTGATTTGCCGCAGCAGCACCATGCCCATCGCCAACAGGATCATCAGCAGAGAGAGGCCGCCGGCGGCGAACAGACCGGCGTCGGTGCGCCAGTCCGCCAGCGCGTCGCGTTTCGACAACCCGGCGGCGATCACCAACGGAAAGCGGTTGACCCGCGAATAGCCGTAGATACGCTCTACTTTGTCGTACAGCGAGGTGATGGTGGCGTTACCGAATTCCGAATGCGGCAAAATTTCGCTGAACAGCACGCCCTTGGCGATGTTTTTACCGATCGACGCCGCCGAGTAAGGGCGGCGGTAAAGGATGGTGCCGTCCGCCAGCAGCAGATTCAGGGAGGCGTCGGTGTTGAGGGCGAAGCTGTCGTAAAACTGGCGGAAATAATCGACGTACAGCGTCGCCAGCACCACGCCGCCAAAGCTGCCGTCCGGATTGTTGAAACGCCGCGAAACGGGAATGATCAGATCGCCGGTGGTGCGGCTGCGGATCACCTTGCCGATGTACAGGCCGCCGCCGTCGCGGTTTTGATGGTATTTGAAGTAATCGCGATCGGCGTTGTTGGCGTTCTTGATGAATTTGCCCGAGGAGGTCGCCAGCCAGCGGCCGCGCGCATCGTAGAGAAACAGCCCGTGCAACTGCGGCAGGTTGCCGACCTGCGTCTGCATGACGCGCTGCAGCCGCGTCAGCTGCGATGGGCCCAACCCGTCGGTTTGGAGACGTTCGGTCAGATCGAGCAGGTTGCCGTCCACCTGCAAGAAAGTATCGTCGGCATGCTGCGCCAGCGAGCGGGCGAGGTTGGCGGATTCATGTTCGGCGCTGCGCAGATCGCGCTGGTGCGCGTTCCAGATTTGCCAGCTGTTAAAGAGGATCAGCGTGGCGGCAACGATGATGACAAACACGCCGGCCTGAAATAATAATGGGGAGCTTTTAACGCTGCGCGCCGGCACGGCATCCTGTATGGGTTGCTGCTGAGTCATGTCACCCTTGTTGTTTGATTACTATTCAATTTGAGTTAAGAGCAATCTTATATTTTATGCACAAATGCGTTAGACCTCTAGCCTTTAACGAGGCGATAGGGCGAAAGGTCGATCGCAACCCGCATCAGCGGCGGTGTGAACACGTTGGAGTGAAAGAGCCATGTCGGATTACATCATTATCGCTTTACTGACGCTGGCGGTGTATTACCCCCTTACGCTGGGAACGCTGGCGGTGATGATGTACTTCGCCTGGCGGCGGCGCCGGTCGCCCTATTGGCGGTTGGGATTGGCGTTGTTGGCGCTGCTGTTCCTGCTGTTCGCCAAGGCGGCGTATGACTGGCACCGCTATGGCTAGCGGCGCCATGACGGGTTATTCCACGTTGATCATCCAGTTGACGCCGAATTTGTCGGTCAGCATGCCAAAGCCTTTGGCCCAGAAGGTAGCTTGGTACGGCATCGTTACCTGGCCGCCCTGCGCCAGATTGTCGAACAGTCTGCGTCCTTGTTCCGCATCGCTGGGGTTCAGCGACAGCGAGAAACCTTTGTGAGAAGCGCCGCCGCTGTCATCTTGCGGACAGCCGTCGGAGGCCATTAGTACGCCGTCGCCGATCAGCAGGCGCGCATGCATGATCGCTTCCGGATTGGCGTCCTGCGGCCCGCCTTGCCGGGCCTCTTCGGGCATGTCTTTATAACGCATGACCATTTCAATTTTGGCATTCAACTGCTGTACGTAGAAGTTAATCGCTTGCTCACAGTTACCGCTGAAAAACAGATAGGGTTGTACCAGCATGACATTGACCTCGGTTGTGGCCCGACAGGCAACGACCGGCCCTCGGGCAGGAAGAAATGGTTGCTGGCGGCAATAATTGCCGTCGGTGACTTATTAGTGTAGTTCCCCTGACGCAGAATGCTTGTGCGAGGCGAGCGCCTTCGCCGGCGGCGTGACGGGCGAAGGCGCGAAGGCGGTTAATACAGCGAAGGTTCGCCGGGTGGGCGGGTTTTAAAGCGGCGGTGCAGCCACATATATTGGTCGGGGGCCAGCAGCACCTGTTCTTCCACCACGCGGTTCATCTTGGCCGCCGCGCGCGTTTCATCATCCAGCGGGAAGTCCGTCAGCGGCGGCTGCACGATCAGCTCATAGCCCTGCGCATTTGGCAGGCGGCGCGGCACGAAAGGCACGATCGACGGCCGCCCCAGGCGCGCCAGGATAACGGTACCGGTGGTCGTGGCAGCGTTTTCCACCGCGAAGAACGGTGCGAACACGCTGCTTTGCGGCCCATAATCGTGATCCGGCGCGTACCACAGGATTTCGCCCTGTTTCAGGTTGCGGATCATGCCTTTGATATCTTTACGATCGATCATGAATTTATTCGAGCGCAGCCGGCCGCGGGTCTGTACCCACTCCATCAGCCTGTTGTTGTGCGGGCGATGCACGCCGATGCCGGGGTTTTGCATGCCGAAAATGCGCGCGCCCAGTTCCAGCGTCAGGAAATGCAGACCGATCAGCAGAACGCCTTTGCCGTCCTGGCGCGCCAGCCGCATGTTTTCCATGCCGCTCACTTTGAACCAGCGGGCGATGCGCCAGTCGGGCCAGAACCAAGCCATGCCGACTTCGAACAGGCCCATGCCGACGGACTCAAAATTTTTGACGATCAGCGCCTCGCGCTCGGCGGCGGGCATTGCGGGGAAGCAGAGTGCTAAATTGCGGCGCGCTATTTTTACCCGGCGTTTCATCAGGCGCATGGCTATTCTGCCAAGGCCGTGTCCGAGTCGATAAATGAGCGGGTAGGGCAGTAATACCAAGAGATAGAGTATTCCCAGCCCTATCCAGAGCAACCAATAACGAGGGCGCAAGAATTCGCGCTCAAAGCGTTGGTTAGAAAACATTTTTCCTGTGATTCCTTTTCTTTCCCAATGGGACCTTAACCCACGTTGTTATAAGGCGAATGATAGAGCATTTTGTGCTAAATAGGATTTTCCATTAATGCTTTTCTTACACTTTATTTAAGCGCAGGCGAAAAACGGAGTGAGATAGGATTTTTACCGAGGAAAGGGAGGGTATTTCCCGCTATTTCAACCGGCTGGCGAAATTGAAAAATAAAGACACAATTAAGCACATCGCAAAAGTGACAACTGCTATGTAACCTTAATGAAACAGTAACGCGGCGGAACCGTCCCAAACGGCGGCCAGTGCGTACAGTAGCGCGAGAATCAAGACAAAAGGTGCATTGAACATCGGCGTTTCCTCCAGGAGGATATGTTTAAAGTTTAGCCTTGTGAGATGACACTGCGATGAAATCAGATCATTTTTTGCACGGTGAAATTCAGACGGACGGAAATGGGTAAACCGCTGATTTTTTACTATAGTCATAGTGTGAAGTTGTGCGTTTGCCGCCGGACGCCTCCGCATTGAGCGGCAGCGGGCAGGTTGCCCAGAGCAAGATCGCGGAGCGGACGACGCCTGGCGCGAAACATGTGACGAGATTCTCAGAGGGTTGGTCTGTAAGGATTTGACATGTCATATGAAAATGACGATCTAAACGGTGTTGAGCAACCGAGCGACTATGTGAAAACCACCGCCTGCGAAGTGAGCAGCGGTGTAAAAGCAGCGCTCGAGCAATCATGTGCCTGCCTCAAGGATCACCCTTGGGCGGGGATAGGCGCCGGTGCCGTCGTGGGCCTGGTAATAGGATTTCTGTTAGGCAAAAGGTAATAGGGAGAGTAAAGATGGGCATCATTTCCTGGATCATTTTTGGTTTAATCGCCGGTATCTTGGCCAAGTGGATTATGCCGGGCAAAGACGGCGGCGGCTTTATTGTGACCGCTATATTGGGGATCGTGGGCGCCGTCGTCGGCGGCTATATCAGCACCTTCTTCGGTATGGGCCGCGTTGACGGTTTTAACCTGGGCAGCTTTGTGGTGGCGGTAATCGGTGCCCTGGTGGTGCTTTTTGTCTACAGGAAGATCAAAGGCTAAGCAGCCGTTGCTCAACAGGGTCGCCGCGGCGGCCCTTTTTCGTGAAATCAATCCGGCGGTGCGGCACAGACCGTACCTGCTGAAAGGGGAATATCATGGGTCTGTTCGATAGCGTATTGGGTAACATTCTGGGCGGCGGCGCCAATGGTAAAGGCATCGACTACATCGCCATTATGCAGTGGGTCGAGCAACAAGGCGGCTTGCAGGCCATTTTGGATAAATTCCGTCAGGGGCAGTTCGGTGATATCGTTGGTTCCTGGCTCGGCAATGGCGAAAATCAGCCGATTACCGGTGATCATGTGCAGCAGGCGTTGGGTAGCGACGCGATCAATCAACTGGCTGAAAAACTGGGCATCGATCCTGCGCAGGCGTCCAGCACCATTGCACAGTTCTTGCCATCGGTCGCGGATGCCGCCTCGCCAAACGGTGAAGTGCAGCAAGACAGCAACGAACTGGGCGACATGGTCGGCAAGCTGTTCAAATAACGTTCATGCTCCCGGCGTCTGGCCGGGGGCATTCACTCCGCTAATTCCCTCGATCGCCGTCAACGCCTGCTGCAGATGCGCCACCCAGGCGCGCACTTTCTCCGGAATAAATCGTAAGGCGGGATAGACCGCGTGCAGCGCCATGGGCGGGTAGCGGTATTCCGGCAAGACGGGCACCAGCGCCCCCGACGCCAGTTGCTCGGCGATTAAAGGCCGTTGAGCGCCGCCGATACCGGCCCCAGCCTCAATGGCGGCCAGCAGCGATAGCGTATTGTTGGCGCGGAACGTGGGCCGCAGCGCCACCACCTCGGGGCCATGCGGGCCGAACAGGGTAAGCGTATCGCCGTCGTTCAAACCGCTGTAACGAATGTGCGCATGTTTAGCCAGCTCTGCCGGCGAACGTGGCGCGCCATGCTTGGCCAGATAGGCCGGAGACGCCACCAGCAGGCGTTGCAGCTCGCCCAAACGTTTCGCCACCATGCCGGGCGCATGCAGTTCACCGAAGCGCAGCGCCACGTCGATGCCTTCGCCGATCACGTCGGCGCGCCGATCGTCCAGCAGCAGCTCGATGACGAGGATCGGATGACGTTGCTGGAAAGCGATGGCTAGCGGTGTGACGTGCCGTTGGCCGAACCCGGTCGGTGCGTGAATGCGCAGATTGCCCTGCAACTGGTGGTGCTGGCCGTGCAGTGCATCTTCCGCTTCGTCGACCGCCGCCAGAATCGGTTTGAGGCGCTGATAATAACCGCTGCCGGCATCGGTCAGGGTGACCGCCCGTGTGCTGCGAAACAGCAGTTGGGCCCCCAGTTGCTGCTCCAGGCCGGCGATTTGCTGACTGACCGCCGGCTGCGTCAAACGCAGATCGCGAGCGGCGGCCGACAGGCTGCCCAGTTCCGCCACCCGCATAAAGGTTTTCATTGCGTTCAGCTTATCCATGTCGATCTTGCCTATAGATTTTTCTTATAAGTGTTAGTGGAAAGCCTCTTCTACCGCAAGTATCACTAATCAATAACACTCAGGGCATCGACAACCTGAGGAGTGGCAAGATGAATACAAAGCGACAGGCATTGGTGATCGGCGCCAATGGCGTGATTGGGCGCCGATTGATTGAGGAGCTGACCGGCCAGGGCTGGCAAGTGGTGGGCGTCTCGCGTCGGGGTGGGGAACCGGCACCGGGAGTGCGCCACCTTCAGGTTGATCTGCTGGATGCGGCGGCGACGCGCGACGCGCTGCGGCCGCTGAGCGCGGTGAGTCACGTTTTCTATGCCGCCTATCAGGATGCGCCGGACTGGGCGGGGCTGGTGGCGCCGAATCTGCAGATGTTGCAGCACGTCGTCGAGGGGCTGGAGCCGACCGCACCGGCGTTGGAGCACATCAGTTTGATGCAGGGCTATAAGGTGTATGGCGCACATTTGGGGCCGTTTAAAACGCCGGCGCGCGAAAGCGACGCCGGGCATATGCCACCGGAGTTTAACGTGGCGCAGCAGCAGTATCTGGCGCAGCGGCAGGCCGGCAAACGTTGGCGTTGGAGCGCCATTCGCCCGAGCGTGGTGGGAGGCTTCTCCCTTGGCAATCCGATGAACCTGGCGTTAAGTATCGCGGTTTATGCATCGATCAGTAAAGCGCTTGGGCTGCCGTTGCGTTTCCCCGGCAAGCCGGGCGCTTATCACAGCCTGCTGGAAATGACCGACGCCGGGCTGTTGGCGCATGCCACGCTGTGGGCGGCGACCGAACCGGCGGCGGCCAATCAGGCGTTTAATATCAATAACGGCGATCTGTTTCGCTGGAGCGAGATGTGGCCGAAAATCGCCGCTTACTTTGGGCTGGAATGTGCACCGCCGCTGCCGATGCCGCTGGAGAGCATGATGGCGGACAAAGCGCCGCTGTGGCGGGAGCTGGTGCAACGGCACCAATTGGCCGAGCCGGACTATCGCGCGGTGGCCGGCTGGCGTTTCGCCGATTTCGTCTTTTCCTGGGACTATGACATGTTCGCGGACGGCAGCAAGGCGCGGCGCTTCGGTTTCCATCAGTTCGTCGAAACCGAAGCCATGCTTTTCTCGCTGTTCGATGAGTTCCGCCGTCGCGGCATCATCCCCTGAGCGTGGCATCGGTTTCCCCGCAGCGCAGACCGCGGGGAATGGCCTCAGAACGTCAGCATGATCTTGCCGATGTGCTCGCTGGACTCCATCAGCGTATGCGCGGCGGCGGCCTGCTCAAGCGGGAAGGTTTTAAAAATTTGCGGTTTCAGCACGCCGCGTTCCAGCAGCGGCCAAACCTTCTCGCGCAGCTCGGCGGCAATCTGCGCTTTGTCCGCCACGCTGCGCGAACGTAGCGTCGAACCGGTATGGGTCAGGCGTTTCAACAGCAGCGGCATCAGATTGAGCTCTTTCACCACGCCGTTTTGCGTGCCGATTTGCACGATGCGGCCTTCCATCGCCGCAGCCTGATAGTTTTTGGCTACATAATCGCCGGCGATCAGGTCGACGATCACGTCGGCACCTTTGCCGTTGGTGGCGTCTTTGGTGCGTGCGACAAAGTCTTCGCTGCGGTAGTTAATCGCCACGTCGGCGCCCAGCGCCAGGCTGGCCTGACGTTTCTCTTCGGATCCGACGGTGGTGATCACCTGGGCGCAGAAGGCCTTCGCCAGCATGGTGGCGACCGTGCCGATACCGGAGGTGCCGCCATGGATCAACACGGTCTCGCCGGCCTTGAGGTGACCGCGCTGGAACACGTTGACCCAGACGGTAAAGAAGGTTTCCGGCAGCGCGGCGGCTTCGGTCAGGCTCAGACCTGCCGGTACCGGCAGTGCATTGCTTTCATGCACAGTGCAGTATTGCGCATAACCACCGCCGGCGATGAGGGCACAAACCCGATCGCCGGGCGCGAAGTGGGTCACCCCTTCACCGATAGCCACCACTTCGCCGGCGATTTCCAGGCCGGGGATATCCGAGGCGCCGGGCGGCGGCGCATAGTTTCCCTGGCGCTGCAGCACGTCGGGGCGGTTAACGCCGGCGGCGGCGATTTTCACCAGCAGTTCGCCTGCCTGTGGTACGGGTACCGGACGTTCGGTAACGACCAGAACTTCGGGGGCGCCCGGCTGGCTGATTTCAATCGCTTTCATCGTACCGGGCAGCGCTGCATTTGTTGACATGGTTACTCTCCTCATCGTGGCGGACGTGGCGATCGGGCAAAACGTCCGCAATAAAGTCTGCTCTTAGCTTAGCGAAATCGAATGAGGCGCGCGTGGTCGAATAGAGCGGTTTTACGAGGAAGGGGCGAAGCCGCCGCGATGGGCGGCAGGGTATCAATCGTTAGGCGGGATGCGGAACCCTTTCAACGAGACGATGAAGTGTTCTTTTCCTTTGGAAATCTTGGCGCCTTTATCGCACCACAGGCTGGCAAGCTGGAAGAAGTCGTCGCTGCCGATGTCGTAGGCCAGTTCGATTTTCTTGGCGGTGCCGGCGCGGATGAGTTTTTCTGCTTCCTGATGGTTTGCAGCTTTAATTATGGTCATGGGCGAAATCCTTGGTGTTAAGCCAGAGCGGATAAACGCAAATTATCATATGGCCATAATGTGACAATTTTGTGATGAAAGCATGACAGTCCGCAAAGGCACGGCGCGCGATGTGCCGGGCCCTCGCGGTGAAAGCGCGTTGCCGGTTACCGATCGTACGGGCGGACGAGTGTGCTTTTTTTCTGAGATTTTAAATGTTTGTAGAGGGCGAAACCCGCAATGCCGGCCAAGACGGCCAGGAGGGCAAGGGATCCTGTGGCCATGAACGTTACCTCCGAATAAGAATGGCAAGGAGGCGTATTTGTGACATTCATCACTTTGTGGGGCAATGAGAGCAATCTGTAATCGGAAGACGCGTTGAGGGAGGGACCCAAAAAAAAGCGCCTATAGGGAGGCGCATAAAGATTTGCAACACAGCTTGTTGTGTTCAACACCAGGAGGAGTGGTGAACTAAGGCATATTCTATGCAGCGGCAAAGGAGGCTGATATAGGTATTACTCCGAAAGCGCCACTACCACTCATAGCCCAGCTGAATGTTGTAATCGGGATCCTGATTGGTGGAATAAGGATCAGACTGACGGCGGCGATCGGTTTTCTTCACCGGGCCTTCATATGCGGGATAAGGTTTGGCGCGCGGTTTGCTGCAGCCTGGATGATCGCACTCGATATCGACGCGAAAACCGCTTTTATCTCTCGCCTCTGCCCAGGCAATCGGCGGTTTTTCCGCTTTGGGGGCCGGCCCTGAAGGGGCTGGCGGTTTGGGCGCGGGAGCCACGCTGGGCTCGGGGGCTTGATAATTGAGTTCCAGTGCACTCTGGGGAGCGCTGTAAGCGGCAAAGGCCAGCAGGGCGGCGGCGCTGGCAGCCGGTAATGTAAGCCATCTCGGCATGGTGAATCTCCCTGAATGATTTCGTCAGGCAACTATAAAACAGCAGAACGAGAATTACTATCATTTGCCTTGGGCGTTACGGGTGAGCCAGGCGGCGCCTCGAACGGTAGACAGGGTCAAATCCTGCGCGTTTAGCCGAGATTAGCGTCCCGTCACGGCGAAAAAGGTTGCTATTGCCGCTCGCTCATGAGTTAATGATGTCGGCCTGTGGTACAGACCTATTTATGCACGACATTTTGAGTAAAGTAGTTCAAATTTAAAGCGTTATCCCGGATAGCCCTTCTCTGACGAATTTCCTTTCCAGTGCCTCCATAAGTAACTGATGACCGGCTACCTCGCCCATGGCGGCTTACATTTATTATTGAAGGAAATTAGACATGTCTAACATGATCAAAGGTCAAGTGAAGTGGTTCAACGAAGCTAAAGGTTTTGGTTTCATCACCCCAGCAGACGGCAGCAAAGACGTATTCGTACACTTCTCTGCTATCCAGGATCAAGGCTTCAAGACCCTGGCTGAAGGCCAGAACGTACAGTTCTCTATCGAGAACGGTGCGAAAGGTCCATCTGCGGCTAACGTTACCGCTATCTAATTGGCGTCTAGCGCTGATTGAAAAAAACCCGCCGCGGCGGGTTTTTTTATGCCTGCCATTTGGCAGCGCGCAAAAAAAAGCCCGCAAGTCTGCGGGCAAAAGTTCCTTGTTACTTCTTCATTTGCGAGCGCTTCTCTGGGGGGAAACGCCTGAAGACAGGCTACGCGAGGCCGGCTTAAGATTCTGCGGCCAAACCGTTAAGAAAGTGAAAATCCAGGCGGCTGCTACGCTGATAGCAGAGGCCGGCGGGGCTAGAGCGGTGTCCATTACCCTCGCTTTTGTAATACACTGACGGCAATCGCAAATAATGGGGAACGGTATGCAGGTTAACGATCGAGTGACGGTAAAAACAGACGGCGGCCCGCGGCGTGAAGGCGTCATTCTGGCCGTAGAGGTGTTCAACGAAGGCACCATGTATCTGGTTTCTCTTGACGACTACCCGGCGGGCGTATGGTTTTTTAATGAAATCGACAGCCGTGACGGCACGTTTGTGGAGCTCTGTCGCGAGCACGATGGGCAGTAACTTCGGCTAATCTCATTAATTTGCTAATGAAATTGTCCATTTTGAGATTATTTCATGGCGGTAAGATTATTTTTATCGACGGCAAAAAAATACCCGCTGCGCTAGCGGGGGATAACGCAGCAGGTATTCTTTTAAGGGTCTCGGCGCCTGATATCCAGATGACATTATCACCGGGTATTTAACGGCCGGCAAAACAGAGTGGGGCGTTCTCTGTGGTTCAACGGCTATTGACAAATATTCCACTGGTCAAGGTATCGGTCAAACGAACAACGTGGTAAATGATCTGCTTGTTGTGCGTTTTTATTTTCCGCTTGATGTTTCCTTTGTGGGAAGAGACCGTTTTGGCCTTTATTTGCATCTGGTCTGATATCTGGATGGTGCCTTGACCGGACATCCACATGCGTAACATGTTCGATTCAGTCTGGCTCAGCGTTACCGGTGTTTGATCCAGAGAAGATTTCTCCGTTCGGAGGGACGTTCTCTCGAGATAGTGACTAAGTAGCTGATTCATAGTCTCTGGTTTGATGGATTTTGACGATATGATGACGTTCTTGCGAACATATAAATAATCGTCGAAATGTACGTTGGTAATGGCCATGAAGATGAAGAATAACGTATCCGGGTGCAGTGAAATCACCCGTTTTATTCGCTCGGTGGCGTTTGCTTCGTGGATGAAGCAGTCCTCGTTAATAAACACCAGGCTGGGATTCAACTTACTGCATTTTTCGTGCAGGCTGTCAATGTCCTCGATGGCATTAATATGGCGTTTCTTCACGCCATGCGAAGTCAGATAGTCGGTTAAACCCAATCTGGTATAGCTACATGAATCCATGATGATCGTTGGCATATCGCACCCCCACTTAAATCCGTTTTACTGCGGTAATATGAGAAAAAGCCTAAAAAGCCGAAAGGCAAAATGGAGCAATAATTCAGTGTAGCGAGTGTTCTATCAATAAACACGGCGTCACTCAATGATATTTTCATACTAAACTTATTAATTGCATGAATCTATAAGTTTGGCTTAAGTCAGAACGATCTGCTGCCCGTCCAGCTTCGGCATGTTGAGCCTGATTTGCGCTTGGCGCCCGTGCCTGTCTGCATTGCTTGCCGCGAATCTGTTCATCATGTCACGAAACAAAATTTTAGTTTGCTAGGAAAAGTCTTAAAAAAAATTCATGTGTCGTTTTTTTGAAGTGTTTCAGCGCATTTTTTGAGTGGTCAAAAAACGCCTCCCCCGAAGGTCTTTGTTTTTTACATATAAAAATCATTATGTTGCGGTGCTTTTTTCTTCTCAAGCTAATGATAAGCATTTCTTTTTTTATCATAACAACAAACAAAAGTTAACATTATGGCCGGAATGTGTAGCTTAATTGTTGCTATAAGTCACCGTTTTACAATGAGTTATCTGGATATTTATTTCACGTGGAATAGTTTTCGTGAATGTTTAACGGTGATTCAGTGATTTTTCTAAACTATCATCCTGCTGCCCGATCCGCGGGGCAGGAATGGCAGGTCGGAGTTGTCTCTGGCCCGCGTTGGTTTTAACTTGCCTCTCCACCTTTCAAAAAACAGGATGCCGCGGTGAGACGGAATCAGTATGGGCAGCCGATAGGTGAAGCCCTCCCTCATTGGCAGCCGGCAGGCATGCCCGGGCACACATCGTTGCGAGGGCGGTTTTGCCGCCTCGAACCGCTTAACCTCGAGCGCTGGGGGGATGCGCTTTATCAGGCTTATCAAACCGCCGAGGACGATCGCGACTGGACCTATTTGTTTTGGGAACGGCCGCAGTCGCGCGCAGATTTCCAGCATTATCTCCAGGCGCAGACGTCCAACGCAGACAGAAACACGATGGTGGTGATCGATCGGGCGAATGGGCGCGCGGTAGGAACCTGCGCCTTTTTGCGCATCGATCCTGGCAACGGCGTGGCCGAATTGGGCACCATCAACTGGTCGCCGCTGATGAAGCGCAGCGCGCTGGGCAGCGAGGCGATTTTCCTGATGCTGCGGCATCTGTTCGACGATCTTGGCTACCGGCGCTGCGAATGGAAATGCGATAGCCTCAATCTGCCTTCGCGCCAGGCCGCCGAGCGCTTGGGTTTCCGCTATGAAGGCACGTTCCGCCAGGCGGTCGTCGTCAAAGGACGCACGCGCGACACCGACTGGCTGTCGATTGTCGACGGGGAGTGGCCGGCGCGGTGCGCGGCGTTTGCCGCCTGGCTGTCGCCGGATAACATCAGCGATGACGGGCGGCAAGAGCTGCGTTTGCAGGCTTTCCAACTCGGCTAGTGCGCCGCGCGCGTTAGGCCGTTTCCGCCAGGCAATGGCGCAGCGAGTCCAGCGCCAGCCGGATGTCCCGTTCCTCCGTCATCCAGTTGACCAGTGCGGCGCGGATCCCTGGCTGACGGTTATAGGTCGTCGGGGTGCAACGCACCACGCCGTGCCGGTTAAGGCGCTCGAGAAAGCGATCGCGCGCCGCTTCGCTGTCGCCCTGCGGGTGGCTGAGCGCGAAGCACACCACGTTCAAATTCACCGGCGCCAGCAGCTGGAAACCGTCGTCGGCTGCCAGCGCCGCACCCAGCGCCTGCGCCAATCGGACGTTGCGCTCGACGATATCCCGTATGCCGCTGCGGCCATAGGCTTTCAACGTCAGCCAGAGCGGCAGGGCGCGAAAGCGGCGCGAATTTTCCGGTGTCAGGTGCAGATAGTTATCCGGCCGCGGCGTCGGCGCTTCCAGGTAGGCTGAATGGTTCTGAAATACCTGCATCTGCAGATTCAGGTGGCGGGTAAATTGGATCGCGCTGTCATAAGGTACGTTCAGCCATTTGTGCGCATCGACGGTGATGGAATCGGCATGCTGCCAGCCCTCGAGCCTTGGGGCGTACAGCGGCGAGCAGGCCGCCACGCCGCCGAAAGCCGCATCGACATGCAGCCAGAACGGATAGCGCTCCCGCAGCGCCAGCAGACGCGGCAGATCGTCGAAGGCGACGGTGTTGACCGTGCCGGCGCTGGCCAGCACCAACGTGGGGCGGCCTTCACCGGCGGCGAGCTGTCGCTCCAGCGCCGCCATATCCATGGCTTCCGAGTCCGGCAGGCTGGCGACGGTCGTCAGCGCGTCGCGGCCGATGCCGAGCATGCTGAGCGCCTTCACGCTGCTGGAATGCGGGTTGGCCGCCAGCACCCGGATCGGGCCCAGCGCCGCCAGGCCCCGTTGGGCGATATCCACGCCGTGCTGTTGCCCCAGCCACTGCCGGCCAATGGCCAGTCCGGCGAAATTGGCCATGGTGGCACCGCTGACCAGGCTGCCGCTGAACGCTTCCGGCAGGCCCAGCAGGGATTTCAACTGCGTCACGGCGGCCAGCTCGATCGCCGCAGCGATCGTATCATGGCTGAGTTGGCTATTTTGGTCTGTCACGCTAACCAGCCAGTCCGCCGCGACCGCCGCTGGGGTACCGCCGCCGGTGACGAAGCCGAAATAACGCGGGCCGGCGCTGGCGGAAATGCCCGCCTGATAACGTTGCCAAAAATCATCCAGCGCCGCCAGGGCGCCTTCGCCGTTTTCCGCCAGCCGATCGTCACCGGGTTGCAGTTGCTGTTGCGTGAGCGGTGGGCAGACCGAGCGCTCACGCAGCCCGGCCAGAAAATCTTCCGCCAACTGGCGGGTGTGGTCGAGGATCTGCGGAAACTGTGTAAGATCCTGTTGTAAACGTGGGTGCATGGCGGCTCCGAAAGCATCAGGGATAGATGGCATAAACATAGAACAGTTGCGGGCGGGTCAAAATCGATGAAAAATAACCGTTTTGGATAGCATGGTTAACCAGTGATGAGTGAGCGCCTTCCCCTGCATGTCTTGCCGACCTTTGTTATCGCCGCCAGGTTGGAGAATCTGCGCGCCACGGCGCAGCAGGTGCATTTAACGCACGGCGCGGTCAGCCAGCAAATTCAGCTGCTGGAGCAGGCGGTCGGCCACCCGCTGTTTGAACGGCGCGGGCGCGGTGTGCGTCTGAATGCGGCCGGGAAAGAGATGCTGGCGGCGGTAGAGCCGGCGCTGCAGGCGTTGCAACAGGGCGTTGCCCGCGCCCGGCGCGCTGCGGCAAGCCAGACGCTGCGCATCAGCGTGCTGCCGTCTTTTGCTCATTATTGGCTGCTGCCGCGTCTGCCGGCCTTCCATGAAGCCTGCGCCGATATTGCGCTGGATATCGATGCGTCGCTGGCGCTGCAGGATCTGTCGCAGCGCGGGTTCGATGCGGCGATCCGCATCGGCAACGGCCAGTGGGCGGGGCTGCAGGCCCAGCGCATCGCGTCGGGTGACGTGCTGCCGGTCGCCTCGCCGGACATGGCGCGGCAGTGGGGAACGGCATTCGAGAACGGTGGCGACGTTCCCTTGCTGGAGCACGACGTCAGCCCGTGGCGCGACTGGTTCAATGCACAAGGGCGCACGCGGTGTGGGCGGCAACAGGCGGTGTTCAACGATGCCGGATTGTTGATTCGCGCGGCCGAGCAGGGGTTCGGCATCGCGCTGGCGAAAAAGCTGCTGGTGCAGGATGCGATCGACGCGGGGAGGTTGGTGGCATTGGCCGCGCCCTGCCGCCTGAGCGAGGACGACGTTTATCTGGTGTGGCCGCAGACCGCCGGGCTGACGACGGCGGTCTTACGGTTGCTGCAGTGGCTGCAGCAGCAGTTGGCGGCGGTTTAACGGCGCAGCCACGCCGGCTGCGAGGTGCCGAGCGTGGTCGCCGGCAGCGCCCATTGCAGCGCCGTGCCCTGCAGACTTAACGGAGCGCGCAGGCGTTGCGCGGCGCCCCAGAAAGTCAGTTCTGTTTCCGGATCCTCGTCGGCGGGGGCGGCCGGCGCCAGCGGTTCCGGCCGATAATCTGCCGAACAGGGATGCGCCAGCAGCAGTTGTGCCGTGCGCGCCAACGACAGCCGCGCGTGGTAGCCGGTGCCGCGGCTCAGGCGTTGTGCCATACCGGTCAGCACCGCCGTCGCCATCAAATAGCCGGTGGCGTGGTCCAGAGCCTGTACCGGCAGCGGCACTGGCAAACTGGCGCTGCGCCAAACCATGCCCGCCTCCGCCAACCCGCAGCTCATCTGCACCAGGCTGTCGAAACCGCGCCGGGTGCGCCACGGCCCGCTCCAGCCGTAGGCATTCAGGCAGACGTCGATCAGGCCCGGCGCCAGCGCGCGTCTTTCCTCCGCGCCATAGCCCAATTTCTCCAACGCACCGGCACGGTAGCCATGCACGATCACGTCGGTGTTTCTCAGCAGATGTTCAAACGTATGGCGATCGTGCGCATTGGTCAGGTTGAGGCGCGCGCTGCGCTTGCCCAGCATCACCTCGTGCTCGACGCCGGGTTCATCCCAACCGTAGGGATCGATGCGCAGCACGTCGGCGCCCAAACCGGCGAGAAAACGGGTGGCGATCGGCCCGGCGAGAATGCGCGTCAGATCCAGCACCCGAACGCCGTGCAGCGGCCGGGCGACGGGCAGCGCCCAACCCGGCGGCGGCGCTTCCGGCTGCAGCGAGGTGTGGATCAAGGGTTCGAGCGCCACGCTCTTGCCCTGAATATGTTGTCGCCACGCGGCCGCCGAGCGCATTTGGGCCGCGCAGCCGCCGGCCTCGATCACTGCCTGTTCCAGCTCGCTTTTTTTCCAGCTCAGCACGCGCGCCGCCAGCGTGCCTTTATCCGATGCCGGGCCCATCACCTGTTCCACGGCTCTCCGATGATGCGGCGCATTGGTATGCAGGCGTATCCAGCCATCCGCCGTCTCGTAGTCGCCGGCCAGCGCGTCCCAGGCCGCAGGCAGCGTCCAACCCAGCGGACGCAGCGTCCAGCCGAACCAGAGCGAGGCCAGGCGTTGATCGATCCAGACCTGCGGTGCTTCGGTTGCTTCGCGGCGAAGCAATTCGGCGCAGGCCAAACCGGCGGCGCTCCAGGCGGCGGTCGCCAATTCGGTGACGGGAAAAGCCGAAGGCAATGCGCCGACGCCGCTTACGGTTAACCGGTCGGCGGGGGCGGGCCGTTGCCCCAGGCTTTGCCAAATCTCGTCGAGCAGAGTGTGAGTCAGAGGCGTCATCGGCCACTCCTTGCGGGTCGTCGGAAATATAGCCTAGCGTAGCCCACCGCCGGCGACCTTGCTAAGGCGCAACGTCGAACGTGCGACCGTCGGCCAGTTTGGCGTGCAGGCTGTGGGCTGCGATGCCGGCGACCGGCTGCGCGCTGAAGTTGGCGGTCAGCGTCGACCCGTCGCTGAACGTCGTCTGTTGCACCCAGCCGTCCCGATCGAGCCAGCGGAAGTCGGTCAGCGCTTTGTCCCACAGGGCCTGATGCAGCGGCCGGAAGGCGGCGTCGGCGCGTTTGATTGCCGGCAGGCGGGCCGCCAGGGTGGCGCGGCTCAGATGGAACATCGGCGCAGTGTTATACAGCTGGCTGAGCAGGCTGCGGGTGGTCTGAACGTCGCTGAACTTCAGGTTGTCGTAATTCCAGTGGTGGCTGCTGACGATTGCATCGTGGAAAACGGCCTGGTACAGCGGCAGGCGGTAACGCGGATCGAATTCGACGGTGCGGTAAGGCTGCTTCACCTTGGCGGGGCGGAAGAAAAACGCCGGTTGGGCGTTGGGCCACCAGGCGCCGAGATAATAGGGCGAGGATTTATCCTGATTCATCTGTTTATCGCCCCAGCCGAATCCCCAGGTTTCCATGCCGTGGGCGAACATCAGGCTGCGGGCGGTCACCGCATTGCCGTCCTCCGAGCCGAGCGGCAGCTTAAGAGTGGTGCTGAACCAGGCCAGCCTGGCGTTGCGCGCTTCGGCCATCTGCGCCGCGCCGGTCGGGTGGTTGGGCTGATAGTCGTCGGAGACCATGCCGGTGCCGTCCACGTCGAGAAACAGGCTGTTCAACCCGGCCAGTTGCACCAGCTCGCGCATGCGCTGTTGAGAATAGGGCAGGACGCAGCCCGGGTTGAGGTAGTAACCCTGTTTGCCGAATCCGGGTTTCTTGCTGCCGTCGGCGCGCACGATGGCGCAACTTTCCCGCAGCGCCGTCGGCAGTTGCGCGGTGAGCCAGCTGTCGTTCACGCCGCGTGGAATGGCGGTATCGTAGGAGTCGTAGCTGGCGATCAGATAGCCGGCCGCCTTGGCGGCGGCCACCGCCTGCGGGTGCAGGAAGGCGGCGGTCCAGTTATCGGTGCCCAACCACAGGCGCGGTAAGCCGGCCTGGCGCAGCGCGTCGATCACCGGTTTGGCCAGCCCTTGCCCCCAACGGCCCGCCGGGGTTAACCAGCGCCCCAGTTCCTGTTGCGCCCGCTCCTGAACCGCAGCGGCCTGGCGCTGCTGCGCCTGCAGAAAATCGGCGTCATCCGGCGTGGCGCCCAGCGGGATTTGCGCCGTCAACGCCTGGTTGATGCCGTCGATCAGGGGCTGTTGCTGCCAGCCCTCCGGTGTTTTGCCCGCCAGCTGCAGCAGGCGCTTTCTGCTCTCGGCATCCATCTTCTGCCGCAGCCCTTCGGCGGCGGGAGAGGCGAGGTAGTGCAGCAACCCCGGCCAATCTTTGACGTCTTCCGCCGCCAGCAATTTATCGCCCCACAGGTAGACATGGGTGGCGCCGATCAGCTTTTCGCCTTCGGGCGCCTGCTTTATCTTCTCGCGCAGGCTGCTGAACTGGCCGTTTTGTTGCAAATAGTCGCGGTAGCGGCGCGCGCCGGACAGCGGCGTGCCGCCGACGTGCAGCAGCACCTCGAATGTCTGCTGTTGATTGAAGCGGTTGAACTGATGCCCGGCGCGCATCTCCAGCTTTTCCTGCGCGGCGGTGAAGGTGACCCGGTTGCTGAACGGCGTCAACATCAGCCAGCTGTAGACCTTGCCCTGGAATTGCTGGCTCCACAGCGGCAGCTTCAGATCCCAGTTGGTATCCAGCGGCGTCATTTCCGTCGTCAGGTAATGGCGCCAGACCGCGTTGTCGAGCGGAATGCGGCTGCCTTCGCCGATCGGCAGCAACAGCGTTTCCGCCTGCGGCGGCAGGCGATACCAGGTCAGAAGCTGTGGCCGCTCGCTGCTGAAGCTCAGGCGCAGATCGCCGTCCTCCAACCTGGCGCTAACCTTGACCGCACTCTGCGGCCAGCGCCAGCTGGCGCGTTGTGGCGACGCGGTGAGATCCGCCACCGGTTGCGCGGGCTGCGACAGATTGACCGGCACAGCGCCGGCGGCAATGCGCAGCGTGGCGGGATCGAGTTCAAACTGCGCGTCACCTTGCTGCAGCAACAGGGCATCGGCGGGAAAGCTGACGAGCAGCGCGAGCGCGAGCGGGGAAAGTCGGTGTTTCATCGGGGGCGTCCTTGAAAGATGAAGGAGGGCAGTTTACCGATAAGCGCACTGCCGCCCAATGTTGCCGTCTTCTATTTGTGACATCGGAATATCATTGCGGTATTTCAGTTTATTTTTCGTTTAATAAATTAGCCTTTACTTCATTATCCGACGTCACTATACTCAGCCAAAATTTCGGTGGAGAAACCCAATTGGACAGTTGTAGTTGTAATAAAATAAATAAGGCAAGCTGACCAATTCTCTTCTGATTTGTTGCTTGCCGTTATCGGCGGGCAGCACCCCTCTCCAGTTATTCCTGAGCTGTGCATACCCGAATAAAAACGTTTCCTGAGGCCTGATGGTTTCAGGTGAATTGAGTTGGACGTTATTATGGTATTCTGCAGCCACAGCCTTTTCCCTCCAGGCACAGTACGCTGATTCGCTGATTTATTTTCGGCGCGATTTTGCGTGTGCTAAACAGCACATGATTTTATCTCCTGCGGTTAATTAAGGGGACAGTCATGGCTATGACTCCTTTCGTTTTAAATTTATTGCTGGCAATGTGCCTGGGCGCGGTGATTGGCGCCGAGCGTCAGTGGCGCCAACGTATGGCCGGCCTGCGCACCAATGCGCTGGTGGCGACCGGCGCGGCAGTCTTTATTCTCAGCTCCATGTCCACCGATCCGGCCAGCGCCGGCCGCGTGGCCGCGCAGATCGTCTCGGGTATCGGCTTCCTCGGCGCCGGCGTTATCATGCGTGAAGGGCTGAACATTCGCGGCCTCAACACCGCCGCCACGCTGTGGTGTTCGGCGGGGATCGGCGTCCTGTGCGGCCTGGGCCAGCATTGGGATGCGGTGGTCGCCACGCTGGTGATCCTGTGCGCCAATATCCTGCTGCGCGAGGCCGCGCAGCGCATCAACCTGCAGCCGCACCAGCAGGCGACCGATCTGGAACTGTGCTATCGCATTCAGGTGACCTGCGGCGAACAGGATGAAATTCTGGTGCGCACCCTGATTCTGCAGGCGCTGAACGGCGTCGCCTTGCGGTTGCAATCCTTGCGCAGCGCCGATATTTCCAGCCCGGGTCAATTGGAAGTGTGCGCGGAAATTACCGCTACACCGGCTGCGCAAAAAGAAATTGAAGGTATTGTCTGCCGTGTCAGTCTGGAAAAAAGCGTGAGTGCCGTTCGCTGGCGCGTCGCGTCCGAATTACCGGTCTGATTAATGATATAAATATTTACTAACTTGATTATATGTTCAGGTTTATTCAGGCACGCCTGAATAACGCGGAGCATTAAGGAGGTGTTATGGACGATGACCCCGGAAGGGAAATGATTTCTGCGTGGCTGACAGGGTAATCACGTTATTCAGTCACGCTAATTAAAAAATTCCACTCTGCGCAGAGTCACCTGTTTATCGGGCGGGATCTCCCTGTGCGCAGAACGAAAATAAGAGAATAGCGTTATGACTCAGATTAATGAAAGAACGCGTCGCCGTGATAAAGACGCGGTGACCTACGCCATTGCGCAAGAGGCGACCAACAGCATCGCCCAAACGCTGGCGAACCTGAAGTGCAACCGCAACGGCTTGACCCAGGACGACGCCGATGAACGGTTGGAGCAGTTCGGCGCCAACCAGGTCGCCCACGATAAGGCGCCGCATGCCTTGGTTCAGCTGATCAAGGCTTTCAACAACCCGTTTATCTTCGTGCTGATGGTGCTGGCTGCGATCAGTTTCTTTACCGATTATTGGCTGCCGCGCCAGAGCGGTGAAGAAACTGAACTCACCGGCGTTATTATCATTCTGACCATGGTCACGTTGAGCGGGCTGCTGCGTTTTTGGCAAGAGTACCGCACCAACAAAGCGGCGGAAGCGCTGAAGTCGATGGTGCGCACCACCGCCACGGTGCTGCGCCGCAGCAGCTACAGTGCGCATCCGTTGGCGCTGGAAGTGCCGATCCGCGAACTGGTGCCGGGAGATATCATCCAGCTCTCCGCCGGTGACATGGTGCCGGCCGACGTGCGTCTTATCGCTTCGCGCGATCTGTTCATCAGCCAGGCGATTCTGACCGGCGAAGCGATCCCGATTGAGAAATACGATGCGATGGGCAACGTGGCGCAGAAGTCGAGCGAAGGGGAAGTGTCCAGCGAGAACGCGCTGCTTGAGCTCTCCAACATCTGCCTGATGGGCACCAACGTCGCCAGCGGCACCGCTACGGCGGTGGTGGTGGCAACCGGCGGGCGCACCTACTTTGGCTCGTTGGCTAAATCGATCGTCGGTTCGCGGGCGCAAACCGCGTTCGATCGTGGGGTGAACAGCGTTAGCTGGCTGCTGATTCGCTTCATGTTGGTGATGGTGCCGGTGGTGTTGCTGATCAACGGTTTCACCAAAGGCGACTGGAGCGAGGCGGCGCTGTTCGCCCTGGCGGTGGCGGTCGGCCTGACGCCGGAAATGCTGCCGATGATCGTCAGCTCCAACCTGGCGAAAGGGGCGATCGCCATGTCGCGCCGCAAGGTGGTGGTGAAGCGCCTGAACGCCATTCAGAACTTCGGCGCCATGGACGTGCTCTGCACCGACAAGACCGGCACGCTGACCCAGGACCGCATCATTCTCGAGCATCACATCGACGTCACTGGCGCGAGGGATAACGAGGTGCTGCACCTGGCCTGGCTGAACAGCTTCCATCAGAGCGGCATGAAGAACCTGATGGACCAGGCGGTGATCCGCTTCGGACGCGGCAAACCGGGGATCGAAGCCCTGGGGCGTTTCAGCAAGGTGGATGAGCTGCCGTTCGACTTCGTGCGCCGCCGTTTGTCGATCGTGGTGGCGGACGAAAATGGCAAGCAGCAGCTGATCTGTAAGGGCGCGGTAGAGGAGATGCTGGAGATCGCCACTCACGTGCGTGAAGGCGACAAAACGCTGGAACTGGACGACGCGCGCCGTGCGGCGTTGCAGGCGCTGGCCCGCGAGTATAACGAAGACGGTTTCCGCGTGCTGGTGCTGGCGACGCGCGAGCTGGACGCGCAACGCCCGGCCGACCCGCTGAGCGTGGCCGACGAGCGCGACATGGTGGTGCAAGGGCTGCTGACCTTCCTCGATCCGCCGAAGGAGAGTGCGCAGCAAGCGATCGCCGCGCTGCAGGAAAACGGCGTGACGGTGAAGGTGCTGACCGGCGACAACCCGGTGATCACCTGCAAGATTTGCCGCGACGTCGGGCTGGAGCCGGGTGAACCGCTCTCCGGGCTGCAGATTGAACAGATGGATGACGAAGAGCTGGCGCGCGAAGTGGAACAGCGCACGGTCTTCACCAAGCTGACGCCGCTGCAAAAATCGCGGGTGCTGAAAATACTGCAGGCCAACGGCCATACCGTCGGCTTCCTCGGCGACGGCATCAACGATGCGCCGGCGCTGCGCGATGCCGACGTCGGCATTTCGGTCGACACCGGCACCGATATCGCCAAGGAGTCGGCGGACATCATCCTGTTGGAAAAGAACCTGATGGTGCTGGAAGAGGGGGTGATCAAAGGGCGCGAGACCTTCGGCAATATCATCAAGTACCTGAACATGACCGCCAGCTCCAACTTCGGCAACGTGTTCTCGGTGCTGGTGGCCAGCGCCTTCATCCCGTTCCTGCCGATGCTGGCGATCCACCTGTTGATTCAAAACCTGATGTACGATATTTCCCAGCTGTCGCTGCCGTGGGACAAGATGGACAAAGAGTTCCTGCGCAAGCCGCGCAAGTGGGACTCCAAAAACATCGGGCGCTTTATGCTGTGGATTGGGCCGACCTCGTCAATCTTCGATATCACGACGTATGCGCTGATGTGGTACGTGTTCGCCGCCAACAGCGTGGAACACCAGGCGCTGTTCCAGTCCGGTTGGTTCATTGAGGGGTTGCTGTCGCAAACGCTGGTGGTGCATATGCTGCGCACCCAGAAGATCCCGTTCATTCAGAGCACCGCGGCGCTGCCGGTATTGCTGACCACCGGGTTGGTGATGGCGCTCGGCATCTACATTCCGTTCTCGCCGCTCGGCGCCCTGGTTGGCCTGCAGCCGCTGCCGTGGGAATACTTCCCGTGGTTGGCCGCTACGCTGGTCAGCTACTGCGTGGTCGCGCAGTTGATGAAGCGTTTCTACATCCGCCGCTTCGGCGAGTGGCTCTAAGCCGTCTCGGTATTCACTTCGGGGGCGAAATTCTTCGCCCCCGCACCGCTACAGCAGTTTGTTGACCAGCAGGCCGAGCATGATGGTCAGCGTGAAGGAAAACAGCGTGCCGAGCAGCACATACTCGGTGCGCATCTTATCGTCGCTCTGGCGCAGATCGCCGAAACGGAAGATAGATTTGGCCGCCAGCAAAAAACCGATCGCCGGGATTTGCCCCAGCAGCACAAAGGTCAGGATCAGCGTTCTCTCCAGATAGCCAATCTGTTTGCCCGCGCGCAGCAGTGAGTCGTTGTCGGCCTTGGCCGAAGGCGGCATTTGCGGCGTCCAGTGCGCCAGCAGTTGCCCGATCAGCAGGCTCATCGGCAGATAAATCAGGCTGTAGGCCACCAGCACCAGGCCGGTTTGCCAACGCCCCAGTTGCCGCCCCAGCGCGGCGATCAGTTCACCGGCATTCGGCGTCAGCCCCAGCCACAGCAAGGCGATCACCGCCAGATGCAATCCCTGATCGAGCAGGAAACTGCGGGCCGGGCTCAGGCGGTTCATCGCGGTGACTTTCAGCAAATCGATCAGGTAGTGGCTGACGGCGATGACCAGCAGGCTGGCCAGCACCTGAAGTGAAGAAAGCCCGCCGTGTAGCAGGCCGAAACCGGCCACCACCCAAGCGGCCAGCACTCCGTGCAGCAATGCGTGCAACACCAGAAAACGTGAACGTGCGCGATGCTGGATTTTATCTTCCACCCAACTCAGCGGCTGCAGCGGAAAATCCGCCAGCAGGTGGACGAGCAACAGCCAGGCCAGCAAGGGCGCATAGGTCAGATCCATAGTCAGACGATCCTGTTAATGGCGTGAATAAACCGCATGATTTCCTCGTAGGCCGCGCGTTTTAGCGCGGCGGAAACCGTGGAGGCGGCTTTCTGCAGTTGGTCCGCCACGGCGGCGCCGCTGTCGGCGAACATTCTCGTCTGGACGATGCGCGCTTCGGCCTGTGACAGGTGGCCAATCACATGATCTAACATTGGCAGTAGATCGCTGACAATGGCGTTTGTCCGATCGTTGTCGGTTTTCAGAGCCAGCCGACAATTTTTTACCATGGCGTCCAGCGCGCTGCCGGAGTTGATAAAGGCACTGCCGTAACCGGTGGCGTCGGGCCGTTGGCTGCCCAGCCCGATGGCGATGCGCGCATCCCAGTGTGCGGCGCCCATCGCCCGCAGCGCGAGGCGAATGTACACCGCCAGCAACAGCCCGTCCTCCGGGGCGGCCTGTGCCTGGAAGGCATCGCCGCGAAAGATTTCCACCTGATGCAGCCGCCCGTCGCGCTGCAGCCGATCGAGCAGGCGATGCAGCCCATTGAGGTAGTTGACGGTGTCTGACCGGCGAGAATCGACCAGATCGCCGCTGATAACGCTGATTGGCATCGGCATGGCGTGTTCCGTTGTGTGCAGAGGGATGGCTATAAATTCGCACCTGGATACGAATATGTCAATAATTCGCCTGTGGATGCGAATTTATCAGATTTTCGCCTGTGAAGACGAAACGAGGCAGGGCGAGGAGTGGGGGATGAACGGCCGGGAATGCGCGGGCCTGTCAGGCTCGCCACCGGCGGCGTAGAGGGAAAATGGCCGGCGACCGGCCGTTCAGAAGCTTTTAACCAGAACGTCACGCGGCATTTCGCTGCCGTGTTTCAGCAGGTGCTCAAACGAACGTTCGCTGCTTTTCAGCTGCTGCAAAAATTCCTGCGGCGACAGATCGTGTTTTTTGCCGCTCATGTAAGCCAGCGCCAGTTCTTTTGCCTGATAGCGGGAGAAGTTGTACATGGTGTCCTCGATACGGTGAATGTCTGTGCTCACGATTGTAGCGAAAGAGCACATAATGAACAGTGGCTTTAGCGTATGGAATCGATAGCTGAAACTTAACTTGCCGGTTGCAACAGCTCGTCGCACAGGCGCTTGATCACCTGAGCCTGCGGCAGGCCGTTGTGCAACATCTGGCGGATATGCTCCGAATCGCTGATGCCCTGGCGGACATGGCGCTCGACCGCCTGCAGCACGGCCCGATCCTCCTGTCGCTCGGCGAAACCGCTCAGCGCTTCGAGCGTGTGCAGGATGTGAGCGGTCAGGCTGCTGCGGCGCAGCGTCGCGGGATCGACGTATTCGGCGGCGAAACCGCTGCGATAGGCGTTGATCTTGTTGTAATGGGTGAAGGCATCGTATTCCGGCGCGACCGGCGAGCGGTGTTGCAACAGAAAATCAGCCAGCAGGCGGCAGTAACCGACCAGCAGCACGGCGTGCGCGAGGCGCAGCGGCGTATCGCAGATGCGGATCTCCACCGTGCCCAGCTCCGGTTTTGGCCGCGCATCCCAGTAAATATCCTTGACGCTTTCAATCACGCCGGCGGCGTTCAGCCGTTCGTAGTAGGCGTTGAATTCGCGCCAGCTGTAGATGTGTTCCAGGCATCCGTAGTTGGGGAAGGAATTCTGCGCGCTGAAACGGGAGCTGGCAAAGTGCGTGTCGACGCCCTGATACAGCGGCGACGAGGCGCTGAGCGCGATCAGCTGCGGAAAATAGGGCGTCAGCGCATGGCACAGGTACATCGCCTCGTCCCCGTCGTTGACGCCGAGGTGAATGTGTTGGCCGAACACGCAGGCCAGCTTGGAGAGGTAGCCAAAGCGGCTGGCCAACTGCCTGTAGCGCGCGCTGTCGCTGATGACCTGCTTGCGCCAGTCGTTGCTCAGGTGGCGGCCACCGCCGCAGACGTCACAGCCCAGGTGCTGCGCGCTGCGCCGGACGGTATGGGTCAGGGCGCGCAGTTCGGCGTGCAGCTCACCGAGATCGCGGTGCACCGAGCTGTTCAGCTCCACCATCGATTTGGTGAGCTCATGTTTGACGCGCCGGCGGTCGCCGACCGCGCTGATCACCCGATCGGCCCGATCCGTAAGATCGTAGTGCTCGTCATCGACCAGCTGCAGCTCTATTTCAGTGCCGATGGAGAGCCTTTGCGAACGTTTGAATGTGAGCGGCATGGTGCCTCCTTCCTGCAAGAACGGCATAAAGATAAGTATATGCCTCGGCGAGGGGGACAACGCTTTGTGTTTTATATTTGTTTTTTCGAATATGAAAATGGTATCTTCACGAGCGATTTGTGAAGAAGGTAAGGTTAACGGGAGTGCGACATGACGTCATTGACGCCGCTGAAGTTGTTTAAAAACCTGTCGGACGAGACGCGTCTGACGCTGGTGCTGTTGCTGCGCCACGCCGGCGAGCTGTGCGTGTGCGAGTTGTCGGGCGCATTGGCGCTGCCGCAACCCAAAATTTCAAGGCATCTGGCGATGTTGCGTGAAAGCGGGCTGTTGCTCGATCGGCGCGATGGCAAGTGGATACATTATCGCCTGTCACCGCATATGCCTGCCTGGACGGCGGGGATTATTGAGCAGGCTTATCAGTGCCGGCCAGAACAGATGATGGCGTTGGCGCAACGCGTAGCGAAAGGCTGCCCGTAACGGTAAAAAATTTGCGCAAACACATTTGAAAAAACATATATGTAAATTTGAAGAGGCAGTGAGACGGCGATGATAGTGGCAGGGGCGATCTTTATTCTGACGTTGGCCTTGGTGATCTGGCAACCGAGAGGGCTGGGCATCGGCTGGAGCGCAGCGTTCGGCGCGGGATTGGCATTACTGAGCGGCGTGGTGCACGTCGGCGATATTCCCGTGGTGTGGCAGATAGTCTGGAATGCGACTGCAACCTTTATCGCCGTCATCATCATCAGCCTGCTGCTGGATGAGAGCGGCTTCTTTGCCTGGACCGCCTTGCACGTCGCGAGCTGGGGCAACGGCAAAGGCCGATGGCTGTTTACCTACATGCTGCTGCTGGGGGCCGTGGTGGCGGCGCTGTTCGCGAACGACGGCGCCGCGTTAATCCTTACGCCGATCGTGATCGCCATGCTGTCGGCGCTCGGCTTTCGCCCTGCGGCGGTGCTGGCTTTCGTCATGGCGGCTGGCTTTATCGCCGATACCGCCAGCCTGCCGCTGGTAGTGTCCAATCTGGTGAATATCGTTTCGGCGGATTTCTTCCGGCTGGGCTTTACGGAGTATGCGGCGGTGATGGTGCCGGTCAACCTTGCCGCCGTGGCGGCGACCCTGGTGATGTTGCATCTGTTCTTTCGCAAGGATATTCCGCGGCGCTACGCGTTGACGCGTTTACCCATACCCCAAGAAGCGATTCGCGATCGTGCGACTTTCCGAACCGGCTGGGCGGTATTGGCACTGTTGCTGATTGGCTTCTTCGCCCTGGAGCCGCTCGGTGTGCCGGTAAGTTTGGTCGCTGCTTGCGGCGCGCTGATTCTGTTGGCGGTGGCGAAACGTGGACGGACGATCAATACCGGTAAAGTGCTGCGCGGGGCACCCTGGCAGATCGTGATTTTCTCGCTGGGCATGTATCTGGTGGTCTACGGGCTGCGCAACGCCGGCTTGACCGAACTGCTTTCCGGCGTGTTGGACGTGCTGGCGCGGCAGGGGCTATGGACGGCGACGCTCGGCACCGGCTTCCTGAGCGCGTTTCTCTCTTCCGTCATGAATAACATGCCAACGGTGCTGGTGGGGGCGTTGTCAATCGACGGCAGCAGTGCGGAAGGCGTCATCAAGCAGGCGATGATTTACGCCAACGTCATCGGCAGCGATCTCGGCCCCAAAATAACCCCGATCGGCAGCCTGGCCACGTTGCTGTGGCTGCATGTGTTGGCAAGGAAGAACATCGTCATTACCTGGGGCTATTATTTCCGCGTGGGGCTGGTGATGACGCTGCCGATCCTGTTCGTCACCCTGGCCGCGCTGGCGCTGCGGCTGTCCGTTTTACCCTAACCGGAGAAACTGTCATGAGCAGTATCAAGATTTATCACAACCCGGCTTGCGGCACGTCGCGCAACACGTTGGCGCTGATCCGCAACAGCGGCGCTGAGCCCGAGGTGATTTTGTATCTGGAAACGCCTCCCAACCGCGAACGGTTGGTTGCGCTACTGGCCGAGATGGGCATGACACCGCGCGCGTTGCTGCGTAAAAACGTCGAGCCTTACGCCGAGTTGAAACTGGACGAGACCGGTTGGAACGATGAGCAACTGATCGACTTCATGCTGCAACAGCCGATCCTGATCAATCGACCCATTGTGGTGACACCGCTCGGCACGCGTCTGTGCCGGCCATCGGAGGCGGTGTTGGATATTCTGCCGGATCCGCAGCGCGGGGCCTTCAGCAAAGAGGATGGGGAGCCGGTGATCGATGCGCAGGGCCGCAGGATAACCAAAGGCTGATCGCTGCGGCCCTGCGCCCTGGCAAAATCAGTGCAGTTCGGCGCCGCTGCGATCGGCCAGCGCTTCCAGCAGCGGGGCGGAAGGCACGAAGAACAGGGTGCCGGTCACCGCGTGGCTGAAATCGAGCAGCCGATCATAGTTGCCGGCCGGGCGGCCGATAAACATGTTTTCCAGCATCTGCTCGATCGGCTGCGGGGAGCGCGCATAGCCGATAAAGTAGGTGCCGAATTCGCGCAGGCCGGGGCGGCCGAACGGCATGTTGTCGCGCAGAATTTTCACTTCGTTGCCTTGCTCGTCGGTGATGGTGGTCAGCGAACTGTGCGATGACGACGGTTTGACCGCTTCATCCAGCTCGATGTTGGACTGCTTATGGCGGCCGATGATCTTCTCCTGCGTTTCCACGCTGAGCGAATTCCAGCCCTGCATATCGTGCAGGTATTTTTGCACCAGCACATAGCTGCCGCCGCTGAACGCCGCGTCTTCGTCGCCGATAACCGTATAGTCGTAGGCTTCGTGTCCCTCCGGATTCTCCGTGCCGTCGACGAAGCCAATCATGGCGCGCTGATCGAAGTAACGGAAGCCGTGTACCTCTTCGACCACCGTCACGGCGTCGCCGAGCTTGCCGACCAGCTGCGAGGCCAGTTCGAAACACAGATCCATTTCATCAGCGCGGATATGCAGCAGGATGTCGCCGGGCGTGGCGACGGCGACGCGTTCCCCGCTGCCGATCGGGCTGAACGGATGCAACTGGCGAGGGCGCGGCGCGCCAAACAGCGTATCCCAGGCTTCGGAGCCGAAGCCGCAGACGCAGGTGAGGTTGCCCGCCGGCGCGCGTTTGCCGACCGAACGTACCACGGCGGCGATGTCGCCGCACCAGGCGCGCACCGCCGCCAGATGGGCGGGAACGGGCGACAGGGTGGCGACGATGAAGATGGCATGGCGCGTCACCGGCGTGAATACGGCTTGCGGCGGATTGTTATTTGCATTCATTGCATTCGGCTCCAGTGTGTTCGGGTGAAATCAATCAGATCAAATTAAAGTGCTCGTCGGGTTTCATCGGCGGCGGCAGCGGGCTTTGGTCGTTCATTTCCAGCAGGTTGCGCTCGATGGTGTTGCACATGGCGTTTAACGGCAGATGGTTGGCCGACACGCCGAATGGATCTTCCAGCTCTTCGGCCAGCGAGTCCCAGGATAAGAAGGTATAGGAAATGAACACCGAAACAAACGGTGTCATGTAATGCAGATCGGTCACCAGGGCAAAAGGCAGCAGGCTGCAGAACAGGTAAACGGTGCGCTGCAGGATCAGGGTATAGGCGAACGGCACCGGCGTGCTGGCGAGCCGTTCGCAGCCGCCGAGGGCGTGGGACAGCTCGCTCAGCTTGTTGTCGAGCAGCTCGAAGGTGATGTCGCTCAACAGCCCCCGTCGGCGCAGCTTGCCGATCTCCTGGCCCAACATCAGCAGGATGCGGTTGGTCGGCATCGGGCTGGCGATCACCTCCGCCAGCTCTTTACTGCTGAGATTGTGGTACAGATCGGCGGTCGGGTCGGTGGCGCGCAGCTGATGCTTCAGGCTCCAGCTGAAGGCGATCAGCAGCTTGGCGACCTTCTGATGCACCGCCGGTTCGTCCGGCAGCAGGCTTTTGATCTGACGCAGCAGGGAGCGCTCGGTAATCAGCAGCGAGCCCCACAGGTTGCGCGCTTCGACAAAGCGGCTGTAGCCGGCGTTATTGCGAAAGCCGAGAAAAATGGCGATGGCGATACCCAGCAGGCTGAACGGCGCGATGGTTAAATGCACGCCGAGCTGTTCGTACCATTGATAGCTGATCACCGCCACTATCGACATCAGCACGTTCAGCGACAGGCGAAAGGTGATCTTTGACAGCACGGAACCGTGCCAGGCGAACAGGCGAAAAAACCAGTTCTGATTCGGGCGAATGATCATGACGTGGGTGCTTCCTGGTGTCCTGCTATTGAGAATAGTCGATTCTTATCCGGCGGCGTTAGGCCGCCGTCGTCGATGGCCAGAGCCGCTGCGGGTGCGTATAGACGGTGGCGCGCCCCGGCTTGCTGAAGCCCACCAGCGTCAGGTTGCTGCGTTCGGCTACTTCCACCGCCAGGCGGGTGGCGGCGGAAACGGCGAACAGGATCTCGACGCCGCACATGGCGGATTTTTGCACCATTTCATAGCTGGCGCGGCTCGACACCAGCGCTGCCCCTTGTGACCAGGCCTGTTGGCTGCGGTAACCCAGCAGTTTGTCGAGCGCCACGTGGCGCCCAACGTCTTCACATCCGCCGCTGAGCGCGCCGTCCGGCTGGATCCAGGCCGCCGCGTGGGTGCAGCCGGTCAATTTCCCCACCGTTTGCACCTCCTGCAGCTGCGCCAACGCTCGGTCGAGCAGGGCCAAATCGAAGCGTTGCGTGAAGGGCAGCGGCGCGATGGGTTGGGCGACCTCCTGCAGCTGCTCCACCCCGCAGACGCCGCAGCCGGTGCGGCCGGCCAGGCTGCGGCGCTTCTCTTTCAGCTGCATAAAGCGGCGGCTCGAGAGTTCCACATGCACTTCAATGCCGTTGCAGGCCGGCTGTTGACGGATATCGTAGATATCGTCGGGGGAGGCGATGATGCCTTCGGACAGCGAAAAACCGATGGCGAAGGCCGCCAGATCTTTCGGCGTCGCCATCATCACCACGTGGGAAATGCCGTTGTACACCAGGGCGACCGGCACTTCTTCCGCCAGCCAATCCTGCTGCGCCTGAGCCAGATCGTTGCGCTGCCAGACCGCGTGGCGCGACAGGCATTCCTGTTTGATATCGTCGGTTTCTGCGAGGAGTAGGTGCTTATTCATAACGTTCTCGTGACCGTCGGTGACGAGGCGCCGACGGGAGTGAATTCTTATTAGCAGGTGTGGGGATTATACAGGATCCTGATCCCGCTCGTGTAGGGAATGACACCCTGCCGGCGACCCCACCAGGTTATCCACAGTTTTGGTGGATAACGTGTGTGCAAGGGGCGGTGAAACGCTTAGCAGGCGTAAACAAAAAATCGTTCAGAAAATTATTATATTACGCGGGAAAGTGCGATCTGCAGGGGGATTGGGGGTTGCACGCATTCGCGTTTTGTTTATTCTTTGCTGTATAAACATACAGTTTGGTTGTGATTATGCTGAGCAATTCAATGTTGTATGCTTTTTCACCAGGTGAACCCCTGACGTTACCGCTGTTTGCCGATCGCGTGGCCTGCGGCTTTCCTTCCCCGGCGCAGGACTATGTCGAGAGCAGGCTGGACATCGGCAAGCTGCTGGTGCGGCACCCCAACGCCACCTACTTCGTGCGCGCCAGCGGCGAGATGGAGCGTGCAGGATGGATCAGGCACTACCGACAGATTAAGAAACTGAGTATCCGAGAAACAGCAGACGCGACAGGCTACAGTACTTCCCAAGTTTGTCGCATTCAGGCCTTCTATAAAGAAGTTGAGACTGATTAAAAAGCAGCCTTAATGTACAATAATTTTCGATATCCAAACTGACCCCATGAACAATCAATGAGTTAGAGGTAAAAGATGATTTCATACAAAAAAACCATACCTGCTCTTGTCATATTCGCTTTATCTAATGCTGTGGCATATGCGAATGATTTCGACAAATCAAACGAAGCGATGGCAATTTCAGCAATAGGTTTTTCTGGCTCAAATGCTCGTGTTGCACATGATGTTTGTGGGGCAACCAATGAGAAAATTGATAAATATAAAAAACAAATAAAAGACTCATTAACTAGAACATTAAAGTATGAACAGTCAGGATTCGATACGCATTGGGATAATGGTTGGAAAAATGCTGATTTTTTGGTTAAGTCATTAAGTAATGATGAAGCCTATAAAAAAGAATATTGCCGAGAGGTTTTAGATGGAATTAATAATCCTGAAATGAATTAAGGATTATTCCTTATTCGGGGTTCTACGCCGGAACTCCAGATTTTTCCGTCCGCTAAAATTATCCTCGGTTGAGCAGCTTTATACCGTCAGCTCGCAGTGGACCATCAGGGGAAATGTGGCGGTACAGCGTTTGTCGGGTTATCCCAAGCTCCTGACATAACGTACTGACTTTCGTCTCTGGCCGTCCCATTGATGCCATTGCCAGTCGCAATTTTATTGGCGTCATTTTGTAAGGCCGTCCGCCGTTCCTCCCGTGAGGCAAGGCCTGCCGCTGTTCTTTGCGGCGCTGTACGCAGCAGAGACCGAGGGCCGCGCGCGACTGGCTCGACACCCGCTTAGTCCCGCCCTCTGGTCAAATGCAGGCTGACGTGTACAGCCTGCAGGCAGAGGATTTCGTCTGGCAACCGGTATCGCCCGCCGTCGGCGCCGTTCGCAATGACAATCCCTCACTCATCCTGCCCATCGATACGCCAACGGTCTGAGTGCCGCATTATCCACAGTTTTGGTGGGTATCATGTGTGTAAACACACGCGAAGAATGCCAAAAGCTGCAGGAAAAATCGCTCAGAAAATTATTATATTACGCGGGAAAGCGCGATCTGCAGGGGGATTGGGGGTTGCACGCGTTCGCGTTTTGTTTATGCTTTACTGTATAAATATACAGTTTGGTTATGATTATGCTGAGCAATTCAAGGTTGTATGCTTTTTCACCAGGTGAACCCCTGACGTTACCGCTGTTTGCCGATCGCGTGGCCTGCGGCTTTCCTTCCCCGGCGCAGGACTATGTCGAGAGCAGGCTGGACATCGGCAAGCTGCTGGTGCGGCACCCCAACGCCACCTATTTCGTGCGCGCCAGCGGCGAATCGATGATCGACGGCAATATCCAGGACGGCGATCTGCTGATCGTCGACAGCGCCCTGACGCCGGAGCACGGCAATATCGTGATCGCCGCGGTGGACGGCGAATTCACCGTCAAAAAACTGCAGCGCCACCCCGACGTGCGGCTGTTGCCGATGAATCCCGCCTACGCGCCGATCGTGTTCGACGACGAGGCGCAGCTGGAGATTTTCGGCGTGGTGACCTTTATCGTCTACGCGGCGCGGTGACTTCGGCCCTTTTTTTCATTTTTTTTCTGCCCGATCTTTTCGTTGGCGTGACCTCTCTACTGAGTTTCCAGTTCAATACACTCAGGGGAATCCTTCATGGCCATAAAAAACAAGAACGGCGCAGGGCGTACGTTCACATCAGCCAAACGCATTACCGGGAAACGCGTAGCTATCGGGATAGGATGCGCACTATCGGGCATGCTCACCTCCGCGATGGCAGCACCCGGTGCGTCGGCACCACCCTCGGCGGTCGAACAGCCCGCTATCCTTTCCTTCGCCATTCCCGCCGGTGATCTGGCGCCCGCCTTGCAGACGGCGGCCGCTAAGGCCGGCGTGATAGTGATTTTCACGCCCGAACAGACGCGTGGAAAAAGCACCGCGGGCCTGCAGGGACATTATCGTCTCACCGACGCGTTCGATACGCTGTTGGCGGGCAGCGGATTGCGCGCTCAGCAAACTGCGCAGGGATATCGGTTGGTCGACGCCGGGCCGGTTCAGCCGTTGACGATACCGGAACTGTCGGTGGTCGGCGGTTTGTCCGACAGCGTCGCCGCCGGCCGTTCGGTGCTGGATAAAGAAGACATCGAACGCGTACAGGCCGATAACATCGCCAGCCTGCTCGATCGTCTGCCCGGGGTAGGGATGGCGGGATCGCCGCGCCCGGGGGGCCAAAGCCTGAATATCTGGGGCATGGGCGACATGGAAGATGTGAAGGTGGTGCTGGACGGCGCGCCGAAGGGATTTGAGAAATATCGGCAGGGTTCGGTATTCATTGAACCCGAATTGCTGAAAAAGGTTGAGGTCGATAAGGGGCCGCACAATCTGTTGAACGGCAATGGCGGCTTTGGCGGGACCATTACGCTGGAGACCAAAGATGCCGGGGATATGCTGCTGCCGGGCGAAGATTTTGGCGGCTTGCTGAAGTACAGCTACCACACCAACGATCGCCAGGGCATTTACAGCGGTGCGTTGTACGGCCGTACGCCGGAAGGATTCGCCGACGGTTTGATCTACATGAGCAAGCGTGACGGCGGTAACCTGAAGCGACCGGACGGCACGCGCTTTGCCTATTCCGCCAACGATCAGGCTTCCTACCTGTTAAAAACCAATATTTATCTGAGCGAGGCGCAAACCCTGACGCTGTCGGCGATGCGTTCGGACTCCGATGGCTGGCAGCCTTTTGCCGCCAAGCGGGACGATATCGCTGCGCCCAGCCAGGCGGATATCGATAAATATGGCCGGGAAGAAGCGTGGCGCCGCATTCTGGTGTATCGCGACCAGACGGACACTAATTACTCGGTGAAATGGAATCTGGCGCCGGAAGCGCAGCCGTTGCTGAATCTGACGCTGTCTTATGCCTATTCGAAGACAGAGCAGCATGACAAGCGGCCGGATTCCGCGTCAAAGTTCAGCTATCTCGGTACGCTGGGCAATGAAAGCTGGGTGAACTATACCGATCGGCAGTTTGACGTCAGCAATGAAAGCCGTTTCGCCAGCGGGCCGCTGGAGCACAAGCTGTTGCTCGGCGCGCGTTGGCATAAACATCAGCGCGATACCCTGATGTATTACCCCTCGCAGGTGAAAAACGCCAGTTACAACTACGGCTATTTCCAACCGTATTATATGCCGGCGGGCGAACAGGAAACCCGCAGCGTTTATCTGCAGGATGCGGTCAGCTTCGGCAGCCTGACCGTGACGCCGGGCGTGCGTTACGATCATGTGACCAATACCGGGCAACCGAACCGGGCGCCGCGCTATAACGACAGCGATCCGCTTGTGGGCCATGATTACAGCAGCGTGACCTATACCGGCTGGTCGCCGCATTTGGGCGTGATGTGGAAAGCGACGTCGAATCTGTCCCTGTTTGCCGACGTTAGCCGCACCTGGCGCGCCCCGGTGATCGACGAACAGTACGAAGTGCAATACGCCGCTTCCAGCGTGCCCGGCACCAGCCGCGGCCTGCAGGTGGAACGCATGACGGGCGTTCGTCTCGGCGCGGTGCTGGACTTCAACGATGTGTTGATGGCGCGAGACAGTCTGCAGATCCGCACTACGCTGTTCCGCAATCGCGGCAAGGACGAGATTTTCTATCGTCGCGGCGTAGTGTGCGACGCCGCACGGCACGGGGGCCAATGTGGGCAACCGTTGTCGAACTATCGCAACTTGCCGGGTTATACCATTGAGGGCGTGGAGCTCGAATCGTTTTATGACAGCGAAAGCCTGTTCGGCAGCCTGTCGTTCTCCTCGATTCGCGGCAAACGCGACGCTTCACCGCGCGATCCGTGGGGCAACGAAACCTGGATTGCCGAAATTCCACCCGTTACGGCACACGCGATGCTGGGCATGAAAGTGCCGCAGTGGGACATGGCCTTCGGCTGGACCGGCGATTTCGTGCGTAAACAGGATCGTTCACCGGCCGACGGCGATCCGATGGCCGTTGTCTGGGCGCTGCCGAAAACGTCGGGTTATGCATTGCACGGCCTGTTCGCCTCGTGGCAACCCAGCGGTTTGCAGGGCTTCGAAGCTCGCGTCGCGGTGGACAACCTGTTCAACCGCGATTATTACCCTTACCTGGGCGAATCGGTGTCCGGCGTAGGGCGCAACATCAAGTTTAGCGTTAGTCAACGTTTCTGAATATCCTGCTGACAGGGGCCATTTCGGCCCCTTTTCACGTTTTCTCTCCCGTATTTCCCTACTTTTTCGCCGTTTATAAATCATCAGCAATCGCTTGACACAGAAGTTACAATTTTAAAATAATAATAATTATCATTTTCAATCTCATTATCAATTGGTGTCACCGAATGGCAAGGAAAGAGGCCGCGGCAGCCAACGGGTTTGCTCAACAGCTTTACCTTGAGCATCACAGTTGGCTATGCCATTGGCTGAGACAGAAGGTCGGGTGCGCGCATCACGCCGAAGACCTGGCGCAGGATACGTTCATCAGTATTTTACTGAGCCCGCAGTTGCTTGCCATTCGGCAACCACGCCCCTTCCTGGCGACCGTGGCGCGCCGGCTGGTGGCGAATTATTACCGGCGTAAAACAATCGAAGAGAGCTATCTGCAGGCCTTGAGCGAGCTGCCGACGATCGAGGCGCCCTCGCCGGAAGTCCGTCAACAAACCCTCGAAATGCTCGAACAGTTGGATCAGGCGTTGGACGGATTGCCGGCGCACGTCCGCGAGGCTTTCCTGTTGGCGCACCTGCAGGGCATGCGTTATTGCGACATCGCTGAACGTTTGCGGGTGTCGACCAGCTCGGTGAAACAATATCTGCAGCGCGCCAATTTGCACTGTTTCTTTGCATTGGCGGCGTAACGGCAAGTGCGGAACCCATGATGGAATCGGATATCGATCGGCAGAGCGCGCGTGAGGCCGCCGCCTGGTTAACCCAGCTGATGTCGGAAGAGGCAAGCGATGCGGATAGGGAAAACTGGCGGCGTTGGTATCAGGCGAAACCGGAAAATGAACGCGCCTGGCGGCATATCGCCGCGTTTTCATCCCGTTTTTCTCTGCTTAACGGGGCGGCGGCGCAGCGTAGTCTGTCGCAGTTGCCGAACCCGCAACGCCGCCGGTTGCTGAGAAGCCTGGCGGCCATCGGCGTGGTGGGGACGGTTGGCATCGGTTCTGGCGCGCTGCCCTGGCGCCCCTGGCTGGCGGATTACCGCACGGCGGTGGGGGAGCAGCAAACCGTCGCGTTGGCGGATGGCGCGCAGTTGATGTTGAACACGCAAACGGCGGTCAACGTCAGCCGTCAGCAGGCCGCATTGCTGGAGGGCGAAATGATGGTGAATCTGCCGCCGGAAAGCGGCGCGTTGACGGTGAGGCTGCCGCAGGGTGAGATCGTGACGCAGGCTGCTCGCTTCAGCGTTCGCCTGTGGGAAACCTACAGTGATATCGCCGTTTATCTTGGCCGAGTCACGATCCTTTCGCCGGCGCATCGGAACGCGGTGCTCAACGCCGGTCAGGGCGGCAGATTAAGCCGGCAAGGCATTGGCGAACCGTATCGCGTGACGCAAGAGCCCGGTTGGCGGCAGGGCATGCTGTTGGCCGACAACATGCGGTTGGACGACTTCCTGATGGAGCTGGGGCGTTATCGTCAGGGCGTTATTCGCTGCCGGCCGGAGGTCGCCGGCCTGCGGCTCTCCGGCGCGTTTCCGCTGGCTGACCCCGAGCGCGTCATTGCGGCTCTGCCCGGTGCGCTGCCGGTTAGGATAAATATGCTGTCAAAATACTTCATTACCGTATCCTAAAGTTTTTTACTCTGCCATTAGGGTATTTCCTTTTCGATTGACCTGTTCTTTCTCGTTCCCTGCCCGGTACCGCGTGCCTAAACGACCTTTCTGACATACCCCGACTGCCGTTGACCGCCGCGTACGTTGGTCGGTTTTACGCTTAACCTGAGTACCGTTTCCTATGTTCAATCACAACGTATTATCTGGCGATTTCTCTTTACCACCAACAGGCGGGCGATGGCGCTGGGCTACCGCCAATGTGTTGGCGTTGGGTCTGCATGGTGCGTTGTGGCTTGGGCTCGGTTATCACCTGATGCCACCGCTGCTGCCCGCGGCGCAACCGATGGTGTTGATGATGGTTGCCGAGCAGGCGGAATCGACCCCCAACGCAGAGCCGATGCCGACCGGCGTGCGCCAGGTGCAGGCGGTGGCGCAACGGCAGGCCAATCGGGAACCGGAGGCGGCGATGCCTCCGCTGATTCATGCGCCGCGTGCGACGGAGCGGCAGAGCAAGGCTAAAGGGCAACGGAACGATCCCATCAGACCGAAAACGGAACCGCCGCGCCCAAGGCAGGAGGAACAGGAAAAAATAGCGTCTGCAAGCTCAATAGCATCAAGCACCAGCGCGCCGCCGTCTCTGGATGGAAAGCGTGTTGCCGCACCGCAAACCAGCGTGGCGTCGCAGCCGAGCCAGGATGCCTCGGTCTGGAGCGGCCTGCTGTTGGCGCATTTGAGCCGTTTCAAACGCTACCCGGCTCTGGCGGTACGCCAGCAGCGCCAGGGTATTGTTCAGGTTGCCGTGACGTTGGATCGACAGGGGAACGTGCTGGGCGTGAAGCTATTGCGATCGAGTGGGGTTGCTTCGCTGGATCGGGAGGCGCTTCACTTACCGCAGCGCGCTTCTCCACTGCCTGCACCCGGCAACGAGATCGCAGCGGGGCAGGCGGAATTCAGCGTGACCATTCCGATTCGTTTCGATCTGCGTGAAGTTCGCCGTTAATGAAAAACTCGGCTCCAGGTAAACGGAGGCTGAGTTAAAAGCCAAAGCGCATCAAACGGATAGCAGCGATGTGGCGGTTTCTACTTGATCGTCGCCAGAAAAATACAAATACTGTATGCATAAACAGTAAATTGGTGCCGTTATGAATAACAACCCACTGACGATGAAAGGTCGGTAACCATGTTCGCTCTGGTGGACGTCAACAGCTTCTACGCCTCCTGCGAGACCATCTTTCGGCCCGATCTGCGCGGGCAGCCGGTGATCGTGCTGTCCAACAACGACGGCTGCGTGATCGCCCGCAGTGCCGAGGCGAAGGCGCTGGGCGTGCCGATGGGCGCGCCTTATTTCAAAATCAAAGAGGAGATGCGCCGCCGCAACGTCGCGGTGTTCTCCTCCAACTACGCGCTGTACGCCGATATGTCCCGCCGGGTGATGGATACGCTGGAAGAGATGGCGCCGGCGGTGGAGATCTACTCGCTGGACGAAGCCTTTCTGCGGCTGGACGGCGTGGCGCATTGCGAAGCGCTGGAGCCGTTCGGCCAGCGGGTGCGCGATCGCATCCGGCGCGAGCTGCATTTGACGGTCGGGGTCGGCATTGCGCCGAGCAAAACGCTGGCCAAGCTGGCCAACTTCGCCGCCAAGAAATGGCGCGGTACCGGCGGTGTGGTGGATTTATCCGATCCGGCGCGCCAGCGCAAACTGCTGGCGTTGCTCCCGGTGGAAGAGGTGTGGGGCGTGGGCCGCCGCCTGACTCGCCAGCTGCAGGCGATGGGCATTCACACCGCGCTGCAGCTGGCGGACTGCGATACCCGGCTGGCGCGTAAAACCTTCAGCGTGGTGCTGGAGCGCACGATACGCGAGCTGCGCGGCGAATCGTGCCTGCGGTGGGAAGATGAGGCGGCCGCCAAAGAGCAGATCATCTGCTCCCGCTCGTTCGGCCAGCGGCTGACGCACTACCCGCACATGCGCGAGGCGATCTGCAGCTATGCCGAACGCGCCGCCGAAAAGCTGCGGCAGGAAAAGCGCTACTGCCGCAACGTGTCGGTATTTATCAAAACCAGCCCGCATTCGGCGGGCGAAGGGTATTACAGCAATATGGGCACCGCCCGGCTGCAAACGCCGAGCAACGACAGCCGCGACATCATCGCCATGGCGGTGCGCGCGCTGGAAAGCATCTGGCAGGAAGGGCGGCGTTACCTGAAGGGCGGCGTGGTGCTGGGGGATTTCAGCGCCGCCGCCATGGCGCAGATCGATCTGTTCGACGACTGCCCACCGCGCCGCAACAGCGAGCGGCTGATGGCGACCCTCGATCGCCTGAATCAGGAGGGGCGCGGGCGTGTATGGTTCGCCGGGCAGGGGATCGTCAAGCCGTGGCAAATGAAGCGCGACATGCTGTCGCCGGCCTACACCACTCGGTTGGTGGACATCCCGGTGGCGCGGTTGGGGGAGCGGGCGCCGCGCACCGCCGAATCGAAGGAAGAAAAACGCCGCGGGTGACAACCGGCGGCGCGGGTAGGCTGCGCGTTACTTCACCGCCGCCGGGTCCGGCTTATCGGGGGCGATGCCATACAGCACCATGGCGCGGTTGACCTCGCTGCGGGCGATACGGCCTTCGTCAGCCAGCAGTTTCAACGCGGCGAGCGCGATGAAATGGCGGTTGACCTCGAAGAACTCACGCAGCGCCTCGCGGGTGTCCGATCGGCCAAAGCCGTCGGTGCCCAAGGCGATAAAGGGACGGTCGGGCAAGAACGGCTTGATCTGATCGCCGACGATCTTCATATAGTCCGTCACCACCACCACCGGGCCGGGATGTGCCGCCAGCAGGCTCTGGATATAAGGAACTTTCGGCGGATCTTCCGGATGCAGCAGGTTCCAGCGTTCGGCCGCCATGCCGTTGCGGCGTAGCTCGCTCAGGCTGGTGGCGCTCCAGATATCGCTGGCGACGCCAAAGTCCGCTGCCAGCAGCTCCGCCGCCGCCAGCGCCTCGCGCATGATGGCGCCGCTGGCGACCAGCTGAGCGCGCGGGCCCTCTTGGTTTGCCGTTTCGTTCTGTTTGAGCAAATACGCCCCTTGGATAATCCCGTCCTCAACGCCAGCCGGCATCGACGGCTGCGGGTAGCCCTCGTTGAGCAAGGTGATGTAGTAGTAAATATCCTCTTGTTCAACGAACATCCTGCGCATGCCGCTCTGGACGATCACCGCGAGTTCATAGGCATAGGTCGGATCGTAGGAGACGCAGCTGGGAATGACGGAAGACAGCACGTGGCTGTGGCCATCGTCATGCTGCAAGCCTTCGCCCATCAGGGTGGTTCTGCCGGAGGTGGCACCGAGCAAGAAACCCTTGGTGCGTGCGTCGGCGGCCGCCCAGGCGAGATCGCCCACCCGTTGCAGCCCGAACATCGAGTAGAAGATATAAAACGGGATCGTCGTGACATCGTGGTTGCTGTAGGCGGTGCCGGCGGCGATCCAGGTCGATATCGCACCGGATTCGTTGATGCCCTCCTGCAAAATCTGGCCGTCTTTGGCCTCTTTATAGTAGCTGAGCTGCCCGGCGTCTTGCGGAGTATACAGCTGGCCGAGCCAGGAATGGATGCCAATCTGGCGGAACAGGCCTTCCATGCCGAACGTGCGCGACTCGTCCGGCACGATGGGCACAATCAGTTTGCCGATGTTGGCGTCTTTAAGCAGCGCGCCGAGGATATTGACGAAAGCCATGGTGGTCGACATGTTGCGTTCGCCGCTGCCCTTCAGGAGGCCGTCGAAGCGCGATAGTTCCGGTATCGCCAGCGGAGCGGATTGGCCGAAGCGGGCAGGGATGTAGCCGCCCAGCGCGGTGCGCGTCGCGGTGATGTACTTCGCCGCCGCGCTGTCGGGCTCGGGCTTCAGGTAAGGGATCTCTGCCAGTTGGGCGTCGGAGATTGTCAGCCCTAAACGGTCGCGGAAGGCCTTCACCGCATCCTGGCTCATTTTTTTCAGCTGGTGGTTGATGTTCTGCCCTTCACCGGCTTCCCCCATGCCAAACCCTTTGACGGTCTTGGCCAGCACCACCGTCGGCCTGCCCGTGGTATGCACCGCCTGATGGTAGGCGGCGTACACCTTTTGCGGATCGTGGCCGCCGCGGTGCAGCGCCCAGATCTCATCGTCGCTCAGGTCGGCGACCAGCTCGAGCAATGCCGGGTACTTGCCGAAGAAATGCTCCCGCACATAGGCGCCGCTTTGCGACTTGAAGGTTTGGTAATCGCCGTCGACGCACTCCATCATGCGCTGCATCAGCAGCCCGGAGCGGTCTTTTTGCAGCAGCTTGTCCCAGCCGCTGCCCCAGATCACCTTGATCACCTGCCAGCCGGCGGCTTTGAAAGTGCCTTCCAGCTCTTGAATGATCTTGCCGTTGCCGCGCACGGGGCCATCCAGCCGCTGCAGGTTGCAGTTCACGACGAAGATCAGGTTATCGAGTTTTTCTCGCCCGCCCAGCGCAATCGCCGCCAGCGATTCCGGCTGATCCATCTCGCCGTCGCCGAGAAAGGCCCACACCTTTCTCCCCTGGTGCGGTTTCAGTTCGCGGTATTCCAGATAGCGCATGTAGCGCGCCTGGTAGGCGGCGGTCAGCGGCCCCAGCCCCATCGACACGGTGGGATATTGCCAGAAATCCGGCATCAGCCGCGGGTGCGGGTAGGAGGAGAGGCCGCGGCGTGTGGATTCGCGGCGAAAGTTGTCGAGCAACTCCTCGTCGATACGGCCTTCGAGATAGGCGCGGCCATAAATGCCGGGGGCGGAATGGCCCTGGATATACACCATGTCGCCGGCGAAATCATCGGTGCGCCCGCGGAAGAAATGCGTGAACCCCACATCGTAAAGCACTGCGGCCGACTGGTAGGTGGCGATATGTCCGCCGACGTTGGAGTGTTTGCCGGCGCGCAGCACCATCGCCATGGCGTTCCAGCGAATAAACGCATTGATGCGTGCTTCAGCGGCCAGATCGCCGGGATACGTCGGTTGCTTATAGGCCGGGATCGTATTCACGTAGGGCGTGGTGACCAGGCTGAAGAAATCACCGTGCTTGCGCTGATCGGCTTCGGCCATTCTTGCCAACAAAAAATGCGCGCGTTCACGGCCGTCGATGTCAGTGACACCTTCAAATGCCTCAAGCCATTCAGCCGTCTCTTGTGGGTCAAGATCTGCTTTTACCGCGGGTTGGTTCATAAAAGCTCCAAATGTACTTACCTGATAAGGCGCTGAGCGATACAGGAATTCAGTGAATTGCAAGTGCAAGAGTTGCAAATGCAACAATAGCGAAAGCCACTCTATCCCTTTACAATTGCAATTGCAACTCACCGGTTTTGACGAGAAAAATGACATGAAAGATAAACAACCCGACCTGTGGTTCTCCTTTGTGCGCGCGCATCGGGCGATTATCAGAAAGATAGAGACGAAGTTGTCGGAAGCGGGGCTGCCGGTTTACGCCTGGTATGACGTGTTATGGGGATTGGAAAGCGGGGAAAACGGCACGCGCCGCATGCATGAGCTGGCGGACGTGTTGGTGATTGAGCGTTACAACCTGACCCGCCTGATGGATCGCCTGGAAAAAGAGCGGCTGGTTACGCGCTTTCGCTCCGACGACGATCGCCGGGCCTCCTTCGCCACCATCACCGAGGAAGGCAAGGCCCTGCGGAAAAAGATGTGGGAGATCTACCGCACGGTGGTCAAAACCCACTTTCTCAACCAGTTCAGCGAAGAAGAGATCGCACGCTTCTCCGACGCGTTGGACAACGCGATGCAGCTGGCCAGAGAGTGATCAGGCATCGGGTGTGGTGATGTGCAGAACGCGTAGCGCATCGGCGATCAGCGCCGAAGGGATTTTCTGCTCGTCGGCCAGCAGTTTGAGGGCGCAGAGCGCAATCCATTCCGCCTGCGGGTAGTGGATTTCGCCGCGCACCCGTGAATCTGAGCCCACCGCGGCAAAGCGCGCGGGAATGAATCGCCTGAGCTGGTTGGCAATCAGGTGCGAATAGTCAGTGACGGCAACGACGGGGACATTCCCGGCGCCCAGGCACGCTTTCAGATGGCATTCGCCGCCGCTGTCCTGGCGCTGCATGTCAGCGAGTTCGGCGTCCTGCGCCAACCGCGTGTAGCTGGGGCAGCTCCAGATTTCAGATGCAATCCCCCAGTTTTTCAACATCTCGGCCGCCTGCTGCACGCGGGCGAGCGCTCGGCCGGCACCGCACAAGCGAATCTGCAACGGCGAGTCTGCCGCGGCGGCGACGCGATACATTCCCTTGAACGCCTGTTCTGCGACAAACGGTTCCCCTGAAGAGAGGGTGCCATTGTCTGCGTTGGTCGCGAGATACACCATCTTCCTCGCTCCCTCCAGATAGAGCGCGCGCAGGGCATGGTGGAGTATCGCGCCGGTTTCCCGGGCATTGGCCGGATCGAAGGGCAACCAGCCCGGCATGGCCGTGAGCTGAAGCGGGAACCAGGCCTGCACGCCTTTCGGCAAATCGGCACTGCCGGTATCCGCATCGCTGATGAAAATCCCCTTGCGATTGGTTTCCGGCTCAAGCCCGCGGAGCATGTCCACCGAGGGCGTGTTGACGACGTAAAACAGCGGTTTTTCATAGCGTCCGGATTGATGGCCAAACCAGAGCGGCCAGGCCGTGGCGTAATGGGAACTCGGCGGCTCAGCGCGCCTTCTGCCGTCGATAAGCCAGATGTCGCCGCTGGCGTTAAGTTCGCCCAGGGCTTGCGCCATCCAGGCGGTGGAAGAGGGACACGCGGCGCCGGTTTGCTGATAGGCGGTGGCCATCCTGCGGATACAGGCCTCGGCCAGCGTTAGGGTACCGGCTGCTGCTGCGGGCATTGTTATAGGTTGAGGCGACATGCACAGCTCTCTCCTTGAATTGCAAGTGCAACGATTGTAATTGCAATTCGATGCGTGTGCCAACGGCTTTCTTTGGGGAAATCGCATCGTAAGTGTGAGGCGGCGAAGTATGAGGGGGGGTATCCCCCTCGCGCCTTTCACACCACCGGCGCCACCGTTAGCAGCAGGTTGGCGAAGCGGCGCTGTTCGCCGGAGGCGATCACCAGCAGCGTCCGATCTGATTTGACCGCGGCGTAGAACGCCTCGCGCGGCAGGTGTTCGACCGGGCACTGCGCCGGCAGCAGCTGCCGGTATTCGGCTTCGATGGTGTTGGTGAAGTCCGGCGGGCAAGCCATCAGCGTGGCGCTTTCCACGTTGATGCAGGCCAGCAGCTTTTCCAGGATCGGCGGGGCGGCGAGCGTGCCGGGCGCCAGGTTCAGATAGACCACGGTGGCGTCTTTCGGCGCGTGGGTCACGCAGGCGTAGTTGCCGTCGGCGATCAGCACCTGGGTTTTATGCCCGCATTGCGCCAGCGCGGCGAGCAGCGGCGGGTGGGTGATGGCGGATTTAATCATAAGGCGATACCTGAATAGGGGGCGGCAGCCGTGCCGCCCGCAGCTGAATTACATGCGGTAGATGCCGCCGTTGATGTCGAGGGTGGCGCCGGAGATGAAGCCGTCGTACTCCGCCGCCAGGAAGGCGATGGCGCGTGCCACGTCGTCCGGCGTGCCTGCGCGGCCCAGCGGGATGGCGCGAACGGTTTCCTCCGCCGATGCTTGGGTGGTGTGGCGATTATGGAAACGGGTGCCGAGGATCAGACCGGGCGCCACCGCATTCACCCGGATGCCGTGCTCGCCCAGCTCCGCCGCCAGCGAGCGCGTCCAGGTGAGCACCGCACCCTTGGTGGCGGAATAGACCAGCGAGCCGGAATGCCCGCCGGCGCGGCCGGCCTGCGAGGCCAGGTTGACGATGCTGGCGCCGTTTGCCGCCTTCAGGAACGGCAGCGCGCTTTGGGTCACGTTCAGCATGGTGGTCATGTTCACGTCGATCACGGTTTGCCAAAAGGCGCGGTCGATCTCGCCCAACCATTTGCGCCCGACGATGCCGCCGACGTTATTGACCAGAATGTCGATGCCGCCAAGAAACTCGGCGCCGGCTGAAACGCAGCGCAGCGTTTCGTCGGTATCGATGAGATCGGCGTAGCCGTAAGCGGCCTTTTGCCCCAATGAATGGGCCAGCGCCACCAGCGCTTTGGGGCCGCTTTCGTCGCTGTGATAGTGAAAATAGATGTCGCAACCGGCCTTGATCAGCCGCTCCGCAGTCGCGCGGCCGATGCCCTGTTCCGCCCCGGTGATAAAGACCTTTTTGCCCGCAAGATCGCCCATGATTGACTCCTTATTGGTTCGTTAAGCATTGATGACGCCTTCGCGCTGTTTCGCGCAGTAGAAAATGCAGATCAACCCGGTGGCCAGCAGGCACGAGGCCAGGAAAAACAGCCCCGGCGCGCTGTTGCCGGTCAGATCGTTCAATACGCCCACCGCATAAGGCGCGACGAAGCCGCCGATATTGCCGATGCAGCTGACCACCGCCAGCCCGGCGGCCGCGGCCGCGCCGGTGGAAATGTTGGCGGGCATGGATAAAAACGGCGGTACGGCGGTGTAGATGCCGATGGCGGCGATGCACAGGAACGACAGCGCGACGAGCGGATCGTATTTAAAAAACGTTACCGCCCCCATCAGGCCGATAGCGGCGACCACCATGCTGAGGCCGGCGAACAGGCCAAGTTTTTTGGTTTTGCTGGCCCACAGGCTCCACGGGTACACCAGCAGCGCGGCCAGGCCGTAGGGAATGAGTGCCAGCAGGCTGACGCGGAAGATATCGCTGCCGGAGAGGGCGGTAATGATCGACGGCAGCCAGGTGCCAAAGCCATAAATACCGCACACCATGCCGAAGTTGAGCAGCGCGTAGAGCAGGTATTTCTTGTTTTTAATTCCTTTCAGGAAGTCGCCCAGCGTGATTTTAGAGCCGGATTTGGAGCGGCCGGCGTTGCTCATCAGCCAGGCCTTTTCCTCCACGTTCAGATAGCCGACGTCCTTGGGCGAGTTCTTGATCAGGAACGGGATCAGCAGGCCGATGACGATCGGCGGCAGCCCTTCGAGGATAAACAGCAGCTGCCAGGGGGCGAACCCGAACCAGTCATGCTGAATATTGAGAATAAAGCCGGAAATCGGCGAGCCGACGGCGTTGGACAGCGGCTGGACGATGATGAACATGCCGAGAATTTTGGTGCGGTATTTTTCCGGGAAAAATACCGTGAAGTAATACACCACCGAGGGAAAGAACCCGGCTTCGCACACGCCCAGCATAAAACGGCAGATATACAGCTCCAGCGGCGTGCGTACAAAACCGAGCAAGGTCGCGAAGATGCCCCAGGAAATTAATATTCTGGCGAACCAGATGCGCGGGCCGAATTTAATGGTGCCGGCATTGCTGGGTATTTCAAACAGAAAATAGCCGATAAAGAAAATCCCGGAGGCGAAGCCGAAGGCCGAGGCGGTCAGGCCCAGGTTATCCTCCAACGCCTTGGCGGCGTAGGCCATGTTATTGCGATCGAGAAAGGCCAGGAAATACAATAAAATCATGAGGGGGACAATATGCAGCGTCAATTTCCTGATAGCGCTGTGTTCAATATCCTGCGGCTTGCTTATTTTCATTTTGATATTTCCAATGTGGTTAATCGGAATAATAGAGGCCCGGCCCATAACCCTGAGCTGAACGTTAAATAACGGCACGACGCTGATTCATTGAGGCGCGTGCATCCCTTAAGCGCGACGGCCTGTTCCTTTGTTTTTGGCTGACACCGATCCGGACGATGCCGCTGCGCATCGCCTGGGTAAGACGCTGTTATTTCAGTTAGCCGGCGGCTTTAACCGAGCGCCGGCTGATGACCGTCGGCGGGAAGAGAAACTCGCCGGGCGGTGGTGAATCACTGTTGATGCGGCCGATCAGGCGCTCGACCATCAGCTGCGCCATCTCCGCCAGCGGCGGCCTGACGGACGTCAGCCCCGGTTCGGCCAGGCCGGCCAGCGCGATATTGTCGATGCCGATCACCGAGATGTCTGCGGGTACCTGGACGCCGGCAGCGCGCACCCCCACCATCAGCCCGATGCCCAGCGCATCGTTAATCGCCACGATACCGTCTGGGCGCGGCGTCAGCGCGAGTACGCGCGGCGCCAGCGTCAGCCCCAATTCGAACATTTCCGTGTCGCCGTAGGCGCTGTTGGCCTTGCCTTCGATCACCCGTTGGCGTTCGCTCAGGCTGTGCCCCAGCGCACTCAGAAAACCGTCGATCTTGTGGCTGCGCCCGACGGTCAGCGTCGCTTCGGTGGCGAACACAATGTGTCGGCAGCCGCGTTCGAGCAGGTGCTGCGCGGCCAGGCGCCCGGCGGCGACATTGTCCATCGAGACGCTGTCGAACAGCGGGGTATCGATGGCCGCCCGCTCGGGAAACGGATTGTCATAGCTGACGATCTTCATGCCCCGTTCGGCGGCCCGGACAAAATGGGTCTGGCGAACGTCGCTTGCCGCCACGATGATGCCGCGCACGCCATGCAGGAACATATCGTCGATAAACGCGGCCTCTTCCTGTTCCTGGCGGTAGGCGTTGCCGAGCAAGACGCGGTAGCAGTGAGCCCGCGCCGCGCCGTCGACCGCATGCGCCAGCGCCGAAAAGCTCGGGTTGACGATCGACGGCAGCAGCAGGCCGATGATCTTGGCCTGCGGTGCGGGCACCGCCGCCGCCCGGGCCGGCCGATACCCCAGGGTCGCCATCGCTTGTTCGATGCGTTCACGGGTCTGCGCGCTCATCTGGTGGCTGCGGTTGTTCAGCAGGTTCGACACGCTGCTGATGGAGACGCCGGCCAACCGTGCGACATCACGAATATTTGCCATTTGCCGATACCTTGCTGCCTGCCGTTAGCCTGCAATCTATAAGGGAAGCCGGCCGCAGGCAAGCCGCAACCGGGGCGCCGCACGCATGGGATTGCGCATTTGTGAGAGTCGTCAGGCGACGGCCGCGTTGTTTACTAAACAGTAAGGCGGGGCGGGAGGTTATGCCGAGATGGGGCAAATGTCCGGCGGTGTCTCAGCGGCCTGCTGGCGGAATTTTCCCGGCGTCAGGCCGAAGTGGCGGGTGAAGGCTTTATGCAGCGCCACCTCCGACGAGTAGCCGGCCTGTTCGGCGATACGGCTCAGCGGCAACGCCTGGCGCGCCAGCAGCCGGGCCGCCAGCTGCATGCGGATGGCGGTGAGGGCCTGCAGCGGCGTTTGCTGCGTAACTTGACGAAAGACGCGGGCGAAGTTGGCGCGCGACATATGGGCCCGTTCGCTCAGTTCCACCAGCGTCCAGGGGTGTTGCGGGCGGCGCAGCATCTGTTCAACCACATTGCCCAACTGCGGATGCAGCAACGCGGCGACCAGATTGCCGCTCTGGTTCGGCTGGGCCAGCCAGGCGCGGATCGCCAGCGCGAACAGCAGCGCCATGGTCTGGCTGACAATGGCGTTGTGCCCCTGGCCCTGTTGGCTGAACTCATCGCTCAGCAGCTGGCCGGTCGCCTGCAATAGCGCCAGCCGCCCCTGCTGGCGGCTGTTGAACAGCAAACATTCCGGCAGGCTCGCCAGCAGTGGCGATGCGCTGTGCGGCAAGATTTGCACGCCGCACAGCAGGTGCGTAGCGCTGTCGGCCCCCTCCGGCAGCAGGCGGTGGGCGGAGTTGTGCGGCAAGAACAGCAGGCTGCCTTGCTCCAGCGGTACCGGGCAGCCGCCGGGGATCTCCAGCCGACAGCTGCCTGCCAGCACCATGTGCCAGCGGATCTGGCTCCACTCCCCGGCGGCATGCGGCGAGCGCCACTCGCCGCTGAAATGGCAATCGCGCGCCACGTAACCGCGCATGTCGTTAAGCATCAACAGTTGGCTGAGCGGATCCATTTTGAGACTCCTGGCTAAGAAGCTGATTGTTTCGGCAATGGGCCGGCGTAATGCGAAGCACTAAGATCGGTTCGATAGTGCAGCGATGCGGAGGGCGCCGCTGCGATGCATGAGTTATCAATGACATGGAGCCGGTAATGAAAATACTATTCTTTCTGAGCAAGGGCGACAAGCTGGGATTAACGCTGATTCGCCTCAGCATCGCCATCGTCTTCTTATGGATTGGCCTGCTCAAATTCATCCCTTACGAAGCGGACAGCATCACGCCGTTCGTCGCCAACAGCCCGCTGATGTCGTTTTTCTATGACATGCCGCAGGACTATCAGGCGCATCTGACGCACGAAGGCGAACTGAACCTCGCCGCGCGCGCCTGGCAGCAGGCCAACAATACCTATGGCTTCTCCAACGGCCTGGGCGTGGTGGAGGTGGCGATCGCGCTGCTGGTGCTGGCCAACCCGTTCTCCAAATGGCTGGGGCTGTTGGGCGGCATGCTCTCCTTTTGCACGCCGCTGGTGACGCTGACCTTTTTAATCACCACCCCGGAGGCCTGGGTGCCGGCGCTGGGCGATGCGCATCACGGCTTCCCTTATCTCTCCGGCGCCGGGCGCCTGGTGCTGAAGGACACGCTGATGCTGGCGGGCGCGGTGATGATCATGGCGGATTCGGCGCGCAGCTTGCTCGAGAAACAGTGGCGGGGGAAGGCCGCATGAGCGTCATGAACCGAGCCGTGGCCGGTAGCCTGATGATGCTGGCCTGTTCTGCAGTGGCGGAGGGGACGCCGGGGCAAGAAACCCGAACGGTAGAGAGCGCCTACGCTTATCAGGAAACGCGTCAGCGCATTATCAGCACGGCCGAGCAGAAGGGCGTGACGCTGTTTGCCGAGTTCGATCACGCCAGGGCGGCGCGTGAGCATCATCTGGCGATGCCGCCCACCACGGTGCTGGTGCTGGGCAACCCGCTGGCGGGCACGCCGCTGATGCTGGCGCGGCCGGCGTTGGCGCTGGATCTGCCGCTCAGGGTGCTGATTGCGCAAGACGAACGGGGCAAAACGCAGGTCAGCTACCACCCGGCGGAAAGTCTGAAGCGGAGCGCCGGGGCCGACGAACGACAGGTCGCGGCGCTGAGGCCGCTGGAGCGGTTAATTGAGGCCGCAATACGCTGATTGACCGGCGATGAACATCACGAGACGAGGCGACACAATGTACGATTATCAGGCGATTATCATCGGGTTTGGCAAGGCCGGCAAAACGCTGGCGGCCTTTCTGGCCGGGCAGGGATGGCGCGTGGCGATGGTGGAGGCGTCGGCGCAGATGTATGGCGGTACCTGCATCAACATCGGCTGCATCCCGACCAAAACGCTGGTGCACGATGCCGAGCTTCACGGGCCGGGCGAACAGGCGTTCAGCCAGGCGATGGCGCGCAAGCGGCAGGTGACCGGCCTGCTGCGGGAGAAAAACTACCAAAACCTGGCGGGGCTTGAACAGGTCACGGTGATCGACGGACGGGCGGAGTTTATCGATCCGCACCGCATCAGCGTGCAGGGCGCCGCGGGAACGCAGGTGCTGGGCGGCGAGCGCATCTTCATCAACACCGGGGCCGTCAGCCGCCGGCCGGCGATCGACGGGTTGGATCGTTCGCAGCGGAGTTACGACAGCACCGGCCTGCTGCAGTTGACGCAGCGGCCCGCGCGGTTGGGCATTATCGGCGGCGGTTATATCGGGCTGGAGTTCGCTTCGATGTTCGCGCAGTTCGGCAGCGCCGTGACGGTATTCGAAGAGGCGGGCGCGTTGCTCGGCCGGGAAGACCGCGATATGGCGCAGGCGATACAGCAAATCCTGAGCGACGCCGGGGTGAGCTTCACGTTTAATGCCGGCGTGAAGCAGGTGCGCGATGTGGAAGGGGGCGTTGAGGTGGTGCATCAGGGCGGCATGCAGTCGTTCGATGCGCTGCTGGTGGCGGCCGGGCGCGCGCCGAACACCGCCGGCTTGCAGCTGGCGCGCGCCGGTGTTGAGACGGATGAGCGCGGCGCCGTGCGGGTGGACGCGCAGCTGCGCAGCAGCGTGCCGCATATCTGGGCGCTGGGGGACGTCAACGGCGGGCCGCAGTTTACCTATATCTCGCTGGACGATTTCCGCATTGTGCGCGACAGCCTGTTCGGCGCGGGTAAACGCAGCACGACCGATCGCGGCGCGGTGCCTTACTCGGTGTTCATCACCCCGAGCTTCTCGCGCATCGGTCTCAGCGAAGATCAGGCCCGGCAGCAGGGGCGCAACATTAAGGTTGCCACGCTGCCGGCGGCGGCGATCCCGCGCGCCCGCGTGCTGGGCGACACGCGCGGCCTGCTGAAGGCGGTGGTCGATGCGCAGACCGGCCAGATCCTCGGCGTGGCGCTGCTGTGCCGCGATGCCCACGAGATGATCAACATCGTCAAAACGGCGATGGACGCCGGGCTGCCCTATACCCGGCTGCGCGATCAGCTGTTCACTCACCCGACCATGAGCGAGTCGCTCAACGACCTGTTTGGGTTGATAGGGTAAAGCGGGGCGAGAGGGGCGGCGCAGATGAGTGAGATCTGCGAAGCACCTCTCGTTTATCGCCCTTCGGGGCGGCGGGTTCTGTACTATTGTTTTCTCTTTGCGGCACGTTCCAGGCCGATGGGGCGCTGGGCGCAACGGAGATCACAGATGAACAAACGGGAATTAGAAAGCGCGATTGTCACCGATTTTTCCAAACGCATGAGCTACGGCGACTACCTGTGCCTGGACTCGTTGCTGGACTGCCAGCACCCGCTCTCCAATCCGCCGCATCATGACGAAATGCTGTTCGTGATACAGCACCAAACCTCCGAACTGTGGATGAAGCTGATGCTGCACGAGCTGCAAGCGGCGGTGCGGCTGGTGCAGCAGGACAAACTCAGCCACTGCTTCAAAATCCTTGCGCGCGTCAAACAGATCCAGCGGCTGCTGTTCGAACAGTGGGCGGTGCTGGAAACGCTGACGCCGTCGGAGTACGTCGAGTTTCGCGACGTGCTGGGCAGCTCGTCGGGCTTCCAGTCGCACCAATACCGCTCGATCGAGTTCCTGCTCGGCAACAAGAATGCGGCGATGCTGGCGGTGTTCAGCAGCGATGCGGAAAAACACGCGGCGCTGAAGGCGATCCTCGAAGCGCCGAGCCTGTACGACGAATACTTGCTGTACCTGGCGCGCCACGGCCTGCCGATCCCGCAGGAGTGCCTCGAGCGCGACTGGACGCAGCCCTACCAGCGCAACCCGGATCTGCTGCCGGCGTTCAAAGTGATCTACGACAACCCGCAAACCTACTGGGAAGCCTATGAAATGGCGGAGAAGCTGGTGGATATCGAAGAGAGCTTCCACCTGTGGCGCTTCCGCCATATGAAAACGGTGGAGCGGATCATCGGCTTCAAGTCGGGCACCGGCGGTTCCAGCGGCGTCAGCTTCCTGAAAAAGGCGTTGGATCTGACCTTTTTCCCCGAGCTGCTGGACGTGCGCACCGAAATCGGCGCCTGAAATAACGAGAGAGGATAAGGGCGATGAGCGTGAGGATTATCGATAAAGCGGCGGAGAAGGTGGCGGGAGTGAGAGTCGTGGGGCCGTATCCGCAGACGATCCCGCAGGGCTCGCAGCAACTGCTGGCATGGCGGCAGCGCCACGGCGTGCCGTTCGGCAAATGGCTGGTGCTGTATTGGGACGATCCGGCGGAAGTGGCGCCGGAAAAGCTGCGTGCCGACGTAGTGATAAGCGTGGCGGACGATTTCGCGCTGCCGGCAGGCAGCGAGGGCGTGACCGTGCAGACGCTGCCCGCCGGGCAGTATGCGGTCTACCACGTGCGCATCAGCGATGGCGACTTCGAGCGGGTGTGGGGCGAGTTCTATCAGAGGCTGCTGCCGGCCAGCGGCTACCAGCCGGTTGAGGGGGTGAGCTACGAACATTATCTCAACGACTGCGAAGCCGACGGCTATTTCGACCTCGATATTTACCAGACGGTGAAGAAGTGGTGAGACGGCGCGGTAGCGTATCAAAAGGCTCTTTGGGAGCCTTTTGATAGGGTATTTAAAGATTCATTTAAAAGAGGAACAGTCATAAGATAATTATTCCATGTCTATATCATAGAATGTATATTTAAGGTTTTTTATAAAATCTATTATTTGCAGTAAGCGAACGTCTATCTTTTGATATGCCAAACAATCCTTCTCTAACTGGTTTATTATGGATAAACATCTTTCATCTTGCTCGTCCATGGCATCATAAAAATCTTGGTTGCACAAATCTAGCATTCTTAAGAATAACGAATCGGAAATTGTCTCATCTGATGGTGGTGTTCCCCCGGGGATATGATGGGTCGCACTGAGCAATAAAAAACCATGATACGAAAAATCACAGCCCAACAAGAAATAAAGACCCTCTTTGATTGGTGCCTTATAAACGATGGCCGATGTATCCGATGCGACAATTAAAATGTTCTCTTTGGATTGGAAAACTGTTTCGTCTTGAATAGTGACGTGAGATACGAAGCTATCGATACATTCTGATAATTTTATTTCTCGTAATGAGTCAACATCAAGGGCATGACGCTCGCTTGATGCTTTAAAAAAAGAAGGAACGCTCAACAACAAAAAAGAAAGCTCGTTTGTTTTCTTGTTGATTAAAAACCAGTCAAGGGAGTCCATTTCACTAAAATTACTGCTTCCAAAGAAATTACTGATATCATTTTCTAACTCATAGATATCACTGTACTGGCTTTTCATTGATATATTAAAGTTGGCGATATCCCAGGAAATATTCATCATCTGTTACCTCAGAGTGTTATAAAGATTTCAGTGGGATCGCCTCTAAGAGAGCGCTAGTGAAAAATGAAACCCAGCAACTTTATCTTATATCTTGCTGGTTGTGACTCACCCGTCGCCGTGATTATTGTTATTCTGTTTTTGTGCATTTCCGACTCTACTTTCTGAATGTAGATATCCAGATTTTCATTTTTATATGAAGGTATTGGGTCATATGGGTACTCTATGACTTTTATCCCGCTTATTTTTTCTGCGATCGCCTTCCTGATGTTTTCATCTATATCCCATATGGGTATCGCAGAGCTGTTATCATAAAGTACTTTTTCGTTAGAGTTAGGGATGGATACTTCTTTTTTAAATAAACGAAACTGCTCTTCGTTACCATCAAATAGTTGCTTATCTTTCTTCACGCTAAAGTATTTTTCGCTCATAATTCCTCAAATTGGCCGGATTCGGCCTTCTGCAAGAAGTTGACTGATGGATTTGGACAGTTCAAATTGTGTTCCTCCACCAGCTTGGTTAAACCACGGTATAGCAGGCCCCATATCTGCTTGGATTGGTTTAACCACCTCGTATACTCGATACGGTTTTTCCAGAGTATCTAACGGTAATGCCCGGCTGCCAAAAGAGGCTCCAGCAGGAGAGACAAAGGTACCTCGGTCGTTGAATACGCCATTATTTGTCCAGCCACCGTATCTATCAATTTTTGCTCCAGGCATAAGAGTAGTAGGAGTTGCTTGTACAAAACCTCTATTGGGAGGCCATGAGCCATGCCCCATGAATTTTTCTAAGGCCGCCCAATCTTGTTTTTTCCACAGATTATAAGCTTTAGATGCCTGGCTTCTGGATGCAAAAACACCTTTCGACTTCGATTGAAAATTATTCCAGGAATTGCCGCAACTCAACCCCAACGGATCCACCCAACCCAGCGGATTCGGCGCGTATTGGTACAGGTTGATCCCGCCGGCCAAACCTATCGGATCGTGCTGGGTAAATCTGCCGATATCCGGATCGTAATAGCGGAACAAATTGTAGTGCAATCCCGTTTCCCGATCCAGGTATTGACCATGCAGGCGCAGGTTTTGGGAGTAATCCAGATCTTGCTGATTTTCCTCATACTTTATGCGGCCCCAGGCGCTGCTGTGGCTCTGCCAGCGCAGCGTTCCGTCGCTGTCGGTCAGGCTTTCCGGTTCGCCGTTCGGCGCCGTGTGGAAGTAAAATACCTGGGCCGGCGCGTGGCCGTCGATGCGCGCCAAAGGTTCATAGCTGCCCTGATCGGCATAGACATAGGTGAGGGGCATGCCGTCGCGAGTTTCCTGCAGCAGCCGGAAACCTTCCCACAAAAACGTGGTGGTTTGGCATTTGCCGGCCGGTTGGCGCAGATCCTGACTTTGCTGCCACACCCGCTTTTGCGTGCGCCGCCCGAGCGGATCATAGTGGAAATGCACATGCTGCTGGGCTTCGCTGCGATGCTGGCTGTAGCGCACCACCTCGCAGAGGCGATGATCGGCGTCGTAGAGATATTGCCAACGGTAGTGGCCTTTGCGTTTTTCCACCGTGCGGCCAAAGACATCGTACCGGTAATCAATTCCCTGATAATGCAGTACGCGGTTGTGCCGCTGGCGGAATTGCCCCTCATCCAGCAGGTTGGATGCCGGATCGTACCGGTAGCGCTCGGTATCCGGCAGCGTGCCGTCCCGGCTCAGCAATCGACCGGTGGCATCGTACTGATAACGCTGGTAGGAGAACGGGTTGGCGTTGTGTTCTTCGCGCGTCAGGTTGTTTTGATAGTCGTAAGACCACTGGCGCGAGCTGCTGGCCGGCGCCGGGCGCTGGCGGTTGTCATTGAAGATCTCCCGCCGGTCTTTGCGCCCCAGCCGATCATAATGCACTCGGCTGGTCAGGCGACCCTGCGTACGGCTCAGTTCGCGGTGCAGATTGTCGCGCTCGAACTCGCTGAGGGTGATATCGTCCAGCGCCAGCTGCAGCAGGTGGCCGCTGCCGTAGTACAGTGCGCGCAGCGTGCGTCCGTCGGGCAAGGTGGTTTGCGTGCGGTTACCCATCGGATCGTAATCATAGCGTAGCGTACCGTACCGTTGGCACCTTGCTCACGGGTCACCCGCCCCAGCAAGTCATAATCAAAACTGACCTCGTTCTGAGCCGCTGTCGGCTCGTCATGCCAAGCGTTGCCGCGGTAGCTGGCGGCATGCAGCAGTTGGCCGAGCGGACTGTAGCGGTAGCGGGTTTCTCCATCGGGCGTCTGTTTGCTCACCAGTTGGCCGGCGCCGTCATGGCTGAAATAGTGCGAGAAGGCGGCGGAGGTATTGGCGGCGAAGCGGCGCTCGACGACCCGGCGGCATTCGTCGTAACGATAGCGGGTGCTGACGCCGTCCAACCCGATTTCTTCCTGCAACAGGTTGCAGGCCGTCCAATGGAACAGGTAGCTTTCCGCATTCTCGTTGCACAGCGCCGTTAATCGGCCGCGGGCGTCGTAGTGGCGCACCACTTCGCCATCGAGCGGATTGCGCGTGGCCAGCAGGCGGCCGGCTGCGTCATAGCGATAATGCGTCAAGCGCCCATCGGCCCCCTGATAGCGATCCAGCTGGCCCTGCGCGTTCCAGCTCAGCGTCTCCTGCCAGCCCTCGGCGCGCTGCAGCTGTGTCAGGCGGCCGGCGGCATCGTAGCGGTAATGAACGCGTTCGCCGGAGGCGTCGGTCACCTCGCGGAGCCAGCCTTGAGCCGTATATTTGTAGAGGGTTTGTTTGCCGGAGCAATCGCGGGCGCGCAATAATTGCCCGTGCTCATCATAAGCGAAATGGCTGATGCCGCCGTTGGCGTCGACGGCTTGCACCACCTGACCATAGCCATCGCGCAGGTAGCGCTGGCTATGGCCGAGCGCACCGATCTCGGCAATCAAGGCATGGCGCTCGTCGTAGTAGAAATGCTGCGTGGCGCCGTTGGGCTCCTTGACGCTGATCGGCAGCGCGCGCTGTGGTAGCCAACCGGTGAGGCGGATATGGCCGAGCGGATCTTCTTCCTCGACCAGATTGCCGACTTCATCGTAGCGGAAATGCCAGCCGTGGCCGAGCGGATCGCGCGTGGCGATCAGCATGTCCTCGTCATTCCATTGGTAATGCCAGACCTCACCACGCTCGTCGGTATATTCGACGATCAGCCGTTGGGCGTTCCAGCGGTGCTGGTGCCGCAAGCCGTCGTACTCGGTGACCGTCGTTAACCCGGCGGCCAAATCGTAGTCGATTGTACAGCCGCCGCCGGCGCTGTCGCGGTGTCCCACCACGCGCCAGTCGTCGAACATCGCCCATCGATACTCGAAGCTGGGCCCACCGGCCTGTTGGTGGCGGGTCAACAGATGTTGGGCGTTATAGTGAAATTCACGCGTGACCAAGCCGCCGGCGTCGATCACCTGATGCAGATTGCCGCCGTCGTCATAACGGTAGCGCACGCGTGGTTCGTCGTTATGCCGCAAGGCGGTGACGCGATCGTCAAAGCGCGGATCGCCGTATTCCAGCCGCAATGTCATGGCGCCGGCGCTGTCGACGATGCGGCTCAGGCGCTGTCGTTCGTCGTAGTTCAGCAGCAGCGCGTTATCGTACTCATCGCTCAACGACACCAGCCGCAGGCGGGAAGGGTTCTGCGGCAGCGGCACGAACAGCCGCCAGACGCTGCCGTCGGTGTCGGCGATCAGCAGCTGTCCCTCTTCACCGCGGCGGAACATCAGCCCTTCACCGGCGCTGAAGCTCGGCTGGTTCACCTCAGGCAGCGGGAAGCGTAGCTCACGACCGGTTTCATCATGCAGGCAACACTCAACGCCGCCGTCCCGGTCGCCAAGATCGACCCAGGTTTCAAAAGGCGTGCGCCAGCCGTGGCCAAACAGTCCCTGATAGTCATTGCGGCTGTTGTAATTGCGCTGCCAGACCAGCGGAAAGCGTGCCGGCAGCAACAGGTCCAGATCTTCTTCGCCGTTCAACACCTTGGCGCCGGTGGCGGCATGCACCGGGTTAAAGGCGGCGTGGATCGCTTCACCGAGGGCGTTAACGCCCGCCGCCGCCAGCCCGCCGCCGATCATGCAAGGCAGGTTCTTAACCAGTTTGGCCGGATTACCGAGCAGCAGCGGCAGTACGGTCAACGCTAAACCGATACCCGGCAGCTTGCCGCTCTTGATGTCGCGTACCACCACCGCTCCGCCGCCGATCTGCACATTTTTGGAGGCGTCGGTCGAGACTTTCGCCTCGCAGGTTGAACGGTCATTACTGCGTACGGCCGGTTGGCCGTTGATAAATACTTTACTGGAGCCTTCCGCCAGGTATTGCGGAAGCGGATGTTTGTCACAGCTGATTTTATCTTCTTCCAGCGGTTGGCTGGGCTGGCTGGGGCCGGCGACGCTGGGCTGCCACAGCTGCGAGAGGATATTACCGCCGGTGGCCAGCAGCTCGGCGCCATAATCCCAGAAGCTTTGTGGCGGCTGTGGCGCCGGTAACGCTTTGATCTCTGCGGGCGTGAGTAAGCGACCGGCGGCGCGTGCCGCCGGTTTGGCGTTGGTGAAGACATTGGGGGAACCCGTGAGAATGACGCCGGAGACGGAAGGCGGGAAGAGCCAGTTGGCCACGGCGTCGCAGCCGTTGCTGATATGTTCCCCGACGCCGGTCAGGCTGGTGGCAAAACCGACGATCAGCCCGGCGCCAACGCAACCGGAGGCCGCCGTCGCCGCTGCGCCGAGCACCGCCACCCCTGCCAATGCCGGCGCTGCGGCTGCCGCGGCGGCGGACACGGCGGCGGTCGCCACCGCATACACCGCGACTTCGGCGACGGCGCTGGCGATGTCCGCCAACGCGCTGGTGTGGATCAGTTCGTCATCCTTTCTTGCTGCCCAGATCTCAGCCATGGCTATTGTTCACTGTGTTCAAGACCAGCGACGCTTTCACCTGCTGCCAGTGAGCGTCATCCTCGGGGGTGAAGGGGCGCATGGCGGCATAGGTGACGATCAGTAACGTCTGGCTCTCGTCCGGCTGCACCGCCAACTGATGCTGATGATGGTGGTGTCCGGCGCGGATAAAGAGACTGGTGACTTCAATCGCCTTGAGATGGCCCTGCGGCCCGGCGCTGATGCGCCGGCGCGGCGACTGTTGCAAATCGCTGATCTGTGGCAGCAGAGCTTGCCACTGCTTCTCGAATTCGTCCTCCAGCGTGGCACCTTGCGGAATGATGCCGCGGGTGATGACCAGCGAGGCGCCGGTTTGCGGGTTTTTGAGAATATTGACCGTGCAGTCCTGCCAGGCGATGGCGGGGAGGGTGAAATAGCCTTCCTGGAAAAGGTAATCCATGGATGTCCTTGCAAGTAATCAGGGGGAAAGGGCGCGGCGCAGGGCCGCGTCGGCATCAGGATTTCGGGAACAGCTGATCGACGGCGCTCTGGATCGCCGCCTGATGGCCGCCGCCCGGTGCGGCGGTGCGCGCGGCGCCGCCGGGCTGGTTGAGATCCAGCTGGCCGCCGGTATTGATCTCTCCGTCCTCTTTCACCGTGATATTGAAGCTGGTGCCGGTGATGTTGATTTGGCCGTTCGCCAGCAGCTCGATCACGCTTTCGCCGCACTCCAGCCGCAGCGATTCGCCGGAGCCGAGGGTAAAGGCGTTGACCACGGCGTCGCTGCGCGTTTTGCCGGTCAGCGCGGAGGCATCGCCTTTGACGCCGGTGGCCTGATTGAGCACCACCCGTTTGATCTGGTTGCCGCCCACCAGATGGGTGTGGTCGTTATCGATGGTGTGGCTCTCATCGTTTTTGACCTGGGTGTCCATGTTGCGTTCCGCCTGGATCCACACCTGTTCGGCGCCGGCCTTGTCTTCGAAGCGCAGGGCGTTGGCGTTGTCGGCGGTGCCGTCCTTGGTGCGGCTCATAAAGCCCATTTGGGTGGCGGCGGCCGGCAGCGCCCACGGCGGCATGCTGGCTTCGTTATAGACGCGCCCGGTGACGATCGGCCGATCCGGATCGCCGTTGATAAAGTCCACCACCACTTCGTCGTTGACACGCGGGATCTGCACGCCGCCGTAGCCCTGGCCGGCCCAGGCGCTGGAGACGCGCACCCAGCAGGAGCTGCCGTCGTCCTTCGGCCCGAAGCGGTCCCAGTGGAATTTCACCTTGATGCGGCCGTATTTGTCGGTCCAAATTGATTCGCCGGCCGGGCCGACCACCCGTGCGGTCTGCGGCCCGTGGGTTTTCGGCCAGGTGGCCTGCTGCGGCGGGTGCCAGGGCACGTCCGCCGGCAGCACGATGAAGTCGATACGGTGTTCGCTGCTTTGATCGTCGCCGCTGGCATAGCGGTTCTCTTTCAAATGGTAGTTGGCCTGCAGCGTCAGGTACTCGCGGTTGTCGTCGGCGTGCGGGGCGTTATACAGCGTAAAGGTGCTGCCGGGAGCGATGCCCAGCGCGGTGGCGGTGCCCCGGATCTGCTGATGTTCGGCCTGCCAGGCTTCCTGACGCACGCGGGCGTAAAACTCCCCCTGTTGATGTTCGGTGTAGCGGCCCGGCCAGTCGTAGACGTCGATCTGCCCCGGCGTCGGCGAGACCGGGTTTTGCCGCGCCTGGAACAGCCAGGCGTTCGGCTTGCGGAAATCGTAGTCGTCCAGGCTGTAGATGCCCGGTGTGACGCGATCGGACAACGTCCACTGGCTGATGCCTTCCTCGCTGGTGCTGCCGCCGGACGGCGTCAGGTGATAGGGAATCATCTCGTAGCCGGGATAGGGCTGGTGGTGGTGGGGCGCATCCCCGAGCACCAGCGTGTGTTTGCCCATCTCGTGTTTGAAATAGTAATAGATGCCCTCCAGCTCCATCAGGCGGCTGATGAAGTTGAAGCTGCTTTCGTTGTACTGCACGCAGTAGCCCCACAGGCGATAGTCGCCGGTCAGCTGATCTTCCAGCTGCACGTTGTGCTCCGCCAGCAGGGTCTTGACGATCTGCGGTACCGTCTGTTCCTGGAAGATGCGGAAGTTGCGGTCCTTGATCATCGGCCACAGATCCGGCTGCACGTGCAGGTTATACAGCGCGTAGCGGGTGCCGCCGATCTCTTCGCTGCTGACGGCGATGGCGGTGATCTTGCCGTTCAGGTAGCGCGGGGCGCTGAGAAAGCCCTGGGTCGGGATCTCCAGCGTCAGCGGTTGGCCGAGCAGCGCTTTGCGATCGAGCCGCGCGTCGGTGCTCAGCAATTCAATAGAGAAGTTGAAAGGGGTGGAAAGCGCTTCGATGCCGTCCAGTGAGCGGAACAGTAGCTGCTCCTGGCCCAGCGGCGTGTGCGCAATAATGCGATCCAACATGAGGACGTCCTCTGTGATTGACGTCATGCCCTGCATACCCCGGCGTTGCAGCGGCCTTGCCACGCGGCCAATGAGGGTGGGCAGTGGTGCGTCAGTCTCATGAAATAGGAGAAACCCCGCCGCGACGGGGCTTCAGAACGGAATTAACCGGCGCTGGCCGGATTGACCAGCCAGGTGCCGGCGGTGTCGATGCTGAGTTGCTGCTGGCGACGCCGATCGTTGTGACGGATCTCCAACTGATAACGGCCCGGCGCCAGATTCAGGCTGGCGAAGCCGTTTTCGCCCGGCGTCACCTGCTGCGGCTTGCCGTCGAGGCTGACCTGTTCGCCCGGCTGCAGTTTGAAATACACCAGCGCCACCGGCTGCGGTGGCGGCGCCGCCTTTTCAGGTTCCACCGGCGCAGATGGCGCGGTTTGCGGCGCGCTCGGCTGCTCCGTCACGGTTTTCTGCGCCGGTGACGCCGCGGTGTTTTGCGCTACGGCCTGGGTATCGTCCTTGCCGCCGCTCAGCCAGGCGACGGCGCCGATCACCAGCAGCGCCGCGACGCCGGCGCCGGCCATCATCGGCCGTGAGAATTGGGTGCTACGCGCGGTAACGGCACCGGCGGCCGCGGCGGCGGCTGCCGGGTTGGCGGCCACCAACAGGTTCTCCGGCGCGGCGGCCGGGGTGCTGACGATTTCGTTTTCATCGGCGATCGGCAGATGCAACAGCTCGGCCATTTCATCGATGGTCTGCGGGCGGTCTTCCGGCTTCAGCGCCAGCGCACGGTCGACGGTGCGCAGCAGCTCCGGCGAGTAACCGGCGGGGCGGCGCTCGGCCAGCGGTTGATAGCTGTCTTCGATGCTGCGCACCACGCTGACCGGAGGCGGCGAACCGACGATCAGCGTGTGCAGCACGGCGCCCAGCGCGTAGATATCGGTCCAGGGCCCCTGTTCGCCGTCGCTGTTTTCGGTGTACTGCTCGATCGGCGCGAAGCCCGGCTTCAGCATGATCTCCGTTTCGTCCGACAGGTTACCGATCTCTTTGCGCGCCGACCCGAAGTCCAGCAGCACCGGCAGCTGGCTCTCCTGGATTTGGATGTTATCCAGTGAGATGTCGCGGTGCAGGTAGCCTTCCTGATGGATGGTGTTGATGGCGCTGAACAGCGGCGGCAGCAGCCGCCGGATCCACGCTTCGTCGATTTTCTCCGGCTGCTGCGCCTGCAGGTTCTTCAGCGTGGTGCCGCTGTAGAACTGGGTGCCCATGTAGGCGGTGCCGTTCTCTTCCCAGAAGCGCAGCACGTGCAGCAGGCCGGGGTGCGAGAAGCGGGCCAGCAGGCGCGCCTCCTGAATAAAGCTGTTCAGCCCGGCCTGGAAGGTTTTGCCGAAGCGCTCGCCGCGCAGCCCGATGCTGAGATCGTCGTTGCGTTTCGCCAGCGAGGTCGGCATGTACTCCTTGATGGCGATGGTGCGTTCCAGTTGGTGATCGTAGGCGCGGTAGACGATGCCGAAGCCGCCTTCGCCGATCGCTTCCTGGATCTCGAATTCATTGAATCGATAGCCGCTCGGCAGGCTGTTCGAATTCGGTTTGGTTATCCCGGTTCCCGACATAGTGATGACTCTCTGTGTTCAAAGGGCCGCCGTCTCGGCGGCCGCGGCGTTATGCCTGAAATTGACAAATGAATTCGTGGTTCTGCAGCGCGATATGCAGCTGGCGATAGCGCTGGTCGTTGGCGCTGCCGGTCAGCAGGGTGTGGCTGATCTGCGGCAGCAGGGTGTTGGTCAGGATGGCGTCGACCATGCGGCCGCCGGACTCTACCTCGGTGCAGCGGCTGACGATCTGCTCGATGACCGCGTCGTCGAAGGTGCAGACGATGTCGTGATTATCCGCCAGGCGACGCTGGATGCGCCCCAGCTGCAGGCGCACGATGTTGCCCAGCGTGGCGTCGGTCAGCGGGTAATACGGTACCACCAGCAGGCGGCCGAGCAGCGCCGCCGGGAATACCGACAACAGCGGCTGGCGCAGCGCGCCGCTCAGCGCCTCCGGCTCCGGCAGCAGCTCCGGATCGCTGCACAGCCCGGCGATCAGATCGGTGCCGACGTTGGAGGTCAGGATGATGATGGTGTTGCGGAAATCGATATGGCGACCTTCGCCGTCCTCCATCCAGCCCTTGTCGAACACCTGGAAGAAGATTTCATGCACGTCCGGGTGCGCCTTCTCGATTTCGTCCAATAGCACCACGCTGTAAGGACGGCGGCGCACCGCCTCGGTCAGCACGCCGCCTTCGCCGTAGCCGACATAGCCCGGGGGGGCGCCTTTCAGCGTCGAAACGGTGTGCGACTCCTGGAATTCGCTCATGTTGATGGTGATGACGTTCTGCTCGCCGCCGTACAGGGTTTCCGCCAGTGCCAGCGCGGTTTCGGTCTTGCCGACGCCGGATGGCCCAGCCAGCAGGAACACCCCGACCGGCTTGTTCGGATCGTCCAGGCGCGCCCGCGAAGTGCGCACCCGGCGGGCGATCAGATCCAGCGCATGGCGTTGGCCGATCACGCGCTGGTTCAGGGTGTCGGAGAGTTGCAGCACCGCCTCAATCTCGTTTTTCACCATGCGGCCCAGCGGGATGCCGGTCCAGTCGGCCACTACCGCCGCCACGATGTTGGCGTCGACGGCGGCGAAGATCAGCGGCGCTTCACCCTGCAGGGCGCTCAGCTGCTGCTGCAGTTCGCCCAGCTGGGCGCGCAGCGCGTCGGCGTCAGGGCGCGCCTGCGTCTCTTCTTCAGTAGACTCTTCTTCCTGCCGGTGCAGCTGGGCGCGCAGTGTGATGATCTCTTGGATCAGCGCCAGCTCCTGCTGCCAGCGGTCGGTCAACTGTTCCAACTCCTGGCGCAGCGCGGTCAGCTGGGCTTCAATCTCCTGCGGGCGCAGGGGATCGCCGATGCCCACCTTGGCCTCGCGACGTGCGATATCCCACTCTATCTGCAGCGCATCGATGCGGTGGCGGCAGTCTTCGACCTGGGCAGGCTCGGCGTGTTGGCTGACCGCCACGCGCGCGCAAGCGGTATCCAGCAGCGCCACTGCTTTGTCCGGCAACTGGCGGGCAGGAATATAGCGATGCGACAGCCGCACCGCGGCGTCTACCGCTTCATCCAGCAGCAGCACGCGGTGGTGTTGCTCCAGCGGGCTGACGGTGCTGCGCAGCATCAGCAGCGCTTTGTCTTCGCTCGGCTCGTGTACCTGCACCACCTGGAAACGGCGGGTGAGCGCCGGATCCTTCTCGATGTATTTCTTGTATTCCGACCAGGTGGTGGCGCCGAGGGTGCGCAGTTGGCCGCGCGCCAGCGCCGGTTTCAGCAGGTTGGCGGCGTCGCCGGTGCCCTGGGCGCCGCCGGCGCCGATCAGGGTGTGAATTTCGTCGATAAACAGGATGATCGGCGTCGGGCTGGACTGCACTTCGTCGATCACCGCCTGCAACCGTTTTTCAAACTCGCCTTTGACGCCGGCGCCGGCCTGCAGCATGCCGATGTCCAGCAGGCACAGCTTCACGTCGCGCAGCTGCGGCGGCACGTCGCCGGCCACGATGCGCAGCGCCAGGCCTTCCACCACCGCGGTTTTCCCGACGCCGGCCTCGCCGGTCAGCAGCGGGTTGTTCTGGCGGCGGCGCATCAGGATATCGATGATTTGCCGGATCTCTTCATCGCGGCCGGCCACTGGATCGATCTCGCCGTTGCGCGCTCTGGCGGTCAGGTCCTGGGCATACTGCGCCAGCACGCTTTCACCGCTGCGCGGCGCGCCGGATACGTTCTCGGCGCTGCTTTCCGCCGGCGCATCCTGGGCGTTTTCCGCCGAGTGAGCGGTGATGGCGGCGAACTGCTCCATCAACAGATCGGCGTTGATGCGCTCGAACTGCGGGGAAATGGCCTTCAGCAGATGGCGCAGGCTGTAGGTTTTCAGGATGCCGAGCAGCAGGTGGCCGCCGCGGATGCGCGCCGCGCCGAATTTCAATGAGCCATAGACCCAGGCGCGTTCTACCGCGCTGTCGATGTGCTCGGACAGATCGGAGATGGCGCTGGCGCCGCGCGGCAGGCGATCGAGCGCCTCGACGATGTCGCGCGCCAACTGCGCCTCGTCCAGCGCGAAGTGGCGCACGATCTGTTGCAGATCGCCGTCCGGCGATTGCATCAGCTGATGTAGCCAGTGCGCCAGTTCGACGTAGGGGTTACCGCGCAGCTTGCAAAACGCCGTCGCACTTTCCAGAGAGGTGAATAACAGGCTATCCAGTTTGCCAAATAATACCGAGCGGCTGATTTCAGACATGGTTTTCCTCAGGTCTCAGAGTGGCCTGGCGCCGCAGGGCGCCGGCCGAAATAGGGTCAGAACGGATTTTCCAGCGGTTCAGGGCTGAAGATCAGATCGTCGAGATCGCGTTGCCGCCGATCGTCGGCCAGCCAGCTGCTCAGGCCCAGTCGCTGCGCGCCGCCGAGCTGGATGCCGTGCGCCTGCTCCTTCGCCAGGATCAGGCGGACTTCCCAGACGAACTCGATGCCCAGGTATTGGCGCACCCAGTCGCGCAGCTGCCGGCACAGATCGGCGCCCGGCAGGAAGCGGTCATAGTCCCGCTGCGGCATCGGCCCCAGCTCGATGCGGAATTTGTGCTGAATATCGCGCACCGCGATGCCGAGAAAGGCCGACTCGCCGAGCCGCGGCGCACCGCGCCCGGCCTTGAGCCGAGCTTGCTCGCGCGGCTCCACCCGCAGCCAGTGCGGCACGTTTTCGACGATGCGCACCGGCACCTTGAAATACTGCTGCAAAATCTTGCTCAGGCCTTCCGGATCGCGGCTGTGGCGAATCAGATGACCGGCCATAAAATGTTTGGCGTGGGCGTTGATGCTGTCGCGTTCCTGCTGCGCCGGCTGGCCGATGCCGATCAGGCTCGACAGGTACTCGTCGAAGCGCCGGTTGTCTGGACGATCCAGCGACACCGTCGGCTGCGCATCGGCCCAGGCGCGGTAAAACAGCAGCGTGAGCCGGTGATGGAACAGGTTGGTGAACGCCAGCAGGGTGGTGTCCTGATGGTGGTACACCCGTTCGCGCACGTATTCGGTCAGGTGTAGCGGCAGCGGCCCGTTGGGGCCGAACAGACCGAAGCTGAAGATCGAGACGTCGTGCAGCGTGCTGTTGGCGCGCGGCGCCACCTGCGCCAGCGTGGAGGGCGCGAACGACAGCGACGGCTCCTGGCCCAGGCGCAGCATCTCGTGGCGCGGCAGCGGCGCGCGCCCCAGCAGGTAGGGTTGACCGCCCTGGGCGTCGATGCGGCGCAGCAGCTGAAACAGATCGTGCTGGTAAGGCGCGCTGCGCAACCGCGGCCAGAAGTCGTCCGGCAGGCGATACAGCGCGTTGATCTGCGGCGGCGCCAGTTCGGTGGCAATCATCTCCGCGTTCATATCAGCGTCCTTTTGCCCATGCGCGCCTGCCAGTGGGCGATTTCGCCGCGCTGCTGACTGGAGAGCGTCATCTCGGTGAAGGTGTTCATCGCCACCAGGCGCGAGAACAGGCGCTCCAGCACGCTGCCGAGCAGATAGGGGCTGTTGCCGGAGAACGCCTGCTCATCGACCGTCAGATCGATGGCGATGCCGCGCGCGAACACGATGGGGCCCGGCTCCGGCACTCGCCGGTAGACCGGCCGCAGGTTGCAGTGGCGCACGCCCTGGATCTGTTTGGCGATCGCCGGTTCGCTCAGGTTGCCGTACAGCCCCAGCAACTGGCGCAGGCTGGCGGCGCCCTGTTCCGGATCGCCGTCCATCATGCTGAGGTAGTTCAGCTGCAGCTGGCTGATCAACCGCCAGGTGATCATCCCTTCGGCCAGCGCCGGGCGCGGCGGAGTGGGGCCTTTGCGCAGAGAGACCTGTTTGATCGGGATCGAGTCGGGCATCACGAAGTTGCCCTGATCCTGTTGCAGCAGCATCAACGGCAGGTCGCGGCTGGTGCACAATACGTCGGCGGTGAGGTATTTCAGATCGCTGTGCCACGGCGATTGCCGCTCGTCCACCAGCGACACGAACACTTCCGAACCGGCATAGCCGGTGCGGGTGCCGTAGCGGCGGGCGTGCTCCGACAGCGTGCGCTGTTCGCGCCGCAGCGAGAAGTAGGCGCCATAGTTGCCGTCGTCCGCGCTCAGGGTGCTGTAAAACGGCCGAAACTCTTGCTCGTAGCGTTTTTCGCTGGCGCTGCCGCCGAGCCGCTGCACCGAGAACACTTCGTAATCCAGCGGCCGGATATTGTCGACCACCAGATGGTATTCGTGGTTTTTTTCGTTGATCGCGATGCGTTCGGCGACCTTCGGAAACAGGTTGATCACCGGCGTGCAGTGCAGCGCCAAATGGGCGGCGTCGACCACCCGTTCCAGCGCGGCATCGTGCCGATCCAGCAGCACCACGATCTCGAACTGGCGCAGCGCCTTTTTCCCTTCGCGCACGCTTTGCAGCAGCGGGCGCAGGCCGTTGACGCTGAAGAACTGGAAGCGCGCCGGGAAGGCGAAGTACTCCTGCAGCAGCCGGTAGCCTTCGAAGTTGCGCAGGTCGTTGGGTAGCAGCGCCTGTTCGGCGGCGAAGCCCTCCTGCCGCAGCCCGTCCAGCGCCAGCGCGCGCCGCTGCGGCTGCGCCTCCACCGTTTGGCAGACAAGCCCGACGCTGTGCTGCATCAGCAGTTCCAGCAGCTGCTGCGCCTGTATGTCCGGCCCGGCCAGGTAAAACATCAACTGGTCCAGCTGCAGGTTGTTGAGCGTCACGCTTTCGTAGCACTCGAGGCGAATGCGCAGCGCGCTGACGCAGCCGCTGTGCTGCAGCCCCAGCGAGGCCAGCGGAATATCGGCCGGAATGCCGCCCAGCTCGACGCCGGCGATGCGCACCGGCTGCAGCGTGACGTCATGCGCCGTGGTGTAGCTGCAGGTGATGCCGCTTTTCTTCAGCGTCTGGCTGTCCATCATGGTGCCGCGCGGCACCACGAAGCCGTTGCTGATGTCGCCTTTGCTGCTGTCCGGCTGCAGCTCGGCGATCGCCATCGACGGCGTCGGCGACAAGTAGTTGGGGTAGATGATCTCCAGCAAGCGCTGAGAAAAGCGCGGGAACTCGGCGTCCATTTTCAGCTGCACGCGCGAGGTGAGGAAGGCGAAGCCCTCCATCAGACGCTCGATATAGGGATCCGCCACGTCGATGCCGCGCATGCCGAGACGGCCCGCGACCTTCGGGTACTGTTCGGCGAACTCGGCGCCCATCTCACGCAGATAGGCCAGCTCGCGGTTGTAATAATCTAAAAGTTTACTGTCCATCGCCTTACCCTATGTCTTTCAGATCGAAGTGGCCGTTTTCCAGATCCACGTCGGTACGGAACAGAAACTCCAGCGGATAGGGCACGCACCACAGGCGGCCCTTGATTTCGATCGACAGCACGTTGTGCAGCTCCAGCGAGCCGGTGTCCGAGATGCAGCGCACCTGCAGCCCCTCGGGCAAAATGCGCGGTTCGAAATGAAGAATGGACTCGGTCAGCGCGCGCTGAATGTCGAGCCATTCGATGTCCGACATGCGCTTGCCCGCCAGCGAGGCGATGCCGTAATTCAGGGTGGAGCGCCGCACCTGTGGAAAATCGCCCAGATCCAGATTGGATTCGCTGTTGACGCAGTTGAACAGCCACTGCAGATCGCGCAGCACCCGGCGGCGCAGCTCGCTGTGCGACACCAGGTTGCGCACCTGCGCCTCCTGCTTTTTCTGCGGTTCGTCGTCGGTCAGCATGTCGAGCAGCACCGGCTGCATTTTGTCGCGCGACGTCAGGCGCTCGCTGTCTTGACGATAGCGATAGCCCTGGCGGCGCAGATCGCCGCCGTCGTAATGGGGGGGGCGCTTATCGTTCATGTTCAGGCGCTCGCGTCGAAGCTCAGTTGCCGCAGGCTGTGCAGCGGGAATTCGTCGCTTTCGCTGAGCCAGGTCTTCAGGCCCAGCCCCGCATAGTGGGTGCCGTCGCCCAGCGGTTGCCATTCGGTGCGCTTGCCCAGCAGCAGCGCGTCGTCGCTGCCTTCGGCCAGCGGATAACGGGCGGGCAGTTGGCACACCTGTTCGCGGCCGTCGGTGAGGCGCACCAGCGCATGGCTCCACACCAGATCGATGGCGCTCTGCGGCGCCTGGAACTGGATCGCGGCGATATCGGCGAACGGCAGCCAGTAGTAAACGCCGTTCAGCGCCAGCTCGCACACCGGCCCGAGGCGGCCGTCACCGTCGGTCAGCCAGTCGAAACGCAGCTGCCGTTCTTGGTCGCCTTCGGCCAGCGTTAACCGCCCGGCGCCGGCCGGGGCGGCTTCCAGCGCTTCATCGCGCAGCGCCTGGGCCTGCTCGGCCGCGCCTTGCGCATCCTGATGCAGCGCCTGCACCATCAGTTTCAGCCAGGGCTGATCCTGCCGCAGCAGCGCCGGCGCGGCCGTGCCAGCGAACACCGCCTGGCGTTGCAGCTCGGCGTTGACCGACTGCATTAGCAGCAAGGTGGTTGGTTGGGCGATCGGTTTCAGCGCTTGCCAGGATTTCAGCTGCGCGTTGGCGCGCGTCCAGTTGCCGCTCAGGCACAGCAGTTGCACCAGCGCGGCGCGCAGGTCGGCATTCGCCGGTTTCGCCTTGATCTCGTTTTCGACGGCGGTGATGGCCGCGCCAATCGACTGGCCTTGCAGCATGCTTGCTAATGATTTCACAGGCTTTCCTTATAATCAGTGAGTGGCGCCGTTAACCGACAGGTAGCTGCCGCTGGCGGGATCGACCCGGTCTGCGGCCAGCTTTTCCACCAGCTTGAAGGTCAGCGGAGCGGGGGCGCTCAGCAGCGGTTGCCAGGCGGTTTGCGCCTGCTGCAGGCGCTGTTTGACCTTGTTCCCGTCAGCGGCGTCGATGCGCGGCATTTCAACGATCGCTTCGCCGTTGAACGCCCAGGCGTGCAGCTTCGGTTCGAATCTCAGCAGCAGGAAGCTGCCCGGCGCCTGCGGGTTACCGCCCAGAACCAGCCGTTGGGCGTTGGCGCTGACGACGGTCAGCGCGCGATCGCCGCCGTTGATCTGCGCCAGAGGATAGCCCTGCAGGAACCACAATGTCGGCGAGAGGGTTTGGCCGCCCTGTTGCAGCGTGACCGCGCCGCTGCCCTGCAGCCAGCCGTCCTCGCCGCAGCGCAGCGCGTCGCCGGCGGGAATGAACAGCGCGCCGCCGTTGGCGTCGTCACCCCAGAAGGTGCGGAAGTGGCAGCCCTGCGGCAGGTTGAAACGCTGAGGCGGCGCGGTGTCCGCCTGCGGAGAGGTCACGGCTACCGCCGCAGGGATCGCCGGCGGCGGCGGGGTTTCCGGTTGCTCGGCGGATTCCTGTTTGACCACCGGTTTCCAGCCGCGCGCTTTGGCGGCTTCGCCGCTGGCCAGCTTTTCACCGCGCTTGTCGGTCAGCGTCCAGGGCAGGTGGCCGGCTTTGGGGCACTGCTTTTCCAGCAGATTGCCGACGCGCGGCAGAAAGTCGTTCAGCACCGCCGGATCTTGGCTTTGCGCCGAGACGATGCGCAGCGGGATGCTCTTGCCGCACCAGCTTGCCGGATTGCTGTTTTTGACGTCATCGATAAACACTTCCAGCTTCTGGCTGGGGGAGTAAACCAGGCGATAGTTCATCGCCTGCGCGGTCGGTACCGCCATCAGGGCGACGAGCCCCGGCATCCAATATTTCATAGTGAACCTTGCTGTGAATGTGCGCTGCTCAGTCGCGGCTCAGAAACCGCTCCGCATCCGCCAGCGAATGCAGCAGGGTGGTTTCCTGCGGTGAGCCAATCCAGACGGCGATAGCGCTGTAGTTATCGCTGTTATTGTTTTTCTTCCATGCCTGCTGCATCAGGGCGATCCACTCGCTGGGGGAGTTGACCATGTGCAGCGACTGTTCCAGCTCGGCCTGGCTGAAGCTGTGCCAGAAGCCGTCGGTGCACAGCAGGAAAACGTCGCCGTCTTCCAGCTGCAGCACGTCGCTGTAGGTGGCGTCGCGCTCTTCGTTCAGCCCCAGCGCGAAATACAGCAGGTTGCTGTTGATGCCGTTGGTCTGATAACCGGCGTCCTGCATCTGCTGGATCAGGCTGTGGTCGGTGGTGACGGCATGCAGGTAGCCGCGGCGGAACAGGTACAGGCGGCTGTCGCCGGCGTGCGCCCAGTAGGCCAGCTGGTAATCGCGATCGATAAACAGGCTGACCAGCGTGGTGCCCATCTTGCTGTATTCGTCCGACTGTCGCTGCTGCTGGTGGATGGCGGCGTTGGCGCGCGTGATGTGCTGACGAATGCTCTGGGCGTTCAGGTGCTTTTCGCCGTCGAAGTTTTGCAAAATGGTGTCGCGCGCCAGTTTGGCGGCGATATCGCCGCCCGGAAAGCCGGCGATGCCGTCGCACACCACGAAGCAGGCGGCGCGGTTGCCGAGCACCTCGCCGGTCTGATCCTGGTTGGAGGCGCGGCCGCCCTGGTTGGAGGTAGAGGCTATGGTGATATTCATTACGCGTCCGGTTTGGTCTGTGAGTCTTTGTATTGATTCACTTCAACGTCATAGGCGTGCAGGAAGGCTTCGCCGAACAGGGTGTGGAAATCGTCCTCGATCTCGCCGGAGGTTTGCTGATAGTTCTTCACGAAGTAGTCCCACAGCGCAGCCTTGCGGTTGGCGGGCAGCGACAGACGCGGCGCCACGCCTTCCTTGCGCGCTTCCTCTTCGAGGCGCTCCGGGTTGAACGACTGCAGCATGGCGGCGATGATGGCGCGGATGCCGGCGATCATCCCCAGCTGGTGCGCCTGCAGGTCGATCAGCGCGTCGCGCACCGCCTGCTCCGGCGGCATAAAGCCCGGCATCTGGCTGCCGAACATCTGCATCAGCACCGTTTTACCCGAAGGCAGCAGCTTGAACGGGTTGTTGGCCTCGTCGAGGATCATGGTCATCTCGGCCTTCACGCCGCGCTTGAGGATAGAGCGGGATGAGAGCAGGGCGACGGTGCCCTGCGAGAACAGGCTCAGCAGGCGACCGGCCTGGCGGATCTGTTGTTCGTCGAAATGCGGCTGCGGCTGCAGATCGTCGAGACCAATGCCTTGCAGCAGCGCCGCCAGCAGCGGCCCCTCTAAGGTGTCGCCATTCGGCGCGGCGGCGTGCTGCCGCTGAGCGGACTGGTAGGCGACCGGATCGATGCCCAGGCGGTTGCCCTGGCGCGGGCGAGGCGGCTGCGCAGGCGGTTCCTGCTGGCTGAACGGCGGCACGGGTTGGGGCTGTGGCTCAGGCGCCTGCACGGGTGGCGGCGTCGGCTCTGGGCGGGGCGCTTGCGGTTGTGCGGCCATCGGTGGCGGAGACGGCGGCGCGGGCGGCTGTACCGGCTCCTCCGGCTGAGCCAGCGGCACGGCGCCGCCCATCAGCAGCCCCAGCGGATCGTTGCTGTTTAACGCTTCGGGCGACGCGGGAGCGGATGAACCGCCGAACAGCGCCAGCGGATCCAGCTCTTGCTCCGGTTGCTGCGCATTCTGAGCCGGGGTTGCCGGCTGCGCTGGCGCAGCCTGTTCCGCCAGCAGCGCGCTGGGAGTGGTATCGGCGAGGATGTGTTCGCGCTCAAAGGTGGTGTCGGTGTTGAACAGCGCCGCCGGATCGGTTTGCTGCTGCTGCAGCTGGCGCAGATCGACATCGCCCGCCAGCTGCGCCAGCGGATCGGCCGGGTTCAGCTCGCGAGCGGGGGTGTCCAGCAGCGGGTGGTTGCCAGGATTGGCGACCGGCGGCGTGACGGCGGCCGGCGCATTCGGGGTAAATTCTTCCACCAGGCTGTCCCAGATTTCGTTGGGGATGGGCGCGGCGGATTTTTCTTTGGCGGCGGCTGCAGGGGCCGCCGCAGCGGTAACGGCGGCTGCAGGGGCCGCCGCAGCGGTAACGGCGGCAGCCTTGGCCACCGGTTGAGCCTGTGGCGCGGCGTGCTGTTGCAGCGCGCTGACTTCAATCTGGTAATCGTCGATGCCGAGCACGTCGCCGTCCTGCAGTTCAACCTGGCGGCCACGTTCCAGCGGAATGTCGTTCAGCAGCACGCGGGTAACGTTGCCGCGGTTGGTGATGCGGCATTCGCCGTCAGCGGAAATATGCACGATCGCCTGCAGGCGAGAAATGGCGCGCTCTTCGTCCGGCAGTACCAGGTTGTTGTCCACGCTGCGGCCGATGGTGCCGCCCGGCGGCAGAAAATCGCAACTGCTCTGCGGCGGAACCTGGCCGCTTTTATTTTTTACAATGGAAAATCGCATAAGGCATTCCTGCTGATTAGGAGGTAGTGCAATAATTAATGATTCGATCTATGGCTTGCCAAAATTTGCGGGTATTTTGGCAAGCCGTTAAGTTGTTTCTTAACTCGTTCACTAAGGCTTGTTGTAGTCTTAATTTTACTAAATGCTTTTATTATTAATTGAAAGAATTATGGAATAAGAAGGTGAAATAAAATTCCGTTGAACATCTCAAGGGTAACGGCTCTCTCATAACTAATTCTGATATCAGTTGTCGTCTTTCCCTTGGTACTTCTTGATGATGGCTTGCAATGCTTGGCTATGTACAAGATCGATGCACTTTGCCATCGTCATCGGCTCCCCAGACATGCTGTCATAGTGCTTTGCCAGAAATTCTTTTGCCAGCGCCCTGACAGCGGTATGCGCTTCCAGAGAATATTCGCCGAATTCCGTGTAACCCCGAGCAGCGGCGGCGGCATCGTTTTTGACTTCTTTTGCTGAGTATCCCTCGGCGATACAAACGCTAAGCGCGTAGTTTTTGAGGTACTCGGCAGGGGAGTAGTCAATTTTTGTCGCTGCATTAGCGTTCAACGTTGCGGCGATGGCCACAGTCAGTAAGATTCTTTTCACTGATTATTTCCGAGGAGGATTTTCATTTACTCTATCCGGATTGTCTTTCACCCAATTATCATTAGGGCGCTGTACATAGTCTTTCGCAAGTTTGTCAAGATCTTTACTATGGTACATATCCATGCACTTCATTAAGTCTAAGCGGCTTTTCCCATCCTTAGCATTGTAATTCTTTTGCAAGTACTGCTTTGTCAGCGCAATGATAGGGGATTCTTCATCACGAATTGCATAGTATGACCACGCATCGATTCCATTCGATGAGGCAACTGCATCTTTGCTGGCTTCTGGTGATGTCTTATAAGCGACGGAAATGCAGTAGGTTAGAGCAATATCCTTGTAGTTTTGCAAATAGTTTCTGTACGCCGCTTGCGGTGGCCACTTTTCAATAGGTTCTTCTTGATTTTTCTGTGCTATAGCACAAGTAGCATATATACAAAGAAAAGAGATAAGGATTTTTTTCATCTCAACACTCCAAAATCCGTATGGTTTGTGCAGAGTGGTAGATAACCAGCGCATGAGTATCTCAATGCTTGATGGCTAATACCCAGTGAAAATAATTAATAAAACTCTAATTTGCTTAAGTTGATGGTTTTATAAAATTGCAACCTACAACATTAATTATTAGTTAGAGTAACGTTCGAAGATGGCTTTAGCCTCACTGGAACTCTGCAGCGAAAGGCAATCTAAAGTATGATAACTTCCTTTAACTGAGCCTTGACTATTTTTATTTGCGTACTGTTCAGCCAGTTTTTCGCCTTGTTCGAATGCATCCATGGGGAGTTTACTGAATTCTAAATAAGCGGAAGCGGAACGGAAGGCATCTTGCTTGGTTTTTTCTGAGTCAGTAGACTTCCCAATACAGCGGCTAACCAGCCAATTTTCATAAATTTCGCTTTGAGGTAAGTTTTCTATTTTTATATCTTCCGCCAGCAATATAGGAGAAACGAGAAGAAGAGCAAGGGCGATGTGGGTAGTCTTCATTTTAATATCCAAAGTGATGCGACTTCAGGAACAAAAGATCCATTCTCAGGATCCCCCATGAAATGACAAGAGTCAGAGCAAATGTCACCGTTCCATAATGTGACATGTCCTCTGGCATTTCGCCAGCCATTTCCTTGTATAACCATTATCCCTTTTTTACCTGAAAATTTAGCTGGGGTAGGGGATTTCACCGTGATATCAGGCTTGCCGAAGTTCTTTTCTAAAAAGAGAATCATATCGTTAACACGATAAAGATACCATTTTTTATCTTTACCAGACACAGTCGCATAACCGGAGTTAGAGGGAATTGGTATGCCTGTATAGTTGAGTACATAACTCATTCGTATAGGACAAGCATTTTCAAAAATACCGCTTTCAATATTGCTTTCTACTTTTCCACCAATCAATGCACCCACTTTTTTTACATTGATATTGACTTCAGAGAAACGAATCCATGCGGGCCCAAATAGAGGTTTTTTCATCCTGACTCTCCATTGTATCCATGTTATGAACCCCCGGCCGTAGCCGGGGGCAGGCAAATTAAGCTTCGCGGTTTTCCTTAATGTTCCAACCTGCGCTGCTTTCGGCGCCTTTGCCGCCTTTGTCGCTCTGCTCCCAGTATTGCTGTTTCACTTTCGCCGCCTGGAAGGAGTAGGTGACGCCCACGGTGTCTTCGCCGCCTGCGCCGGTGTACTGCACGGCGGTGACCAGCACGTCGTCCAGGGTGATTTTAACGTACTCAACCTGAGTACCGCCCGCCTTGCAGACAGACAACTCAACCTTGGTCAGGTGCTTACCGCTGGAGCAGTGCTTCAGCAGCGCCGGGGTTGACTTGTCGACCAGCGCGTTAACGTGCAGATCGTTGAAGCACACTTTACCGGCGCCACCGCCGCCGCCAACGCCCATATTGCCCGGTTGAGAAGCGCCCCAGGAGAAAGAAGTAATGTCGGTCCAGCCTTTGTGATTCGAATCTTTAGATTCGCCGCTGGCACCTTCAACTTTCAGGAACATATCAATAGCCATAGTTTCTTCACTCTTTATTAAGGGTTAACAGTAGTATTAACGTTACGTTGAAAAACTCAGGTAATAGCAGCAGGAATTGCAAGTGTGGTAATGCATTACCAATTTATATCCTTGTGCCATGCACCTTCTTAAATACCGAAAACTATCGGTACGGGTTACCGAGCCACTATTAAGTGCTAATGGCTCAATGCTTCATTATTTCGCGTTATCTTGATTCCACGTGCGATCTGGATTGCCTACGATAAGCTGATGATATAAAGGTTTCATGCTTTGCCTCCTTTGCAGGGGAAGCGAGTCACCAGAGCCTCTTCAATCAGGGGGGCAGCCCTTTCGTGCAGGCGCGCAGCGGGAAGTTTATTAAAGAATTCGAACACAAACTCCTGCAGAGTGACGGTTTGTAGCTGGCTGTATTGGCACCAGCTTTTTCCTTCCGTCGCGTCCAGCACGCCCAGCAAATAAATCCGCGCTTTCTCTTTTTCCTGTTTATCTGCACTGCGATAGAAACGGAAAAAGTCACTGCCTGGCAGATTGACATCATCGGACGTCAAATGCGCTATCGATGTCTGCTCTGCGAAAGCTGGCGGCACGGCGGAGAGCGAGCAGACGACAGCCAACAGCGATGCCAGATAAAACCGTTTTGTCTTCATCTTTCTTTCCCTGTGATGAGGTTGATGTATCAGCCAGGCCGCACTACCGCGGCCTGACTTCAGTCCATCAAGACGCGTCGTTTTGCTTCAGCGAAGGCAGCTTCGACACCAGGCGCAGGGAGACGGTCAGGCCTTCCAACTGGTAGTGCGGGCGCAGGAAGAACTTGGCGCTGTAATAGCCCGGGTTGTCTTCGATCTCTTCCACCTGCACTTCCGCCGCGGCCAGCGGTTTGCGCGACTTGGTTTCCTGCGAGGAGTTGGCCGGATCGCCGTCCACGTAGTTCATGATCCAGTCGTTCAGCCAGCGTTCCATGTCGTCGCGCTCGCGGAAGGAGCCAATTTTGTCGCGCACGATGCACTTCAGGTAATGCGCGAAGCGGCAGCAGGCGAACAGGTACGGCAGGCGCGCGGAAAGCTGGGCGTTGGCGGAGGCGTCGGCATCGTAGTATTCCGCCGGTTTCTGCAGCGACTGCGCGCCGATAAAGGCGGCGAAGTCGGAGTTTTTGCGGTGCACCAGCGGCATAAAGCCGTTTTTAGCCAGCTCGGCTTCGCGGCGATCGCTGATGGCGATCTCGGTCGGGCACTTCATGTCTACGCCGCCGTCGTCGCTCGGGAAGGTGTGGCACGGCAGGTTTTCCACCGCGCCGCCGGATTCCACCCCGCGAATGGCGGTGCACCAGCCGAACTCTTTGAACGAACGGTTGATGTTGGCGGCCATGGCGTAGGCGGCGTTGGTCCAGGTGTAATTGCCGTGGGTCGCGCCGTCGGTGTCTTCTTCGAAGTCAAACTCGTCCACCGGGTTGGTGCGGATGCCGTATGGCAGGCGCGCCAGGAAACGCGGCATTACCAGGCCCAGGTAGCGCGCGTCTTCCGACTCACGCAGGCTGCGCCAGGCGGCGTACTCGGTGTTCTGGAAAATCTTGGTCAGATCGCGCGGGTTGGACAGCTCCTGCCAGGACTCCATCTGCATCACGCTTGGCGCGGTGCCGGCGATGAACGGGCAGTGCGAGGCAGCGCCGATCTTGGCCATTTCGCCCAGCAGCTCCACGTCCTGCGGGCTGTGATCGAAGTAGTAGTCGCCCACCAGGCAGCCGAACGGCTCGCCGCCGAACTGGCCATACTCTTCTTCATAGACTTTCTTGAAGATCGGGCTCTGGTCCCAGCCCACGCCCTTATAACGCTTCAGCGTGCGGCCCAGCTCCTGCTTGGAAATGCTCATGAAGCGGATCTTCAGCATCTCGTCGGTTTCGGAGTTGTTGACCAGATAATGCAGGCCGTGCCAGGCGCCTTCCAGCTTCTGGAAGTCGTCGTGGTGAATGATCTGGTTGATCTGCTGCGACAGCTTTTCGTCGATTTCCGCAATCAGCGCCTGAATGGTGCGGTAGGCGTCGGAAGAGACGGTGACGGTGTTTTCCAGCGCCTGCTGCGCCAGGGTTTTCACCGCGTTCTCGACCGCTTCTTTGGCCTGATCGGTCTTCGGCCGGAACTCTTTATTCAGCAGCGCGCTGAATTCATCGCTGGAAAAAGTCTCGGTGGTCTGCAACGCATTTTGTTGCTGAGGCGAGTTGCTCATCGATTAATCCTCACGCTCGTTGTTTTCGTCGTTAACCGCCGGCTTCGGCGCGTCGGTCAGGGATTGCAGCAGCGCCGGATTTTGCAGGATCTTGGAGATCAGCTCTTCGGCGCCGTTCTTGCCGTCCATGTAGGACAGCAGGTTGGAAAGCTGGGTGCGGGCGTCCAGCAGATTGTCCAGCGCGTCGACCTTGCGGGCGATGGCGGCAGGGGAGAAGTCTTCCATGCTTTCGAAGGTCAGATCGATGTTCAGCTTGCCTTCGCCGGTCAGCGTGTTGTCGACCTGGTAAGCGACGCGCGGCTTCAGCGATTTCATGCGCTCGTCGAAGTTGTCGACGTCGATTTCCATGAACTTGCGCTCTTCCACGCTGGCTTGCGGATCGACCGCTTTCCCCACCAGATCCGCCATCACGCCCATCACGAACGGCAGCTGGATTTTGCGCTCTGCGCCATAAATTTCGACATCGTATTCAATCTGTACGCGCGGCGCGCGGTTGCGGGCGATGAATTTCTGCCCGCTGCGGGATTTCGAGTTTGACATGATTTACTCCATCTAATGGCGATTGGGAACGCGCCTCGTCCGGCTGGGAGAGTCAGGTTCTGATTCGGGTCTGCGCGGGAGCAGACGGTATCGGATGCGTCAAGAGAACAAAGGTCGGCGGCTAGCTGTTCTCCTCGTTGTCGGGGCGACCGAGAATGGTCTCCAGTTGGTTAAGCCCATCGGGCGCCAAATCGCGGACGATTTGCATAAAGTCCAGCGTAATCAACCGCTGGACCCGATCGATCATCAGCGGCGCCGGGTGGCTCGGCTCATGAAGACGAAAATAGTTTTTCACCTTGTCCAGCATCAGCTGGGCATCGTCGCGCGACTGGATCTGCGCGCTGCGCCAGTTGAGCGGGGCGGTGGCGCTTTGCACGGCGGCGGGGGGGGGCACGGCGGCGGTGTCCGGCAAGGCGTCCGGTTCGGCGGCGGCCGGGGCATCGCTTTGGCCGGCGAGCGCCACCAGAGAAAAGACCTTGGTGAGCGCGCTCATTTCCGGCAGTGCGCTTTCTCCCAGATGGCGGGTCACTTCGCCGCGAATGGCGCTCAGGGTGTTGGCGATGCGCGTCACCAGGGCGCCTTCGGGGCGATCCTGCTGCGCCAGTTCATCCTGCAGCCGCGCACGGCCGCCGGGAAAGTTGGGGCACTCCTGCTTGCTGCCGTCGAGCAGGGCGCCGGCATCGCGCAGCGAGATTTCTCCGGCGGCGCTTTTCAGCAGCGGCGCAGCGCGGACGCTGGCGGCCAGCGCGGCCTTGTCGCCAAGGTCGGCCAGCGCATTGATGCGAAACAGCGGGTCGGCTTCCCCATCGAACTCCAGAGGCGGTTGCAGGGTGTCCCAGTAGCGGAGTATCGACTGGTGGATCAGCGTCAGCCCGTCGGCGTAGCCCGGCAACCCGCGCAGTTGGGTCCAGGCGCGGGTGAGATACAGCATGACGCGCAGGTCCTTGGTTCGTGCCAACAGCGAGGTCGTGATGCGCTCGACCTGCACCCAGTCCGGTGCTTCTTCCGGAATGATGGTGCTGCCGAATTGCTGTTCGGCCTTGCCGGTGGCGGCTTGTTCCATCGCCAGAAAGTCGGCGTCGTATTCCAGGTTGTCGCCGCAGGGATTGTCCGTGTCGACCGGGGCCAGCAGGGTATCGGTGTCGATAGCCATAAAATTTCCTTCAACGAGCGATGTTAATCAAACATTTGCGGGTACTGGCCGCCGCGACCGGGGCGCGCCCAGCCGTTGGGCTCGAACAGCAGTGAAAATAGCTGCACGGTGAGGTTGCCGCTGTGCACGTGGGTGTAGAGCGGGTGTCCGTCGGCCTGATTGGTCCACCAGAAACTGGTGTACTGCGCCGGGTCGAAACAGTCGGCGGCCTGTTGCCAGCCGAGGCCCGGCACGTCCGGATGCTGAAAACCGATAATCGACAATATCTCTGAATCCGCTTCCGCCGGCGGGCTGGGCAGCGCCGGAATAGCCTGCAACGTGCGGTCGATCTGCTCGGCGGAGAAACCGTTGCGCACGCCGTTCAGCAGGGTATGACCGAGCTGTTGGTACCAGCTCGCCGCCATGTTCAGCTGTTGCGGTCGCCAATCCTGTTGGCTGAACAGGCGCAGCGCGCAGATCGGGTAGCGTCGCCCGACGCGATCGCGCGCCGGCAACAGGCAACCCATCTGCACGTACGGGCTGCCGAGCGTGGCGGGGATCACGAAGTTCCACACCGGTGCATTGCTGAACGGATGGCCGTTCGGCCCCTGCGCATCGCGCTGCAAATTCACCAGCCCGTTATGGAACCAGTGGGCCCAGTTGTTGACCACCGGATCGGGCAGGCGGCGCTGCAGGAAGTCGCCGGCGGAAGGAAGTTTGCCGTACCAGCCGAGGCTCGTCGGGGCGCTTGAATCAGTGCTCATGGTCATGTCCTTTCGGGGCTACGGGCACGAGAAGGCCGGCAGTTGGAACGGATTACGGATGCTGTTGGGCGTGAACTCCAGCGTGACACGGTGGCCGTCGAGATTGAAGGTCGCCTGGCGGCCGAGGCCGCCGGTGCCCGAAGATTGCGCCATATCCACCAGGCGGTTCAGCGCCCACGGCCCGCTGGTCACCAGGCTGGCGGTGGTGCCGTTGGCCAGCGCCAGCTGCAAATGCACCTGGTTGGTATTGCGGGTGCCTGGCCAACTGACCACCAGCGGCACCTGTGGGCCGTGGCTGTATTTGAACAGCTGGCCGTCGATATCCAGCGTCAGGTTGAGGATATCGTTATCCATCCGCACCGGCCGTACGGTCACGCGGTAGGAGGGCGTCGCGGTACCGTTGGCGAAAAAGGCGTCGCGGATGCGCTGCGCCTGCTGGAATGAACGCAGGATGCCTTCGCCACCGGGCAGCGTCTTACCGTCCACGCCGGGGGTAAAGCGCCAGTTGGCGCGGGTGGTATCGACCTTGCCCTGCAGATTGTCGCGGAAGAAGCTGTCCATCAGCCCGCTGTTCGGCGCGAACATGCGCGCCAGATCGTCCGGCGTCACGTCCTGGCGCGCCCGGGCCACCAGCGGATAACGGCCGGCGATCGCCTGGCGGCAGAAGCTGCCGACCTCGAAGCTGATGCGCTTTTTCACGTTCTCCATCTCTTTGCGCTGGGTGTCGCTGCTGGCGCCGATCGCCAGCGACAGTAGCATCTGTTTGAACGGCACCGGCAAGCGGCCGGACTCGGCCTGCAGGCGCGGGATGATGTCGCTCGGTGGCGCCGACATGCCGCTGTTGGCCGCGCCCTGCACCGCAGTCAGATAGCTGTACAGCTCATCGACCTGCTTCAGCACGCTGTCGAAAGGGATCGCCTTATTGCCTTCGCCCTGGCTTTGCGCCAGCTCCAGCAGCGGCGCGAAGTGCGCCATCACCAGCTGTTCCGGCTGGACCGACACGTCGCCGTCGGCGTTGGCCGGCCGGTTGGTGAACAGCGCTTCCAGCGTGCGGTTGGCGTTTTGATTCAGCCTGTCTTCGGTTTTGGCCAGCAGCGAGCGGGAGTCGGCGTCGCTTTTCTCGTCGCGCAGGGTGACGTTTTTGCTGACGTTGACCAGCAGGTTGCGCATCGGCGACGGGTTGCCGGAGAGCAGCCGCGCGCTGCTGATTCGCTGGGTCAGGTTGCCGATGTTGGCCAGCTGGATATCCCCCAGCAGCTCATCCCAGGCGCCGATGAAATCCTGCATGTACAGCTGGCGGATGGTCTTGGTCAGATCGGCGCTTTTCTGCTCCGGCGTCTGGCTGTTCAACACCCAGACGTCTTCCTTGCGCAGGGTGTCGGTCACCGGGACGATGTTGTCGTTGAACGCTTTCCAGTACCCCTGCGGGGTGAACAGGCCCGGCACGCCGTCGGTGACCGGTTTGCCGCTTTTGCGACTGAACGCCAGCTCGGTCTGCGGGCCGGCCAAATCGACCAGGCTGACCGGCTTGATGTCGGTCTGTTTCAACAGCAGGCGCTTGAGGCGGCCATAGACGCGCTGCGACAGCGGCGCCCGATTGATGGCGGCCTGCGCCTGTGCCACCAGCTGTTCGTCTTTGGCGTAAGGCGAGGCCTGGATCTGCGTATCCAACAGCTGGCTCAGGTGCCATTCGATCTGCTGCAGCTGTTTCTGCGTGCTGCCCTGCGGCAGGTTGCGCTGCAGGTTGAGCATCACCCAGGCGCGCAGGAACTTGCCGTCGTACTGCTTCGGCAGATACAGCATCTGATAGGCCTTCAGCGCTTCGTAGCTGAAGTCCGCGTCGCCGTGGTTGTCGTTGCGCAGCGTGGTGGCGATCTGTTGCGCCACCTGCGGCAGCAGCAGCTCTTTCAGCGCTTTTTGGTACAGCGCATTGCCGGCGTCGCTCACCTGATCGCCGCGGAACAGCCCCATGCGGTAGGTGAACGGCGGATCGTCCAGCGAAAAGTTCTGGCTGTCCGGCAGGTGCAGCAGGCTATTGAGGAACGGCAGCAGCGAGAACATGTCGCCGTTGCCCAACTGCGTCAGGTTTTGCCCCTGGCGCTCGACGCCGGGCACCTTGGCGGCCACTTCCGCCAGATAGGCCTTGTTGTTGCCGTAGCTGGTGAACCAGAGCATCGCCAGCACCGCCAGGATCGCCGCCAGCGCGATGTAACCCGCCCAGTGCAGGGCGCGGTTGCGGTATTCCCACCAGCGGTTGCTGCCCGCCAGCCCGGATTCCTGGAAGACCACCGATTCCAGCGTCTCTTTCAGGAAGAAGCTTTGGCCCTTGGCCGCCGGGATCGGCGCTTCCTGGCCCACGCTGTCCCAGGCCGCGTTGGCCTGCGCTCCTGAGTTTGCCGTCGGCAGCTGCAGGTAGCGGTTCAGCTCGCCCATCACCCGGTCGAACGGCAGACCTTCCTGTGTGCCGCTGGTGAAATAGATGCCGCGCGGGGTAAAGCGGGTTTCAAAACTGGAGGTGGCGAACACCTGTTCCAGGTATTGGCTGAGCAGCGGGCGCAGGGCCGCGAACTCCTGCGGGAACAGATAACTTTCGGCGCGCTGGCGCGCGTCGTGCTCCATCAGCAGCGTATCCGGCAGCGCCGCGTCCAGCCGCTGTTGCAGCAGGGCGTATTGCTGTTCGAAAGCGGCGTTTAGATTGAAGTCCGGCTGCCGCGAGCGCTCGTAAGGGAAGGTGAACCCCCAGATCTGGTCGCGCTGCGCTTTGTCGAAGCTGCCGAAGTAGGCCATAAAACCGTTGAGCAGGTCGGTTTTGGTCACCAGCACATAGACCGGGAAGTGAATGCCCAGCTGCTCGTGCAGTTCGATCAGGCGTTTGCGCAGCGCACTGGCCTGGGCGGCGCGCGCTTCGGCGCTGTCACTCAGCAGATCGGCCACGCTGATAGTCACCATCACGCCGTTGATCGGCTGACGGGTGCGGTATTTTTTCAGCAGCGCGACGAAGCTTTGCCATTCGCCGGCGTCTTCTTCGCGCTGGCTTTCCTGCGTGGTGTAGCGGCCGGCGGTGTCGAGCAGCACAGCGTCGTTGGTAAACCACCAGTCGCAGTTGCGGGTGCCGCCCACACCGCGCAGCGCGGCTTTGCCGAAGCGATCCGCCAGCGGGAAGTGCAGGCCGGAATTGACCAGCGCGGTGGTCTTGCCGGCGCCGGGCGCGCCGATGATCACATACCACGGCAGCTGGTACAGGTATTGGCGGCTGAAGCGGGTCATCCAGCGGTGTTTGCCGCCCTCCTGGCCCGGTGCGAAGCGCGCCTTTTTCAGCAGCTGCGCCGCTTCGTCGAAGCGCTGAGCCAGCTGTTCGTCTTGTTTAACTTCGGGCTTGCCGTCTTCCGCCGGTACCGCTTCGGCGGCGCGCAGGTTGCTCAACAGGCGGCTGTTGAACCAGGCGCTGTAGAGGCGCGGGATCAGGCGGCACAGGAACCAGATCAGGTAGATAACGCCGATGGCGATCTGGCGGTTGAGTTCCGGCTCCAGCGGGCGATAGTCGCCGATGGCCACCAGCGGGCCGATCATCCAGATGATGAACGCCAGCGCGGTGATGCCGACAAAGCCCCACAGCAGGCGGCTGGTGATGATGGAGAATAACGTACTGAGCATTACTTTCCGGTTCCTTGCGGCAAGCCGTTGATTTCCGCCTGGGTATTTTCCGGGGCGACCAACAGCGTAATTTCTACCCGGCGGTTCAACGCGCGGTTCACTTTGTTATCGTTCGGCGCGACGGGGTTGCTTTCGCCGCGGCCCTCGGCCTTGACCCGCTGCGGGTTGGCGAGGTGCTTTTGCAAACGGGCGCTGACCGCTTCGGCGCGCGCCAGCGACAGCTCCCAGTTGGAGGCGAAACGGGCGCTGCGGATCGGCACGTTATCGCTGTAGCCGGTGACGAGGATCTTGCCGCTGACGCCGTTCATGGCGGCGGCGATGCGGTCGATGACCGGAATATAGTTGGCGCGCACCGTGGTGGCGGCGGAGTCGAACAGCCCGTCGCCTTTGAGGATCACCACGCTTTGCTGCGCCTCGTCGCGCACCACCACCAGCCCTTCGGCGATCTCTTTGCGCAGGAAGCTTTTCAGGCTCAGCGTCGGCGGCGCGGCCGGCGCCGGGTTACCGATCGCCACCTGCGGCAGATTGGTTTGGTAAATCGCCGCCAGCACCGGGCTGGTGTTGTCGCCCAGCCGCCAGTTGAGGGCGATGAACAGCAGCGAAGCCAGGAAGCCGGTCAGCGCCACGCAGGCCCACAGCGGCACCAGCGGACGCCACAGTTTCTGCTGTACTGGCAGATCCAGCGCATGAGGCGACAGCGGCGGGGCATAGCCGCCGCGCACCGACCGGATCAGCTGCAGCAGGCGCTGCTTCATGGTTTCCAGCTGCGAGCGGCCGTTTTCCATCACCCGGTAGCGGCCTTCAAAGCCCAGCAGCAGGCAATAATTGATAAGCTCCAGCAGGTTGATGTGCTCGCGCGGGCTTTGCGACAGCTTGGCCAGCAGTTGGAAAAACTTCTCGCCGCCCCAGGTTTCGTTATGGAAGGTCACCAGCAGCCCGCTGCCGGACCACACGCTGTTGCTGCCCCACGGGGTCAGCGCCGCCGCTTCATCCAGCGCGGTGCACAGGCAATAACGCGCGCCGATGATCACTTCGTACGGCAGGTTGGCGCGTTGGCCGCGGATCTCGAAGCGGCGCATTTCGTCGATCAGCTGTTGGCGCAGCTGCGCCGGGTTGGCGTGCGTGGCCGACTGGCGGATCTGCGAAATGGCGTTCAGCAGCGGGTTGGCGGCATCTACCAGCGGGTTGGCCGCGGGCGCCGTGCTATTTTCCTGAATCATAGGTTACCGGTCCGTATGGCTGCGAATCGCCCAAAATTCCATGTCCAGGCCCGGGAATTCGCCGGCCAGGTGCAGGGCGAAGGCGCTGGATTTTTCCATCTGTTTCCACAGGTCGCCGCCTTTTTCCAGCTCGAAGTAGGTGTAGCCGGCGTGATAAGGGATCTGGCGCGGCGCGGCGGGCATGGTGCGCAAACCGATGCCCGGCAGCTGCAGCTGCACCAAATCGCGGATGCGCGTGACTGGGGCGATCTTCATCTGCGCCGGGAAATGGGTCAGCAACACCTCGGCGGCCACGTCGGCGCGCACCGCCAGCACGAAGCCGAAATCGCGCATCATTTTGGCGTCCTGCACGGTGGCGACGTTCAGCCCGTGGGAACGTTCGACCAGCGTCAGCTGAATGGCGTTGTCTTCCAGCACCACCGACAGCCCCTGACGCAGCAACAGCATCAGCTTGCCGAAGCACAGCGCCAGGTTGTCGTGGTCATACACCGGCAGGCGGCCTTCCGGGGTGCGCTGCGCCGAGAAGCTGGCGAGCTCTGTCGCGAACTGCAGCCAATCGGCGAACAGGCGCTCCGGGTGCAGATGGTCGAGATGGTAGGCGTGGCTCACCTGGCCGAGATGGCGGTTGATCAGCTGCAGCAGCATGAAATCGACCATTTCGGAACTGCCGCCGCGGCCCGGCTGCAGCAGACGCTGGCTCATCTGCTGGCTGCGCTGTTGCAGCAGGCCCTGCAGATCGTTGATGAAGGTTTTCAGTACCGGGTTGCCCTGGCAGTTCAGCATCGGCGGGATCTGCGCGGTATCGAGACGCAGGCTGTTGTCGCCGCGTTTTTCCAGCACGCGGGTCACGCCGAGCGCCGTCCATTCGGCGTTGAGTTCGCTCTCCAGCATCAGCCGCAGGCGCAGGCGGCCGAACTGCAGCGCCGCGCTGCCCACCGAGACGGCGTTGAGATCGTCGACTTCGTTCTCGTAAGCCAGATAGCGCGCCAGCGCCTCCGGGCTTTCCTGAAAGATCACGTCTTCACGCCCCGCGCGGTAGGTCGGCAGGGCCAGCACCACGTTTTCACCGGTCTTGTTTTCGGCGATGGTCAGCGGCGCGGGCGCCTGCTGGGCGCCGGAGAAGCGAAACGGCGTGCCGTCCGGCATGATGCCGCTGGCGGCGTTGAGCGCAATCTTGCCCTGGCGCAGCAGCGTTTGGTCAAGATCCAGGGTGAGGAACCCCCAGAAACAGCCGCTGTGGGCCTGGCCCCAGTTGCGCATATAGCCTTCGAGATAGTTTTCCGCCTGCTGGAAATGGTGAGGGCGCAAAAACATCCCCTCAGTCCAGACAACCTTATGAGCATCTTTCATCATCACACCTATAGTTACTTCGCTTCAGCGCAGCGGTAGGTCAATCGACCTTTTTTACGGGGCGCAGGCCACTCACGCCCGCGACGATATGCGCTTCCAGCTCATCCGGCGAGAATTGCCATACCTTGTAGAAATTGGTTTCGGTAGGTTCCGGCAGCGGCAGTGAAATGCGCCAGGTCTTGCCGTCCAGATTTTGATACTCGGCGATCACGCCGATGTAACGCGCGTCCAACGCGCTTTGCCCACCGAGCTTCTTGCCGGTCTGGCCCGGCGTCAGGAAGAACTGATCGCTGTCCAGCAGGCTGTTGCCGAGCACGCTTTTGGCGTCGTTTTGCAGACTGAAGAAGTCGGCATCCATGAATTCCGCATCCGAACGCAGCAGCAGCACGCGAATTTTTATCGGCGCCGGTTGTGCGCCGGCGGCGGCGTTGACCTGGCGATCGGCATCGAACACCAGGCTATAACGCGACGGCACGCTTTTGGCGGAAGACATGCAACCGCCGAGCGCCAGCGCGCCCAGCAGCAGAAACAACATCCCGCACCAGCGGGAAGCGATAGGGGTCGTCATCATGGGAATCTCGTCGCCCGCAGGCGTGCTGACTACTGGAGGATCCAGGTGGCTGAGCCGGCGTTTTTACACGCCTTGCTGTCGCCGCCGACTTTGACGCAGTCCTGTTTGGCGGCGCGCGCGCGGCGCGGCAGATCTTTGCGCAGCGTCGATTTGTAGCGCGCTTCCGGCACGCCGGCGTTGGCCTGGATATAACCCATCAGGTCGCCCCCGCGGATGGCGGAGATCGCCAGCCAGTTGTTTTCCACTTCGCCCAGCGCGTAGAACGCGGCGGCGTTGTCCAGGCTGCCGACGGCGGTGCCGGTATAATTCGGGCTGCTCATGATGCTGGCGGCATACAGACTGCGGTACTCCTCACCGATCGGCTTGAACTGTTTCGGCGCGCTTACCGCGGCGCGGTGCTGCAGCGTGACGCCGTTGACTTCACTGCTGACGAGGGCGTCGTTATTGAGTGCCGGCGGCGGCGGCGGCGGGGTGGAACAACCGGCAAGCGTCAGGGCGGTCAGTAGCGTCAGGGTAATCCGTGTTTTCACAATATCCTCTTTTCTTGTTTGAATGGCTGTGTAATAAGGCGCCGTCATCAGGGCGCAAGCAGCAACACTTTTAATTGGCTCGGCACGATGCGCATGCCGAGCGCGTTGGTGGAATTCTGCAGGCTGAGGCTGGTCAGCCGGGTGGCCGGGGTGCCTTTGAGCAGCACGGTAAAGGCGCCGGTCAGGTGGCGGGACGGCCCCATTACCGTCCCGGAAGCGACGCCGGTGGCCACGCCGGGGTTGTCACCGTTGGTCAGCGGCGTCACCGTCGCCATGTTGTGCGCCGGGGTGCCGACGAACAGAATGTTGAACGCGTTCGGGATGGCGGTCGGCGCCAGGGCGATATCCGGGTAGGGCACGGGCACCGGCGCCGGGCTTGGCGTCAGACAGACGTCGGGAAACGCCAGGTCCACGCCGATCATTTGGCTGTTGGCAAACATAAAAGGCCTCCGCAGGTTATCCGACGTGGATTTGTTCCGAATCCAGTTTGGTGATGTCTTTTGAGGTAATGAGCGTGTTGCGGGCATGAATGCGGGCGTAATCTTCCGCTTGATAATCCAGCTGCCCGGCGCGCACGTGCTCGGTTTGGCGCACTTTGCGGAACAGCGAATGGCTGATCTGGCTGACCGAATGCCACAGCGACTCGCAGCGTTTACCGACCAGGCGGCTGATGCTGACGAAGGCCGACAGCTCCTCGCCGCTGTATTTCATTTTGTCGACGTGGCAGTCGCCGCTGTTGGCCTGCAGCGTCATGGCGTCGCCGCTCAGTTTCAGCGCCTGCGCGCTGTGCAGCGACAGCGAACCGTTTGGCGTTTCAATTTGCAGATCGCCTGCGACGCAGAGCCGCGCCGCGCTTTGCGGTTCTGCGCGCTCGAGGACGGCGATCGCCCACAGCTGGTGGCCGCAGCCGGCGACCAGCACGCTATCGCCGAGGGCCGGCGTCAGCAGGCAGCTCGCCGCCCGGCGGCAATGCCAGCCGCGGCCTTCACATTCCACTACCAGGCTGCCGTCCGGCAACAGGTTGACGACCTGGCCGGCGGCCTGTTGGGGCGGTGCGATGTTGACGGCGCGAGTTGTGTTGGCAACGCTCATGGTGATCCCCTCGTGAAGTGGTCAATGCATTCAGATTCGGCTCTGGCGCTGTGCGCTCCAGGTTTCGGCGGCGTACAGCTCTTCGTCGCGCTCGAGGATCCCGTTGCGATCGCCCCAGCGCGTTTGCTGCTGGTGGGCACGATGCATGCGGGTGCGCATAAAGCGCGCGCGCCGGAAATCGGCGGCACCGATGTCGGCATAACAGAAATCGGCGTAGGTCAGGTCGCTGTCGCTGAAATCACAGCGTGCTGCACGGCTGCGCTGGAACACGCATTGATACAGGCGCGCCTGGCTGAAGTTGGCGGCGTCCAACGTCGCTTCGCTGAAGATCGCCTGATCGAACTGCCCGCCACGGCACTGCGCCTGAGTCAGGTTGGCCTCCAACCACAGCGACTGTTGCGCCTGCACGCCCGCCAGGTTGGCGCGCCGCAGCGAAGCGCCCTTGAAATTGCTCTGGCGCAGCGTCGCCTGGCTAAAATCGACGTCGTCCAATTGGTTATCGGTAAACTGGCAGGCGATCAGGCGCTGCCCGGCGTAACTTTTGCCTCGATGGTCACATTCGAAAAACGTGACACGGTCGAAATCTACCCCATCAAGCCCTGTCTCACAGAGGTTTAAGCGAAAGAACGTGACAAGGGATAACCGCGCCTGATTCAACGCAGCGCCGCTGAGCGGGCTTTCGTAGAAGGTGGTGCGATCGTGCTGAGTGGCGGAAAAGTTCGCGCCGGCCAATTGGCATGACATCCAGTGGCTTTGGTTGAGCGACAGCCGGCTGAAGTCGCTCTGTTCAAGCCGGCAGTCGTTGAACATCGTCAGTTCGATATGGCTCTCGTTGAAGTGGCCGCCCGACATGGCGCATTGATTGAAGGCCGTTTGCTTCAGGTTCGCCCGTGCAAATTGCGCATGCTCGAGCCGGCAATCGCTGAAGACGCTGTCGCGCAGATCGCAATCGGAGAAGTTCACGCCGTTCAGGTTCAGTTCGTTGAACATGCCACCGGCCAAATCCATACCGGCGAATGACAGGCCGTGCAAATCCTCACCGGCAATCAGCTCGCCGCGTTTCACGCGCTGGCGTATCTGCTCAGGTTTTGAGGTCATACTTCCTTCCCGTTGTGGCGAGGCAATGTTTTCACCCTGGCGGTATAGGCACCGTCGAGCCGGGTCGCCTGATCCACTTGGGATTGCGACAGGTCTGCCCGGAACAGATTGGCGCCCTGCAGGTCGGCGCCTGACAGCACGCATTTTTGCAGGATAGCCGCAATGAAACTGGTGTCGCGCAGGTTGGCGCGAGACAGATCGCTGCGGATGAACAGGCTGCCGCTGCCGTTGGCCTGACGGAAATCGGCCTCGTTCAGCCGGGTTTCAGACAGGTCGCAGTTGTCGAGGCGCGCACGGCTGAAATTAGCCCGCTGCAACGGCATCTGGCGCAAATTGCACTGGTTTAGCGTCGCGTCGCTGAAATCCGCCTGCGGCAACAGCGTCTTTGCCGCAAAGGCGCAGGCCGTGAGGCGTGCGGCGCGGAAGCTGAGGCCTTGCGTCTCGGTATCAACCCAGGCGCAGCTTTCCAGCCGCGCCCGATCGAAGTTCACCGCCTGCAGCCGGCATTTGACGAAGCTGACTTTGTCGAGCCGGGCGTGGCTGAATGTCAGTTGCTCCAACTGCAGCTCCATCAGCGTAATGTTGGCCAGCGTGGCGCGGCTGAAATCACACAGCCCGAGCAAGGTTTCGTATCCCAGCAAATCGCGTAATGACGCCATCGTGAAATCGCAGCGTTGAAACAACGTTTGCTGAATGTTGGTTTCGTGCAGCTGCGCGCCGCCGAAATTCGTCGCTACGCATTTCGCCAGGGCCAAAGAGGCGTGGCTCAGATCGGCCTGCTGCAAGACGGCGCCGCTGAGATCGGCGCGCGCCAACATCGCCTCGCGAAGATCGCAACCCACCAGTTGGGTTTGGCGCAGATTGGCGTTTTCCAGCAAAGCGCCGCGCAAGTTAGCCTGGCAGAGATCCATGCCGGACAGATCGGCGCCGGTGAGATCAAGACCGCTGAGATCCTTATCGCGCAGCATGGCGGCGGCGACGCGTTGGCGAATGATTTGCGCCAGATCGCCGCTTAAACGCAGTGCAGGGCTTTGCGTCTGTGCCGACATTAAATACATTTGGTGCAGCGCGCGCTCGCTTTCCCCCAGCTGTTTGTCGCTAAACGCGTCGGGATGCTGGCGCGCCTCCTGGAACAGCAGATCGCGCTGCTGCTGGTAGCTTTCCGCACCGGATGGCGGCACGTGATCCCCACCAGGGTTGAGCGGATCGATACCCTCGGCTTGCGTCAGCTTGAGCATGTCCTGATACTGCGCCTCGGCCTGGTTTTCCAGACGCTCGACGAATTCGGCGAGCTCGTCCAGCTTCGGCGGCGCTTCTTGCGACGGCAGCGGGAACAGTTCATCGATGTCTTGACCTTCACGCAGCAGACGCAGGCGATGCTCTTCGCGTTGCTGGTGTTCGTAGGTTGCGATATTTTCCGCCATCGGGCTTTGCTGCGTCGGCGTTTCCGTATCCAGCCAGGCGCCGATGCACGCTTCCGGCAGTAACTCTTGTTCACGAAAAGCGTGTAAAGCCCCCCGTTCTTTATCCAGCCGCTGGGCCAACACCTGCCGATAATGCGCGATGGAGCGGGGCTCGCCATCGGTTTCCAGGGCCGGCATCAGCTGCATCACGTCGGCGGCATCGTCCTCATTGATGCGCGCGCTACCCTGATAGATCAACAGCATTTGTTCCCGATGCGGGAAGAACCAGACGGTGGTATGGCGCATCGCAATCTCTTCGAAATGCGTTTCGCCGCCGCGCAGTCGGTTGATGAAGCAGCGCGCGCGCCACGGCGGCAAATGCCCTTGCTGTACCGGTTCTGAAGGGTGCATGTTCCAAATCCGATAGGCAGCCCGGGGCGGCAAGCTGTCGCGTTGAGGAAACTGCTGATCGCTGTCCGCCATGTTGAACAGGCGCCAGTCGATATCGTTGGCGAAGCCGGGAAAGCCGTTTTTCAACCAGTCGGCGTCGTAGTTTTTACCGATGCGGGAGAAGCGGCGTGGCCAGGTGATATCCAACGCGTCAAAGCTTGCCGGTTGCGCGCTTTGCCGAGGAGACGCGAGGCGCCCCTGCAGCGGTTCAACATTGGGTAGGCGATGGATACGGCCTTGCGGAAATGTTTCTGGAGTGGCGCCGATGCCGTGCGGATTATCGGCGAACTGGGTGCCGCCGTAAGCCCGGCGCCAGTCCAGACGCATTTCTGCAAAAGGGAGGGGAGTGGAGGGACGATCGTTGATCCAGTGGCGATCGCCGAAAACCACCAGCGTTTTTTCCAGAGAATCCAGCTGGATCTTCACGGCGCAAGCGGTTTTGTCTTGTTGATGGTGGGTGTAGGCGTTGCCGGTAGCGAGAAACTCCGCGCAGGCTTTCGGGATAGCCAGATCGAGCACGCCGCCGCTCAACGCGAGTTCGTCGGCGGCTAACTGCCACAGCTCCGGTTCGGGACGCAGGCGCGGGGAGGCCCCCATGTCGGCCAAGGCCAAAACGGAAACGCCCAGATAGTTTTGCCCTTGCCAAGAGAAGGGGCGATGAAGCGCGCTGAGGCGCAGAGGTTTTACGACTTTCATTGTGTGTGTAAAGCTTCCTGTGGATATCAGCTGGCAGCCAGGCTGCTTGCTCAAAAACAATCCGTTTTTCGGTTTAATAGATATCAGGCTATGTCACAACAGATGAAGAAAACGATGCGGCGTTAAGCGCCGATCGCTAATGCGGGGAGAGCCCCGCTTCGAAATGGATGATCAAGAGGACAGTGCGCTGTCCTTCCCGTTTATTCCGCGAACCAACAGCACGGCGGCCACGGACAACGCCGCGGCGATCGCCTTGGCGGTAAATTGGCCGACGCTCTCCAGATGATAGGGCGCAAAAAAACCGACGCCGGCGGTGGCCAGAATCAACAGCGCGGCGAGCGCTGCAAAACAGGGCAGCTCTATCGCCAGCGCCAGTCTGCCGGTGGGCGCCGCACCCAGGTAACCCATCAAAAAACCGGGCAAAATCAGGAAACCGATCAGTTCTGCGGGGGCATTCACCGCAGACATCACCTGCTGGTTGTATTTCAGCAGCGCCAGCATCAGCGCGACAAAGATCAGCAACCGTACAGGCAACGCGGCCGCTCGGCTTGCCGACAAAAAGGTTTTGCCGATCGCGGCGAGCAATACGCAGCCAACCAGGATGCCAAAGAAGGTAAACAGGATTTGCCCCCAGAGGCTGTCCTGCGTCGAAAAGGCAATGAACGCGCCCATCGTGACACTTCCTTATGCAAGGTGATTTAGCGAACTGATGAACGGTAAGCCGTTTGCGGAACGTTGAAATCGGATCGCGTGGTTGAAGGGATCGTTTTCGCTCAAAGTCGCGAAAGCTCTTCGATCACCGCTTTTTTTGGGTTCTTCGGGTCGTACTTTATCGCGATGAAATGGCCCGGCTGATAACGCGGCAAATCCACGACGCTGATCGGGCCTTTCGCCACCGCCGTATGGTTTTTTCCGTCTTGGGCGATGTACTTGACTTCGACTTCGCAGACCGGCCGATTCCCATCCCACAGGTTGGTCTGGCGAATGCTGACGATTTGCCCTGAGGCGGAAATACCGTTCTCCATCACGCTGAGGGACGAACCGATATGTTTGAAATAGCCCCAGATATCGACCGTGATAAATTTGAAAAAGCCCACCAGGCTGAGGATGGGAGCCAATAAAATCAAACCGATAACGGTGAAAACATTTTTGGCCTTCGACATGGGAGTCCCTTTACAAGAAGATCGCCAGCGCCTTGGTGCTCAACCGTAAGGCGCCGTTGGTGACCAGCGCGCCAAGCTGAGTGAACGTCATGGGATCATTACTGAGCTTGAAATTGGTTTTGCTGATCGACAGCGGGTTGTGCGAGATATCCAGCATCGTGTGTTTCAGGCTGGTTGCCGTCAACGAAAGATTGGATCCGTAGAAGGCAAAGTTGGCCCCGGTCGCGACCCATTTCCAACCGTGGCAGTTATCTTTCCAGCTCGGTGTTTGCACCGAGACGCCGTCCGCGCTGGTGATATCGATGGTTTTCGCCTTGATGGTCAGCGTGCCGGTTATTGTCGTGTTCTGGTTGTTGTTGTAGGTTTCGGTGACATCCCCGGTCACGGTGGCCGTCTGACCGCCCGCTTCAATCGTCAGAATTTGCCCGCCGGCGGTGATGGTGGTGTGCTGGCCTCCGGAGGTGATGTTGACCGTCTGCCCCTGCTTGATGGTGCTGGTCTGTTGCCCTTCGGTAATGTCGAGGGTCTGGTTGCCTTTCACCGTGACATGCTGGGTTTGCGTAATGTTTTGCGTCTGCGCGCCGTCAAGCTTGAAGGTCTGATTGCCGGTGATGTCGATTTTATCGCCGCCGTCGATAATCGTCAGGTCGCGGCCGCCTTTGATGTTCACCGTCTGGTGAGCGTTCAGGTTGGCGGTTTCAAGCCCATTGACGGTAGTCGTGCGTTTCGCTTTGTACAGGAACGTGGCGTCGCCGGTGACGGTGTCGTCCTGCTGGCGCCCGATGGTGGTGGTGCGACTGCCGTCAATATTGACGTTCTTGTCGTTCTCCACCGTCATGTTCATGTTGCGTTCGGCATGCATGTCGAACGATTCGTTGCCGGGCGAGTCTTCCAGGAACAGAAAGCTGGCGTTGTCGGCACCGCCGCCTTTACTGCGGCTCATAAAGCCCATTTTAGTGGCGTCGCCGGGCAGATCCCACGGCGGCATGCTGTCTTCGTTGTAAACGCGGCCGGTGATGATAGGGCGATCCGGATCGCCGTTGATAAAGTCGACCACCACTTCCTCACCCACGCGCGGGATCTGGATCCCGCCGTATTTCCAGCCGGCCCAGGCGCTGGAGACGCGCACCCAGCAGGAGCTGGTTTCATTGCCGCTGCCGTGGCGATCCCAACGGAATTTGAGTTTCACCCGGCCATATTTATCGGTCCAGATGCTTTCCCCTTCCGGTCCTACCACTTCGGCAGTTTGCGGGCCATGGGTTTTCGGCCAGGGCGTGGTGCGCGCCGGGCGCCAATTGATGTCCGCCGGAACGACCTGAAATTCGGTTCGCTGCTCGCCAACATCGTTATCGTTGCTGGCGTAGCTGTTTTCCTGCATGAAGTAATGCGCGCTGACCACCAGGTAGGTGCGGTTGTCTTCCATACGCGGCGCCTGGGTCAGTTGAAAACGGTAGCCGGGTGCAATGCCCTGCGAATTGCCTTCGCCGCTCATCTGCTCGTGCTGCGCTTCGAACTCCTGCTGGCGAACCTTGACGTAAAACTGGCCGTGGGCGTGATCGGTATAACGGCCGGGCCAGTCGAACACCTCGGCTTTGTCCTGCGCGAACGAGGCGGGATTTTGCCGGGCCTCCAACAACCGCGCGCGCGGCTTGCGAAAATCGTAGTCATCCAGGCTATAGAGGCTGGGCGTGATGGCGTCAGAAACGCTCCAGCTGTTGATGCTGTCTTTGTTTTCCACCAGGCCGCCTTCCGCGAGCTGATAGGGAATGCTGGCGTAGCCGGCGAGTTCCTGATGTGCCGACGGCGCGTCAGCCAGCACCAGCGTATGGCCGTCTTGTTGGTGCGTGAAATAGTAATAGATGCCTTCGTGTTCCATCAGGCGACTAATGAAATCGAAATCGCTCTCCTGGTACTGCACGCAGTACCCCCAGATACGGTAGTCGTAACTCAGGCGGTTATCGATTTTCACCTGATACTGCCCCAGCACCTGAGTCAGGATGTCGGGAACGGTCTTTTCCTGGTAGATGCGAAAATCGCGGTTTTGCGTTAGATACCACAGCGTGGGGCGCAGCACGGCGCGGTAGATATAGTAACGGTTGCCGCCGGCTTCTCGTCCTGAGAGGGTCATGCGCGTGATATTGCCGTTGAGATAACGCGGTGCCAGCGGATTGCCCCGCAGCTCCAGCGTGATTTTTTGTCCCAGCAGCGCTTTCAGATCGAGCCGATTGTCAGGACTGAGCAGTTCGACGTCGAATTCGAACAATCCGGCCAGTTTTTCCTCGCCGGAAAGGCTTCTGAACAACAGCTGATGGGAGGGCAAAGGTGTGTGCGCAATGATAAGACGATCCATACTATTCCCCGCTTTAGGCATAGCTACCGCACGAGAATTGACGCGCGATCCCGATGGCGTATCTGTCACGAATGGAGACAGGAACTGACGAAAGATTTAACAAAGTTTACACAAAGGCACGATTTGTGCAGTCTACAATAGAGCTCTGCATTTGCAAAATAGCCTTGTGGATCAATGCTCAATTCGTTAACTTGCTCACGATCTTGTTTTTTATCACCTAAAACATATAGATACGGGTAGATCGTTTTTTATCTCAAATTATTGGAAAATTGGTAATACCAAAAAATAAATATGTAACACTTAAGTCAACGTGTTTATAAAACAACTCTTTTTTTACGTAAAAAAAGTCACTGACTGTTTTTTATCCTTACCATTTGCCAGTTAAAGATGATCAAATATATAAATTTGGCGAATGTTAATTCGGATGATTCCTATTTGGTGGGCGTCCCAGCGCCCACCGACGGGCCCGGGAACAGGCGTTTGAACGGTTGAAAATGCAGCGTATGCCGTCGTTAACGTGAGGAGGCGGCGAAGGGGAGTTGGCCTATCAGCTCACAGAGCCAGATTAACGCCGGGTCGCGTTGCGCCTGCCGGCCGGCGATCAGCTCAATGGGGAAAGGCGCGATGGCCAACTCGTCAGGCAGCGGGAGAATGCGTACGCGTTGCGGATCGGAAAAATGCCGGGCCGCGCTGGCGGCCAGGGTGGCGATCAGATCGCTGTCGGCGACCACGGCCGGCAGAGCGGCAATATGTGAAAAGGTCACGGCGACGCGCCGTTGACCGCCGATTTCCGCCAGGCGTCGGTCGACCAACCCTCGGGCAGAGCCGTCGTCTGCCGGTGCGTACAGCCCATGCGGCAGGCTGAGGTAGCGTGCCAGATCCCAGCGGCCATCCGCCAACTGTGGGTGTGAACGGCTGGCGATACACACCAGATGTTCTTCAAACAACGTGCGCACATAGTGGCTTTCCGCTCCGGAAAGGTGTCCTCCCAGCGCGATATCCACCTCGCCGCGATCCAGTTGCCGGTAAATATTGTGGCGATCCAGGCGCGAAACGCGAATATCGATGCCGGGTGCTGCCTGACGTAACCGACGGATGATAGCGGGCAGCAGCAGGATATCGGCATAGTCGCCGGCTGCCAGCGTAAAACGCCGCTGCCCGGCGGTGGCCGGGTCGAAACGGGCAGGGGGCGCCAACGCCAGATGGATCTGTTCAAGCACCTGCTGTATTTGCGGCATAAGCTGATGGGCGCGCGGCGTAGGCGCCATGCCGCCGCCGCTGCGAACAAACAGCGGATCGTTCAGCAGCGTGCGCAGCCGTGCCAAGGCATTGCTGACGGAGGGCTGGGCGCGGTTAAGACGCCGGCCTGCGGCGGTGACGTTGCGCGTCTGATATAGCGCCTCGAACACCACCAGCAAGTTGAGATCGACGTTGGCTAAATTCATTTTATGAATACTCTATATACAGATAATCCATTTCCGGAATCATACTGCGTTCTTTAGGCTGGTAGCATACGAATTTAGCCTTCAATCAGGGGAAATGATGAACAAAGTCTTGATCACCGGCATTGAGCCGTTCGATGGCGATGCGGTGAATCCTTCCTGGCAGATTGCGCAGGCGTTGGCCGGTGAGCGTATCGCCAGCGCGGAGATCGCGGTGCTCGAGCTACCTTGCGTGTTGGGCGAGGCCAATCAGCAATTGATCGCGGCGATTGAGGCGCTGCAGCCGCTGGCGGTGATTTGTCTGGGCCTGGCCGGCGGCCGGGCCGAGATATCGTTGGAACGGGTGGCCATCAATTTGATCGATGCCCGCATTCCCGACAATGCCGGTAAACAGCCGGTCGACATACCGGTGGTGGCCGGCGGGCCGGTGGGGTATTTCAGCACGTTGCCGGTCAAGGCCGCAGTGCAGCAGCTGCGCCGACAGGGGATCCCGGCGGCGGTCTCTTATACGGCAGGTACCTATAACTGCAACCATATTTTTTACGGTCTGCGGCACTATCTCGAGACGCAGCACGCGAGGGTCAGGGGCGGATTCGTGCATATTCCGTACAGCCATGCACTGGCGGCAGCGCATCCGGGCAAGCCGAGTATGGCGCTGGCGACGATGGTGGAAGCGGTGCGCACTATTGTGCAGGTGACGCTGACGGTCGAGGAAGATGTGCGATTCGGCGACGGTGCCGTACATTAACAGCAGGGCGTGGTACGCCACGCCCTGCTACGGGTTATTCATCGGCGACGCGGATCACCAGTTTGCCGAAGTTTTTGCCCTGCAGCAGGCCGATAAACGCCTGCGGCGCCTGCTCCAGTCCGTCGACGATGTCCTCGCGGAACTTGATTTTCCCCTGTTCGACCCAGATGCTCATTTGTTGCAGGAACTCATCAAAGCGTGAGCCGTAGTCGTCGAAGATGATAAAGCCCTGCATACGGATGCGTTTGCGCAGGATCAGCCCTTCCAGCAGCGGCAAGCGGTCCGGCCCCGCAGGTAACCCGGTGGCATTGTAATGGGCGATGATGCCGCATACCGGAATGCGGGCTTTGGCGTTCAACAGCGGCAGTACGGCGTCGAACACCGCCCCACCGACGTTTTCGTAATAGATGTCGATGCCTTTAGGGCAGGCGGACGCCAGCTGTTCGGCAAAGTCAGGGGCGCGGTGATCGATACAGGCGTCGAAACCCAACTCTTCCACCACATAGCGGCATTTTTCCGCCCCGCCGGCAACGCCGACGACGCGGCAGCCTTTCAGCTTCCCGATTTGGCCGACCACTGAACCGACTGCACCGCTGGCGGCAGCCACCACCAGCGTTTCACCCGCCTGCGGTTGACCGATATCGAGCAGCCCCATGTAAGCGGTAAACCCCGGCATGCCCAGCACGCCCAGCAGGCGGGAAGGATGCGGCAGGTGCGGGCCGAGGTTGCGCAGGCCGCTACCGTCGGACAGGGCATAATCTTGCCAGCCGTCATAACCCAACACCCAATCGCCGACGTTGAAGTCGGGATGCTGTGAGACCGCGACGCGCGATACCGTGCCGCCCACCATCACCTGACCGATCTCGACCGGCGGCGCGTAGGAAGGGGCATCGCTCATGCGCCCGCGCATATAAGGATCCAGCGACAGATAAACGGTACGCAGCACCAGCTGCCCGGCGCCGGGCTGTGGCACGGGGACAGTGTCGAGACGGAAGTTCGCCGCCGTCGGTTCACCGTGCGGACGCGAAGCCAGCAGGAAGCGGCGGTTCTGTTGAGAAGGGGACATCGAAAGCTCCTTTGCGTTGCGACAAACAAGATTCGTTAAGCCTAGTTCAGGGGCGGCAAGGCAACGTTACCGAATGTGCTTAGCCTTAGAGCGGAACGATCAGCACGTCGATATGGCTGATATTGATAAAGCGGGCGGCGGAACAGGAGACCTTATTCATCATGCCGTCACGATGATTGCCGCACAGCAGGAGGTCGAACGGCTGACGGCGGCTGGCGTATTCCAGGCTGTCACCCAGCTCGCCGTGCACGATCAACGTATTGGCGATCGGGTAACCGGCGCGTTGACGCAGTTCTTCCATAAACAACCGGGTTTCCTCCTCCATCAACGAGCGTAAATCGCCCAGCATCGGCCCGGCGAAATTATTGTACATTTCCGGGTTGGCGAGGGTGCTTAACAAGGTGATGCTGCCGCCGTAAGGGCGAACGATGGAGACGGCCTTTTCCACCAGGCGGTGGCTGTCAGGGGCAACGGCGACGGTGACCAGAACGTTTTGATACCCCATATCCTACTCCTTGTTGTATCCATCGTGTTTCAGGCTGCCGCATCGGCGGCCTTGGTGGAAGTACTGCGTCGGATAAAGGGTAGAACCTGGCGAGGGTAATAAATGTGTTTCGCATCACGCGCGGCAATAAAAGCCGAATTTGCCCCGGTTATATAGCAATAAAAGATAAAACCGTTGCCGCACGTAATTTCACTGAATTAAAGCACCTGCGCCCACAGCGTTTTCGGCACCTTGCCCAGATCGAACAGTTTACCGGCCACCAACTCGGCGCGACGGTGGTCGGCGGCACGGTACATATTGCTCATTTCCGTATCGTTTTCAATGGAGTAGTTCAGTTTGTCGTACACCTTCTCCAGGCTGTCCAAAGAGGAGCATTTACGGAATGTCAGCAGATATTCGAGCGTATCAGTCATGATTAAAATATAGCCTGTTAATAGTTAAAGCCGGGTGAATAACACATCGGCGGCTCACGGCGGCGCCGTCGAGGCAGCGATGTACGACCTGACAAAAATCATTTCAAGTAGATAAATTGCACTGGGTAATGATGTCGCGCCGCCCGTGGCGGCGCTTTGATAAATCATAATATGCCCGTGCGCCGTCAGCAATCTCATCCTGCTGATAAATGAAGAAATAGGGAAAGTCTCAGAGCGAGGCTGCACGGGATGGCGGCAGAAGCACCGCGGTTCCTGCTGCGCGCAAGTTCGCGCCGTCGTTTTGCGGCGTTTTCTTCACCTGCCCTAAGAGGCGCAACGGCATTACGCGGTGTTTGTTGCCGCCGCTTGCGTTGAAAAGCCGTTTTTCTCGATGGAGAAATATGAAGAGTAAAACAAAACTGCGTTTTATTTTATCGCGATGAAGGGAGGGGAATGGGGGGCTGGTTAATAATTTATTCACCTGGGGAATAATTATAACGGCAACAGAAAAAGAAATAAAAAGCATTAAAGTTTTATGAATTTCTGCCGATATGGCGTTTTGGGGGAATTTAACTCAGAAAAAATATTCTTGCATCGTGCTAATACGGAAACATATCGTTACGTCTGTTAGCTTGTTCACTACGCCTACGAATCATTGATAAGCCTTAATCACCTGATGTTGAAAATTAGAACAGCCTCAGGCTGAGGGCTTAAGTCAAATCCGATAGCTAATAACCTCATAGTTTACATTGGTTATTTTTCAGCTTGGATATTTTTCAGTAACTCAAATGGTTATTTATACTGAGTTTGTTGCCTATATGCAGATTTTTGTTCTGTTATTTTGGTTTGGTGATGCTTTTGTTCGAATTGATCTAAAAAAGATAATTTTTTGGCGCATAAACATTGTTTTTAAGACGTTTTTTTACCTATGGTTATTTTATGAGCAAAATGACGGTCAATAAGTGAGCGTATTTGGGTGTATTTGGCTTAATTATTTTTTATTTTTGTGATCTATGTCACATTGTATTTAAAATTGCCTCTCACTTACATTGTGTGTGCTAATGGTTCGGGGGTAGAGTTGCGCTGCTTTAGGAATAATCTTATTAAATTTGTAAAAATAGTTTCATGGTGACTAAACACTATCGAAGCAGAATGCTGTACATCCATACACGTTGGTTTACGCTCGTAGCAAATACTGAACAGTGGTCGAATTTAGCGATTGTCGAAAATTATAGCAGTCGTTTTTGAGCGATTAATTTGCCAACTTTGGGAAACAACCCAAGTCACGGGCGATAAAATTTATCACCCAGCGTATGTTTTTAAACATAGTCTGTCGGGATGGGGAATATGGGTACGTCTGAATTACTTAAGCATATTTATGACATCAATCTGTCATATTTACTTTTAGCACAGCGTTTGATTAACGATGAAAAAGCGTCCGCGATGTTCCGCCTTGGTATTGATGAAACCATGGCCGATGCGCTGGCACAGCTGACTTTGCCGCAAATGGTTAAGCTGGCCGAGACCAACCAGCTGGTTTGCCACTTCCGCTTTAACGAAAGCCAGACCATCGAACGCCTGACCAAAGAGTCGCGCGTCGACGATCTGCAACAAATCCATACCGGCATTTTGCTATCAAGCCATTTACTGCAAGAGCTATCGAGTAAAGACGCTAGCCCGACGAAGAAAAGAGCCTGATGATGGTTGAGAAAAGTATCGTTCAAGAAGCCAAGGACATTCAGCTCGCCATGGAGCTGATTTCGCTGGGAGCCCGATTGCAGATGCTGGAGAGCGAAACTCAGCTCAGCCGTGGGCGCTTGATTAAACTTTACAAGGAGTTACGCGGCAGCCCGCCGCCAAAAGGAATGTTACCGTTCTCAACCGACTGGTTTATGACCTGGGAACAAAATATTCACTCGTCGATGTTTTACAACGCCTACCTGTTTCTGATGAAAAGCGGGCAGTGCAGCGGGGTGGAGGCCGTGATCAAAGCCTATCGCCTCTATCTCGAGCAGTGTCCGCAGCAGGCCGGCGAGGCGCCGTTGCTGGCGCTGACCCGTGCCTGGACGCTGGTGCGCTTCGTCGATAGCGGCATGTTGCAGCTCTCTGCCTGCAGCTGCTGTGGCGGCGCATTTATCACTCATGCGCATCAGCCGCTGAATGGTTTCATCTGCAGTTTATGCCAACCCCCATCCCGCGCCGTAAAAAGACGTAAACTTTCGCCGCAACTGGCCGATATTATTCCTCAACTGCTGGACGAGCAGGTCAAACGCGCCATTTGAGCCGCCACATTGCCGGCTCTCGGCAATGAATACCGACGTGTGATACGCAGGGGCGGCATGCCGCCCCCAGACATGCAGCCTGGTCTGTCGCGCCAGGGCGCGTTTGCCCCACCTTCCATCCACATTGTTAATTTAAGGAATGCGTGTGCTAGTTATTTTGGGTTATCTCGTGGTATTGGGTGCGGTGTTTGGCGGCTACCTGATCGTGGGCGGTCATCTCGGTGCGTTGTATCAGCCGGCGGAATTTCTGATTATCGGCGGGGCGGGGGTCGGGGCCTTCATCGTCGGCAACAACGGCAAGGCGATCAAAGCCACGCTGCGCGCGCTGCCGCGGCTGATGCGCCGTTCCAAATACAACAAAGATCTGTATATGGATCTGATGGCGCTGTTGTTCCGCCTGCTGGCCAAATCGCGCCAGCAGGGCATGCTGTCGCTCGAATTCGATATTGATAATCCGCAAGAAAGTGAAATTTTCTCTAATTATCCGCGCATCCTTGCCGATAACACCCTGGTGGAGTTCATTACCGACTATTTACGGCTGATGGTGAGCGGCAATATGAATGCGTTCGAGATCGAAGCGCTGATGGACGAAGAGATCGAAACCTACGAGCAGGAAAGTGAAGTGCCCGCCGGCAGCCTGGCGATGGTAGGCGACTCCTTGCCTGCGTTCGGTATCGTCGCGGCGGTGATGGGGGTGGTGCACGCCCTGGCTTCGGCCGATCGGCCGGCTGCGGAACTGGGCGCGCTGATCGCTAACGCCATGGTCGGTACTTTCCTCGGTATTCTCCTGGCCTACGGCTTCATCTCGCCGCTGGCCACGTTGCTGCGCCAGAAGAGCGCCGAAAACGTCAAGATGATGCAGTGCATCAAGGTCACGCTGCTGTCGAGCCTGAACGGTTACGCGCCGCAGATCGCGGTCGAGTTTGGCCGTAAAACGCTGTATACCACCGAACGTCCTTCTTTCGTTGAGCTGGAAGAACACGTGCGCCGCGTGAAAGCGCCGGCGCAGCAGGCGACGGAAGAAGAAGAAGCATGAAACAGAATCATCCGGTCGTTCTGGTCAGAAAGCGCAAGTCGCATCATGCCGCCCATCACGGCGGCTCCTGGAAGATCGCTTATGCCGACTTTATGACGGCGATGATGGCGTTCTTCCTGGTGATGTGGCTGCTGGCGATCGCCAGCCCGCAGGAGCTGACGCAAATCGCCGAATATTTCCGCACGCCGCTCAAGGTCGCTCTGACCAGCGGCGACAAGAGCAGTTCCGAAAGCAGCCCGATCCCGGGCGGCGGCGACGATCCTACTCAGCAGCACGGCCTGGTGAGAAAGCAGGTCGATTCGCCGGACAAGCGCGCCGAAGAGCTGCGCCTGAACAAGCTGCGCGAAAAGCTGGATGAGTTGATTGAGTCCGATCCGCGCCTGAAGGCGCTGCGCCCGCATCTGCTGATCAACATGATGGACGAGGGGTTGCGCATTCAGATTATCGATAGCCAAAACCGGCCGATGTTCAAAACCGGCAGCGCGCAAGTCGAGAGCTATATGCGCGATATTCTGCGGGCGATAGCGCCGATCCTCAACGATTTGCCGAACAAGATCAGCCTGTCCGGCCACACCGATGATATCCCTTACGCCACCGGCGAGCGCGGCTACAGCAACTGGGAACTGTCGGCCGATCGCGCCAACGCCTCCCGACGCGAGCTGATCGCCGGCGGCCTGGCGGAAGGCAAGGTGTTGCGGGTGGTGGGCATGGCGGCCACCATGAGCCTGAAACAGCACGGCGCCGATGACGCGATTAACCGTCGCATCACCGTGCTGGTGCTGAATAAGCAAACGCAAGAAGGCATCGAACATGAAAATGCCGAAAGCAACGCGATGGATATCGCCCAGCCGGACAGCCTGAAACAGCTGGCGCCGTCGGCGACTGCGCCGGCCAGCCAAACGCCGGAACCCCAGGCGGTAACGCCGACCGAACAAGCTATGCCGCCGGCGACGGATCCCGTCTCCCAATCGCAGGCATCCCCGGCGATAGCCCCGACCGGCCAAGCGCCGGAGCAACCGGCGGCCGCACCCGCACCGACTAACCGCGACTCACAGCCAGAGGTGACCCCGTGAGCATGGACATTAGCGATTTTTATCAGACCTTCTTTGATGAGGCGGACGAGTTGCTGGCCGACATGGAGCAACACCTGCTGGAGCTGGATCCGCTGGCCCCCGATATCGAGCCGTTGAACGCCATCTTCCGTGCGGCGCACTCGATCAAGGGCGGTGCGGCGACCTTTGGCTTTTCGGTGCTGCAGGAAACCACCCACCTGCTGGAGAACCTGCTGGACGGTGCAAGACGCCAGGAAATGAGCCTGAGCACCGAGATTATCAACCTGTTTCTGGAAACCAAAGACATTATGCAGGAGCAACTGGACGCCTATAAAACCTCGCAACAGCCTGACGCCGAAAGCTTTGAATACATTTGCCAGGCGCTGCGCCAGCTGGCGTTGGAGGCGCAACAGCAGCAGGAGGCGCCTGCGGCTCAACCGGCCGTTCAGCTGCCTGTCGAGAAGCCGGCTGCTGCGCCGGCGGCGATCGAAGGCGGCATGCGCATCAGCCTGAACGGGCTGAAAGCCAGTGAAATCCCCTTGATGTTGGAAGAGCTGGGCAACCTGGGCGAGGTTAAAGATCCTCATCAGACGGAACACAGTCTGGACGTGACGTTGCTCACCTCCGCCAGCGAAGACGACATCAGCGCCGTTTTGTGCTTCGTGCTGGAACCGGAACAAATCAGCTTCTCGACGCCGACGCAAAGCGAACCGGCCATTGCAGAAGCGAGCTTACCGGCAGCGGTCGCCGCGCCGGAGCCAGCGTCGGCCACGAACGCCGCGCCGCCTGCCGCCAAACCGGCCGCCGCAGCGGGGGAAGCGCCAAAAGCGCGCGCCAAGGCGAGCGAGTCCACCAGCATTCGTGTGGCGGTGGAAAAAGTGGATCAGCTGATCAACCTGGTGGGCGAGCTGGTGATCACCCAGTCGATGCTGGCGCAGCGCTCCGGCACGCTCGATCCGGTGAACCACGGCGATCTGCTGAACAGCATGAGCCAGCTGGAGCGTAACGCGCGCGATCTGCAGGAATCGGTGATGTCGATCCGCATGATGCCGATGGAATACGTCTTCAGCCGCTATCCGCGTCTGGTGCGCGATCTGGCCGGCAAGCTGAACAAACAGGTGGAGCTGACGCTGCAAGGCAGCTCGACCGAACTGGACAAGAGCCTGATCGAACGCATTATCGATCCGTTGACGCACCTGGTGCGCAACAGCCTCGATCACGGTATCGAAGAGCCGGCCACCCGCATCGCCGCCGGCAAGTCGGCGGTGGGCAATCTGGTGCTGTCGGCCGAACACCAGGGCGGCAACATCTGTATTGAAGTCATCGACGACGGCGCCGGTCTGAACCGCGAAAAAATTCTCGCCAAGGCCGCATCGCAAGGGCTGGCGGTGAGCGAGAGCATGAGCGACGAAGAGGTCGGCATGCTGATCTTCGCGCCGGGCTTCTCCACCGCCGAGCAGGTGACCGACGTTTCCGGCCGCGGCGTCGGCATGGACGTGGTGAAACGGAATATTCAGGAGATGGGCGGCCACGTCGAGATCCGTTCGCAGGCCGGTAAAGGCACCACCATCCGCATCCTGCTGCCGCTGACGCTGGCGATCCTCGACGGCATGTCGGTCAAGGTGAACGACGAAGTCTTTATCCTGCCGCTGAACGCGGTGATGGAATCGCTGCAGCCGCAGGCGGAAGATCTGCATCCGTTGGCCGGGGGCGAACGCGTGCTGCAGGTACGCGGCGAATACCTGCCGCTGGTGGAGCTGTATCGGGTATTTGAAGTGGACGGCGCCAAAACCGACGCCACGCAGGGCATCGTCGTTATCCTGCAAAGCGCCGGCCGCCGCTATGCGTTGCTGGTGGATCAGCTGATTGGCCAGCATCAGGTGGTGGTGAAGAATCTGGAAAGCAACTACCGCAAAGTGCCGGGCATCTCCGCCGCGACCATTTTGGGCGACGGCAGCGTGGCCTTGATCGTCGATGTCTCGGCGTTGCAAACCTTGAACCGTGAAAAGCGTCTGACGGACGCCGCCGCATAATAATGAGTTTATTGATTTAAAAGGTGAATGATATGGCAGGATTGGCAGCCGTCAGCAAATTGGCTGGCGAAACGGTAGGGCAAGAGTTTCTGATTTTTACCCTGGGCAACGAGGAGTACGGCATCGATATCCTCAAGGTGCAGGAAATTCGCGGCTACGATCAGGTGACCCGCATCGCCAACACGCCGGCGTTCATCAAGGGTGTTACCAACCTGCGCGGCGTGATTGTCCCGATCATCGATCTGCGGGTGAAATTCTCGCAGCAAAGCGTGTCTTACGATGAAAACACCGTGGTGATCGTGCTGAACTTTGGCCAGCGCGTGGTGGGCATCGTGGTCGATGGCGTTTCGGACGTGTTGTCGCTGACTGCCGAGCAGATCCGCCCGGCGCCGGAGTTCGCGGTGACGCTGGCGACCGAATACCTCACCGGTCTCGGTTCGCTGGGCGAGCGCATGCTGATCCTGGTGGATATCGAAAAGCTGCTGAGCAGCGAAGAGATGTCGCTGGTCGACAGCGTGGCGAAAAGCGTCTGATTCATGACCCCAGGGGGCAGGGCGCTGCCCCCTTCATCCATCACTCTTCCTGACCTGTTGCGACGCCGCAGGCCGCGCCCGGAACCCCCACTAAAAATAGTTACTTTCCCGCATAAAGTTTTGCCGCACGGCGCCGATAACTCTCACATTCAACGTCATCAGAGCCTGTCTGCGCGGGCTTCAACAAGGGAAATCATGTTAAATCGTATGAAGGTGGTCACCAGCCTGTTGCTGGTGTTGGTGTTGTTTGGCGCCTTGCAGTTGATTTCGGGCGGACTCTTTTTCTCCTCGCTCAAGAATGATAAAGAGAACTTTGCCGTACTGCAGACGATTCGTCAGCAGCAGTCTGAACTGAACGAAAGCTGGGTCAACCTGCTGCAGACTCGTAATACCCTGAACCGAGCGGGTATTCGTTACATGATGGATACCAACAAAATCGGCAGCGGTGCCAGCGTCACCGATCTGTTGACTTCGGCGAAGAGCATGCTGACGGTTGCGGAACAGCATTACGCCGCCTATGAAAAAATTCCTCTCGATCCGCGTCAGGACGCGCAGTCCGCGGAAAAGCTCAAGCAACAGTATGACATCTTGCACGGTGCTTTGACCGAACTGATTCAGCTGTTGGGCGAAGGCAAAATCAATGCTTTCTTCGATCAACCGACACAAAGCTATCAGGACGGCTTCGAGCAGATCTACAACACCTACCTGGCACAAAACGACAAGCTGTACCAAGGCGCGGTAGAAGACAGCAACAAGTCGTTCTCCTCGGCCATTTGGACGCTGGTGATCGTGTTGCTGGTCGTGTTGGCCGTGATCGTGCTCGTTTGGACCGGCATCCATCATATCCTGGTGCGTCCGCTGAACCGCATGATTGACCACATCAAACAGATCGCCGCCGGCGACCTGACTCAGCAGATCGTCGTCACCAGCCGCAACGAAATGGGCGTGCTGGCGGCCAGCCTGAAACACATGCAAAGCGAACTGATCGAAACCGTCAGCGGCGTGCGTCAGGGCGCGGACGCCATCTACAGCGGCGCGTCGGAAATCGCCGCGGGCAACAACGATCTCTCCTCCCGCACCGAGCAGCAGGCCGCTTCGCTGGAAGAGACCGCCGCCAGCATGGAGCAACTGACCGCCACGGTAAAACAGAACGCCGAAAACGCCCGTCAGGCTTCACAGCTGGCGCTGAGCGCCTCCGAAACCGCGCAGAAAGGCGGCAAAGTCGTGGCCAACGTGGTGCAGACCATGCACGACATCGCCGGCAGCTCGCAGAAAATCGCCGATATCACCGGCGTGATCGACGGCATCGCCTTCCAGACCAACATCCTGGCGTTGAACGCCGCGGTGGAAGCGGCGCGTGCCGGCGAGCAGGGCCGCGGCTTCGCGGTGGTGGCCGGTGAAGTGCGCAACCTGGCGCAGCGCAGCGCACAGGCGGCCAAAGAGATCAAAGGCTTGATCGAAGACTCGGTCAGCCGCGTCGATATGGGTTCCGTATTGGTCGAGAGCGCCGGCGAAACCATGGGCGACATCGTCAATGCCGTTACCCGCGTGACCGACATCATGGGCGAAATCGCCTCGGCTTCTGACGAACAGAGCCGCGGTATCGATCAGGTTGGCCAGGCGGTAGCGGAAATGGACCGCGTGACCCAGCAGAACGCCTCGTTGGTGGAAGAATCCGCCTCGGCGGCGGCGGCGCTGGAAGAACAGGCCAGCATGCTGACCCAGTCGGTGGCGGTATTCCGCCTGAGGCCGGAAGGCCAGGAAGAGTTTAAAGCGCCTGTCACCAGCAAGGCGACGGTAACACCGGTAATCAATCATAAGAAAATGAACGCCAGCGATCTGCAGGATAACTGGGAAACGTTCTGACCGGTATCGGGCCTCTCTCGCAGAGGCCCTTTTCCCTACGTAGGCCGGTCGCCGGCCGGCTGCAAGGAGGTTCACAGTGTTTAACCGAATCCGTATCTCTACCAGCTTGTTCCTGTTGTTGATGACCTTCTGCGTTCTGCAGTTGGCTAGCAGCGGCCTGTCGTATTCCGCGTTTCGTTCCGATAACCACAACCTCGACATCATCACCCTTGGCAGCCAGCAGCGCGATTCGCTCAGCCTGAGCTGGGTGTCGCTGTTGCAGGCGCGCAATACGCTGAACCGCGCCGGCACCCGTGCGGCGCTGAAACTGCCACAGGAGCAGGTGAACGAATTGATGAGTAGCGCCCGCAGTTCGCTGCAGAAGGCCGATCTCTATTTCAATCAGTTCATGGCGGTTGAGCGCAGCAGTGAGCAACAGCGTCAGCAGACGGCAACCACCAAGGCCAGCTACGAGCGGCTGCGCGGCGCGCTGCGTGAGCTGATCGACTTCCTGGAGAAAGGGGAGCTGCAGGCATTTATGGACCAGCCGACGCAGAAAACCCAGGACCTGTTCGAAGCCGACTTCGTGCAGTACCTGCAGTTGGTCAACGGCGACATCAGCGAAGCCAGAGACGCCAACCAGTTCTCCTTCACGCTGGCGGGCCTGATGCTGGCGGGGGCGGTCTTGATGCTGATCGTGGTGACCGGCAGCGCCATGTGGTGGTTACGCACCATGCTGGTACAGCCGCTGAACCAAATCCGCAGCCACTTTGAACGCATCGCCGCCGGCGATTTGGCGACGCCGATTCAGGTGTATGGCCGCAATGAAATCAGCATGCTGTTCGCCAGCCTGCAACGCACGCAGCAGTCGCTGATCGGCACCGTCGGCGCCGTGCGCGACGGCGCGGAGTCGATTCTGATCGGCCTGCAGGAGATCTCCGAAGGCAATAACGATCTCTCTTCCCGCACCGAGCAGCAGGCCGCTTCGCTGGAAGAAACCGCCGCCAGCATGGAACAGCTGACCGCCACGGTGAAACAGAACGCCGACAATGCGCGGCAGGCTTCTCAGCTGGCGCGTGACGCCTCGGCCACCGCGGCCAAGGGCGGCGAACTGGCCGGCGACGTGGTGACCACCATGCACGACATCGCCAACAGTTCGCAGAAAATCGGCGCCATCACCAGCGTGATTGACGGCATCGCCTTCCAGACCAACATTCTGGCGCTCAATGCGGCGGTGGAAGCGGCGCGCGCCGGCGAACAGGGGCGCGGTTTCGCCGTGGTTGCCGGCGAAGTGCGCAACCTGGCGAGCCGCAGCGCGCAGGCGGCGAAAGAGATCAAGGGGCTGATCGATGAATCGGTCAGCCGCGTCAAACACGGCTCGGTGCTGGTGGAAAACTCCGGCGCCACCATGCAGGACATCGTGCGTTCGGTGACCCGCGTGACCGACATCATGGGCGAGATCGCGTCGGCTTCGGATGAACAGAGCCGCGGCATCGAGCAGGTGACGCAGGCGGTGACCCAGATGGATCAGGTCACCCAGCAGAACGCCGCGCTGGTGGAAGAGTCCGCTTCTGCCGCCACCGCGCTGGAAGAGCAGGCTATTACCCTGGCCGACGCGGTCGCGGTATTCCGTCTGGCGGACGATAACTTCGTCGCGCCAGGTAACAGCAGCAACGCAGTTTCACCTGTGGTAAAGGAAGCCCAAGATTGTTAAACCGCATAAGCAGCACGTTTTTCCCCGGTGAGGTGGCATGAAACAGGCGCCGTCAACTTCTAACCGGGATACTGCGTCGATGTTGACGCAAATGGTGCAGCGCCTGCCGCTGTCGGACGTGCATTTTCGCCGTATCAGCCAGTTGATTTATCAACGCGCCGGTATCGTGCTGGCGGAGCATAAGCGCGAGATGGTTTACAACCGCCTGGTGCGCCGTTTGCGGCTGTTGGGATTGCACGATTTCGGCGACTATCTGGCGCTGCTGGAAAGCGACCCGAACAGCGCGGAGTGGCAGGCGTTCATCAACGCGCTAACCACCAACCTGACGGCCTTTTTCCGCGAGGCGCATCACTTCCCGATCCTGGCGGAACACGCGCGCTCGCGGCCGAACGGCTACAGCGTCTGGAGCACCGCGGCCTCGACCGGCGAAGAACCGTATTCGATCGCCATCACGTTGAGCGATGCATTGGGCCAGCGGGCCGGCAGTTGCCAGGTCTGGGCCAGCGACATCGATACGCAGGTGCTGGAAAAAGCGGAGGCGGGCGTTTACCGCCAGGAAGATCTGCGCACCCTGACGCCGACCCAAATGCAGCGCTATTTCCTGCGCGGCACCGGGCCGCATCAGGGGCTGGTGCGCGTGCGGCCGGAACTGGCGGCGCGGGTGAACTTCCAGCCGCTGAACCTGCTGGCGCCGGAGTGGGCGCTGCCGGGGCAATTCGACGCCATTTTTTGCCGCAACGTCATGATCTATTTCGATAAGGCGACGCAGGAGCGCATCCTGCGCCGCTTCGTTCCCTTACTTAAGCCGGGGGGGCTGATGTTCGCCGGCCACTCCGAGAATTTCAGCCAAATCAGCCGGGATTTCTACTTGCGTGGGCAGACCGTGTATGGGCTGACCAAGGAGAGGTAATGAGTAAAATCAGAGTGTTATGCGTAGACGATTCGGCACTGATGCGCCAACTGATGACGGAAATCGTGAACGGCCACGCCGACATGGAGATGGTGGCGACCGCGCCGGATCCGTTGGTGGCGCGCGATCTGATCAAAAAATTTAATCCTCAGGTGCTGACGCTGGACGTCGAGATGCCACGCATGGACGGGCTGGATTTCCTCGAGAAGCTGATGCGCCTGCGGCCGATGCCGGTGGTGATGGTCTCTTCGCTGACCGGCAAAGGGTCTGAGATCACGCTGCGTGCGCTGGAGCTGGGCGCGGTGGACTTTGTGACCAAACCGCAGCTCGGCATTCGCGAAGGCATGTTGGCCTACAGCGAGCTGATTGCCGAGAAGATCCGCACCGCTGCCAAGGCGCGCCTGCCGCAGCGTTCCAACAGCCCTGCGCCGGCGATCCTCAGCCACGCGCCGCTGCTGAGCAGTGAAAAACTGATCGCCATCGGCGCTTCCACCGGCGGCACCGAAGCGATCCGCCAGGTGCTGCAGCCGCTGCCGGCGACCAGCCCGGCGCTGCTGATCACCCAGCACATGCCGCCCGGTTTCACCCGTTCGTTCGCCGAGCGGCTGAACAAGCTGTGTCAGATCACGGTGAAAGAAGCGGAGGACGGCGAGCGCGTGCTGCCGGGCCACGCCTACATCGCGCCGGGGGACCGCCACCTGGAGCTGGCGCGCAGCGGTGCCAACTATCAGGTGAAGCTGCATGACGGCCCGGCGGTCAACCGCCATCGTCCGTCTGTCGATGTGTTGTTCCGTTCGGTGGCGCAATATGCCGGCCGCAATGCGGTGGGGGTGATCCTCACCGGCATGGGCAACGACGGCGCGGCAGGGATGCTGGAGATGCACCGCGCCGGGGCGTATACCCTGGCGCAGAACGAGGCGAGCTGTGTGGTGTTCGGCATGCCGCGCGAGGCGATCGCCAGCGGCGGCGTCAGCGAAGTGGTCGAGTTGGACAGGATGAGCCAGCGCATGTTGGCGCAGATTTCCGGCGGCCAGGCATTGCGCATTTGATTTTAGTCCGCAGGGTTTACCCGGCGGCGATATGACCCAGGTTCGCCGCGCGGTGGCCTGCGGTTTTGCATCATTAAACGGTTAACTATTTCAGGAGTAACAATGGCAGACAAGAACCTCAGATTTCTGGTTGTGGACGACTTTTCCACCATGCGCCGCATCGTCAGAAATCTGCTCAAAGAGCTGGGCTTCAACAACGTCGAAGAAGCTGAAGACGGCGCGGATGCGCTGAACAAGCTGCGCGCCGGCGGTTTCGACTTTGTGGTGTCCGACTGGAACATGCCGAACATGGACGGGCTCGAACTGTTACAGACCATTCGCGCCGACAGCGCGCTGGCCGCGATGCCGGTACTGATGGTGACGGCGGAAGCCAAGAAAGAGAATATCATCGCGGCGGCGCAGGCCGGCGCCAGCGGTTATGTAGTGAAACCATTTACGGCGGCGACGCTGGAAGAAAAGCTCAACAAGATTTTTGAAAAATTGGGCATGTAAGGAGAGGGCGATGAGAGACATTCCAATGCCTGCCAGCGATGCAGCGACCGCGGGAGAGATCATCTCCCGCATCGGCCAACTGACCCGAATGCTGCGCGACAGCATGCGTGAACTGGGGCTCGATCAGGCGATCGCCCAGGCGGCAGAAGCGATCCCGGATGCGCGCGACCGTCTTGACTATGTCGTAACCATGACGGCGCAGGCGGCGGAACGGGCGTTGAACTGCGTGGAGGCGGCGCAACCGCGCCAGGCGGAGCTGGAATCCGGCGCGAACGCGTTGAAAGGGCGCTGGGACGAGTGGTTCGCCAATCCTATCGAACTGGACGACGCGCGTTCTCTGGTTAACGACACGCGCCAGTATCTGGATCAGGTGCCGGGCCATACGGCCTTCACCAATGCCCAGCTGCTGGAAATCATGATGGCGCAGGACTTCCAGGATCTGACCGGTCAGGTGATCAAGCGCATGATGGACGTGGTGCAGGAGATCGAAAAGCAGCTGCTGATGGTGCTGATGGAAAACATGCCGGAGCAACCGGTGAAGGAAAAACGGCCGAACGACAGCCTGCTGAACGGCCCGCAGCTCGACCAGAACGGCGTCGGCGTGATCGCCAACCAGGCGCAGGTCGACGATCTGCTCGACAGCCTCGGTTTCTAAGGCTTTTCGGGGCGCGCGACGGCGCGCCCCGAAAGTTGCGCGGTGTCCCGCAAAGATTAATGTATATAGCATTGCTATATACATCATGGCGGTTATAATTTGTACTCCAGTTAAAGGAGGTCGCCATGACGTTAGGTTCTGTCTTTACCAATAATCGGACACAGGCTGTACGCTTGCCTGCAGAGGTGCGTTTCCCTGATACCGTTTCTAAAGTGACCGTCCGCGTAGTGGGCAAAGAGCGCATTCTTGCCCCCCTGGAGAATACCTGGGACAGCTTCTTCTGTGCGGAAAATGAGGTGAGCGATGATTTCCTTAATGAACGTGCCGGACAGCACCAACGCGAGCGGGAAGATTTTTGATGTTCAGCCATATGCTGGACACCAACATTGTTATCTATGTCATTAAGCGCCGGCCGCTGGAAGTGCTGGAGGCATTCAATCGCTATGCAGGTAAAATGGTCATTTCGTCGATCACCTATGGCGAATTGGTTCACGGGGTGGAGAAAAGCGCTCGGCCAGCGGTGAACGCCAGAGTCGTTGAGGATTTTGTCTCCCGATTGGACATTCTCGATTACAGCGCCAAAGCGGCATCGCACTACGGCAACATCCGGGCTGCGCTGGAACGCCAGGGAACGCCTATTGGCGTAAACGATCTACATATCGCCGGGCATGCGCGCAGCGAAGGATTGATCCTGGTGACCAATAATCGACGCGAATTTGAGCGCGTTGAGGGTTTGCGGCTGGAAAATTGGTTGTAACGTCTCCCTGATGGTCTCATCCCCTAAATAACCCGCCTTTTCCCCCGTTGTTCCGTCAATGACATCGCCAATTTTTTGGCATGCTGACCGCCATTCTTTACCCTCCCGACACAGGAACGGCGTTTCGTGGCTGAAGACAGCGATCTGGAAAAAAGCGAGGCCCCCACGCCCCACAGGCTGGAAAAGGCGCGTGAAGACGGCCAGATCCCGCGTTCCCGCGAACTGACCTCGGTACTGATGCTGCTCTCAGGCCTGGCGATCATCCTGATGTCCGGCAGCAACATGGCGCAACAGCTGGCGGCGATGCTCACGCAGGGGTTGAACTTCGACCACGGCATGGTCAGCAACGATAAACAGATGCTGCGGCAGCTGGGTATGTTGCTGCGCCAGGCGGTGCTGGCGCTGTTGCCAATCATGGCGGGGCTGGTGCTGGTGGCGCTCGCCGCGCCGATGCTGTTGGGGGGCATTCTGTTCAGCGGCAAGTCGATCAAATTCGACCTGAAGCGGCTGAACCCGCTGTCGGGCTTGAAGCGTATCTTTTCCAGCCAGGTGCTGGCCGAGCTGCTGAAAGGGATCCTGAAAGCGACGCTGGTCGGCTGGGTGACCGGCCTCTATCTCTGGCATAACTGGGCGGCAATGCTGCATCTGATGACCCAGCAGCCGCTCGACGCGTTGGGCAATGCGCTGCAGATGATTCTGTTCTGCGGTTTTCTGGTGGTGCTGGGATTGACGCCGATGGTGGCGTTCGACGTGTTCTACCAGCTGTGGAGCCACTTCAAAAAGCTGAAGATGACCAAGCAGGATATTCGCGACGAATTCAAAGACCAGGAAGGGGACCCGCACGTCAAGGGGCGCATTCGTCAGCAGCAGCGGGCGATCGCCCGGCGCCGCATGATGGCCGATGTGCCCAAGGCGGACGTGATCGTCACCAACCCGACGCACTACGCCGTCGCGTTGCAGTACAACGACAAAAAAATGAGCGCGCCGAAGGTGCTGGCCAAAGGGGCCGGCGAAATCGCCTTACGCATTCGCGAGCTCGGTGCTGAGCATCGCATCCCGATGCTGGAGGCGCCGCCGCTGGCGCGCGCGCTGTATCGGCACAGCGAGATTGGACAACATATCCCGGCCACCCTGTATGCCGCGGTCGCCGAAGTGCTGGCCTGGGTGTACCAACTGCGCCGCTGGCGGCGCGAGGGCGGCCTGATCCCGAAAAAACCTGAACGTTTACCGGTGCCGGAAGCACTGGATTTTGCAAAAGAGAGTGACTCTGATGGCTAATTTGGCCTCCCTGCTTCGTTTGCCGGGCAATTTTAAAGATACGCAGTGGCAGGTATTGGCCGGCCCGGTGTTGATCCTGCTGATCCTGTCGATGATGGTGTTGCCGTTGCCGGCGTTTATCCTCGACCTGCTGTTTACCTTCAACATCGCGCTGTCGATCATGGTGCTGCTGGTGGCGATGTTCACCCAGCGCACGCTCGAATTCGCCGCCTTCCCGACCATCCTGCTGTTCTCCACGCTGCTGCGTTTGTCGCTCAACGTCGCGTCGACGCGCATCATCTTGCTGGAAGGGCACACCGGTTCCGCCGCCGCCGGCCGCGTGGTGGAGGCCTTCGGCCATTTCCTGGTGGGCGGCAACTTCGCCATCGGTATCGTGGTGTTCATCATCCTGGTGTTGATCAACTTCATGGTCATCACCAAGGGGGCCGGGCGTATCGCCGAAGTGGGCGCGCGTTTCGTCCTGGACGGCATGCCGGGCAAGCAGATGGCGATCGACGCCGACCTGAACGCCGGGTTGATCGGCGAGGACGAAGCGAAGAAACGCCGCGCCGAAGTCACTCAAGAGGCCGATTTCTACGGCTCAATGGACGGCGCCAGTAAATTCGTGCGCGGCGACGCCATCGCCGGCCTGATGATTATGGTGCTGAACGTGGTCGGCGGCCTGTTGGTCGGCGTGGTGCAACACGGCATGGAGCTGGGGGCGGCGGCGGAAAGCTATACGCTGCTGACCATCGGCGACGGCCTGGTGGCGCAGATCCCGGCGTTGGTGATCTCCACCGCCGCCGGCGTTATCGTCACCCGCGTCGCGACCGATCAGGACGTCGGCGAGCAGATGGTGGGCCAGCTGTTCAACAATCCGCGCGTGATGCTGCTGAGCGCCGGGGTGCTGGGGCTGTTGGGCCTGGTACCGGGCATGCCGAACCTGGTGTTCCTGCTGTTTACCGCCGCTTTGCTGGGCCTGGCCTGGTGGCTGCGAGGCCGTGAACAACAGGCACCGAAAACGGTGGAGGCGCCGGTGATGCCGGAGAACCCGCAGGCCGCCGAAGCCAGCTGGGCCGACGTGCAGTTGGAAGACCCGCTGGGGATGGAGGTGGGCTATCGGTTGATTCCGATGGTCGATTTTCAACAAAACGGTGAGCTGCTGGGGCGTATCCGCGGTATTCGCAAGAAATTTGCGCAGGACATGGGCTATCTGCCGCCGGTAGTACACATTCGCGACAACCTGGAACTGCCGCCTGCCAGCTACCGCATCCTGATGAAAGGCGTCGAGATCGGCAGCGGTGAAGCGCAGCCGGGCCGCTGGCTGGCGATCAACCCCGGCAATGCCGTGGGGGAGCTGGCGGGAGACAAAACCGTCGATCCGGCCTTTGGGCTCGAGGCGGTGTGGATCGACAGCGCATTGCGCGAGCAGGCGCAGATCCAGGGCTTTACCGTGGTGGAAGCCAGCACCGTAGTGGCGACGCATCTTAATCACCTGATCGGCCAGTTCGCCAGCGAGCTGTTTGGCCGCCAGGAAACCCAACAGTTGCTGGATCGCGTGTCGCAGGAGATGCCGAAACTGACCGAAGACTTCGTGCCGGGCGTGGTATCACTGACCACGCTGCACAAGGTGCTGCAAAACCTGCTGGCCGAGCGTGTTTCTATCCGCGATATGCGCACCATCGTCGAAACGCTGGCGGAGCATGCCCCGGCGCAAAGCGATCCTTATGAGCTGACCACCGTGGTGCGGGTGGCGCTGGGCCGGGCGATCACGCAGCAGTGGTTCCCGGGCAACGGCGAGATTCAGGTCATCGGTCTGGATACCCAACTGGAGCGTTTGTTGCTGCAGGCGTTGCAGGGCGGTGGCGGTCTGGAGCCGGGGCTGGCCGATCGCCTGCTGGATCAGGCGCGCCAGGCGCTGCAGCGGCAAGAGATGCTCAGCGCGCCGCCGGTGCTGCTGGTCAACCATGCGCTGCGGGCCTTGCTGGCGCGCTTCCTGCGCCGCAGCCTGCCGCAGATCGTGGTGTTGTCCAACCTCGAAATCAACGACGATCGCCAGATTCGCATGACGTCGACCATTGGAGCCGCCTGATGAAACGTTGTCTGTTCGTGTTGTGTTTGCTGGTGCCGTTAACCGCCGGCGCGGTGTCCGGCTCCTGGGTGGCCGAAGGGGCGGGCGTGACGTTGGAACAGGGCGGCATGCGCGATGAGTCCGCCGGTTTGCGGCCGCCGAACGCGTTGCCGGATGCCAATGCGCGCATCATCAGCGTCAGCTGGCGCTATCGTTTACTGGGGCCGGAGCCGGCCGGGCTGCAGGCCCAGCTGTGTACGGTGAACCGCTGCATTCCGCTCGGCGGCGGCAGCGGCAGCAGCAACGGTTTGCAGGGCGAACCGGCCAATGCGGAATTGCGCTTTGTCTATTACGTGCAGTCGCAAGGCGGGCTGAACCCGCCGCTGCGGGTGATTGGCAATCAGGTCATCGTTAATTATCAGTAGGATCAGGCCAGAATTTGCAGGCCGTTGCGTTCCACCAGCGTCAGCAGCTTCATCGCGGCGGAGTTCGGTTGCGCTTCGCCGCGCTCCCATTTCTGCACCGCCTTTTTACTGACGTTAAGATACAGCGCAAATACCGGCTGACTGACGTTTTCCCGTTCGCGCAGCGCGCGGATCTCGGCCGGCCCGAACTGTTTCACCGGCCGCAGACACAGCATGTCGAAGGTGCGCATGGTCACGTCGTCGACGAAACCGGCGCGGTGCAGGCCCTGAACTTCCTGGTGGATCGATTTCAGCATCTTGCTCATAGTTGTAACCTTATTAATTCCCCGCAGTTGACCAGCTGATACAGTCTGAATGGTGAATAATCCAGATACAGCGCCGCCAAATGCCGCCAGGAAATTAACTCTTCCTGATTGATGTTGTCTCTTTCGTTTTTGGCAAAGCCATACATGAAAAAGATCCTGCCTTCATCTGCCGTTGCGATTAATACCCGATACCCGCGCCGTTTTCCACTCCCCATCCGGGCGATGCGTTTTTTGTAAACGCAACCACCGAGATTGGCGTCGTACAACTGATTTTGCATCTCTCGTGCCGCTTTCACTATCGTGGCGTCACTAATGCGTTCGTCGCCGGCAAATGTCTGGAAGGCTTTTGTGAGATAAATGTCGGTCATTCACTCTCCGTGTGAAAATATACCCTTAATGGGTACAGATCAAGATGTTTAACGACCGAGCTAAGATGACGAAATAGAGAGTGATGGGGAACAGGCAAATATCCGTTCTGCGCAGCCTGGCGCATAACGTTAAGGGAATTCAGAAAGCAAAAAGAAGAAAATGCGAGAGGGCGCGCATAACCGGGGAAACCCGCGCCCGGCGCTGCGCACACCGGGCGAAATCAGGGGGTTAGACGCCGATTTTTCTGCCGAGCAGGCTGCCGGCGTGCGACTGGCCGTCCGGGCCATACAGCGATTTGTTGTTCTTGCTGAGGATGGCCAGCGCCTGCGCGTTATGGTCGATCTGTTGATTGAGCAGCAAGCCATTGTGCTGATTCTTTTCGCGCAGCGTTTGGCTCAGCAATTGAATGCGCTGCCAGCGATCGGCCAGAGACGCATGGCTGGAATAGGGCGCGCGTTGCCCGCAGGCTTTTTCCTGCCCCAGACGCTGTTGCTCGAGGTAGGCGACCGTCGCCAGCAGTTGGCTTTTGGCATCGGTGACGCGCTGCAATGCCACGCCGGGCAACTGGCCGGAACACAGCAAGTCGTGCTCTTCCTCCAGCACGCCATTGAGCGCCCGCAGCGTTTCCAACAGTTTGTCCAGCAGTTGTGCCAGGTTTTCCATAGTGATGACTTATCCTTTACCGCTACTCGCCGCGCGCTGTCAGTCGCGTCCGGCGATCCATTGAATATCGCTCTGTGCGTCTTGCAGCAGCGCGTCGGCGATTTTGCCGGCGTCCATCTTCAGTTCGCCGCTGCGGATCGCCTGCTTGATGGCCTCGACCCGGCCCATATCGATATCCTGGGAACCCGGTTGCATCAGACGCGCCTGCGCCTCGCTCAGTTTGACCTGCGTGCCGCTGACGGCCGTTTCTGCCACGGCGGCCTTGCGCGGTTGGAGCGGGTTGTCGGCCGGGGTTTCACGTGGTTGCACAGTGGAAACCGGCTGTAACCGCTGGGTGCGATCGATACTCATGGTCCATCTCCGTTTACGCCGTGACCGCTGGCGGGCGACGACGCTGCAATGAAAGTTTTGCGGCCCTGGTGGCCAATAAAATGCTGCTTGATTTGTCTTATCGGCAAGGTTTGCGGAACCTTTACTTTTTTATAACGTAATGCGAATCGCGCCGTCGTCTCCGACCACGCCGCTGACGATCTGTCCGGACGCCATCCGCACGCGCACGCTGTCTTCGGCGGCGGCGTTGTTCATCGCCTTGCCCGACCCGCTGATGTTGAATCCTTCGCCCTGCGCGTTGACCTGCACCGATTGCCCCGCCTTGATAATCCAGGCGCGGCGCAGCATGGCGAGGGTCAGCGGTTGGCCAGGGCTGATGTTGCGCAGGCTGACGGCGCCCAACGCTTTGCCCGTTTCGGTCAGCGCGCGCGGCGGCAGGGTATCGAGCCGGCCTTCTTTCAACGTCAGATCCGCCGCGGTCAACCGGCTGCCGGCGCTGATGCCGCGCGCCGAAACCAAATAGCGGCCGAACACCTGCACCTGCGTCTGGATAAAACGCCGCTCCTGGCCACAGCGCGCCGAAATACTGACGTTGCCGCCGATCCGCGCGTTGGGCGGCAGCGACAGCTGGGGCAGTTCGCAGGCGGGCCACTGGGCCGGCGGCGTGCGCACCCGCACTTTCACCTGCACCGGCTCACCGGTGAACTTGCCTTGGATGAAGCTTTCGATTTGCGTCGCCAGATCGTCGGCGCGCGCGTTCAGACTGCACAGCAGGCCGATAAGCAGCAGCATTTTACCTTTCATCGTCATCTTCTCAAGCTTCATCGGGATACGCGTAAGTGTACCCGCAGCGCGCGCAGGCTAAGCAGATAAATAGCGCCCCATTTTGCGTCTATTCCCGCGATAGGGTGGCGCAGGGGGCGTTTATCCTGTCGACTCCAAATTCTAACCTCGCGGAGGGAGCATGCTCGACAAACTGGACGCGGCTCTGCGCTTTGGCCAAGAGGCGCTGAACTTGCGCGCCCAGCGGCAGGAAATTCTGGCCGCCAACATCGCCAACGCAGACACACCGGGTTATCAGGCGCGGGATATCGATTTCGCCAGCCAATTGAACAAAGTGCTGGAACAAGGGCGCGTCAACGGCAACGGCATGTCGCTGAACCTGACGGCGGCGCGCCACATCCCGGCGCAAACCCTGCAGCCGCCGCAGCTCGATCTGTTGTACCGGGTACCGGACCAGCCGTCGATGGACGGCAACACGGTGGACATGGATCGCGAACGCACCAACTTTGCCGATAACAGCCTGAAATATCAGACCGATCTGACGCTGCTCAACGGGCAGATCAAAGGGATGATGTCCGTGCTGCAACAAGGATAAGGCGCATGTCTTTACTGAACATTTTTGATATCTCCGGCTCGGCGCTATCGGCGCAATCCCAGCGCATGAACGTCAGCGCCAGCAACATGGCCAACGCCGACAGCGTGACCGGCCCGGACGGCGAGCCTTACCGCGCCAAACAGGTGGTGTTCCAGGTCGCGGCGGCGCCTGGGCAGCCGACCGGCGGCGTGCGCGTCGCCCAGGTGGTGGACGATCCGGCGCCCGAGCGTCTGGTGTACCAGCCGGGCAACCCGCTGGCGGACGCCAAGGGCTACGTGCGCATGCCGAACGTCGACGTAGTGGGGGAAATGGTCAACACCATCTCCGCTTCCCGCAGCTACCAGGCCAACGTCGAGGTGCTCAACACCACCAAGTCGATGATGATGAAAACCCTGACGCTGGGTCAGTAACCGGAGGTTCCCATGGCTATTGCCGCAACCACGAACGAGTCGTTGGACAACACCGTCATCGGTAACAACAGCAAAAATACCAACAGCCAGGATCTGCACAACAGCTTCCTGACGCTGCTGGTGGCGCAGTTGAAAAACCAGGATCCGACCAATCCGATGCAGAACAACGAACTGACTTCGCAGCTGGCGCAGATCAACACCGTTCAGGGTATCGAAAAACTCAACACCACGCTGGGATCGATCTCCGGTCAGATCAACAGCAACCAGTCGCTGCAGGCGACTGCGCTGATCGGTCACGGCGTAATGGTGCCGGGCAACAACATTCTGGTCGGCAGCAAGGACGGCAAGGTCAGCACCACGCCGTTCGGCGTGGAACTGGAGCGCGCCGCCGATCAGGTGACTGCCACCATCACCAACGCCAGCGGGCAGGTGGTGCGCACCATCGAAATCGGCGGCCTGACCGCCGGCGTGCATGCCTTCACCTGGGACGGTTCGCTGGATGACGGCTCTACCGCGCCAGACGGCGCCTACAAAGTGGCGATTAACGCCAAAGGCAACGGCGAGCAGTTGGTGGCGCGTAGCCTGCACTTCGGGCTGGTCAACGGCGTGATCCGCGACGGCAACGGCGCCAAGCTGGATCTTGGCCTGGCGGGCAACGCCACCCTGGAAGACGTGCGACAGATCTTATAACCCCAAGCATCAGGCTCAATCGGACGATAGCCTGACCACTATTCGGAGAATAACATGGCTTTTTCTCAGGCAGTCAGCGGCTTGAACGCGGCAGCAACCAACCTTGATGTGATCGGTAACAACATCGCCAACTCCGCGACCGCGGGCTTCAAATCCGGCAGCGTGTCCTTCGCCGACATGTTCGCCGGTTCGCAGGTCGGGCTGGGCGTTAAAGTGTCCGGCATCACCCAGAACTTCAAGGGCGGCACCACCACCGGCACCAGCCGTTCATTGGATGTGGCCATCAACGGCAACGGCTTTTTCCGCATGCAGGATAAAGACGGCGGCATCTTCTATACCCGCAACGGCCAGTTCAAGCTGGACGAAAATCGCAATCTGACCAACATGCAGGGCCTGCAGCTGACCGGTTACCCGGCGGCCGGCTCCCCACCGACCATTCAGCAGGGCGCCAACCCGGTGCCGTTGAGCATTCCTGAAGGCATGATGAACGCCAAGGCGTCCACCTCCGGCCAGATGGTCGCCAACCTGATGTCGACCCATGAAGTGCCGAAAAACAAGACCTTCGATCCGACCAAACAGGACAGCTACAACTATACCAATACCATCACCGCCTACGATTCTCTGGGTAACGCGCACAACATCAACGCCTACTTCGTGAAGACTGAAGACAACAAGTGGCAGGTCTATACCCAGGATGGTAGCGCCGCGCCAGTGAACGCCGGCACCATGGAGTTCAACACCAGCGGCAGCCTGGTGAAAACCACCAGCACCAACGGTGCGCCGGGCGAGTTCAGCATGGTGATCCCGATGACCGCCAAAGACGGTGCGCCGGCGCAAAACTTTACCCTGAGCTTCGCTGGCAGCATGCAGCAGAACGTGAGCAGCGACTCGGTGAGCAAAGTATCGCAGGACGGTTATGCCGCCGGTGAATACACGGGCTATCAGATCAACAACGACGGCACCATCATGGGGGTCTATTCCAACCAGCAGACCCAGCTGTTGGGCCAGATCGTCATGGCTAACTTCTCCAACCCGGAAGGGCTGGCGTCGCAGGGCGATAACGTTTGGCAGGAAACCGGCGCGTCCGGCCAGCCGCGTGTCGGTCTTGCGGGCGGCGGCGGCTTAGGAAAGCTGACCAGTGGCGCGCTGGAATCTTCCAACGTCGATCTGAGCCAGGAGCTGGTGAACATGATCGTCGCGCAGCGTAACTACCAGTCCAACGCCCAGACCATCAAGACGCAGGACTCCATACTGCAGACGCTGGTTAGCCTGCGCTAATAGGGCCAAGTTATGGATCACGCGATTTATACCGCGATGGGCGCGGCGCGCCAAACGCTGGAGCAGCAGTCCATCACCGCCAACAACCTGGCCAACGCGTCGACGCCGGGTTTTCGCGCCCAGCTCGCCGCATTGCGCGCGGTGCCGGTCGACGGGCCGAGCCTGGCAACGCGCACGTTGGTGACCGCCTCGACGCCGGGCGCCGACATGAGCCAGGGGGCGCTGAACTACACCGCGCGTCCGCTGGACGTGGCGCTGCAGCAGGACGGTTTCCTGGCGGTGAGCCTGCCGGGTGGCGGTGAGGCCTATACCCGCAACGGCAACATTCAGATTTCCTCCACCGGGCAGTTGACGGTGCAGGGATTGCCGGTGATGGGTGACGGTGGCCCGATCGAGGTGCCGCCGTCGGCGGAGATCACCATCGCGGCCGACGGCACCATTTCGGCGCTGAACGCCGGCGATCCGCCGAACACCATCGCGCAGATCGGCCGCCTGAAGCTGGTGAAAGCCGATGCACGCGAAGTGATGCGCGGTGACGACGGGCTGTTCCGCCTGACGCCGGAAACTCAACAGCAGCGCGGCAATCAGTTGCAAAACGACCCGCAGGTGCGGGTGATGCCGGGCGTGCTGGAGGGCAGCAACGTCAAGCCGATGGAGACTATGGTCGACATGATCGCCAACGCCCGCCGTTTTGAAATGCAAATGAAGGTCATCCACAGCGTGGATGAAAACGAACAGCGTGCCAACTCACTGCTCTCAATGAGTTAAGCAGCAAGGAAATAACCGATGATTCCATCCTTATGGATTGCCAAAACCGGTCTGGATGCGCAGCAGACCAACATGGACGTGATCGCCAACAACCTGGCGAACGTCAGCACCAATGGCTTCAAACGCCAGCGTGCGGTATTTGAAGATCTGCTGTACCAGACCATGCGTCAGCCGGGGGCGCAGTCCTCCGAGCAGACCACGCTGCCTTCCGGTTTGCAGATCGGTACCGGCGTGCGTCCGGTGGCGACCGAGCGCCTGCACAGCCAGGGCAACCTGTCGCAGACCAACAACAGCAAAGACGTCGCCATCAAGGGGCAGGGATTCTTCCAGGTGATGCTGCCGGACGGCACCCAGGCCTATACCCGCGACGGGTCGTTCCAGATCGATCAGAACGGCCAACTGGTGACCTCCAGCGGTTTCCAGGTGCAGCCGGCGATCACCATTCCGGCGAACGCGCTGTCCATCACCGTCGGCCGCGACGGCATCGTCAGCGTCACCCAGCAGGGGCAAACCGCCGCCCAGCAGGTGGGCCAACTGACGCTGACCACGTTCGTCAACGACAGCGGTCTGGAGAGCGTGGGCGAGAACCTGTATCAGGAAACCGAAAGCTCGGGCGCGCCGAACGAGAGCACCCCGGGGCTGAACGGCGCCGGCTTGCTGTATCAGGGTTACGTGGAAACCTCCAACGTCAACGTGGCGGAAGAGCTGGTCAACATGATCCAGACTCAGCGCGCTTACGAGATCAACAGCAAAGCGGTATCGACCTCCGATCAGATGCTGCAAAAGCTGACGCAACTGTAATCTGTCATTGACGGGCCCGGCTTGCCGCGCCCGTCATTCTCTTTCGTGAAACAAAGGCGATACCCGTGGTAACCACATATTCGATGGCAATCCTGCCGCGGCAGGGACAACGCTGGCTGGCAGGAATGGTGATGCTGACGCTGAGCGGCTGCGCCTATATCCCGCACAAATCGCTGGTGGACGGCGCGACCACGGCGCAGCCCGCGCCGGCCAGCGCGCCGATGCCGAACGGCTCGATCTTCCAGACGGTGCAGCCGATGAACTACGGCTACCAGCCGCTGTTCGAAGACCGCCGTCCGCGCAACGTCGGCGACACCCTGACCATCGTGCTGCAGGAAAACGTCAGCGCCAGCAAAAGCTCCTCCGCCAACGCCAGCCGCAACGGCGCCAGCAAGTTCGGCGTCGCCACCTCGCCGCGTTACCTCGACGGCCTGTTGGGCAATGCGCGCGCCGATATGGACATTTCCGGTGACAGTACCTTCGGCGGCAAGGGCGGCGCCAACGCCAACAACACCTTTAACGGCACCATTACGGTGACGGTCAACCAGGTGCTGGCCAACGGCAACCTGCACGTGGTGGGGGAAAAGCAGATCGCCATCAACCAGGGCACCGAATTCATCCGCTTCTCCGGCGTCGTCAACCCGCGCACCATCAGCGGCAACAACTCGGTCACTTCGACGCAGGTGGCGGACGCACGTATCGAATACGTCGGCAATGGCTATATTAACGAAGCGCAGACCATGGGCTGGCTGCAGCGCTTCTTCTTAAATGTTTCACCGTTTTGAGTACAGGCTATTTTACTTGCCATTTTGAGGTTGGGCAGTGCTCGGAAACGTCACGTACTGCGTGTACGCTCCGTTTCCTGCGCGCTGTCCGCCCTCAAACTGCCTGCGACAATAACGCCTTTTGGCTAAGGCGAATGAGGTTCTAATGACAAAAAAAATCCTGATGGCTTTGCTGATCGGAACGATGAGTCTGCCGGCGGCGGCGGAGCGCATCCGCGATCTGGTGACGGTGCAGGGCGTGCGAGACAACGCCCTGATCGGCTACGGCCTGGTGGTGGGGCTGGACGGCTCCGGCGACCAGACCATGCAGACGCCGTTCACCACCCAAAGCCTGAGCAACATGCTGTCGCAGCTGGGCATCACCGTGCCGCCGGGCACCAACATGCAGTTGAAAAACGTGGCGGCGGTCATGGTGACCGCCAAACTGCCGCCGTTCTCACGCGCTGGGCAGAACATCGACGTGGTGGTTTCTTCGATGGGCAACGCCAAGAGCCTGCGTGGCGGCACCCTGCTGATGACGCCGCTCAAAGGCGTGGATAACCAGGTTTATGCGCTGGCGCAGGGCAACGTGCTGGTCGGCGGCGCAGGCGCGGCGGCCGGCGGCAGCAGCGTGCAGGTCAACCAGCTGGCGGGCGGGCGCATCAGCAACGGGGCTACCATCGAGCGTGAGCTGCCGACCACCTTCGGCAGCGGTGGCGTTCTCAACCTGCAGCTAAACGACGAAGATTTCACGCTGGCGCAGCAGATCAGCGACGCCATCAACCGCCAACGCGGCGGCGGCACCGCGACGCCGCTCGACGCCCGCACGATCCAGGTGCTGGTGCCGCAGGGCAACAGCTCTCAGGTGCGCTTCCTGGCGGAGATTCAAAACATCACCGTCAACGTCGGGGCGATGGACGCCAAAGTGATCATCAACTCGCGCACCGGTTCGGTGGTGATGAACCGCGATGTGATCCTCGACTCTTGCGCCGTCGCCCAAGGTAATCTGTCGGTGGTGGTCGATCGGCAGAACACCGTCAGCCAGCCGACGACGCCGTTCGGCGGCGGCCAGACGGTGGTGACGCCAAACACCCAGATTTCGGTGCAACAGCAGGGCGGATCGCTGCAGAAGGTGAACGCCAGCGCCAACCTGAACAACGTGATCCGCGCGCTGAACGCGCTGGGTGCCACGCCTATCGATCTGATGTCGATCCTGCAGGCGATGCAGAGCGCCGGCTGTCTGCGCGCCAAGCTGGAAATCATCTGATGGCCGGCGATCTGATGGCGATGTCGGGCGCGGCCTATGACGCCCAGGCGCTGAATGGCCTCAAGCGCGATGCGGCGGCCGACCCGCAGGGCAACCTCAAGCAGGTGGCCCAGCAGGTAGAAGGCATGTTCGTGCAGATGATGCTGAAAAGCATGCGTTCCGCCTTGCCGCAGGACGGGGTATTGAGCAGCGATCAAACGCGGCTCTATACCTCGATGTACGACCAGCAAATCGCCCAGCAGATGTCGCAAAAAGGGCTGGGGCTGGCCGACATGATGGTCAAGCAGATGAGCAACGCCAACACGGTGCCGAGCGAAACGGCGGGCCTGTCGCCGATGGCGCTGGACAACGAGGTGCTGCAAACGTTGCCGAACCAGGCGCTGGAGCAGATGGTGCGCCGCGCGATGCCGAAAGCCCCGCCTGCCGCCGCGCCGCTGTCGCTCAACAACGGCAACTTCGTCGCTCGCCTGTCGATACCGGCGAAGGTCGCCAGCCAGCAGAGCGGCATTCCGCATCAGCTGATCGTCGCGCAGGCGGCGCTGGAGTCTGGCTGGGGGCAACGCGAGATCCCGACCTCAGACGGCACGCCGAGCTACAACCTGTTCGGCATCAAGGCCGGCGGCAGCTGGAACGGGCCGGTGACGGAGATCACCACCACCGAGTTCGAACAGGGCGCGGCGAAGAAGGTGAAGGCGAAGTTCCGCGTCTACGGCTCGTACGTCGAGGCGATCGCCGATTACGTCAAACTGCTGACCAACAACCCGCGCTACGCCGACGTGGCCGCTGCGCGCAGCCCGGAGCAGGCGGCGCATGCGCTGCAACGCGCCGGCTACGCCACCGATCCGCAGTACGCCAGCAAACTGGTCAGCGTGATTCAGCAGATGAAGAACGCGGGGGAACAGGCGGTGAAAGCTTACACCCACGATCTGAAAGATTTGTTCTAAATCCCCGTCATTCTTGACGCCGCAGCGGCGCCAATTATTTAGGGAATAGGCGGTAATGAAGGCTGGCTGGATGCTGACCGCATTGCCGCTTTTTTTTCTCAAGTTCTTCCCATTTTGGCCGATAACCGAAACAGGCTGAGCGAACAGGCTCAGCAGCTCAATTAGAACCCTGTGGGCCACCGGCGCCGCAGCATAAGGAATTCCGATGTCCAATAGCTTAATCAATACCGCGATGAGCGGGCTGAATGCGGCTCAGGTGGCGCTCAGTACCGTCAGCAACAACATCTCCAACTACAACGTGGCGGGCTACAACCGCCAGACCGCGATCCTGGCGCAGAACGGCGGCATGGCCACCATGAGCGGATTTATCGGCAACGGCGTGACCGTCACCAGCGTCAACCGCGAGTACAACCAGTTCATCACCAACCAGCTGCGCGGCGCGCAAAGCGCGTTCGGGGCGCAAAACGCCTATTACGAGAAGATTTCGCAGATCGATAACCTGCTGGCGAGCAAAACCAACCCGCTGTCGACCAACATGCAGGATTTCTTCACCAACCTGCAGAACCTGGTGAGCAACGCCGGTGACGACGCCGCGCGCCAGACGGTGCTGGGCAAGGCCAACGGCCTGGTGAACCAGTTCAACAACACCGACAAATTCCTGCGCGACATGGACAACGGCGTCAACCAGCAGATCAGCGATACGGCGCAGCAGATTAACAGCTACGGCCAACAGATCGCCAAGCTGAACGACGAGATCACCCGTTTGCGCGGCAGCGCCGGCGGCGAGCCGAATGCGTTGCTGGATCAGCGCGATCAGCTGGTCACCGAGCTGAACCAACTGGTGGGCGTACAGGTCACGCAACAGGACGGCGATGCGTATACCGTCTCCTTCGCCAACGGTTTGACCCTGGTGCAGGGCAGCAACACCTATCAGGTGGAAGCCGTGCCTTCCAGCAGCGATCCTTCCCGTCTGACCATCGGTTATAACCGCGGCAATGGCGCCAGCGAAGTGCCGGAAGGCCAGATCACCAGCGGCACGCTGAGCGGCGTGCTGAAATTCCGCAGCGAAACGCTGGATGGCGTGCGCAATCAGCTGGGCCAGTTGGCGCTGGCGATGGCGGACAGCTTCAATCAGCAGCATCGCGCCGGTTTCGATCTGAACGGTGATGCGGGCGGCGACTTCTTCAGCTTCAGCGGCGGCCGGGTGGTGGATAACACCCGTAACACCGGCGACGCGTCGCTGTCGGTCGCTTACACCGACACCGGCAAGGTGAAGGCCAACGATTACCGCGTCGAGTTCGACGGCAGCAACTGGCAGGTCAGCCGCCTGCCGGACAACGTGAAAGTCAATGCCACGCCGGGCACCAGCGCGGACGGCAAACCGACGCTGAACTTCGACGGGTTGGAAGTGAGCATCGACGGCAATGCGCAGGCCAAAGACAGCTTCACCGTGAAGCCGGTCAGCGACGTGGCGGGTAACCTGAAAGTGGCCATCACCGATTCGTCCAAGATCGCCGCCGCCGGTAAAGACGACAGCGGCCGCGGCGATAACGAAAACGCCAAGAAGCTGCTGGATCTGCAAACCAAAAACCTGGTGGACGGCAAGGCGACCCTGAGCGGCGCTTACGCCGGCATCGTCAGCGGCGTCGGCAACCAGACCGCTGCCGCCAAGGCCATTGCCACGTCGCAGGCCAAGATCGTGACGCAACTGGGCGCGCAACAGCAGTCGATGTCCGGCGTCAACCTTGACGAAGAGTACGGTGAGCTGTTGCGTTTCCAACAGTACTACATGGCCAACGCGCAGGTGATTCAGACCGCCAGCTCGCTGTTCGACGCGCTGCTGAATATTCGTTGATTTTATTGTTAACCGGCACCGATAACGGCGCCGGTCGCTCAGAGTAAGGAACCCACAGCATGCGCATGAGCACCAGCATGATGTACCAACAGAACATGAACGGCATCACGGGCAACCAGTCGCTGTTCATGAAGGCGGCCGAGCAGCTTTCCTCCGGCAAGCGGGTGATCAACCCGTCCGACGATCCGCTGGCGGCGTCGCGCGCGGTGATGTTGTCGCAGTCGCAGGCGGAAAACAGCCAATACACGCTGGCGCGCACCTTCGCTCGCCAAAACGTGTCGATGGAAGAAACGGTCTTGGCCGGCGCGACGTCCACTATCGCGGACATGAAGGCGTTGATCGTCAACGCCGGCGGCACGGAAAGCGATAACGACCGTCAGTCGTTGGCCACCCAGCTGCAGGGGCTGAAAGATCAGCTGCTGAACCAGGCCAACAGCACCGACGGCAACGGCCGCTATATGTTCGGCGGATATGTGAACGACAAGGCGCCATTCGTCGACAACAGCGGCACCGTCAGTTATCAGGGCGGGGACAAGACGGTTCAGCAGAAAGTGGACGCCAACCGCACCATGACCATCGGCCATACCGGCAACGCGGTGTTCATGTCGTTGACCAGCAACCCGAAGCCCGAGCCGGACGGCAGCGCGCCGGTCAGCAACGTGTTCGAGAGTATCGATATCGCGCTGAACGCGCTGAAAATCCCGCTGCAGGGCGCCGATGAGGCCACCAAGCAGCAGGTGAACGATGCGCTGGCGAAAGCCAACCGCGGCCTGGACAACTCTTACAACAACGTGCTGAGCGTGCGCGCCGAGCTGGGCAGCCAGCTGCAGGAAATGGATCAGCTGGACAGCATCGGCAAAGAGCGAGACATGACCAACCAGGTCCAGATGAGCGCGTTGACGGATGCCGACCTGGCCGAGTCTATCTCGTCTTATTTCATGCAGCAGGCGGCGCTGCAGGCGTCGTATAAAACCTTCAGCGATATGCAGGGCATGTCGCTGTTCCAGATGAATCGTTAAGAGCAATACCCCGTTGCCTGACCGCGACGGGTTTCCCTTTAGTGCGCTTAGAAAATACCCTCTCCGCCCCGCGGGGAGGGAGGCTTCTTGAAACCGGGCGCACTCGTTTGGCGCGTCGCTCGTTCTCCCACTACTGACTGGGCGACGCGCCTTTTTTTCATCAGGAAAGAAATAATAAGATTGTCACCCCTGCTTAATGCGCAACGGCATGATTGAACTCAGCGGCGGAAAAATCGTGAGGGGATATTATTTCCCTGATGTTCAATAGCGGTATTATTTCTTTTTCTTCACCACTTTCCATTTTCCGCCGTCGGCCGTCTCGGTAAAAGAAACGCTAAATTTGTTGCTTTTCCAGTGGGTCAAACCGAATAACCGGCGCGCCTTGCGGTTGCTTTTCGCTTTAATCATTTTCTCGCTCCTGTGGTTAGTAAAGGTCGATGCTGCGCCCTGCAGCCGGCAGGCGCCGGACGCATTTATTCAAGGTATAAGTTATCTGTCGCGCATTTAACCCTGCGTGACTGCGTTATTTTTATTTTTTGCTCAAGATAAACGTACTTTATCGCTGCAGGAAAATAAGGAGATGCAGGCGATATTTTTTGTTACCGGGTCTATTCTATGTCGGGGTTTTATTTATTCAAGCCGCCGGAGACATTTGAACCTTAATCCGGATAAAAGACGTTTCTCAGGCTTTTGTCCCAGGAAAGCGTTTTTATTGCCATTTTGTCTCAGGGGAAAAGGGGGAAAGGAGGGGGCTTAGAAGGTCATGCCGCCGATCACCGCCGCCAGCCGGTCGAAGATTTCACCGAACAGATGCTCGCAGAACGGCGCCAGCATCGGCATCATCATGCCCAGCGTCATAATGCCGAAGGTCATGGTGACCGGGAAGCCGATCACAAAGACCGACAGCTGCGGCGTCATGCGGTTGAGCAAGCCGAGCGCCATGTTCAGCGTCAACAGCAGGCAGATCAGCGGCAGCGCCAGCATCATGCCGTTGATGAAGATCAGCGAGCCGACCTGGGTCAGCACCAGGAAGCCATTGCCGTTCAGCGGCTGCGTTTGGACAGGCAGGGTGTGGAAGCTGTCCGCCAGCAGCGAAATCAGCCACAGATGGCCGTCGAAGCTGAGGAACAGCAGCATCGCCAGCAGGTTGAGCAGGCGCGCCAGCACCGGCATGTTCGGGCCGCCGCTGGGATCGAAGAAGGTGGCGAACGACAGGCCCATCTGCATGCCGATCACTTCGCCCGCCAGGCGCACCGCCGCGAAGGCAAACTGCATGGTCAATCCCAGCGCCACGCCGATCAGAATCTGTTGAATCGCCAGCCACAGGCCGGCGGCGGAGAAGATCGGGATATTGCTGGCGGGCAGCGTTGGCGCGATCAGAATGACGATCAGCCCGCCAAGGCCGATTTTGACCTTTTTGCTGATTTGCTTTTCGCTGAATATCGGCGCGGTGCTGATCAGCGCCAGAATGCGCAGCAGCGGCCAAAAATAGTGGCTGAGCCAGACGGTGAGCTGGGCGCTGTCGAAGGTGAGCACGGTCAGCCGATCAGGGTGGGCAGGTTGCTGAACAGGGTGCGCATGTAGTCCAGCAGCAGGTTCAACATCCAGGGGCCGGCGATGATGATGGTGGCCACCACCGCCAGAATTTTGGGGATGAACGACAGCGTCATTTCGTTGATCTGGGTGGCGGCCTGCAGCAGGCTGACCACCAGGCCGCTGATCAGCGCCGCCAGCAGCAGCGGGGCGGCCAGCGCCAGCGCCACTTTCATCGCCTCGGTGCCGAGCGCCATAACCGATTCAGGTGTCATCTCGCGTTCTCCGGTCGGGGGTTACGAATAGAAGCTCTGCGCCAGCGAGCCGAGCAGCAGCTGCCAGCCATCGACCAGCACAAACAGCATCAGCTTGAACGGCAGCGAGATGGTGGCCGGCGGCACCATCATCATCCCCAGCGCCATCAGCACGCTGGCGACCACCAGGTCGATAATCAGGAACGGAATGAACACTGTAAAACCGATCTGGAAGGCGGTTTTCAGTTCGCTGGTGACGTAGGCGGGCAGCAGGATGCGCATCGGCACCGCCTCCGGGCCGGCCAGCGGCGGCTGATTGGCCAGCCTGGCGTACAGCGCCAAATCGGTTTCGCGCGTTTGGCGCAGCATGAATTCGCGCAGCGGCTGCGCGCCTTTATCCAGCGCGACCTCCAGCCCGATCTTGTCCTGGCTGAACGGCAGATAGGCGTCCTGATAAACCTTGTCGAACACCGGCGACATGATAAAGAAGGTCAGGAACAGCGCCAGCCCCAGCATCACTTGGTTCGGCGGCGCCGACGGCGTGCCCAGCGCGTTGCGCAGCAGGCCGAGCACGATGATGATGCGGGTGAAGCTGGTCATCATCAGCAGCATGGCCGGCAGGAAGGTCAGCGAGGTTAACAGCACCAGCGTCTGCACCGGCAGCGACCAGCTTTGGCCGCCGTTGGCCAGCGGCTGACTGATCAGCCCCGGCAGTTGCGCCAAAGCCGCCGGGCTGATGAACAGCAGGGCGGCAGGGAGCCAAACCGCCGGACGGCGGACGAGGGTATGAAGAGTCGAGGTCATGCCGATTTTTCCGGGCGTTTCAGAACTTTTTGCATCAGTTGGCGGAAGTCCGCCGGCGTCGCCGCGTCGGTCGCGCCCTCGTCTTTCGGCGGGGCGGGCAGGGTGTGCAGCGGGGTGATCTGCTGGGCGGTGACACCCAATACCAGCAAGGTGTCGTCGACTTCCACCACCACCACGCGCTCGCGCTGCCCGACCTGGCAACTGGCGCGCAGGTTGAGCAGCTTGTGGTTGCGCGCCTGCGGGGCGAAGCCCAGCCGGCGGAACAACCAACCGGCCAGCAGGATCAGCAGCAGAATGCCGCCGAGCGCGCTGCTGACCTGCATCAACACCGAACCGGCCGGCAAGGCCGGCGCGGCGGGTGGTTGGCTGCTTTGGACGGTAACGGGCGCCGCGACGGTCATCAGCGGCTCAGTCGACGCATGCGTTCGGACGGGGTGATGATGTCGGTGATGCGCACGCCGAACTTGTCGGCCACCACCACCACTTCACCTTGTGCGATCAGGTAACCGTTGATCAGGATGTCCAGCGGCTCGCCGGCCAGGCCGTCCAGCGCCACCACCGAGCCTTGCGACAGGCGCAACAGCTCTTTGATGGTCATCTTGGTGCGCCCCAGTTCCACGGTCAGCTTGACCGGAATATCCAGGATCAGGTCGATATCCTGCAGGCTGCCGAGCGCATCCTGAGCTTCCAGCGACTTGAACACCCCTTCGGTGCTCGCGCCGGATTTCTCTGTCGACTGCTGCTCGTTAAACGCATCAGCCCACAGATCGTCTACGGATTCCTTTCCTTCGCCAGACGGTTGCTTAGGATCACTCATTGGGCTGTTCCTCACTCAGAGCATTCAAAATAGGGTTAATCAAATGTTCAACACGCAGGGCATATTGCCCATTCAACGTGCCGTATTGGCTGGTCAGAACCGGTACGCCGTCCACATGGGCGATCAGGCGTTCCGGCTTGTCTATCGGTAATACATCGCCCGGCTGCAGCTTCAGGACTTTCGACAGCCGCATCGGGATATCGACGAAGTTGGCGATCAGCTCCAGTTCGGAGTGTTGCACCTGCTTCACCAGGGTTTCGCGCCAATGGCTGTCTTCCTGCCGCGAGTTTTCCAGCGGCGGGTTGGTCAGCAGCTCGCGCAGCGGCTCAATCATCGCGAACGGAATGCAGATGTTGAACTCGCCGGTCAGCGCGCCGATCTCCACCTGGAACGGCGTGGTGACCACGATGTCGTTCGGCGAAGTGGTGATGTTGGTAAACTTCACCTGCATTTCGGCGCGCACGTACTCTACGTCGATCTTGTAGATGGCGCTCCAGGCGTCGCCGTAGGCGTCCAGCGCCAGGCGCAGCATGCGCTTGATCACCCGCTGTTCGGTCGGGGTGAACTCGCGGCCTTCGACCTTGGTCGGGAAGCGGCCGTCGCCGCCGAACAGGTTATCGACGGCAATGAACACCAGGCTCGGCGCGAACACGAACAGGGCGGTGCCGCGCAGCGGGTTCAGATGCACCAGGTTCAGGTTGGTCGGCACCGGCAGGTTGCGGGCGAACTCGTGATACGGCTGGATTTTGATCGGGCCGACGGTAATGTCCGGGCTGCGGCGCAGCAGGTTGAACAATCCCATGCGGAACTGCCGGGCAAAACGTTCGTTGATGATTTCCAGCGCGTGCAGACGCTCGCGCACCACGCGGCGCTGGGTGTTCGGATCGTAAGGCTTGACCTCGCTCTCTTTGCCGACTATCGCTTCGGGTTCATCACCCGCGCTGTCGCCGTTGAGCAAGGCGTCGATCTCTGCCTGTGAAAGAATGCTATCGCCCATAGTGATTACCGCAGTATGAAGGCGGTGAACAGCACGTCGCTGACCACCTGCTTCGGTTGTCCCTTAACCAGTGGTGGGCTGAGCACGTCCTTAATCTGCGCCACCAACTGTTGCTTCCCTTGCTCATTGGCCAGCTGGCTCGCTTCCTGGCGGGAGAGCAGCATCAGCAGACGGCTACGCACTTCCGGCAGAAAATCGTTCAGCTGGCGGCGGGTACTTTCGTCCGGCAGACGCAGCGTGAGGCCGATGTACAGCACGCGATCCGGGTTGTTGTCCGGCGTCACCAGGTTGACGGTAAAGGTGTCGAGCGGCATGAACACCGGCGCGGCCGGCGGTTGCTGTTTGGCGGCGGCCGGTTCGGCGCCGTTTTTATGCTGTTGCAGCAGCCACCAGCTGTAGCCCGCGGCGCCACAGGCGACGACGCTGATCAAGACCAGCAGGATGACCAGAAGGGGGCGTTTCGGTGCTGCCGGAAGGGAGTTCTGAGACATAGCGAAATCTAATTCCTGTTGTTATACCCGTCGTCTTTCAAGCCGCAGCGTTGTTGGCTGCACGCACTTACCCCAGTCACTTACTTGAGTAAGCTCCTGGGGACTCATGCGCTGGCCGCCTAGCTGCAACTTGAAATCCATAGGGCATATATACTTGATATTTCAAGCTGCAACCGAGTATCTCGCGGATATCGGGTACATAGCGCGTATAAAGCCGCACGCACGACATAATTTACCCAAAATAATTGGGGCTGCATCGCGGCGGCAAATTTGTAAGTCCCCAGGAGCATAGGTAACTATGTGACTGGGGCGCGCAAATGCAGCCAACAAAGATGCAGCTTCAAGTATGACGGGTAAAGGTATTATCGCGTCTATCGCGGCGTGCAATAGCCTGAATAGACGCGCAAATGGGTGCCAGCTTGGGCGTTTGCGGCGGCTCAGGCGAAAATATCGACGCCGTTGACCGCACTGGCCATACGCTGCAGCGTCACCGGTGCGCTGACGCCCTCGGCGGCTGCGCCATCACCGCCATGATGTTCAGCATAGTTGGAACGACCCTGGCCGTTGGAAGCCTGCTGCTGCCATTGCGGGGTGGACTCGCCGCCCACGCTGCTTTGCCCCAGGTTGATACCGCTCTCCGCCAACGCGTGACGCAGCTGCGGCATCGCCGCTTCCACCGCCGCACGCACCTGGCCGTGAGCGGAGGCGATGTGCAGTTGCGCCTGCTGATCGTCCAGTTTTAGCGTGATCTGCAGGGCGCCCAACTCCTGCGGGTGCAGGCGCAGCTCGGCGCTCTGCTGGCCGTTGCGGTGGAACATCAGCACCTGTTGGTTCAACGCCTGCTGCCACTCCGGGCTGCCCAGCTGCGCGTTGAGCTGCGGCGCAGGCGGTGCGGTCACCAGTGCGCTGGCCGGGGCGGCCGTTTGCGTCGGGCTGGCGGCGGCCAGGGCGACGGCGTGGTTGAACGTCGGTGGCTGCTGCGTATCGCTTGCCGGCAGCGGTTGTGCGGTGCTTGCGCGTTCGCCGTTGGTTGGTTGCGGTAGCGCCGCCTTGGCATTATCGCCGTCGGTAGCCGGCGATTTCGCGCCCGTCAACGACGGAGCAGGAGAGGCCGACGCGCGCGCAGCGGTTTTATCACCGGCCGCCGCGATGTTCAGCAGGCCGTTGCCGGGCTGCAGCGCAGTCGCCTCGTCAGCGCTTTCCTCCGGCAGCGGCCGTTGCCCGTCCGCCGGTTGCGCCTGGGCGACGATCGCGGCCGGCAGCATGGCGTAAAGCGCCTGCAGCGTTGCGGCATCCAGCTCTTTGGCGGCGGCGATCGGCGTCTGCGCCGGTTTATCGCCGGCGACGGGCGCGTCGCCCTCGGTATCTTCAGGTGAAAGCGCGTCGGCTGAGGTTGTCGGGTTCTGCAGCAGACCGCCGCGCTCGCCGAAGGTGGCCAGCAGTTGATTGAGCTGGTTGCGGCTCAGGGCCGGGGCGTGTTCATCGTCTGTGTTCAGCGCGACCGGTGGCTGTTTGCCGTCGATCGCGGGCGCGAAACGGGCGCCGAGCAGCTGGGCGAAAGCGGACGACAGCTGGCTCTCATCCAGCGCCGACGTCAGTTCGGCCAGGCCGCCGGCGTCGCCGGGTAAGACCAGACCGGGCAGGGCGTTCAGATTCATGGGTTGATATTCCTTTGTGCACTGCGTTGAGCGAACTCATCCATCAGTTTTTGATCCCGTTTGTTCTCCTGCTGCTGCTCCGCCGTCATGGCGCGGGTATGCAGGGTCTCGAAAGCGTTCAGCCGCTGTTGTTTGTCTTGCCATTGCTTCACCGCATGATCCACTTTCTGCCCCCACTGCAGCAGCTGCTGGCGGTGCTGGTCGATGGCCTGTTCCAGCGTGCCGATAAACTGCTGGTAGTTTTGCCAGCGTGAGCTGTCCATGCCGTCGCAGAGCGTATGATTCAGCTTCTGGCGGTATTCGTCCTGATAGTTGAGCAGCATCGACAGCTGCTGTTCTGCCGCCTGCTGCGCCTGCCGTACCTGGCCCAGCTGTTGCGCGGCCTGTTCCACCGCATCCTGCGCCAGATCGCGCAGGGTAATCAGGGGGGATTGTGATTTCATCGCTCTGCGCCTCTGGTGACGTTAAACAATCAACTGCTGCAGCTGTTGACAGGCTTCGTCATAGCCGCTGCGTTCAAAGATGCCCTGCTGCAGGTAGGCTTCCATCTGCGGATACAGCGTCATCGCTTTGTCCAGCAACGGATCGCTGCCTGCCGCGTAGGCGCCGACGCTGATCAGATCGCGGTTGCGCTGATAGCTGGCCAGCATCTGTTTGAAGGTGCGCACCCGGCGGTAATGCTCTTCGTCGATCAGCGACGTCATGGCGCGGCTGATCGACGCTTCGATGTCGATCGCCGGGTAGTGGCCGGCCTCCGCCAGGCGCCGGGACAGCACCACGTGGCCATCGAGAATCGCGCGCGCCGAGTCGGCGATCGGGTCTTGCTGATCGTCCCCTTCGGTCAACACGGTGTAGAAGGCGGTGATGGAACCGCCGCCGCTGATGCCGTTGCCTGCGCGTTCCACCAGCGCAGGCAGCTTGGCGAAGACCGACGGCGGATAGCCTTTGGTCGCCGGCGGCTCGCCGATGGCCAGGGCGATCTCACGCTGCGCCATGGCGTAGCGGGTGAGGGAGTCCATGATCAGCAACACATGCTGCCCGCGATCGCGGAAATCTTCGGCGATGCGGGTGGCGTAGGCCGCTCCCTGCATGCGCAGCAGCGGCGACACGTCGGCCGGCGCGGCGATCACCACCGATCGCGCCCGGCCTTCGGCGCCGAGAATGTTCTCGATAAAGTCTTTGACCTCGCGGCCACGCTCGCCGATCAGGCCAACGACGATCACATCTGCCTGGGTATAGCGGGCCATCATGCCGAGCAGCACGCTCTTGCCGACGCCGGAACCGGCGAACAGGCCCATGCGCTGGCCGCGACCGACGGTCAGCAGGCCGTTGATGGTGCGCACCCCCACGTCCAACACCTGCTCGATCGGCGTGCGCTGCAAGGGGTTGAACGGCGCGGTGATCAGCGGCGCCCGGTAACCGGTTTCCGGTGAAGGCAGACCGTCGAGCGGTTTGGCGCTGCCGTCCAGCACCCGTCCCAACAGCGCCGGGCCGAGCGGCAGCTGTTTGCCGGCGCTTTGGCCTTCCGGCGCGATGCGGGCGTAAACCCGTGCGCCCGGCACGATGCCTTCCACTTCTTCCAGCGGCATCAGGAACAGCCGCTGGCCGTTGAAGCCGACCACTTCGCTTTCCACTTCCTGCACCTCACCGGCGTCGTGCCGTTCGATGAGGCAGGTCGCGCCGAGCGGCAGCTGCAGTCCGGTGGCCTCCAGCACCAGTCCGGTGGCGCGGGTCAGGCGACCGTAGCGGCGCACCGTCGGCGCGCGGGCGATGCGCTTTTCCAGCGTATCCAGAGAGCTCAGCCAGCGGCCGAGACGCGCGGTCATCAGACTTCTCCCGGTGCTGCCAGGCGGCACAGTTCATGCCAGCGCGTTGCCAGGCTGGCGTCGAGATCGCCTTCCTCGGCGCTGACCTTGCAGCCGCCCGGATGCAGTTCGCCGTCCGCCAGCAGACGCCAGCCGTGCAGGCTGAGGGTGACCCCCAACTGTTGCTCGACGCGTGGGTAGTCGTCCGGGTGCACCCGCAGCTGCGGCTTGCCGTTGAACATCGGCTCCTGCTGGATCAGCTGTTGGATCTGCGCCAGCAGGGCGGTGCCGTCGCACACCGGCGGTTGGCCCAGCACCTGCTTGGCGGCGGTCAGCGCCAGCTGCATCAGTCGGGAGGCGATCACGCTGTCGAGCGCATCCAGCGTGTGCTGGAATTCGGTGACCAGCTGCTGCCAGTGGGCAGTCAGCGGCTGCTGCTGCTGCTGTGCTTCCAGCAGCCCTTGCTGGCGGCCTTCCTCCAGTCCGGACTGGAAACCGGCCTCATAGCCTTTTTGCTGGCCGTCGGCATAGCCCAGTTGCTGGCCCTGTTGCTCCGCCTGCAGGCGCAGCGTCGCCAACTGCTGCTGCAATTCGGCCTGTGCGTCCGGCGACGGATCGTCAAGTTCGAGATCCGGCAACTGCGGCAGTTCGAACGCCGGTTTCTGTTCGCCCAAATCGTTGAGCGACCAGGGCTGCCAGGGCAGGGTGTTAATGCGATCAGACATAGGTGTCCTCGCCGCCGCCGATGATCATTTCGCCGCTTTCCGCCAGGCGTCTCACCACCAGCAGGATGGCTTTCTGCTCGTTCTCCACCTGCGACATGCGCACCGGCCCACGGTTGGCCAGATCGTCGCGCAGGATGTCGGCGGCGCGTTGCGACATGTTCTTGAGGAACTTCTCGCGCAGCGGCTGCTCGGCGCCTTTCAACGCGATCAGCAGCGACTCGCCTTCCACTTCCTGCAGCAGGCGTTGGATACTGCGATCGTCGACTTCCACCAGGTTTTCGAACAGGAACATCTCGTCGATGATCTTCTGCGCCAGCTCGCCGTCGTATTCGCGCATCGCGTCGATGACCGCCTCTTCCTGCTGGGTTTTCATCAGGTTGATGATCTCGGCGGCAGTACGCACCCCGCCCATTTTGCTGCGTTTGAGGTTCTGGCCGTCGAGCAGGTTGTTCAGCACTTCGGTCAGCTCCGCCAACGCCGCCGGCTGCACGCCGCCGAAGGTGGCGATACGCAGCATCACGTCGTTGCGCAGGCGTTCGTCGAACAGGGCCAGGATATCCGCCGCCTGGCCGCGTTTGAGGTGCACCAGGATGGTGGCGATGATCTGCGGGTGTTCGTCGCGGATCAGATCGGCGGCGCTCTGCGGCTCCATAAAGTTGAGCGTTTCCATGCCGGTGGTGGTCTCGCGCGATTCGAGAATGTCTTCCAGCAGGCTGGCGGCGCGCTCTTCGCCCAGCGCCTTGACCAGCACCGAGCGCAGATAGTCGCTGGCGTTGACGCTCAGCGCCGCGTATTGCTCGGCGTCGTCTTCAAACTCGGTCAGTACTTCGCCGAGCTGTTTGTGCGAAACCTGGCTCATGCCGGCCATGGTGCCGCTCAGCAGCTGTACTTCGCGCGAGGAGAGGTGCTTGAACACCTCCGCCGCACGATCTTCACCCAGCGTCATCAGCAGGATGGCGCTTTTGTCGGTTCCGGTCAGGCTCATATCTCGTTACTCATCCATTGGCGGATTACCAGAGCGACCACGCGTGGGTCTTTGTCAGCCAGATCGCGGATCCGCTGGCTCTGGACTTCTGCGCTGACGCGCTGCTGCGATTTACGACGCTGCGCCAGCTCCTCGTTGCTCGGTTTGCTGCTGTCGACCGCTTTGGCGGCAGGGGCGTTGGCGGCGGCGACGGCGGCCTGTTGCGCCGCCTGGCGCTGTTGCAGCTGCGGCCGCACCAGTTTGCGCCACAGCAACCAGGCCACCAGCAGCACCAGCAGATAGCGGCCCGCGTCGATCAGGCGATCGATAAACGACTGGCTTTGCCAGAACGGCAGTTCGCCACCGGTCACCTGACTGTCGGTAAACGGCGTGTTGACCACGTTCAGGGTATCGCCACGGCTGCTGGAGTAGCCCATCGCTTCACGCACCAGCGCTTCGATCTGCGCCAGCTGCTCTTTGCTCATCGGCTGCGGTTTGCCGTCTTTATCGGTGCCCAGATAGTTGACCACCACGGCGACCGACAAACGCTGCACGGTGCCGGCTTTTTGCTGGGTATGGCGAATGGTGCGGTCGAGCTCGTAGTTGGTGGTCGCGTCGCGACGGGTATTTTGCGGTACGCCGTTGGCCGCCGCGCTGCGGGTGGTCGCGGCGTTTTGCGCGGTGGCGTTGGCATTGTTGCCTGCCGCGGTGGCCGGCTTGGCGGTCTCAATCGGCGCCGTGGCAGGCGCGCTTGGTTGGTTGGACAGTGCGCCCGGCACGCCGCCTACCGGTGGCCCGCCGATCTGCTCGCTCAGGCTGGTTTGCTGAGAGCGGATAGCGGCTTTGTCCGGCTGTTGGTTCGGTTGGTACTGTTCATCGGTTTGTTCGCGAGTGGCGAAGTCAATCTGCGCCGTGACCTGCGCACGCACGTTGGCGCTGCCGACCACCGGGGCGAGGATCGCTTCGATGCGGCGCTGGAAGCCGTTTTCCACTTCGTTGGCGTATTTCAGCTGCGAGGCGTTGAGATCGCGCCCGGTGCCGTCGGACTGCGTCAGCAGGCGACCGGCCTGATCGACCACGGTCACGTTGCCCGGCGGCAGGCCGGCGACGCTGCTCGACACCATATAAACGATGGCGTTGATCTGGCCATCGTCCAGCGCACGGCCGGGTTGCAGGGTCAGCGTCACCGACGCGGAAGGGGATTTCTGTTCGCGCACGAACAGCGAAGGTTTAGGCAGCGCCAGGTGAACGCGGGCGTTTTGCACCGGCCCCAGCGATTCGATAGTGCGCGACAGCTCGCCTTCAAGGGCGCGCTGGTAGTTGATCTGCTCGCTGAACTGGCTGATGCCGAATTTTTCCTGATCCAGCAGTTCGAAGCCGACGGCGCCACCCTTCGGCAGCCCTTGCTGCGCCAGACGCAGACGGGTTTCATGCACTTTTTCCGCCGGGATCAGCAGCGCCGCGCCATTTTCGGCAAAGCGGTAAGGGATGTTCATCTGCGTCAGTTGAGTGACGATGGCGCCACCGTCGCGGTCGTTCAGATTGCTGTACAGCACGCGGTAGTCGGGGCTTTTCACCCACAACAGCAGCGCGACGACGATCGCGATCGCGGCGGAAGCGGCGACCAGCAACGGAATTTTCGGGTTGGCGCGCAGACGATTCCAGATGGCCTGCAGGCCGTTGTCGCGGCTTTCGCCGGCGGTTATCGAAGCACTCATTTTAGGTCTCGTCCTTCAATGGCGCTCACGATCCCGTATGGGCCGCTGAGCAGCTCCCTGCCAGGCTGATGAACGGTATGGTTAGCGTTGTGTGACAAAACAGACTCCCTGATACACATATCTTCTAAATAGCGGCGCTCCCATTTCTGGGCAGGCCATTATTCGCCTTATCAGACGATTCCGATTGCCCGATAAGCCGGGTTTTTTGCAGTTAATTAGCCGCTTTAGGTCTGAAAACGCTGTGCTAGGGTGTGCATCATTGGAGAAGTGCAGGGTGAAACGTCACCCGGCGAGACGAGATGATTGAGGATCAGATGGCGATTCAGGGCATTGAAGGGGTACTGCAGCAGATGCAGACCATGGCGGTTCAGGCCGGCAAGATGGGGCAAAATGCGGCGCCGCAGGGCGTCAGCTTCGCCAGCGAACTGACCGCGGCGCTCGGCAAGATCAGCGAGACCCAGCAAACGGCGCGCAAACAGGCGCAGGATTTTGAACTGGGCGCGCCGGGCATCAGCCTGAACGATGTGATGGTCGATCTGCAGAAATCGTCGGTCTCGCTGCAGCTGGGCGTGCAGGTGCGCAACAAGCTGGTGGCGGCCTACCAGGACATCATGAATATGCCGGTGTGATGAGCATGCCGCTCATTTTGCAGTGACATTTGGGCCGGCGCTGTTACCCTATAGCGACGGTTATTTATCAGGATAGGATGATGTGCAAATCGCTGTGTCTTGCTCTGGGCATCATGGCGCTGTCAGGATGCGCCGGGCAAAACGATGATGATTCATCGGCCCAAAAAAACGCGGCTCATCAGGAAGCCGGCAAGGAATGGAAAGCGTTTGTCGCGCCGCTGTCCGTGAAAACGCAGTCACCCGGTGAGCGAGAAATGAAACGCGTCGCCCGGCAATACTGACGCCGAGACCCCAGCCGATGAACAAAAAAAACCAGCTATCGAAATAGCTGGCTCAAAGTGCGATAAAACTTTATGTGATGTAGGTGCGTCGACGCCCGTTCTGGGTGACGTCAACGCGGTTATCATATTTGTTATGTTATAACAAATCAATGCTGCCGTGCGTTTGCCTCAGTCCGCCAATTCCGCAATCCGCTGGTGGGCGTTCGCCAGCCCCTGCGCGAGGCCGTGCGGTTTCATATCCAGCCCTTCGGCATAGATAAATTGCACGTTGCCGATCCCCATCAGCCCCAGCACCGACCGCAGATAGGGCGTCACGGCGTCGGTCGGCTGGCCGGCGTGTACGCCGCCGCGTGAACTGAATACCAGCGCATTGACGCCGTCGACCAATCCGACCGGGTAGGTGGCGGTATAGTTGAACGTTACCCGGGCGCGGGCCACCAGATCGAACCAGTTTTTCAGCTGGGTCGGGACGTTGAGGTTGTACATCGGCGCCCCGATCAGCAGCAGATCGCTCCCTTTCAGTTCGGCAATCAGCCGATCGGAAAGCGCCAGCGCCGCTTTGGCGCGTGGGCTGGTGTTTTCCGCGCCGCGCAGCGCACTGAACAGCTCGCCTTCCAATACCGGCAGGTCCAACGCCGTCAGATCGTGCTCGATGATCTGGTCTTCGTGCCCGTTGGCCCGACGTTCCACCAGATAGCGATCAATCAGGTTATTGGTCTGCGAGTCGTTTCCCATAATGCTGGATTTGAGCACCAGTATTTTTTTCATACGGTTGTCCTCTGACGGTCATCTGTAGTTTTCACCGGGAATTCCGGAATGACTGCAGGTTATCATTGCTTGATGTTCACCAGTGGTGATAGGTTTTCACTTAATTGATTCCAATTTGGAAACGGTAAAATGAAAAGCGATCTCAGCGCGCTGCCGGCTTTTGTCGCCGTGGCGGAAGGCGGCAGTTTTGCCGCCGCCGCAGAAAAACTGCATCTGACGCGCTCTGCGGTCAGCAAAATCGTGTCGCGGCTCGAGGCGCGGCTCGGCGTGATGTTGTTTATGCGCACTACGCGCAGCCTGAGCCTGACGGATGAAGGGGTGCTGTACTACGAGCACTGTCGGCAGGCGTTGGCGAACATTCAGGCGGCGGAAAATCAGCTGGACAGCGGCAAGATGCAGGTCAGCGGCCGGCTCAGGGTCTCAGTGCCGGTGTTGTTCGGCCACCTGTGCATCGCCCCCTTGCTGACGGCGCTGGCGAATGAGCATCCGTTGCTGGCGTTGGAAATCTCGTTCAGCGACCGCAGGATCGATCTGGTCGACGAGGGGTTCGATCTGGCGGTACGCATCGGCGAGCTGGCGGACAGCGGCAGTCTGGTTGCCCGGCGTCTGGGTGAACACGGCATGCTCCTGTGCGCTTCGCCCGATTATCTGCAGCGCTGCGGCGAACCGCGCACGGTAGACGCCTTAAGCCGACATCAGGCGGTGGGGTATCTGCACGCCGGCGCCGTGTTGCCCTGGCAACTTCGCGGCGAAAACGGCGAGCTTCGGCCGTTCAGGCCACCGGCCAAGATGATGATGGACGATATGCAGGGGATCGTCGATGCCGTTTCCGCCGGCGCCGGTATTGCCTGGCTGCCGGAGTGGCTGGTACGCGATCGGCTGGTGGCGGGGGCGTTGGTGGAGCTCATGCGTGGTGAGTCCAGCCCCAGTTTTCCGGTGAATGTGGTATGGCCGTATATGCCTTACCAGCCGCTTAAGGTACGGCTGGCGGTGGACAAATTGGTGGCGGAGCTGCCGGGGAAATTGGCGCTTGTGGCGCCGGCGGTATCGCACCGGTAATGGCTGGTGCCACAATCAACAGGAAATGGGCGCTAATGTTCCGAATAGAGGGACGAAAACGGCGCTGTCAGGCTCATTGACTGCGCAGGTGGCCGTTTATTATGGCCTGATTAGTAGGGTTATTATTCGAGGCAGGTCAATGAGCACGAAAAGCGAATCCAGATGGCGCCTGATCAGTATTTTAATGCTGACGGTACTCGTCGTATTAATTGGCATTCTGGTTAAACTGGATTGAAGTCTGACCAGGCGATAAAAGCCTGGCCATTTTATTGTGCGGCAAGTAAGCGCATCATGTCTTCTTCATACGGCAATGCTAACAGCCACAGCCCCAACAACATTGTTGCCAGAGAAAATAATCGCTTTTCATTACGCATCGTTTAATTTGCTCTTCGACGATTTGACGTTGCGTAGCCTATCTCAGCGTTGTGACAACGGTTAGGGACCTGTGCCAAATAAAGCCATTTTGTTGCGCGTCCAGTTATGTTTCTCCGGCGGCTATCGTTTCGGTTCCCACGGGGCCAGGTTCCATAATCCTTTGATGACCGCGAATAGCGGTAGGGGCGAAACCGAAGCGTTTGCGAAAACGTTCGGCGAAACGTGATGCGCTTTCATAGCCGACATGTTGCGCGATGGCGGAGATCGGCCAGTCGGTCGACTGCAGCAGGGCCAACGCACTGCTCATGCGCACGTCGATCATCAGGTTGCGCAACGCGGTATTTTCCATCGAGAGTTTGCGGCGCAGCATCACTTCGCTCATCGACAGGCTTTCCGCCACTTTGGCGGCCGTCCAAATGCTGTGTGGATCGGTTGCCAGGCAGCGACGCACGCGCTGCGTCAGGTCCTTGGCTTCGTTGTGGATGAAGCGAATGCCGAATTGGGCCAGCCACAGCAGAATTTCCAGCATTTTGTGCCGCACGATGATGGTGGGAAAACGCTGCCGGAGCGCCAGCGCCAGGCTGGTGGTCTCAAAACTGTGTTTCAAAGCGCAGGGCAGGCTGCGCAGCGCCAGAACGGCATCAAACGGCATCGGCGCCGGCGCTTCCTCGACTGGAGGCTGAATAGTGAGCAGCAATGGGTCGCAGGTCAGCAACTGGCAGCTGAACACCCCCTCTTCGGAGGGGCCGTTAATAATATCCACCGTTTGCCCCCCATCGATAATCAACAGTTCGCCGGCATGAGCCACCACCTCGTGTTGTTGCCAGCGTACGCGCTTATGGCCTTGTTGTATCAGATACAGGTGTGGTTGCTCAAAATAGACTGAAGGGAATAATAATTCAGTATGCTGAATGATGTGCGCTGAGGCGCCAATTCCTGGACAGAGATTAATTGTACGTTCCATCGATATTCATTTCGCAGCCATTATCTGAGAATATCTTTACGCTTTGATCCGCGTTGGAGCAACATTTTTCCATGGGCCGTGAAACACAGCGGCGTGTTGTATCTATCAAAAATCAATTTCCTGCTGAACAGAAAACGTCCGTGTCGGGATAATGTTTATCCATTAAAGTGAGAGCCAGGCTCGAAGCGCGCATTTTACCAATTACCCATAAACTGAATAATTCAAATGCCATAGATTAATATCCTAACGTAACCCGAGAGTAATAGCGCATAGTGCTATTTAATCCATTTTCGTCAGTATTGTCGATCTTATCGGACCTGCGGTTCCCCCAGTAACAGCGCACGGTCATGAAACTGACCGTAGGTATTGTTGACCACGTTCTGGCGCGTGGACTGTTCGATCAGCATTTTCAGCTCATCCATGCGCTGCTGTAACAGGCGTTTGAGCTCGGTTTCGTTGTCGAGGATCTGTTGCAGCTTATTGCGCAACATCTCCTGCAACGCCATGGAAGGGCCGGCTTGCCCGGTAAAGGCTGCGGTTTTTTCCACCGCCGTCACGTAAGCGAACTCGAGCTCGACGAGCTCTTCCCAGCGCCCGGTTTGCGCCAGCGCGATCATCTGGCTGCTCAGGCTGTAAATTTGTTGATAAGCGGCTAACAGCTGCTGTTGACGTTCCATTACACGGCGTCCTGCGAAGGTTGGTAGTTGGGGCCGATCTGGCGCCAGGCGTCGGCGATGTTTTCCAGCAGTTTGACCACTTCGGCGATCGCCGCTTCGTCGTTGTGCAGGTTGGCCTGCATCAGACGCCGCTTCATATAGTCGTACAGCGCCGCCAGGTTTTCGGCGATCTCGCCGCCCTGCTGAGGGTCGAGGCCGCTTTTCAGGCCGTTATCGATGATATTGATGGCTTTGGACAGCGCCATACCTTTGCCGGCGATATCGCCCTGGTTCATCAGGATGCGTGCGCGAAGCAGGGCGCTGAGCGCCCCGTCGAACAACATCACGATTAACTGGTGCGGGCTGGCGCTCATGGCGCCGCTTTCCAGACTGACCTGCGCATAGGCCTGAGTGCCGCTACGGTTATACATGCTGTTTTCTTTACCTTGTTAAAGGGTTACTTGAACTGTTGAGCCAAATAGTTACTGGTGCCGTTCATTTTCGACATCATGGTATCCAGCTGAACGAACTGTTGTTTATAACGATCGATGGTGTTCTGAATGCTGGCGGTGACCGTGGTGATCTGGCTGTTCAGGCGATCGAGGTTGGTGTTGATGCTTTTGGTCGAGTTCTCGATGATGCCGCCGGATTTGATGTAGCTTTGGATCTCGTTGTGGATCTCGGTGGCCATGCCGGTGTCTTTGCCGTTGCCGACGAAGAAGTTACTGACCTGATCCGGTTTTTCATCCATCGCTTTCTTCAGCTTGGTGCTGTCGATTTCCAGTTTGCCGGTCTTGGTGTTGGTGGAGATACCGAGGTTGCCCAAGCCTTTCAAATCCGGGTTGTCTTGCGCGGCACTGAGGGCGCTTTTGATCGACGACTGAACGCCGCGCAGGGTGTTGTCGCCGAGCAGCGGACCGTTGCTCGGGTTTGGCGCTTCGCCGGTTTTCACCGGGGTGTACTTGGACAATGCGTTGAAGGTGTCCAGCAGTGAGTTATAGCTGTCGACCCATTCTTTGATCTTGTCGGTGGTGCCGGCGGTGTTGGTACTGATCACCAGGTTTTGTGGCTCGGTGTCTTTGGTTTTGGTTTTCAGATCGATGGTAACGCCCTGCAGGGCATCGCTGATCGAGTTGGTGCTGCGCTTGATATCCGTGCCGTTCACTTTCAACAGCGCATCTTGCGGCTCAACCGTCTGCTTCATGGCGGTGGTGGTGCCGCGGGTGGCGTTGTAGTTCAGGATATCGCCCAGTTTGTCGTCATTGTCGACCTGGAGGGAAATCTTGTTGTTCTCGCCGGTGGTGGAGGAGCTGATCGCCAGCTGATAGTCGTTGTCGCCGACGCGCATGATGCTGGCGGTAACGCCGGCCTTGGCGCCGTTAATGGCGTCGCGCAGCTCCAGCAGCGAGGTTTGATCGTCGCTGAGCGGGATTTTGGTGGCTTTCGGCGGGTTGCCGGCGGTGATGGTCAGAGCGCGGTCGGTGGCGCTTTCGGTGCCTAACTTGGCGCCCTGGTCGCTGACTTTCGCCTGAGTGGTCAGGGTTTGCGCCTGCGCCAGCTGCTTCACTTCCACCACGTAGTTACCCGGCACCGCTTTGGCGTTGGTGGTGATCTTGAAAGCGTCGTGTTCGGTGGCGGTCGTCGCCTTGAAAAAGTCTTCTTTCGCCATCTCTTTGCTGAGGTTGTCGAACTTTTCCAGTGCGCCTTTCAGGGTGCCGTAACCGGTCAGCTGCGCGTTATAGCTCGACTGTTTGGTGGTGTAAGGGGTCAGGCGCTGCTGTTCCGCTTTGGTCAGCTTATCCAGCAAGCCGTTGAGGTCGAGTCCTGAGCCGAGACCTAATGAACTGATCGTTGCCATGAGTAATTCTCCTTGATTATGACTTTATTCGCTTTACGCGTTATCGGCCCAGTGATGAAAAAGTTTACCGAAAAAAACAAAAAACCGATGGCGCAATAGAAGAGGGAAAAAACGCGTTATTTCCGCCATTGCCGAAAGCGCAAAAAATTTTAAAAAATTGCTAAAGGTTGGTAGGGGAGGGCCGATACCTGAGGGGACGGTGGTTGACGCCGTGGGCAAATAAGCCCGAACCTTTTTAACTGTGTTGCGAAGAACGCAACTGACTCGTAAGGAAAGCAAACAATGGCACAAGTAATCAACACTAACAGCCTGTCGCTGATGGCGCAGAACAACCTGAACAAATCTCAGTCTTCTCTGGGCACTGCGATTGAGCGTCTGTCTTCCGGTCTGCGTATCAACAGCGCGAAAGACGATGCTGCGGGTCAGGCGATCTCCAACCGTTTCACCGCGAACATCAAAGGCCTGACTCAGGCTTCCCGCAACGCCAACGACGGTATCTCCCTGGCGCAGACCACTGAAGGCGCACTGAACGAAGTTAACGACAACCTGCAGAACATCCGTCGTCTGACCGTACAGGCGCAGAACGGTTCCAACTCCTCCAGCGACCTGAAATCCATCCAGGACGAAATCACTCAGCGCATGTCGGAAATCAACCGTATCTCCGAGCAGACTGACTTCAACGGCGTGAAAGTGCTGAGCAGCGATCAGAAACTGACCATTCAGGTTGGCGCTAACGATGGTGAAACCATCGATATCGACCTGCAGAAAATCGACTCCACTAAACTGGGTCTGGATGGCTTCGACGTGACCAATAAAGGTCCTAAACTGGGTGCAGAAGTTACCGGTACTGTGAACGTAGGCGGTAAAGATCTGACTGTTGACGCAATGGCTACAGGTAAGAAACTGTTCTCTGGTAAAGATGCTACTGGCAAAGATACCTTCTACGTAGAAACTACCGATAAAGGTGTTAAAACTTACAAAGAAGCAACCATTGCTGAAGATGGTACAACAGGTAAAGCAAAAATCACCGAAGGCACTACTGACGTTAAGATGGCAGATCCTCTGGCTACCCTGGACAAAGCGCTGTCTCAGGTTGACGGCCTGCGTTCTTCCCTGGGTGCGGTACAGAACCGTTTCGATTCTGTTATCAACAACCTGAACAGCACCGTTAACAACCTGTCCGCTTCTCAGTCCCGTATCCAGGATGCTGACTACGCGACCGAAGTGTCCAACATGAGCCGTGCCAACATCCTGCAACAGGCTGGCACCTCTGTTCTGGCACAGGCTAACCAGTCTACTCAGAACGTTCTGTCCCTGCTGCGTTAATCGTCTCTCCCGATTAACTGTCGCAAAGAAACCCCGCCTCGGCGGGGTTTTTTTATGCTCGCGCACCGCGCGGTTATTACATGGCGCAAATAAAGCCCGTTTTGTGCGACTGTTCAGCCGATTGGCATTCCGCCCCCTACGCATAATAGCGCTGACTCTCTTATCCGCAGGTTTAAGACATAGTGAGCGATCTGTATACCGCCGAAGGCGTGATGGACAAAAATTCTCTCTGGCTGCGCTACGTCCCGTTAGTGCGCCACGAGGCGCTGCGCCTGCAGGTCAGGCTGCCCGCCAGCGTGGAGCTTGACGACTTGCTGCAGGCCGGGGGAATCGGGCTATTGAACGCCGTTGAGCGTTATGACGCCCTACAGGGAACCGCCTTTACCACCTATGCGGTGCAGCGCATTCGCGGCGCGATGCTCGACGAGCTGCGCAGCCGCGACTGGGTGCCGCGCAGCGTGCGGCGCCACGCGCGCGAGGTCGCGCAGGTGATGCGGCAACTGGAACAGCGTTACGGCCGCCCGGCGAGCGAGACGGAAGTGGCGCAGACGCTGAATATCTCGCTGGATGAGTACCGTCAAATTCTGTTGGACACCAATAACAGCCAGCTTTTCTCCTACGACGAATGGCGCGAGGAGCATGGCGAGAACGCGGAACCGATGCTGGAAGGGCATGAAGAGGCCAACCCGCTGCATCACCTGTTGGAAGGCAGCCTGCGCCAGCGGGTGATCGACGCCATCGAGGCGTTGCCGGAGCGCGAAAAAATGGTGCTGACGCTGTATTACCAGGAAGAGTTGAATCTCAAAGAGATCGGCGCCGTGCTGGACGTCGGGGAATCCCGCGTCAGCCAACTGCACAGTCAGGCGATCAAACGGCTGCGCGCGCGGCTGGCGAACGATACCTGACGGCGGCCCGCCGCCCCCTCAACTCGATGACTCATGCGACAACGGGACTGCCCCTTATGCCAGGAATACTGTTGAAGAAACGGCCGCTTAGCCGTTACCTGAAAGACTACAAGCACAGCCAGACCCATTGCTCCCAGTGCGGTAAGTTATTGGACCGCATGGCGCTGGTGTTTCGCGGCAAAATTATCAATAAAGAAGCCATCGCGCGCATGGATCAGCCGATCGACGATGCGGTCTGGCAAAACGTGCAGCATGAGCTGACCGCGCTGTGCCGCTTTTGCAGCGAGATTTCCTGCAACAGCCACCCGAGCTATTTCGATATTATGGCGTTCAAACAGTATCTGTTCGAACAGACCGAGATGAGCCACAGCACCATCCGCGAGTATGTGGTGCGGCTGCGCCGGCTGGACGAAATGTTGGTGGCGCGCAACTACCCAGCGGACAAGTTCGCCAACTGCGCCAGTCACCAGCGTATCATCGACGATCTGCCTAGCGCGGCGCACAACAACTACCGCATAGCGCTGCGCAAATACGATCAGTACCTCGCCTGGCAGCGCAGCTACTGAGACTTTCCCCGGCCGTTGGGCCGGGGCCCGCTGTTTCCCCCGTGATAAAGGATGATTATTCAGTTCACATCTGATAAATCTATCGCTTATCTGATGTCGATATTCGATTCCCTGGGGGGAAGAAGTGAACCTGCAACAACAACTGGCGCAATTTCCGCGTCTGGACCTGGTTGGCACCGCCACACCGCTGGAAAAGCTGTCCCGTCTCTCCGATTACCTCGGCCGCGATATTTACCTTAAACGTGACGATGTCACCCCTATGGCTATGGGCGGCAACAAGCTGAGAAAGCTTGAGTTTCTGGCCGCCGATGCGCTGCGCCAAGGCGCCGATACGCTGGTCACCGCCGGCGCCATTCAATCCAACCACGTGCGCCAGACGGCGGCGGTGGCGGCGAAACTGGGCCTGCACTGCGTCGCGCTGCTGGAAAACCCTATCGACACCCGTGCGGAAAACTACCTGACCAACGGCAACCGCCTGTTGCTCGGCCTGTTCAACGCCGAGGTGGTGATGTGCGAAGCGCTGCACGATCCGCAGCAGCAGCTGGCGGAACTGGCGACGCGCCTCGAGGCTCAGGGCTTCCGGCCTTACGTGGTGCCGGTGGGTGGCTCCAATGCCCTGGGCGCGCTGGGATATGTGCAGTGCGCATTGGAAATCGCCGAGCAAAGCCAACGCAGCAACGTGGCGTTCAGTTCGGTGGTGGTGGCGTCCGGCAGCGCCGGCACCCACGCGGGGCTGGCGGTGGGGCTGCAGCAGCTGTTGCCGGAGACTGAACTGATCGGCGTGACGGTCTCGCGCACCGTGATCGATCAGCTGCCGAAGGTGGAGCAGATCCAAAAAGCCCTGGCCTGTTCGCTGAATATCGACGAACTGGCGCCGATCGCGCTATGGGATGATTATTTCGCGCCGCAGTACGGCATGCCGAACGAAGAGGGCATGGCGGCGGTGCAACTGCTGGCGCAGCAAGAAGGCGTGTTGCTGGATCCGGTATACACCGGCAAAGCGATGGCCGGTTTGATCGACGGCATCGCCCAGCGGCGCTTCCGCGATGAAGGGCCTATTCTGTTCGTTCACACCGGCGGTGCGCCGGCGCTGTTCGCCTATCATCCGCAGGTGTAAATACCGCTTGTTATTCCATTTTGAACTATATTTATAAGGTTATATTCCTTTATGCGGGCGGTCGCACTGTTAAAGTGCTGATATCAAAAAAGATAAATAACACACAGGGGTGTTTATGATGTTTGCGAAAGTTCGTCGTCAATGGCTGTTGGGCGTGGTGGGTATTGCGTTGGCCGCCGGTGTGACGACTCAAACCTACGCCGCCGACAATCTGCTGCAGCAGGTGAAACAACGCGGCACGCTGATCGTCGGGCTGGAAGGCACCTATCCGCCGTTCAGCTTCCAGGGGGAAGACGGCAAGCTGACCGGTTTCGAAGTGGATTTCGCCAACGCACTGGCGGAACATCTGGGCGTGAAAGCCAAGCTGAACCCGACCAAATGGGACGGCATGCTGGCTTCGCTGGATTCGAAGCGTATCGACGTGGTCATCAATCAGGTGACGCTCTCCGATGAGCGCAAGAAGAAATATGATTTCTCCACCCCTTACACCGTTTCCGGGATTCAGGCGCTGGTGAAAAAAGGCAACGAAGGCACCATCACCAAGCCGGAAGATCTGAAGGGCAAGAAGGTCGGCGTTGGCCTGGGCACCAACTATGAGCAATGGCTGCGTGAGAATGTGCAGGGCGTGGACGTGCGTACCTACGACGACGACCCGACCAAGTATCAGGATCTGCGCGTTGGCCGTATCAACGCCATTCTGGTGGATCGCCTGGCGGCGCTGGATCTGGTGAAGAAAACCGGCGATACGCTGGCGGTAGCCGGCCCGGCATTCTCTCGTCAGGAGTCCGGCGTGGCGCTGCGCAAGAACAACCCAGAGCTGCTGGCCGCGATTGACCAGGCGATCGCCGAGATGCAAAAAGACGGCACGATGGCGAAGATCTCCGAGAAATGGTTTGGCGCGGACGTAACTAAATAATGCACGAAAGTATTCAACTGGCGCTGGATTCAGCGCCATTTTTATTGAAGGGCGCAATACTGACGCTTCAGCTTAGCTTGGGCGGCATGGCGCTGGGGTTGCTGCTCGGTTTTCTGCTGGCGCTGATGCGCCTTTCGCCGCTGTGGCCGCTGGCGTGGCTGTCGCGCATTTACGTGTCGCTGTTCCGCGGCACGCCGTTGATCGCCCAGCTGTTTATGATCTATTACGGTCTGCCGCAGTTCGGCATCGAGTTCGATCCTTTCCCGGCGGCGCTGATTGGCCTGTCGCTCAATACCGCCGCCTACACCTCGGAAACGCTGCGCGCGGCGATTTCGTCGATCGACAAAGGCCAGTGGGAAGCCGCCGCCAGCATCGGGATGACCCGCTGGCAAACCCTGCGCCGGGTGATCCTGCCGCAGGCGGCGCGCACCGCCTTGCCGCCGCTGGGCAACAGCTTCATCGGCCTGGTGAAAGACACCTCGCTGGCCGCCACCATTCAGGTGCCGGAACTGTTCCGCCAGGCGCAGCTGATCACCTCGCGCACGCTGGAAGTGTTTACCATGTACCTGGCGGCATCGCTGATTTACTGGGTGATGGCGACCCTGCTTTCCGCACTGCAAAACCGTCTGGAAGCCCACGTTAATCGCCAGGATCAGGAGTAACGCATGAGTGCCATCGAAGTTAAGCAATTGACCAAGCAGTTCAAGGGTCAGACGGTGCTGCATGGGATCGATCTGGCGGTGGACGCCGGCGAAGTGGTGGCGATCATCGGGCCGAGCGGCTCGGGGAAAACCACCTTATTGCGCTGCATTAACCTGCTGGAGGAGCCGGATTCCGGCACCATTCGCGTCGGCGATATCCTGATCGACGGCAGCAAGCCACTGAGCAAACAGAAAAATCAGGTGCGGGCGCTGCGTCAGCAGGTCGGTTTCGTATTCCAGAACTTTAACCTGTTCCCGCACCGTTCGGTGTTGGAAAACATCATCGAAGGGCCGGTGGTCGTCAAGGGCGAGGCGAAGGCCAGCGCGGAACAGCGCGCCCGCGCGTTGCTGGCCAAGGTGGGCCTGAGCGGCAAAGAGCAGGCTTATCCACGCCGGCTGTCCGGCGGCCAACAGCAGCGGGTGGCTATTGCGCGCGCGCTGGCGATGCAGCCGGAGGTGATTCTGTTCGATGAGCCGACGTCGGCGCTCGATCCCGAGCTGGTGGGGGAAGTGCTCAATACCATGCGCTCACTGGCGGAAGAGAAACGCACCATGGTGATCGTCACCCATGAGATGAGCTTTGCCCGCGACGTGGCCGACCGGGTTATCTTTATGGACCACGGCCGCATCGTTGAACAAGGCCCGGCCAAAGCGCTGTTCGCCAACCCGCAGCACCAGCGTACCCAGCAATTCCTCGACAAATTCCTGAATCAATAAGGCGACGGGGGAGCTTCCCCCGTCCGCATCCACTCCGTTTTCAACAATGCGTTTCGCGCGGCGGCGGCGAGAAACCCGCTGCGGCTACCGTATCCCTGATATTGCCGAACCCGAGAGTCAATGCGACTCGTAGCGTTCTGCCGCGGCTTGCAAGCAGATTAATCCGTTCTGAGCTCACCCTGTTGTTATCGCCCATAGAGGCGCCACATCCTCATGCCAGGATAACAAGACGCTAACGGCTGACCGGGCTGCGGGCAATAAAAAACCCTGCACAAGTGCAGGGTTTGCGTCGCGGTGAGCCAATCAGGCGGCAATGCATGGCCGCCTTGACGATGCGTTAACCGATGGTCATCAGGCTGGCGTTACCGCCAGCGGCGGCGGTGTTGACGCTCAGCGAACGCTCGATCAGCAGGCGTTCCAACAGGATGTTGGTTTCACCGTGAGCGAAGCCCTGCACCGAGACGATGGCGCCGCCGCGCTGCGCGATCTGTTCGCACAGGGTACGCAGCTGGTCGGCATCGCCGTGATAGATGGCGGCGTCGAACTCGACCTTGTCCTGCTGCCAGTCTTTGCTGAAGGCAATGCGCGCCTGCACATCGTTCGGCAAGCGGCGGAACAGATTGCGCTGCAGTTCCGCTTCCGGCCACAGCACGCAGCTGCCAACCGCCAGCACGGCGGCCAGTTGGATCAGCGCGTCGGCTTCGTTATCCGCCAGGCACAGCACGCGTTCACGCGGCAGCAGGGCATAGGTATTGCGCTCGCCGGTCGGGCCCGGCAGCGGACGTACGGTGCCGCCCTGGCCCAGTTCCGCATAGCGCTGCGCCAATGCCGCCAGTTCGCCTTGTTGGCTGGTGACCGCCCATTTCTCCAGCGATTGCAGTGCGCCCAGCAGTTGCGGCCGCGCGGTGGCTTCCATCGGGCGCTCTTCGTCCTGACGGTGCAGCGTACGCTGCAGTGCGTCGTCCGGACGGTTGGCCAGCAGACGGTACAGGTACAGCGGGCCACCGGCTTTCGGGCCGGTGCCCGACAGGCCTTCGCCGCCGAACGGCTGCACGCCGACCACCGCGCCGACCATATTGCGGTTGACGTACAGGTTGCCGACCTTGGCGCGTTCGGTCACCCGGGCGATGGTTTCATCGATACGGGTATGAATACCCAGCGTCAGGCCATAACCGGCGGCGTTGATCTGATCGACCAGCGCGTCCAGATTGTTGCGCTGGAAGCGCACCACGTGCAGCACCGGGCCGAAGATCTCTTTTTGCAGCTCGTCGAAGCTGTCGAGTTCGATCAGCGTCGGCTTGATGAAGGTGCCACGCGCCCACTCCTTCTCATCCTGCGCGCTGCCTTTGGCGGCCTGGTACACCTTGCGGCCTTTGGCGCGCATCGCCTGGATGTGGCGTTCGATGCCGGTTTTGGCTTCGGCGTCGATCACCGGGCCCACGTCGGTAGACAGGCGCTCCGGATTGCCCATGCGGCATTCGGCCATCGCGCCGCGCAGCATTTGCAGCGTGTGTTCGGCCACGTCTTCCTGAATGCACAGGATACGCAGCGCGGAGCAGCGCTGGCCGGCGCTGTCGAAGGCGGAGGCCACCACGTCGGTCACGACCTGTTCGGTCAGGGCGGAAGAGTCGACGATCATGGCGTTCAGGCCGCCGGTTTCGGCGATCAGCGGCGTCGGGCGGCCCTGCGGATCCAGACGACCGGCGATGCTGCGCTGCAGAATACCGGCGACGTCGGTGGAGCCGGTAAACATCACGCCGCGTACGCGGGCGTCGTTGACCAGCGTTGAGCCGACGGTTTCACCCTGGCCCGGCAGCAGCTGCAGCACGCCTTGCGGAATGCCGGCTTCCAGCAGGATACGCACCGCCTGCGCGGCCACCAGCGGCGTTTGCTCGGCCGGTTTGGCCAGCACGCTGTTGCCCGCCGCCAGCGCGGCGGCGATTTGGCCGGTGAAGATCGCCAGCGGGAAGTTCCACGGGCTGATACAGACCACTGGGCCCAGCGGGCGGTGGCTGTCGTTGGCGAAATCGTCGCGTACCTGGCCGGCGTAGTAGTGCAGGAAATCGACCGCTTCACGCACTTCGGCGATGGCGTTGTTGAAGGTTTTACCCGCTTCGCGCACCAGAATGCCCAGCAGGCTTTGCAGCTGGCTTTCCATCAGCTCGGCGGCGCGTTCGAGGATCGCGGCGCGCTCCGTCGGCGGTGTCGCGAACCAGATTGGGCCGGCGGCCGCGGCGGCGTCGAGCGCACGGCTGACTTCGTCTTCGGTGGCTTCACGCACGTAGCCGACCACATCGCCCGGCTCGGCCGGGTTGATCACCGGTTGCTCTACGCCCTGATCCAATTCGGCGTCGATGATAGGGTCCGCGCGCCACGGATGGCTGGCGCTGGTGAGCAGGGCGCTGGAGAGCGAGGCCAGACGCTGTTCGTTGGACAGATCCAGACCGCTGGAGTTGGTGCGCTTCTCGCCGTACAGCTCGCGCGGCAGCGGAATGCGCGGGTGCGGCAGGCCAATCTGACCTTCGCTGGCCGCCAGCGCTTCCACGGCGCTGACCGGATCGGCCACCAGCTCGTCGAGCGGCAGGGTGGCGTCGGCGATGCGGTTGACGAACGAGGTGTTGGCGCCGTTTTCCAGCAGGCGGCGCACCAGGTAAGCCAGCAGCGTTTCATGGGTGCCGACCGGCGCATAGATGCGGCAAGGGCGGTTCAGTTTGCCGTCGGCCACTTTACCCACCACCTGCTCATACAGCGGCTCACCCATGCCGTGCAGGCACTGGAACTCATACTGGCCAGGGTAGTAGTTGTTGCCGGCCAGGTGATAGATGGCGCTCAGGGTATGGGCGTTGTGGGTCGCGAACTGCGGATAAATCAGGTTCGGCACCGACAGCAGCTTGCGGGCGCAGGCCAGGTAGGAAACGTCGGTATAGACCTTGCGGGTGTAGACCGGGTAGCCTTCCAGGCCGTCCATCTGGGCGCGTTTGATTTCGCTGTCCCAGTAGGCGCCCTTCACCAGACGGATCATCAGGCGACGGCGGCTGCGTTGCGCCATGTCGATCACGGCGTCGATGGCGAACGGACAGCGTTTTTGGTAGGCCTGGATCACGAAGCCGATGCCGTTCCAGCCGGCCAACTGCGGCTCGAAGCACAGTTTCTCCAGCAGATCGAGCGAGATCTCCAGGCGGTCGGCCTCTTCGGCGTCGATGTTGATGCCGATATCGTACTGGCGTGCCTGCAGGGTCAGCGACAGCAGGCGCGGGTAGAGTTCTTCCATGACGCGTTCGTACTGCGCGCGGCTGTAGCGCGGGTGCAGGGCGGACAGCTTGATGGAAATGCCGGGGCCTTCATAGATGCCGCGGCCGTTGGAAGCTTTGCCGATGGCGTGGATCGCCTGCTGGTAGGAAACCAGGTAGGCCTGCGCGTCGGCTTCGGTCAGGGCGGCTTCGCCCAGCATGTCGTAGGAGTAGCGGAAGCCTTTTTCTTCGAGCTTGCGCGCGTTGGCCAGCGCTTCGGCGATGGTTTCACCGGTTACGAACTGTTCGCCCATCAGGCGCATCGCCATGTCCACGCCTTTGCGGATCAGCGGTTCGCCGCTCTTGCCGATAATGCGGTTCAGCGAACGGGACAGATTGGCTTCGTTATGCGTGGACACCAGTTTGCCGGTGAACAGCAGGCCCCAGGTCGCGGCGTTGACGAACAGCGACGGGCTGCGCCCGAGGTGCGAGTGCCAGTTGCCGTTGCTGATCTTGTCGCGGATCAGGGCATCGCGGGTCGGTTTGTCCGGAATGCGCAGTAGCGCTTCCGCCAGGCACATCAGCGCCACGCCTTCTTGCGAAGAGAGGGAGAACTCTTGCAGCAGGCCTTGCACCATGCCGGCGCGGCCGTTTGCACTTTTTTGGTTACGCAACTTCTCGGCGATGCCATAGGCCATTTTGTGAGTGGCCTGAGCAAGATCGGCGGGTAATCGCGCCTGTTCGAGCAACATCGGCACCGCTTCGGTCTCCGGGCGACGATAGGCGGCGGTGATGGCGGCGCGGGTGACCGACTGCGGCAGAATTTGTTCGGCGAAATCGAGGAATGGCTGGTGTGACTCTTCCTGCGCTTGCGGCATAATGTCGTCCGCTTCAGGCTGGCCCGCAGCGGCCAGCGCGGGAATTTCAGGAATATCGGAACCGCTCTCGAGACGCTCGAGGTAATTAAAGATGGCCTGCTTGATGAGCCAGTGCGGCGTGCGATCGATACGCTGTGCGGCGCTCTTGATCCGGTCGCGTGTTGCCTCGTCGAGTTTCACGCCCATTGTGGTAGTGCCCATGCCAATCCAACTCCTGTGTTTAGAACCTATCCCATCAGGCTAGACAAACAGCAGGCCGGAAAGCCTGTTGGGATAGGTTCGTGAGATGTGTGGTGTCAAGAATGCAGACAATATCCTGCATGTTGCAACTTTGTGCAACCTTGTTAAATCAGGCTGATGAGCGAAGTGTGAGTTTCATCGATTTTTTAACATCGGCAGTTGGCACGAATGTTGCGTTATTGAGCGAATGCGGCGGGGGTTATGATGCCGCAGGCGTTATACCTTGCGGTATATAAGGGTAATAAGAGGGTGCAACTCATTTTACTTGTCGTGAGTGCAACCTTCGGGCCCGGTAAATGTGACGCAGGGTAAACTTTGTGTAACTTTGTTGTTAAATATCTTGTTGGTTGATGAAAGGCTCATCTAGGATAACCGACGGTCAACAATTACGGGCAGAAACTATTTTACCTGCACTTGCTCGCAGGCTGCGCCACGTTCCGGCGCGGCGGCCAGTAAAATGCATTGCGCGTGGGTTTACCGGCGCCGGCTTGGCCGGAGCGAAACGCGAATAATAATGAAAGTGGAGAATTAAATGACAATGAGCACACCTATGCTGGTGACCTTCCTGGTGTACATTTTCGGGATGGTGCTGATCGGCCTGCTTGCCTACCGGGCAACCAACAACTTTGATGACTATATTCTCGGCGGCCGCAGTTTGGGCAGCGTGGTGACCGCGCTGTCCGCCGGCGCTTCCGACATGAGCGGCTGGTTGCTGATGGGCCTGCCGGGCGCCATCTTCCTCTCCGGCATTTCCGAAAGCTGGATCGCCATCGGCCTGACCATCGGCGCTTACCTGAACTGGAAACTGGTGGCAGGAAGGCTGCGCGTTCATACCGAAGCCAACAACAACGCCCTGACGCTGCCGGACTATTTCACCAGCCGCTTTGAAGACAACAGCAAGCTGCTGCGGGTGATCTCGGCCATCGTCATCCTGGTGTTCTTCACCATTTACTGCGCCTCGGGTATCGTAGCCGGCGCACGCCTGTTCGAAAGCACCTTCGGCATGAGCTACGAAACCGCCCTGTGGGCCGGTGCCGCGGCGACCATCCTCTATACCTTTATCGGTGGTTTCCTGGCGGTGAGCTGGACCGACACCGTGCAGGCCAGCCTGATGATTTTCGCGCTGATCCTGACGCCGGTGATCGTGATTTTCGCCGTCGGCGGCATCGATACCTCGATGCTGGTGATCCAGGCGCAGAACCCGGCCAACCTCGACATGCTTAAGGGGCTGAACTTCGTCGCCATCCTGTCGCTGCTGGGTTGGGGCCTGGGCTACTTCGGCCAGCCGCACATCCTGGCGCGTTTCATGGCGGCGGATTCCCACCGCACCATCCGCAGCGCGCGTCGCATCAGCATGACCTGGATGATCCTGTGCCTGGCCGGCACCATCGCCGTCGGTTTCTTCGGCATCGCTTACTTCGCCAATAACCCGGATCAAGCCGGTAACGTGTCGCAGAACGGCGAACGCGTGTTCATCGAACTGGCGATGTTGCTGTTCAACCCATGGGTGGCGGGCGTGCTGCTGTCGGCGATTCTGGCGGCGGTCATGAGTACCCTGAGCTGCCAGCTGCTGGTGTGCTCCAGCGCGATCACCGAAGACCTGTACAAGGCGTTCCTGCGCAAAGGCGCCAGCCAGCGTGAGCTGGTGTGGGTCGGCCGCGTGATGGTGCTGGTGGTGGCGCTGATCGCCATTGCGCTGGCGGCCAACCCGGAAAACCGCGTGCTGGGCCTGGTGAGCTATGCCTGGGCCGGTTTCGGCGCCGCCTTCGGCCCGGTTGTGCTGATCTCGGTGCTGTGGTCGCGCATGACCCGCAACGGCGCGCTGGCCGGCATGCTGGTCGGTGCGGTGACGGTGATCGTCTGGAAACAGTACGAATGGCTGGGCCTGTATGAAATCATCCCAGGCTTCATCCTGGGCTGCCTCGCGATCGTGGTAGTGAGCCTGATGGGCCGCCAGCCTTCCTCCACCATGACCGAGCGTTTCGATCAGGCGGAAGCCGAGTACAAAACGGTATAACGCCGTTCGATGTCAGTCAGCAAGGGGCGCGCAGAGCGCCCCTTCTTTTTGCCTGTTTACCACCGTCATCCGGCTGTAACACCTGGCGACATTTGATTAGAAAAAATCACGCTTGCGCCTCTTGTATTTCTTCTTGGCAGAATGATAATCACTCTCGTTGTATTTTACGTTTCTTTACAGAGTTGCCGCCGCTCATTTCGAGTCAGTTTTCTCTGCCGCCGCGGTCTTTTCAGGGGTGATTATTTATGTTCGTTCCCTTTCTTATCATGTTCCGCGAGGGGCTGGAGGCTGCGCTGATCGTCAGCCTGATCGCCAGCTACCTGAAACGCACGCAGCGCAGCCAATGGCTCGGTGCGGTGTGGATCGGCGTGATTGTCGCCGCGGCGCTGTGTCTGGCGCTCGGCATCTTCATCAATGAGACCACCGGCGAGTTCCCGCAGAAACAGCAGGAGCTGTTCGAAGGCATCGTCGCGGTGGTGGCGGTACTGATCCTCACCTATATGGTGTTTTGGATGCGTAAGGTGTCCAAATCGGTCAAGGTGCATTTGGAAGGCGCGATCGATCACGCGCTCAACGCCGGTAAAGGGCAGGGTTGGGCGCTGGTGGCGATGGTGTTCTTCGCCGTAGCGCGCGAAGGGCTGGAGTCGGTGTTCTTCCTGCTGGCGGCGTTTCAGCAAGACGTGGGCGCCGCGGCGCCGATCGGCGCGGTGCTCGGCCTGGTGGCCGCCATCGTGCTGGGCATGATGATTTACTGGGGCGGGGTGAAGCTGCACCTGGCCAAGTTCTTCAAATGGACCAGCCTGTTCATTCTGTTCGTCGCCGCCGGCCTGGCCGCCGGGGCGATCCGCGCCTTCCACGAAGCCGGTCTGTGGAACCACTTCCAGGCTATCGCCTTCGATTTCAGCAGCACCCTGTCGACCCATTCGCTGTTCGGCACCCTGCTGGAAGGTATTCTCGGTTATCAGGAAGCCCCGACGGTCAGCGAAGTGGCGGTCTACTTCCTGTATCTGATCCCGGCGCTGATTTTCTTTTTCCTGCCGCAGCGCGCGGAGCCGGCAGCGGCCCCGGCGCAACGTAAAATCAATCATTAATGTTTAATAGGGAATCTCGTATGTCTACTCCGTTATTTCGCCGCAAGGCGTTGCACGCAGCATTACTGGCTATCCCGGCGTTTGCGCTGAGCATCGACGCGTTGGCGGCGGACGTGCCGCAGGTCAAGGTCACGGTCAACGACAAGCAGTGTGAACCGATGCAGCTGACGGTGCCGGCCGGCAAGACGCAGTTTGTGGTGCACAACACCAGCCAGAAAAACGTCGAATGGGAAATCCTGAAAGGGGTGATGGTGGTGGAAGAGCGCGAGAACATCGCGCCGGGCTTTACCCAGAAAATGACCGCCACGCTGGAAGCGGGCGAATATGACATGACCTGCGGGCTGCTGAGCAATCCGAAAGGCAAACTGACCGTCACCGCGGCGGCCAACGGCGCTACCGACGGCAAACCGAGCGCGCTGGATCTGGTTGGCCCGATTGCCGAGTACAAAGTCTACGTCACTAAAGAAGTCGATGGGCTGGTGAAACAGACCAAGCTGTTCACCGACGCGGTGAAGGCCGGCAACGTGGAGCAAGCGCGCAAGCTGTACGCGCCGACCCGCCAGCACTATGAGCGCATCGAGCCGATCGCCGAGCTGTTCTCCGATCTGGACGGCAGCATCGACGCCCGTGAAGACGACTACGAGAAGAAATCGGCGGATCCGAACTTCACCGGTTTCCACCGTCTGGAGAAGGCGCTGTTTGCCGACAACTCGACCAAGGACATGGGCAAATATGCCGATCGTCTGTATCACGACACCGTTGAACTGCAAAAACGCGTGGGTGAACTGACCTTCCCGCCGAGCAAAGTGGTGGGCGGCGCCGCCGGGTTAATCGAAGAAGTGGCGGCCAGCAAGATCAGCGGTGAAGAAGACCGTTACAGCCGCACTGACCTGTGGGATTTCCAGGCTAACGTCGACGGCGCGCAGAAGATCGTCAATCTGCTGCGCCCGCTGCTGGTCAAAGCCAACAAGCCGCTGCTGGACAAGATTGACGCTAACTTCAAAACCGTGGACACCATTTTGGCGAAGTACCAAACCAAAGAGGGCTATGAGTCCTATGAGAAGCTGAGCGATGCCGACCGCAACGCGTTGAAAGGGCCGATCACCACGCTGGCGGAAGACCTTTCCCAACTGCGCGGCGTGTTGGGCCTGGACTGAGGCATACGGTTATGAGCAACAAGGCAGGCCCGCACAGCGGGCCGCATCCGCAATCGCAGGGGGCGGCATCGCCTTCGCGGCGCCGTTTGCTGCAGGGGCTGGGGCTGGGCGCACTGGCGCTGGGCGGCAGCCGCCTGGCGCAGGCGGCGGGCAACACAGCGGAGCCGTTGGCGACGCCGCAGGATGAGCGCTGGCAGAAACAGCCGTTTTATGGCCGCCATCAGGCCGGGGTGCTGACGCCGCAACAGGCGGCGATGATGCTGGTGGCGTTCGACGTGCTGGCGACCAATAAAGCGGAGCTGGAGCGGCTGTTCCGGCTGTTGACCGATCGCATCGCCTTCCTGACCCACGGCGGCAAGGCGCCGGAGGTGGATGCCAAGCTACCGCCGCTCGATTCCGGCATCATGGGGCCGGAGATTTACCCGGACAACCTGACCATCACCGTCTCAGTCGGCGCATCGCTGTTCGACGAACGCTTTGGCCTGCAGGCGCAAAAGCCGCTGCGGTTGCAGAAAATGACCCGCTTCCCCAACGATGCGTTGGACGCCGCGCTGTGCCACGGCGACCTGTTGCTGCAGATTTGCGCCAACACCAATGAAACCGCTCTCCATGCGCTGCGCGATATCATCAAGCACTCGCCGGATCTGCTCAGCGTGCGCTGGAAGCGGGAAGGGTTTATCTCCGCGCATGCGGCACGCAGCAAAGGCAAAGAGACGCCGATTAATCTGCTGGGCTTCAAAGACGGCACCGCCAACCCGAAAACCGACGACAAACCGCTGATGGATAAAGTGGTGTGGGTCGGTGACAACGTGGGTGAACCTGCGTGGACGGCCGGCGGCAGCTACCAGGCGGCGCGCATTATTCGCTTCCGCGTGGAGTTTTGGGATCGCACGCCGCTGCAGGAGCAGGAAACTATTTTCGGTCGCGAAAAGCACAGCGGCGCGCCGTTAGGCATGAAGCATGAACATGACGAGCCGAACTACGCGAACGATCCCGACGGCAAGGTGATACCGATGGACGCGCACATCCGGTTGGCTAACCCCCGCACGCCGGAAAGCCAAAGCAACCTGATGCTGCGGCGGGGCTATAGCTATTCCCTTGGCGTTTCCAATGCCGGGCAGCTGGAAATGGGGCTGTTGTTCGTCTGCTATCAGGCCGATCTGGAAAAAGGCTTCCTGACGGTGCAAAAAAGGCTCAACGGCGAAGCGCTGGAAGAATACATCAAGCCGATCGGCGGCGGATATTTCTTCGTATTGCCGGGCGTGAAAGAGGGCGGCGACTATCTGGCCAGCGGCCTGCTCAAGGCCTGAGTGCGCAATGACGAGGCGGGATCTTCCGCCTCGTTTTACTTTGGCTTGCCTATTGCGCGGGGCATTAAGCGACGGAGTTCAATTCAATCCTTCGCCTGCAGATTAAAAAATCTGAACGGCCCGCCGACTTTGGGTTGTGCAAATTTTAATCGGGAAACCAAAGTGTCATTCACGGTTTTTAATTTTAATTTATTGATATTTATAGGAATAAAATTTTTATGGAATGACGTGACGAGCGTGATATAGTGTTTTTGCGCTAACTGAAAACAAAAGATATAAAATTTTTTTACATTTTAGTAACGCGACAGGATTGAATGTCATTATACTGTAATCATCTGGCGGTAGTTTTCACACGGTGCACAGCTTGAAGCTGTAAATATCACTGCGGGGATCGCTAATGGTAAAGTCCTTGGCTGGGCTGGAAAGAAAAAATAACACATCTCCCCTGATTTCTCGTTGTAACGAGGGTTCTCTCTCCGACTCTCTTTTACCGGCAACTCCGCACCCTTATCGCTACCGAATCTCATCACTTTTTACTCCACGTTTATTGATGCAGTCCGCGTTGTCCCGTGAAAAAACGGCGCTTAAGCGTTGCCGTCGATTCACGTTGTCCCTTGGCTCTTATTGGCTCGGAGGAGGCCAAAACCTAATACGTGTGTGAAACATAATCGCGCGGCCTGGCCGTTGCGGTAGGTGAAACAAACTGTAAGGTGCCACTATGGGTAGACAGAAAGCAGTGATCAAAGCACGTCGTGAAGCGAAACGCGTTATTCGTCGTGACGCTCGTAGTCATCGCCAGCTGGAAGAAGAGTCTGTGACCTCGCTGGTGCAAATGGGGGGAGTCGAGTCTATCGGCATGGCGCGAGACAAGCGCGATAGCTCACCCATCGAGGCTAGAACCGAAGCTCAGGGTCATTACTTATCAGCCATAGAGAATAAGCAGCTGATCTTCGCCACCGGCGAAGCCGGCTGTGGCAAAACATTCATCAGCGCCGCCAAGGCGGCGGAGGCGCTGATCCATAAAGAGGTGGATCGGATTATCGTTACCCGTCCTGTTTTGCAGGCGGACGAAGACCTCGGTTTCTTGCCGGGGGATATCTCCGAGAAGTTCGCCCCTTATTTCCGCCCGGTGTATGACATTCTGGTACGTCGTTTAGGCTCTTCCTTTATGCAGTACTGCCTGCGCCCGGAAATCGGTAAGGTAGAAATTGCGCCGTTCGCTTATATGCGCGGACGCACCTTCGAAAATGCGGTCGTTATCCTGGATGAAGCCCAGAACGTGACCGCCAGCCAAATGAAAATGTTCCTGACCCGCCTGGGCGAAAACGTGACGGTTATCGTTAACGGCGACGTGACCCAGTGCGACTTGCCACGCGGCGTGAAATCCGGTCTCAGCGACGCGCTGGAGCGCTTCGAAGAGGACGAGATGATCGGCGTTATCCGCTTTGAAAAACAGGACTGCGTGCGTTCCGCTTTGTGCCAGCGCACGCTCAACGCTTACAGTTAACCTATCCGCTAATGGAAAGGCCGCTTCTGCGGCCTTTTTTATCTCCGCAATTTCCCCTCTCGTTTAACCTTTGTGTAAATTATTGTGGTTTTTTGTATAGATTTTCGTTGAGTTAGCGTTAATGATTAATGGGTTCCAGATTGGCGCGCAATTTGCCTGCGGCGCCAAAAGGACATTATCTGGGGTGTGCGCCGCGCGGCGCATAGCGTGTAGGTTCTTTGATGCGATTCAAACATGAAATACATCATTCTGATTTTGCTTATTTTATGCGTCGTCTATGTGCATTACCGCGGACGGGTGCGCTACAACGTGTGGCGGCAGCTGTCTGACCATTCCACCTTTACCGCACCGTTGAACGTTTTCATGTATCTGTTTTCCCGTGTGCCGACCACGCCGTATCTGAGGCCGGAGCAGTTTCCTGAGCTGGCGGTGTTGAGAGATAACTGGGAGACCATCCGCGACGAAGGACAGAAGCTGATGGAGATCCAGCAGATCAAGGCGTCCGATCAATTCAACGACGCCGGTTTCAACTCGTTTTTCAAGACCGGTTGGAAGCGCTTTTACCTGAAATGGTATGAGGACAGTCATCCTTCGGCCATGACCCTGTGCCCGCAGACCACGGAACTGCTGCGCCGCCTGCCTTCGGTCAAGGCGGCGATGTTCGCCGAACTGCCGGACGGCAGCCGTTTGCCGCGCCACCGCGATCCTTACGCCGGTTCGCTGCGTTATCACCTGGGGCTGATGACCCCCAACGATGACCGCTGCTTTATTGAAGTGGACGGCGAGCGCTACAGCTGGCGCGATGGGGAAGGCGTGATGTTCGATGAAACCTATCTGCACTACGCGGAAAACCAGAGTGGGCAGAACCGTCTGATCCTGTTCTGCGACATCGAACGGCCGATGCGTTATCGCTGGGCGCAGGCGGTTAACCACTGGCTGGGGCGTAATCTGATGAGCGCCGCCACCGCGCCGAACGAAGAGGGCGATCGCACCGGCGGCGTCAACAAGATGTTCAAATACATCTATGCGATACGCCGGGTGGGGAAACGCCTGAAGGCCTGGAACCGCACCGGCTATTACATCATCAAGTGGATTTTGTTCGGGGGGATCGCCGCGGCGATATTCTTCTCGGTATAAACGAAGACAGGGGCGCACGGTGTGCGCCCCTTTTTGATCAGGCGAAGATAGTCATCATGTAGGCGGCGAACAGCGCCAGGTGGGCGGTGCCGTTCAGCACGTTGGTACGGCCGGTCGAGAACGACAGCTGGCACAGCAGCAGCACCGTCAGCATCACCACGATATGCGGCGTCTGCAGGCCGAAGATCAGCGTTTGCCCGGTCAGGGTGGCGATGATGGTGACCGCCGGTACCGTCAGGGAGATGGTCGCCAGCACCGAGCCGAAGAACAGGTTCATGGCGCGTTGCACCTGGTTGTTCAACACGGCGCGCAGCGCCCCCAGGCCTTCAGGCGACAGGATCAGCAGCGCCACCAGGAAACCGGTGAACTGCGCCGGCGCGTTCATCTTGGTCAGCAGGCCTTCCAGCGGATTGGCGTTGAACTTGGTGACGGCGATAACCGCGATCAGGTGTACGACGAGCCAGGCGGCATGCCAGGCACTGCTGTGGGAAGAGGGCTTGCCGTGATGCGGGTCGCCATCGTCGTCTTCATGCTCGTACACGAACAGACTCTGGTGAGTTTTGGTCTGGATCACCAGGAACACGCCATACATGGCGGCGGAGATCAGCGCGACCAACAGCGCTTGCCCGGTGCTGAAGTTGCCGCCCGGCAGCGCGCTCGGGAACACCAGCACGATCACCGCCAGCGGGAAAATCGCCATCAGATACTGTTTGATGCCGCCCAGGTTGACGTACTGGGTGGCGAACTTGCGCCCGCCGAGCAGCAGCGCGAACCCGACCAGGCCGGCGGAAACGATCATGATGATGGAGTACAGCGTGTCGCGCATCAGCGCCGGTGCGGCGTCGCCGGTGGCCATCAGCGCCGAGATCAGGCTGACCTCGAGGATCACCACCGACAGGCTGAGGATCAGCGAGCCGTAGGGTTCGCCCAACCGGTGGGCGAGCACGTCGGCGTGGCGCACCACGCTGAAGGCGCTGCTGAGGATCCCCACCAGCGCGAGAATGTTGATGCCGACGATCAGCGGAAAGTGAGTGGTGCTGCTCCACAGATTCAACACCACCAGCGCGGCGATGGGGAAGATCAGCGAGTATTCGGTATGGCGAGACTTGGTGGATCGGCCAGGATCGTGTTGCGACTTCATGAGGGTGGCACTCCTTCTCAAACAGCGTAGCCCGTCAGCGCCGGTCGCCGTGATGCGGCAACTCTGCGTTTCCAGTAGGTATTTTATATTAGGATACACCCACGGCGCCGGTGTGATGTTGTTTTTATCTGAGAAAGCAATTGCTTGCTTTATGTGATCAGGGTAACAAAAAAACCGCACGGGGTGCGGTTTTATTTACTTACTTTTACGCAGTAACGCCAATTTTTAACGTTAGATTTGAGAAAAGTCGTGTTTACTCATTTACCACTTGGTTAATCAAGGAAAATGAGACCGTCAGTCATCAATGTTATCCATGATTTCATGCCGTTTATTGTGGTAACCCTCTTCATTTAGCCCTTCACGCCAGTAAGGTACGGCATAAAGGCGATTGCGATCGCATTGGCGTTCACGGCGCAGGTATCGACGCAACCCCACCACCAGGCGATCTTCACCGGCGAGCCAGAAGTGCGCTTCGCCCTGCGGCAGGGACTGCGCGCGGAACTGAGCGATCAGTTCCTCGGTTTTCTCCGTGCTGCCGACGATCCAATTGACTTCAACATCGGCGGGTTTTTTCAAGTCAATCACGTCAGCGGTGCTGTCGACGCGGACGAAAGCGCGTCCGGCGCTGTGCGGCGGCAGGTTTTCCAGCAGCGCGGCCAACGCAGGTAGCGAGGAAGGATCGCCCGCCAGGCAGTAGAAATCGGCCGCCGGCAGCATCGGTTTGGGGCCGCCCGGGTTGCTGATGCCGATTTTATCGCCGGCTTTCGCCTGGCGCGCAAAATCGACCGCCGGTCCCTGGTGATCGTGAATCGCGAATTCGATGTCCACTTCCGCCTGTTCCGGGCGCACCGCGCGAATGGAATAGGTGCGTACGATCGGGCGCACGGCGTCCGCGGCCCAGCGCGGACCGTTTTCGGTCAGCGTCGGCAGATCCGGCTGGGTTTGGCCGGCGAGCGGCAAAAAGACCTTGATGTGCGCAGCGGCGGCGTTGGCCGGGTAGTAGCGCAGATCGGGCGCGGTAAAGGTGATGCGGCGCAGGTGCGGCGTAATGTCCTGTACGGCGCTGACGGCGATCAGGTAGGGGGCGCGTGAGCGAGGGGCTTCGGTAGTCACGGGGATCTCCTTATAGTTCGTTTGGCGGTGAGTATATCATGCCGTTTGATAATGAGAATTGTTTGCTCATTGAGGCGCAACTGCGTGTGAGCTAGGCTTAAGGTTCACGGAATACGCACGGGAGGACGTGATGCCCTATCAAGACACGAACGACTTGCCGGACAATGTGAAGCATGTGCTGCCGGCCCATGCGCAGGCGATCTATAAAGAGGCGTTCAACAGCGCCTGGCAACAATACCGGGATCCTGAAGACCGACGCGGTGACGACAGCCGGGAGGAGACGGCGCACAAGGTGGCCTGGGCGGCGGTCAAGCAAAGCTATCGCAAGGGCGACGATGAGCGTTGGCACAAAAAGTAACGCCTTTATGGCCTGCTAAAATCGCACAGACGTTATGCTGACCTCGGCAATTAATATTATTGCTGCTCAGTACAAATACTTTTCCACGTTAACGCCGCTTTGCAACTTGATTGCGCGGTGGGAAAAGAATATGGTCATTATTAATCGGCGCGGTTATTGAATTAATAAAATTCCGCACCAAAAAATAAAATTGCAAAGGTTCAGTAGTGGCGAGGGAGGACGAGAAATCGTATTCCCGGGAGGTTGTAACAGTGTTAACGCGAGATTTTCTGCAAAAAGCGGATTGCAAAACCGCCTTTGGCGCTATTGAGGAATCGCTGTTGCTGACGCCTGAGCAGCGCGCAGCCTCGTTGGAGTGCACGTTATCGCGTAGGCCGAATCACAGCCCGGTATGGGTGTTTGGTTACGGTTCGCTGATGTGGAATCCGGTTTTCGAATCGGAAGAAGTGCGGCCTGCCATGCTGCAGGGCTGGCATCGGGCGTTCTGCATGCGTTTGACCGCCGGGCGTGGCACGCTGCATCAGCCGGGGCGCATGCTGGCGCTGAAAGAGGGCGGCCAGACCACCGGATTGGCGTTTCGTCTGCCGGAAGGCAAGCTGCGCGAAGAGCTGGAGCTGCTGTGGAAGCGCGAGATGATCACCGATTGCTATGTACCGACCTGGTGTGAACTGCAGTTGGATGGCGGAGAGACCGTTACGGCGCTGGTGTTCGTGATGAACGCGCAGCATCCGCTGTTTGAAGCAGACACCAGCCACCAGGTGATCGCGCCCTTGATCGCCAGCGCCAGCGGCCCGCTGGGCACCAACGCGCAATACCTGTTTGCGCTGGATAACGAGCTGAAGCACCACGGCATGCAGGATGATTGCATTGGCGATCTGGTGCGCTATGTACAGCAATGGTTGCAGCAGAACCGCCCCGGCGCTTTCGGAGCCGAGGCCACGGCCTGAGGCGTTGGTAATGTGGCAGGCAGTAAAGGGCTCAGCATGTTGAGCCCTTTTTCATATATCTAATACCTCTATTTAATAACTTTATACTGCATGATTATTTAAGGCTTCTTTTTTGTATGGTTATTTATCTCGTTATTTTTAAAGCCATTCATCATTTTCCTCCGTCTTCCCACCCCGAGAGTCACGATAAATAATTCACTTAGTATTAAATTGCATAACTAAAGGTTATTTCTTATTTGTTCAGCCCCGTGGGACTCCGTATCAATAGGGCGACGCTACCGCAAGAAACAGGGAGACGGGGATGAACTTTCAACAATTAAAAATTATTCGCGAATCGGCGCGCTGCAACTACAACCTGACCGAGGTCGCCAATACCTTATTTACTTCGCAGTCCGGCGTCAGTCGGCATATTCGCGAGCTGGAAGAAGAGCTGGGCATTGAAATATTCATTCGCCGCGGTAAGCGGCTGCTGGGCATGACCGAACCCGGCAAAGAGCTGCTGGTGGTGGCGGAACGCATTCTCAACGACGCCAACAACATCCGTCGCCTGGCGGACGTCTTCAGCAGCAACGATTCGGGGCAGCTGCATATCGCGACGACGCACACCCAGGCGCGCTACAGCCTGCCGGGGGTCATCAAAGAGTTTCGCGCGCTTTACCCGCGGGTGCGGGTGGTGCTCAATCAGGGCAGCCCGGAGGAGATCGTCTCGATGCTGGCCGCCGGCGAAGCCGATATCGGTATCGCCAGCGAACGGCTGATGAGCGACGAATCGCTGGCGGCGTTCCCTTACTATCGCTGGCATCACACCATTTTGGTGCCGGAAGGGCACGAGTTGACGCGCCAGCCGCAGGTGACGCTGGAGATGCTCAGCACCTTGCCGCTGATCACTTATCGCCAGGGCATTACCGGGCGCGCGAAGCTGGATGCGGCGTTCAAAGCGGCGGGCCTGACGCCGGACATCGCGCTCAGCGCGCAGGATTCCGACGTAATTAAAACCTACGTCGAACTGGGATTGGGCGTGGGCGTGCTGGCGGACATGTCGTATGAAAAAGAGCGCGATCGCGGGTTGGTGAGCCTCAACGCCGAGCACCTGTTTGAACCCAATACGGTATGGTTGGGGCTGAAACGCAGCCAGCTGCAGCGCAACTATGCCTGGCGCTTTATCCAGCTGTGCAACCCGACGCTGTCGCTGACCGAAATCAAGGACAAGGTCTTCTCGTCGCAGCTGGATGCGGTGATTGACTACCAGATTTAATCGATAAGCGGCAGGCAACGCCTGCCGCGCATTCTGCATCGTCCCCCCTAATAATCAAAATCCCATCTATATACATAAAAAGAATATCTATAGTGATTTAAGTACCTTCAGCTGCCGATCGTGCTCGCATACACTCGCGAAATTATTATAAATTCCATCCGCTTGGAGAGTTTCAGATGAAAGCGCTCGTTCCTTCTTTACTGTTTTTGGCCGTGGCGGCCGGCGTTAACGCGCAGGCGGCGACGCCGGCCAACACGCTGGTGATCGCGCAGTCTATCGATGACGTGGTCAGCTTTGACCCGGCCCAGGGATTTGAGTTAACCACGGTGCAGTCGTTCAACAGCCTGTATCAACGTCTGATCCAGTCCGATCCGCACAACCCTATCGATCTCAAGCCGACCCTGGCCAGCAGCTGGCAGGCCGGCGCCGACAATCGCAGCCTGACTTTCAGCCTGCGCCCGGATGCCAAATTCGCCAGTGGCAATCCACTGCGGCCGGAAGACGTGATCTTCTCGCTTTCGCGGGTGGTGAAACTGAATCTGGAACCGTCGTTTATCCTGACGCAGCTGGGCTGGAACGCGAAGAATGTGGAGCAACACCTGAGCAAGGTGGATGACCACCAGGTGAAAATCAGCTGGAGTGAAAACGTCAGCCCGGCCTTCGTGCTCAGCCTGCTGTCGGCGCCGGTATCGTCGATCGTCGACGCCAAAGAGGCGCTGGCGCACCAGCAGGGCGACGATCTGGGGCACCAATGGTTGAACAGCCACTCCGCCGGCAGCGGCCCTTATAAAATCCGCACCTATGTGCCGCACGAAGTGGTGGTGCTGGACGCCAACCCCGGTTCGCCGGAAGGGGCGCCGACGCTGAAAACCATCCTGATCAAAAACGTGCCCGATCCGGCCGCGCGCCGCTTGCTGATCGAACAGGGCGATGCCGATATCGCGCGCAATCTGGGGGCAGACCAGATGGCGGCCCTGAAGGGCAAGCCGGGCGTCAAACCGTTGGCCATTCCTTACGCCTCACTTTATTTCCTGCAGTTCAACGCCAAGGCGTCGCCGGCGCTCGGCAATCCGGCGTTCTGGGAGGCGGCGCGCTGGCTGTTCGATTACAAAGGCATCGCCGACGATCTGCTGAAAGGGCAGTTCCAGAGCCATCAGGCATTCCTGCCGGACGGTTATCTGGGCGCGCTCAAGGATCAGCCGTACAGCTTCAATCCACAGAAAGCCAAAGAAATACTGGCCAAAGCGGGGCTCAGCAACGTCAGTTTCCGTCTGGACGTCAACAACCAGCCGCCGTACCTGGATATCGCCCAGGCGCTGCAGGCCAGCTTTGCCCAGGGCGGCGTGAAGGTCGAACTGGTGCCGGGCATCAGTTCGCAGGTCTCTACCAAGGTGAAAGCGCTTAACTACGATGCGACGCTGACTTCCTGGGGGCCGGATTACTTTGACCCTAACACCAACGCAGCAGCCTTCGCCTACAACCCGGAAGACGGCAGCAAGACGCTGGCCTGGCGCGCCAACTGGCAGATCCCGGCGCTGAGCAAGCTGACGCTGGCCGCCACTGCGGAAAACGACACCGCCAAACGGGTGGCCGACTACCAGCAGCTGCAAAAACAGGTGCAGCAAAGCTCGCCGTTCGTCATCGGCCTGCAGGCGCGCAGCCTGATTGCGGTGCGTGACAACCTCAAGGGCTATGTGCAGGGCATCAACCCTGACATGGTGTTCTACAGCAAGGTCAGCAAGTAATGGCCGCTGAAGTGTCCGCCAGCGCCGGGGCTGCCCGGCGGTATTGGCGCTGGGGCGGGCGGCTGCTCGGTGGCGCGCTGTCGCTGGCGCTGACGTTGCTTGGCCTGCTGCTGTTCACCTTCATGCTGTCGCACCTGGCGCCGATCGATCCGGCGCTGCAGGTGGCGGGCGATCACGCCAGTGAAGCCACCTATGCGCAGGTGCGGCACGAGCTGGGGTTGGATCAACCGTTGCCGGTGCAGTTTTGGCGTTACCTGGTGCACCTGGCGCATGGCGATTTGGGCATTTCGCGCATCACCGCCCAGCCGGTGTTGAGCGATCTGCTGCGTACCTTCCCGGCGACGGTGGAGCTGGCCACCTGCGCCATTATCCTCGGCGCCCTCGGCGGCATTACGCTGGCGTTTCTGGCGGTGCTCAAACCGGGCAGTTGGCTGGATAACGCGGCGCGTCTGCTGTCGCTGATCGGTTATTCGGTGCCGATTTTCTGGCTGAGCCTGCTCGGGCTGCTGCTGTTCTACGCCACGCTGCACTGGTCGTCGGGGCCGGGGCGGCTTGACGACATCTACTTGTACAGCATGGAGCCGCGCAGCGGTTTCGTGTTGATCGACAGCTGGCTGTCCGGCGATCGCGAGATGTTCTACAACGCCATCAGCCACCTGTGGCTACCGGTGGTGGCGTTGGCGTTGCTGTCGATGGCGGGCATCACCCGGCTGCTGCGGGCGGCGATGCTGGAAGAGTGCAACAAGGAATACGTGACGCTGGCGCGTTCCAAGGGCGCCGGACGCCTGCGCATTCTGCTGCGCCATGTGTTTCCCAACGTGCTGGGCACGCTGATCACCGTGCTGTCTCTCTCCTACGCCAGCCTGCTGGAGGGGGCGGTATTGACCGAAACGGTGTTCGCCTGGCCCGGCGTCGGGCGTTACCTGACCTCGGCGCTGTTTGCCGCCGACACGCCGGCGATCCTCGGCGCCACGCTGCTGATCGGCAGCTGTTTCGTGCTGTTGAATGCGCTGGCCGATGCCTTGACCTATTTAGTGGATCCGCGAACCCGATGAGCCAATATCTCTCTGAACACGAACCGCAAAGCGAACCGGCCGTCGGTTACCGCCGCGGTCGGCGCCTGACCACGCTGACGCTGGGCGCGGCGCTGGTGGCGATTCTGATCGTCACCGCGCTGCTGGCCCCGTGGCTGGCGCCTTTCGATCCCAATCTGCAGCATATCGAGCTGCGGTTATTGCCGCCTTCCGCCGTACATTGGCTGGGCACCGATGGCTTTGGCCGCGATTTGCTCTCCCGCGTGATTTACGGCGCGCGGCCGACGCTGATTCTGGTGTCGCTGATTCTGGTGTTGACCATTCCCATCGGTCTGCTGGTCGGCATTGGCGCCGGTTATCTCGGCGGCTGGGTAGAGCGCATTTTGATGCGCCTGACCGACATTTTCCTGTCGCTGCCGAGCCTGGTGATCGCGCTGGCGTTCGTGGCGGTCATGGGGCCAGGGCTGATGAACGGCGCGCTGGCGCTGGCATTGACCAGTTGGCCGGCCTTTGCCCGCCAGGCGCGGGCCGAAACCCTGGCGCTGCGCCGCAGCGACTACCTGGCGGCGGCGCGTATGCAGGGCATCAACGGGCTGCGGCTGATGGTCGGCCACATTTTGCCTTTATGCCTGCCGAGCGCGGTGGTGCGCGCGGCGCTGAGTCTGGGCGGCATCATCCTGTCCGCCGCTGGTCTGGGGTTCCTCGGCATGGGCGTCGCGCCGCCGACCGCCGAATGGGGCTCGATGGTGGCCGAAGGCAGTAAAGTCATTTTCGACCAATGGTGGGTCGCCGCCGCGCCGGGCGGGGCGATCCTGTTCGCCAGCCTGGCGTTTAACCTGCTGGGCGATGGCCTGCGCGACAAAATGGATCCTCGTCATGGGCACTGATAACACCTTATTGACCATCGAACGGCTGGCGATCGGCGTGCCAGGGCCACAGCCGGTGGCGCTGGTGAAGAATATTTCGTTCAGCATGGGGCGGGAGCGGCTGGCGCTGGTCGGTGAGTCCGGCTCCGGCAAATCGTTGACCGCGCGTGCGCTGATGGGGCTATTGCCGCCGCCGTTGCAGCTGCAGGCGCAGCGCCTGACGCTGGGCGATGAAGACTTAACGCGCCTGAGCGAGCGCCAGTGGAGCCGGCTGCGCGGCGACCGGGTGGCGATGGTGATGCAAGATCCCAAGCATGCGCTGAATCCCAATCAGCCTATCGGCCGTCAGGTGGAGGAGCCGCTGGTGCTGCATGCCAAGCTGAGTCGCGCCGAGCGGCGTGAAAAAGTGCTGGAAATGTTGGCGGCGGTGGGCTTGCCCGAGCCGGCGGCGCTGTGCCGCCGCTATCCGCATCAGCTCTCCGGCGGCATGGGGCAACGGGTGATGCTGGCCATTGCATTGATCAACGATCCGCAGTTGCTGATTGCCGACGAACCGACTTCGGCACTGGATCACCAGATGCGCGATCAGGTGCTGCAGCTGATAGACAACCTGGTGGCGCAACGCAATATGGGCCTGATCCTGATCAGCCACGATTTGCAGCAGGTGGCGCGTCACTGCGAGCGGGTACTGGTGATGTACAAAGGCGAGCTGTTGGATCAACTGCCGGCGGCAGCGCTGGCGCAGGCCACGCACCCTTATACCCGCACGCTGTGGGCGTGCCGGCCGAGCCGCGAGACGCGCGGCAAACCGTTGCCGGTGCTGGATCGCGCGCTGTTGGAGACCTTGAAATGAGCGTGATTGCACTGAAAAACCTGAGCGTCAGTCACCGCCAGGGTTATGAACTGCGCACCGTGGTGCATGAGGTTAACCTGCGCATCGAACCGGGCGAGTGTTTCGGGCTGGTGGGGCCTTCCGGCTGCGGCAAGTCCTCGTTGCTGTGGGTGCTGGCCGGGCTGAATGGCAGCTGGCAGGGTGGCTTTGAGTTGCTGGGGCGGCGGCTGCAGCCGGGGCTGGCGTTTACCGGCGAACTGCGGCGCGAGGTGCAAATGGTGTTTCAAGATCCCTATGCTTCGCTACACCCGAAACACCGGCTGTTGCGTACGCTGTCGGAGCCGCTCAAACTGCTGAAGGAAAGCGACATCGAACGTAAAATCAGCGCGGGCTTTCGCCAGGTGGGGTTGGATCCGCGCCTGCTGGATCGCTACCCGCATCAGCTGTCGGGCGGCCAGCGGCAGCGCGTGGCGATCGTGCGCGCATTGTTGCTGCGGCCGAAGCTGCTGTTGCTGGATGAACCGACTTCGGCGTTGGACATGTCGGTGCAGGCGGAGATCCTCAACCTGCTCAACGAGCTGAAACAGGCGGGCGATCTGACTATGGTGCTGGTCAGCCACGATGCGGACGTGATTGACCACATGTGCGATCGTTCGGTGGCGATGGCGCACGGCCGCATCATCGTTTGACCCTATGCCCGCCAACGCGGCGGGCATATCCATCTTGGTAATAAATAAAGCAATTTATCGTCGTTCTTCCGTTAATTCTTACCCCCTACACTCGACAAACAGCGCAACCGCGTGATTGTGGAGAGTGTAGCGATGAAACGGTTAATCCCAACCTTATTATATGGCGCGCTGGCGGCCGCTTCCGGTGCGCAGGCCGCTACCCCGCAGGATACCTTGGTGGTGGTCAGTTCGCTGGAGGGCATTATCAGCCTCGATCCGGCGGAGAGCTTTGAAACCGTCAGCTCGGCCAACCTGGTCAACCTCTATCAGCGCCTGGTGGCGCCGGATCGCGCCGCGCCGCAAAAGCTGGCGCCGGACGCCGCAGGCAGTTGGCAAGCGGGCGCCGATGGCCGCAGCCTGACCTTTACCCTGAAAGCGCAGCAACGCTTCGCTTCCGGCAATCCGCTACGGCCCGAAGACGTCATTTTCTCGCTGGTTCGCGCGGTGAAGCTGAACAAGGCGCCGTCGTTTATTCTCGGTGAGTTTGGCTGGACGCCGGATAACGTTGAGAAGCAGTTGAAGAAGGTGGGGGATAACCAGGTGCAACTTCGTTGGCCCGCCAACATCGGCAGCGAGCTGGCGCTGCGGCTGCTGACGGCGAACGTGGCCTCGATCGTGGATGAGAAGCTGCTGAACGAGCACGCACAGCAGGGGGACTACGGCAATGCCTGGCTGCGCAGCCATTCCGCCGGCGGCGGTCCGTATCGGGTAAACAACTATGTGCCGCACGAGGCGCTGCTGTTTGGCCGCAACGACTATGCGCCGTCGCCGGCCCGGCTGAAAACGGTGTTGTTCAAGAACGTCAGCGACGCCGGTACCCGCCGCTTGCTGTTGCTGAAAGGGGATGCCGACGTGGCCTACGATCTGGGCGCCGATCAGTTCGACTCGCTGCGCAACGCGTCTGGTGTGCGCATCGAGCAGGCCGATGCGCCCCGAATCTATTACCTCGGTTTCAACACCGGCAGCAAAGACAACCCGGCGTTGGGCAATCCGGCGCTGTGGCAGGCGGCGCGTTGGCTGGTGGATTATCAGAGCATCGCCGAGCAGTTGCTGAAAGGGCAATATCGCGTGCATCAGGCCTTCTTGCCGGAGGGATTGGACGGTGCGCTCGACGATCGGCCGTTTAAGCTCGACGTGGACAAAGCCAAACAGATCCTGCGCGAGGCCGGCATTGCTGAAGGTACGCGCATCGATCTTATCGTCATCAACCAGCCGCCGTACACCGATATCGCGCAGGCGTTGCAGGCCAGCTTTGCGCAGGCCGGGCTGCGGTTGGATATCCATCCGGTGGTGGAAAGCGATCTGTGGGGCAAGATGCGCGGCCGCGATTTTCAGGCGATCTTCACCTACTGGGGCGCCGACTACCTGGATCCGAACACCAACGCCAGCGCCTTTGCCTACAACGTGCCTGGTGGGCCGAAAACCCTGGCCTGGCGCACCCAGTGGGGCATTCCCGCCATCAGCGCGGAAACGCGTGCCGCGGCCGCAGAGGGCAACAGCGCCGCGCGCAGCGCTCGTTACGTCACGTTGCAACGGGAACTGCAGGCCAGTTCGCCCTATGTGGTCGCGCTGCAGGGGCAAACGCTGGTGGCATTGCGCGACAACGTTGAAGGCGCCCGGCTGGATATCGCCAACAGCATGCTGTATCTGGACCGGGTGAGTAAGTAGCGGCAGCGCCCCGCGCCTGGCCGGGGTTTCTGGCGCGCCAAAGGCCGACAGCGTGTGAAATCGCATGCTGTTGCAACCACGAAGCGCGAGATGTTGTATCAAGGTGAAATAAAATGAAATTTCATAACGTGCTCATGTGACGGTGATAGATTGGCGCTGAAAGGCGGTGTTGTTTACGCCTTTCAGCGCGGTCGTTCGCAATGATGCGGACACATCACGTCAGGAGATATTATGGACAATCACGGAAACGCTTCAGTGGAGCGCGCCGCAACTTTGCTCGCCACCGGTGAGGTTGTGACGCCGGAACAGTTTTATCAGGACAGCGACGGAAGCAACTGGGGGCCGGCGATCAACAAAGCGGCGGCGGCGGCGCTGCAAGCCGGCGGTACGTTGTCCCTGGGCAAACGGGTGTATACGGTCGCCGGGCACGTACTGATTCAGACGACAACGGACATCTACGGCGGCATCGGTTTGCGGGTGGTCGGATTGGGGCGGGCGACCAAAATCGTCAAGACCGCGGACAGCAGCTATACCAATGAACAAGGCGAAACCAAGAAAGCGGTGATCGTGGTGAAAGGCTTCGCCAATCTGACGCTGCATGGCTTGACGTTGCGGGATGATACCGGCGCAGACGATACCCACGGCGTGTGGTTCAGCGATCTCAATATGACGAAGTTTGATATCCGTGACATCTACACCAAGGTTGGCGGTTATTCGCTGTTTGTCTCGGGCGACATGTTCATTAACTGGCTGGTGAACGTGCAGATGGAAGCTAACGCCAATCGCCCGGGCGATGGGGTGCTGTGGATGAACAAGTCCGGCACCACCAATTTTATCGACGGGCTCTACGCCGCTCGCGCCAAAGGCACTGCGTTCAGAATTTCAGGGTTCTACTCTACGGTCGGCTCATTGGCCGCGGATGACTGCATCGGCGATATCTACTATTTCAAAGATTTTAACGGCACGATCAATTCGTTGGGCTGCGAGAACCGCAACACGCAGCGCGCCGCCAATGTCAGCGTGTTGTCCACCAACTTTGCCCAGGGCACGATAGGCAATATCAATATCCAGGACGCGCAGAATGTGGAAAGCGGAGGTGCGCTGTGCCGATTTATCAACGAATCCCGTTGGGATATCGGTCAGTTGAATCTTTACAGCGGTTCCAAGACGCCTTTCCCGGTGGCGATTGCCACCTGCAACAACAATACCGAGGTAACCTTCAGTAACGTCTATAACGGCGGCGTCCCGGTGGCCGGCAAAAGCACCGTCGACGTTACGTCGTTTTTAAGCGGTGTCGAAGCGATGTACAGCCTGGGCGAGCGAGGAATTGCCCCTTATTCCACCAGCAATCATTTGCCGCGCAACATCTCGAAGCAGCCATCGTGGACTTTTTTAGGCACCCTGACCGCGCCGGATCGGCAACCCACAACGCACATTACGCTTCAACAGGGCGTAAGCACCAAGGTGCTGGCGTGCGATTTATATATCACGTTCGATCTGTCTTCGCAGGCGACCGCCTTTGTCGTCAATAAAGGCAGCTATAGCGCGAAAAGCGCCTTTATGTTGCGGCGCACCGGGCCGTTGAGCTGCGAAATATATTACCGCGTCGAGAAAGATTTCGGTTTTGGCAGTTATCAGGTGCAGACTACGCGCGGCAGCTACTGGCGGCCGGACGGCGCTTCGTTGAGCGCGCCCCCCTCCGATGCGTTGGAAATTCGCAGCGATGAGGTGTTATCCACGACCAGACTCGCGGTGATCCAGCCACTGGCCAATCCGGCAACGGCCAGCACGGCAGAAGTAGCCGGGTTGCTCAATCGGCTGATCGAGACGCTGAAGACCTAACCGAACAACGTCTGCGCATTCTGGCCGGCGTCTGTCAACAGCAGCAGCCAGCCGGCCGCCGCCAGGGCGATACCGAAAGGTTGCGGCGCTCGCCAGCCGCGGCGCTGGCGCAGGCCGCGCGCCAATGCCATGCCTAACCCGAACGCTGCCGCCAGACAGACCAACAGCGGCAACAGCGTCCAACCGAGCCAGGCGCCCAGCGCCGCCAGCAGTTTGAAATCGCCCTGGCCGATGCCGTCACGCCGCCGCACCTGACGATAAAGCGCGTTGAGTAGCCACAGCGCCCCGTAACCGGCCGCAGCGCCGATAACTGCGTCGTCCAGCGGCGCCCAGCGAGCGTCAAGATTGCACAGCAGCCCGCCCCACAGCAGCGGCTGGGTTAGCCGGTCCGGCAGCCACCGGTGGCGCCAGTCTAGCCAGGCCAGGGCGATCAGCAGCGCCGCGGCCGGCGGTAACCACAGCCGATGTGCTGTCGGCAGGTCAAAGGGCAGCGCCGCCAACGCCAAACCCAGGGCCGTCAGCAGCAGGCTGCGACGGCGCAATCTCGGCGGGCTGGCGCGCACGGCCGCCGTTCGCTCCAACCGGGTGATGAGCGCGAAGGCGACCACACCTGCCGAAATCAGCGCGGTGAAAAACAGCGCGTGCCAGAGTGAGGAAAGAAACATCAAGGCTCCGTCAGTTGTGAAACAGAGGGTTAAAATAACGGCAAAATGCGTATTTCATCGGGGTGAAATGCGGTGGGTTGTGAGGAATGCGCAGTCGTACGCATCGCCACTTTACGTGTTGCAGAGTGATACACTGCCATGCGCGGTGGCGCGCAGCAGCAGGTTGCCGTGCTTTTTATCGGCAAAATCGGTGCTAAAAAGATGTGAATTCACCTGGCGGCCGGAAGGGATCGGTAAATGGCGTAAGTGACGACGTCACTCAGGCTGATTGGGGTTTATCCTATTGTTTCTGCTCGTCAAGCCGTTAGGCTTTAAGAAAGAGGCGTCCCCGCCAGGGCGGGACGTAAGGTTTTTCAGAACTGTCGCGGGAAAGGCGATAGCAAAGCAGTGGGTTGGCGAGATCCAGGAGGGAGAAAAGCCAACGGTGTCATGAAAGGCGTGATTCAGGCTGAATTTATCAAGACTCAAAAACGATTTTGGCGCCGTCGCCAAACGGTGTGGCTGGCCGGGCCGCTGATGTGGCTGGCCGGTGCAGCGCCCGTGCGCGCCGAATCCCCGCCGGCGCCGGACGCCGTTATCGTTTCTCAGCAGCAAGCCGCAGATCCGGCCGAGAACTTGCCGGAGCTGGGCGGTGCGCCCGACGATGCCGCGCGCGAGAAGCAGTGGGCCGAGATGGCCAAACAGCTGGGTGAAAAAGAGTTGAACAACGTTTCACGTCAGCAGATGCGCAGCCGCGCCGAGGATTATTTGTTGGGCCAGGCGACCGACACGCTGCAACAGCAGGCGCAGGAACTGTTGTCGCCGCTGGGCACCGCGCGGCTATCGCTGAAAATGACCGGGGAGGGTGACTTTACCGGCAGTAACGGGCAGTTATTCAGTCCGTTGTACGACGTCGACGGATTGCTGACCTACAGCCAGATCGGCTGGCTGCAGCAAAGCGCCGGGGCGCTCGGCAATTTTGCGCTGGGGCAACGCTGGATCGCCGGCGACTGGCTGCTGGGGTACAACACGGCGCTCGACAGCGATTTCGCTCGGCAGCGCAATCGAGGCAGCGTCGGTGCGGAAGCCTGGGGTGATTACCTGCGTTTCTCCACCAACTATTACTACCCGCTGTCGGCGCTGTCGCAACAGCCCGGCGATGGGGTATTTTTCAGCCGTCCGGCGCGCGGTTACGACATCACGACGCAAGGCTACCTGCCGTTTTATCGCCAGATCGGCGGTTCGCTCAGCTATGAGCAGTATCTGGGCGATAATGTCGATCTGTTCGGCAGCGGCAAAAAACAAAACGATCCGCGCGCGATGCAGCTGGGGCTCAATTACACGCCGGTGCCGCTGGTGACGATGAAGGCGCTGCATAAGATTGGCGCGGGCGGGCAGAGTCAGGATCAGGTCGAACTGGCGCTGAGCTATCGGCTCGGGGTGCCGCTGGTGAAGCAGATTTCGCCGGAGTATGTAGCGCAAGCCAAGTCGCTGCGCGGCAGCCGCTACGATCCTATCGAACGCAAGAACGTACCGGTGCTGGAGTTCCGTCAGCGCAAGACGCTGCAGGTGTTCCTGGCCACGCCGCCGTGGAGCCTGCAGGCAGGGGAAACCGTGCCGCTGGTGCTGGAAATCAAGGCGTTGAACGGTATCGCTCACGTCAGTTGGCAGGGGGATACGCAGGCGCTGAGCCTGACGCCGCCGCATAACGCCAACGATCCGCAGGGCTGGACGGCGATCGTGCCGCCGTGGGACGACGCGCCAGGTGCCGCCAACAGCTACCGGCTATCGGTCACGCTGGAAGACGATAAACAGCAGCGCGTGACGTCCAACTGGATAGAGCTGAAAGTGGCGCCGCCGCTGACGGCGACCGCCGGTGATGATGCGGGCCTGCCGCCGATCAAAACCCTGACGCCGCCGCCGATCCCGGCGCAAACCGGGCCGCTGTACGACGGCGATTAACCGTTTTTACCCTGCAGTACCCATACGGCGGCCTCGACGCGGGATTTTAGCTTCATCTTTTTCAGCAGGTGTTTGACGTGTACCTTGACGGTGCTTTCGGTGATGGTCAGGCGGCGGGCGATCAACTTGTTCGGCAGCCCTTGGGCGATCAGCTTCAGGATATCCCGTTCGCGCGGCGTCAGTTGCTGAATATCGCGATCGGCGCTGGGGCGGTTTTCCCGCAGGCTGGCGGCGAGGATCGGCGTCAGCGTTTCGCTCAGCACCATCTGCCCGGCCGCCGCCTGATGCAGCGCCTTCAGCAGATCCTCCGGCTCCATGTCTTTCAACAGATAGCCGTCGGCGCCGCGTTTGAGTGCGCTGACGACGTCGTCTTCATGGTTGGACACGCTGAACACCACGACGCGCCCCGACAGGTCGGTTTGGCGCAGGCGATCCAGCGTTTCCAGCCCGTTGATGCCGGGCATGTTCAGGTCGAGCAGGATCAGATCCGGATCGTGCTGCTCCGCGAGCGTGACCCCTTGTTCACCGTTGCTGGCTTCGGCGATGACCTGCAGGCGAGCGTCCATGCCAATCAGCTGTTTTACGCCGTTGCGCAGCATCGGGTGGTCGTCGATCAGTAAGATTGTGGCGGCGGTTTCTGTCGTCATGGTGTCTCCGTTAGTCGATGGCGTGGTTATCCGGCGTGAAGCTGACCCGCACCTCGGTGCCGCCGCCGCTGCGCGGTAAAATGTCGCAGCGGCCGTGCAGGCTCTTGGCGCGATCGCGCATGATGATCAAGCCGTAATGATCGGGGCGAGACGTCTCGGCCGGCAGGCCGCGTCCGTTGTCGCATACGCTCAGGGTCACTTCGCCCCGTTTATTGATGACCTGAATGCTCACCTCGCTGGCGGCGGCGTGCTTAAGGATATTGCTGAGCGCCTCGCGGGCGATCTGCAGCAGGTGAATGGCCTGGTAGGCCGGCACCGTGCGTGGCCCCAACTGGTAATCGAGGCTGATGTTCAGGCCCAGTTTGGGATTGAACTCCGCTACCGTCGATTGCAGTGCCGCCAGCAGGCCCGGTTCGGTCAGCTGCAGGCGGAAGGTGGTCAGCAGCTCGCGCAGCTGGCGATAAGCGCCGTTCAGCTCTTCGCGCATCTGCTGGACCAGCGCCTGGCTAGCGGAGGAGAGCGTTTCGCCCTGCATCTGCAGGCAGGCGATTTGCATTTTCAGGCAGGAAAGCGATTGGGCGATGGAGTCGTGCAGCTCGCGGGCTATCGCCGCCCGTTCTTCCATCAGCATCAGCTGCTGCTGGTGGTCGACCTGACGCTCGATGGCCAGCACGCTGGTCAGCTGCTCCACCAGGGTGTTGATCAGCTGGCGGTGCTCATCGTTCAGCGGCTGTTGCGGCGCATGCTGCGCCACGATCACGCCGTAGTCGCCAAGCTTGTCGCTCAGGCTCCAGCTCAGCGACGGATTGTCGGGATGCTGTCGGTCGCTGTCGTTCAGACAGGCGCTGCACACCGGATTATGGCAATGCTCCGGCCGCAACGGCTGGTTGCCGCTCAGCTGCAGCAGCGGTTCCCGGCTGTCGTTTTCATACAGCCGCACCTGAATGGCGCGCAGCGGCGTCAGGGTTTGCAGTTGGTTGAGCAGCGGCGTCAGGCGGCTGCACAGCGGCTCGCTGGCGTGCAGCAGGCGGCTGGCGCGATAGAGGAAGCTCAGCACCTGATTTTTCTGCTGCAGGTCGGCGGTTTTCTCGGCCACGCGCTGCTCCAGCCCGCTGTAGGTGGCCGACAGTTCGTCGGACATGGTGTTCAACGCGCCGCCGAGCGACGCCATTTCATCCTGGTGGCCGCGCTGCGCGAAGCGCCGGCTAAAGTCGCCGCGGCCCACCGCCAACGCCATCTCCACCAGCTGTCGCCACGGATGCAGCAACCGGCGGCGCAGGTAGCAGGTGGTGCCGATCAGCAGCAGCAGGGTCAGCGCGATGAAGCCGGCCTGCACCAGCGTCACCATCAGCAGGCGGCGCTCGGTTTGCCTGTCGATATCCGAGACCAGCTTATCCAGCAGTTGCACGAAGTGCGCCACCTGTGGCGCGGCGTCGGCCGGGCGTTGCGCGCTGCGCAGGCGCGGTTGCAGAGTCTGTTGCCAATAGTCGCGCAGGGCGACGAAAGGTTGCGTCAACCCTTCCTGTTCCACCGAACGCTGCAGATCGGGGCTGTTTTCGTCGCGTTCCAGTTCGCGGATCAACGCTTCATGCCGTTCATCCAGCGGCACCTGCGCCAGCAGACGGTAGCTTTGCATACGCAGCGAGCCGGCCTTGTTGATGGCGTGCGCGTTGCCCTGAATGCTTTGCGACATCCAGGCGGAAATCCCCATGCCGGCCACGCCCAGAATGCCCGACAGCAACATCAACAGGGCGACCTGATTCACGATCGAAAGCGGGGCCAACAGGCGTTTCATAAGCACGGATTCCTGGTGTTTGGCGCCGCTGAAGCTCAGGGGCGAAGGCGGCGACGGGATAAACAAGTAACGATTCAGCTGTATTTTTGATTATCCCTGAGCATAACCCCATACCTCGAATGAAGTACCCATTAGTTTCCGACGGGGGGGCAGGACGATAAAAGTGATGCGGATTTTATTTTTAGTCCGTTGATTTAAATGTATTTAATTTTTAATTGTGGTGTACCCCTAAGGGGATGAGGGCGCTATTTGCGCCGCCAACTACTTGCATTCGGGTTGATATACATCAACTTTGCCGCCGGGGCCGCCCCCTAGGGTGTGCGGAATGATCCCCCGTGTCTGAGGTTTTTATGTCGCAACTTGCAACGCCTTCATCAAAGAAAACCAGTGCGCTGATTCAGGACTGGCGTCCTGAAGACAGCGCCTTTTGGCAGCAGCGTGGCCATCGCATCGCCACCCGCAACCTGTGGATTTCCATTCCCTGCCTGCTGCTGGCCTTCTGCGTCTGGATGCTGTTCAGCGCCGTCGCGGTCAACCTGAACAAGGTGGGCTTCAACTTCACCACCGACCAGCTGTTCCTCCTGACGGCGTTGCCGTCGGTGTCGGGCGCTATTTTACGCGTGCCGTATTCATTCGTGATCCCGCTGTTTGGTGGCCGCCGCTGGACCGCCATCAGCACCTGCTTCCTGCTGGTGCCGTGCCTGTGGCTAGGGTTTGCGGTGCAGGACAGCAGCACGCCGTACAGCGTGTTCGTCATCATTTCTCTGCTGTGCGGTTTCGCCGGCGCCAACTTTGCCTCCAGCATGGCCAACATCAGCTTCTTCTTCCCGAAAGCGCGCCAGGGCGGTGCGTTGGGGCTCAACGGCGGGTTGGGAAATCTGGGCGTCAGCGTTATGCAGCTGGTCGCGCCGCTGGCGATTTCTTTCAGCCTGTTCGGCCTGTTTGGCGGCACGGCGCAAAATCAGGCAGAGGGGGGGCAGCTGTGGCTGGAAAACGCCGCCTGGATCTGGGTGCCGTTCCTGCTGGTTGCCACCCTCGCGGCCTGGTTCGGCATGAACGATCTGGCGGCGGCCAAGGCATCGCTGCGCCAGCAGCTGCCGGTGCTCAAGCGTGGGCATTTGTGGATGCTGAGTTTGCTGTATCTCGCGACCTTCGGTTCTTTCATCGGTTTCTCCGCCGGTTTCGCCATGCTGTCGAAGACGCAATTTCCGGACATCGTGATCCTGCATTACGCATTCTTCGGGCCGTTCCTCGGTGCGCTGGCACGGCCGGTCGGCGGCGCGCTGTCTGACCGTTTCGGCGGCGTGCGGGTGACGTTGATCAACTTTGTGGTGATGGCCGTGTTCGCCGCGTTGTTGTTCCTGACCTTACCGACGGCGGGTGAGGGCGGTTCTTTCATCGCCTTCTACGGCATCTTTATGGTGTTGTTCCTCACGGCGGGGCTGGGCAGCGGGTCGACTTTCCAAATGATCGCCGTCATTTTCCGTAAAATCACGGTCGATCGCGTGAAAGCGGCCGGCGGCAGTGATGAGAGCGCGCAGCGTGAAGCGGTGACGGACTCCGCCGCCGCATTGGGCTTTATCTCGGCGATCGGCGCTGCCGGCGGCTTCTTTATTCCCCAGGCATTCGGTACCTCGCTGGCGCTGACCGGTTCGCCGGCGGGGGCAATGAAAGTATTCCTGGTGTTTTATATCCTGTGTGTGGTCATCACCTGGGCGGTGTATGGCCGCAAGAAAAAGGCCTGAGTATCACACTGCTTTCTCAATCCCTCCCGACAGGGGAGGGATATTTCGCTCATTCCGAGTCATCTCTCCTTGCTTCCTCAGTGAAATTTTCTGTCTTTAGGTAAAATTCTCATCTCCGCTTGCCGTTTTTTTCTTTTTTTATAGCACTATCTCTCAATGTGGGAATATTTTCGCCAAAACGGATTATATTATTTGCACGCTTTTTCCGTTTTATTGAGAGTATTCTTACATTAAGGCGCTAATGTCTTTCCGAAGATTAAATGAAATTTTCGGGAGGGGAAGGCATAATTAGTGCGATTGTTATAAAATCAGTAATAGGCTTTTGTCTTAGATGCTGCACACACCGAGTGGAATGTGTCACGGGGTTAAATCAGATAACTCTCATTCTGTTTTTTTCGGCTTTTTGTAGTCTATCTGACAATCAGATTAGGTGGAAAAACACAATGAATTCACGGATAAGAATGAAATTTCACAATTTCATTCGATTAACAATTGAACGATGCCGCTAATTTTTTCTTTTTAAATCAATGAGGTGGTCATTTGAGCTTTACGGTAGCCATGAAAGAAATCCATGTTGCCAACAGGGAAAAAGAGTCATTTGGATAAACGGAACATCCTTAATAAGGCCTAATGTAAAAAATGAAATCAGAAAATTTTTATAAAGGCCAATATCCGATGAATGCAACCTGTTGAGTTTACATTTAATTTCTTGAACATTTTTTGATATTTCTATACAAAGTGTGCAGGACAGGCACGCTAAGGAAATTAAAAGTGAATCTTGATAAAAGAATAAAGATTAGGAATCTCGATGTTCTGACTCCTGCCGGGGAGAAATTTCGTCTGCGTTGGAAGGAGTATCAAATTCTTTCGCTGCTTGTCGCCAGATCACCAGAACTGGTTACCCGAACGGAAATTATAGAAAATATCTGGAAAGGAACTTACTGCTCAGATTCAACGATAAATCAAACAATTAAATCTATTCGCCAAAAAATTAGCGACACGGAACATACGCTTATCAGAACCATTCCTCGCTTGGGTTACAAGGTGGAAAATCAAGCGGCTTTTCACTTTATATCCGAGGATGAAGACTACGCTGATGATGATATATTAAATGGCGGTGAAGATATTAGCGTTGATATTCAAGCGGAACTTTCTGAAAGTGAAAGTGAGTCTTCTGAAACAAACGATGAAAAAATAGATAAGCCGCGTAAATCGACGCTGGTTGCTGCGCCTGTTGCTACGCTAGAGTCATCCCATGAACCCACTCGTGAAAAAAAGCCGACGACGGTGCGTCGCTTTTTCAGCATGCCCGCCAGTCGCGTAGTGAAATACCTGACGGTATTCGCTTCATTGCTGGTTATTTCACATTTTTCATATGTGCTCGGCAACCAAACTCGTCCGCCAGTGATCAATGACATTCAGAACAACACGCGCGTGGTGTTGACGCTGACGCTGAATAATCCTCATACCAACAGCCCGCAAACCCTGTTCTGCCTGTACCAGGGCGAGAGCATGGAGCAGGCGACCATCGAATGTGTCGACCCTAAGCAAGGGCAGCTTAAATTGCCGGTAAAATATGAGACCTCTTCGACGCCGGGCAAAGGTCGGATTAATCTCATATTGCCGAATAAAACCTTGCAATATCAAGTTGCTTACGATGTTAAAAATTAGTGCTGAATGAGGTTTTATCTTTAGCGATAATTTTACATTTGATGAAATCTTTTATTTCATTATTTGTTATTTGAAAGCCAGGTTCGATTTGTCCAGTCTGGAACTCATTACCTAACGCATATTAGCGTCCTGTTTCCATCGCGGTGACAGGAATAATGAGAACCTGCTGAGTGACAAATTATGGATAAGCGTAAAGTAGCTATTATCGGGGGTTCCGGTTTTATCGGAACACGCCTGGCGAAACGTCTCAGTGCGCGCGATGATCTGACGTTGGTCATCGTGGATAAGCAACCCAGCGCACATTTTCCGGCGCTCTATCAGTATGGCGACGTGACGCAACCCCAGACCTTGCAAGAACCGCTGGCGGGCTGCGACGCCATCATTAATCTGGCGGCGGAGCATCAGGACAACGTCGATCCCATTTCGCTCTATTACCAGGTCAATGTCGAAGGCGCACGCCATGTCTGCATGACCGCCTCCGCATTGAATATCCACCAAGTCATTTTCACGTCGTCGGTTGCCGTTTATGGGTTCGTCAAGCAGGAAACCGGCGAAGAAGGACGTTTCGAGCCTTTCAACCATTACGGCAAGTCCAAGCTCGAGGCGGAATACGTCTATGAAGCCTGGCGCAAGGCCGACGCCGAAAATAAATTGACCATCATCCGCCCGACGGTGGTGTTCGGCGAAGGCAACCGTGGCAACGTGTATAACCTGTTCCGCCAGATCGCCAGCGGACGTTTCGTGATGATTGGCAGCGGAAATAATATGAAGTCGATGGCTTACGTTGAAAATATTGCCGCGCGCCTGGAACATGCGTTGGATCAACAGTCAAGTTATCAGGTCAGCAACTACGTCGATAAACCGGACTTTACGATGAATCAACTGGTCGACGTTATTTCCTCTTCATTGGGGAGGGAAAATAAGACGATTCGCATTCCCTATGCCGTAGGCATATGCGGTGCAACCGCATTGGATGTCGTGAGTAAAATAAGTCGCAAGAAATTCCCAATCAGTCGCGTCAGGGTGCAGAAATTCTGCGCCAGAACGCAATTTAAAAGTAATGTGCAAAATAATTTCGTGGCGCCGGTTGACCTTGATTCGGCAATCGAAAGAACCATTAAACATGAGTTTTCTGATAGATAACTTAACCGCACGCTGACGTTATTTAATTATTTCCGCCGACAAGCGGATAAGTCTGTATTTTTCAGGATTAATTCATGCTGACTTATATCCTGGCAGGATCAATTTTGTTTTTGTTAATAGCGCATTGGGAGCTGTAACTCAAGGGCGGTAGCGTGCTTATTCGCTGGAGGAACGATGTTATATCAACTGAGCGTGATATTTGTACTGGCGGTCGCGTGGGTCCTTATTGCCCGCCGGGCCGCCTTGACGGTGGGATTAGTGGATAAGCCCAATGCGCGCAAGCAACATCTGGGACATATTCCGCTGGTCGGCGGCATCGCCGTGTACCTGACGCTGATGCTGATGACGCTGTGGCAACCCGCCTGGCTGCCCGACAGCACCGTCTATCTGCTGTGCATCACGGCGCTGGTGGTGTTGGGCGTGCTGGATGACCGCTTTGATCTGCCCGTGGCGCCGCGCGTCATGGTGCAGGGAGGGATCGCGCTGGCGATGATGCTGGCGGCAGGGATGCAGCTTTCCTCATTGGGCTATGTTTGGGGGCATCAGGAAGTGATGCTCGGTTATGGCGCGTTGTTACTCACGCCGCTGGCGGTATGGGGAGCGATCAACGCCTACAACATGGTGGATGGCATCGACGGGCAACTGGGCGCCTTGTCCTGCGTTACCTTCGTCGCGTTGGCCATCGTGTTCGGGTTGGGCGGCCGGGAAGACCTGGCGCTGTGGTGTCTGGGCATGATCGTCGCGCTGGCGGCTTATCTGCTGTTCAACCTGAGCCTGTTCGGCGCGCGTAACAAGATCTTTATGGGCGACGCCGGCAGCATGGTGATCGGCTTCAGCGTGCTGTGGCTGGTGTTGCTGGCGACGCAGGGGCAGCAGGCGGTAATGCGCCCGGTCACCGCGCTGTGGCTGATCGCCATTCCGCTGATGGACATGGTGACCGTGATGGTGCGCCGCCTGTTGCGCCGCCAAAGCCCCTTCAAAGCGGGCCGCGATCATTTGCACCATATTCTGATGCGTCGCGGGCTCAATGCGCGTCAGGCACTGGCGATGAGCACCATGCTGGCGGTAACGCTGGCCTGCATCGGCATTTGCAGTGAAGTGTTGCAGCTGCGGGAAAGCCAGATGCTGGTGGCCTTTTTGTTCTGTTTTTGCGGTTATTTCGTCATGTTGCGCGAACCGCGTCAGGCGACGGTGTTCAGCGATAATCCGACCGTCGGCCGTTAATCCCCCCACGGGCTGCGGCGGCAGCCCGTTTATCACGGTACTTCCATGAATTTTCATTTGCCTCTTTTGATGCCGTTGGCCTTCACCTCCGCGCTGTTGAGCGGGTGTACGGTGGTCCCCGGCTCACATTTACCGACCAGCGGAAAAGCCATCGTCGTGCAGCAGGACGACGACTTCGATTTGAATGACCAGGTACAGGTCTACCGTATGTCGCCGATGCTGCTGCAGAAAATGCGGCGCGTAGAACCGGTCGCCCGACCGAATCCGGCGCTGGATCAGCGGTTGCAGAGCTATCAATACCGCATCGGCGTCGGCGACGTGTTGAATGTCACCGTCTGGGACCACCCCGAGTTGACCACGCCGGCCGGCCAGTACCGCAGCGCCAGCGACACCGGTAACTGGGTGCATGCGGATGGCACGATCTTCTATCCCTATATCGGGCGAGTGGCGGTGGTGGGCAAGACCGTCACCGAAGTGCGCAGCCTGATCGCCGGCCGTCTCGCGCAGTACGTGGAAAGCCCGCAGGTGGACGTCAGCATCGCCGCTTTCCGTTCGCAGAAGGCTTACGTGACCGGCGAAGTGAAAACCTCCGGCCAGCAGGCGATCACCAACGTGCCGTTGACCATTCTGGACGCGATCAACGCCGCCGGCGGCCTGACGGACAATGCCGACTGGCGCAACGTGGTGCTGACCCATCAGGGCAAAGAGCGGGCTATCTCGCTGCAGGCGCTGATGCAGCGCGGCGACATCAGCCAGAACGCGCTGCTGCAGCCGGGCGACATCCTCTACATCCCGCGCAATGACGAACTGAAAGTGTTCGTGATGGGCGAGGTGGGCAAGCAAGCGACGCTGAAGATGGATCGCAGCGGCATGACCCTGACCGAAGCCCTCGGATCGTCCGAAGGGATCAGCCAGACGGTGGCGGATGCGACCGGGGTGTTCGTGATCCGGCCGAGCGGCGGTAAAACGCCGCAGCGGCTGGCGACGCTGTATCAGTTCGATCTCTCCGACGCCAGCGCGCTGGCGATGGGCGCAGAATTTCAACTGCAGCCGTACGACGTCGTGTACGTCACTGCGGCGCCGGTCGCGCGCTGGAACCGTTTGATCGGTCAGCTGGTGCCGACCATCAGCAGTTTTAACGATCTCAGCGAGGCGACCTTGCGCGTGCGCAATTGGTAACTCCGCAGGGTGAATAAGGAACAGAAGATGAAAAACAATGCGCTGTCCGTGATGGTGGCCGAACAAGATGAAAAGCTGGAGTGGGAGCGTCTGATCGGGCCGCTGTGGGATAACCGTTGGCGGATCGCCGTCGTGACCGGTTTGGCCGGCGTGCTGGGCGTCGCCTATGCCCTGTTGGCGACCCCGGTGTATCAAGCCACGGCGGTGGTGCAGGTGGAGAAGCAGCTGTCTGGCGAGTCGCTGCTGCGTGAAACGCTGGACAGCTCGATGGGGCAAAATTCGGCGACGCAGGATGAGGTGACGCTGGCCAAGTCACGCTACGTGCTCGGCAAAACGGTGGACGCCCTCGGCTTGACGGTGCGCGTCAGCCCGGACTATTTCCCGGTCTTCGGCAAAGGCTTTGCCCGGCTGAGCGGCGAAAAGCCGCCAGTGCTGGACATCACTACGCTGACGACGCCGCCGGAAATGGAGGGCGAAGCGCTGACGCTGACGGTGCACGAGGGGCAGCATTACGAATTGAGCCATGACGGCGACAAACTGTTCAGCGGCGTGGTCGGGCAGCCGGTGGCACAAGGCGGATGGAACATGGCCGTCTCGGCGCTGGACGCGGCGCCTGGCGCCAGCTTTACCGTGGTCAAAGTCGCGCGTCAAGAAGCGGTGGACGATCTGCGTAAATACCTGGATGTGACACCGGGTGGCAAGGACAGCGGCATCATAACCTTTACGCTGCCGAGCGAAGATCCGCAGCGCGCCGAGGCGGTGCTGAAAAGCATCACCGACAACTACCTGCAGCAGAATGTGGATCGCAAAACGGAAGAGGCGCAGCGCATGCTGGCGTTCTTGCAAGAGCAGTTGCCGCAAACGCAAACCGCGTTGAATAACGCCGAAACCCAACTCAATCAGTTCCGCCAGCAAAACGACTCGGTAGATCTGTCGCTTGAAGCCAAATCGGTGCTGGATACCCAAGTGCAGCTCGAAGCCCAGCTCAACGAGCTGACCTTCAAGGAAGCGGAAATCTCCAAACTCTACACCCGCGCGCACCCGGCCTACCGGGCGCTGCTGGAAAAGCGCGCCACGCTGGAGGTGGAAAAGGCGCGTCTGGGTAAACAGGTGCAGACGCTGCCGAAAATGCAGCAGGAGATCCTGCGCCTTACCCGCGACGTGCAGGTGGATCAGCAGGTTTACATGCAGCTGATGAATAAGCAGCAGGAGCTGAGCATCAGCAAGGCCGGCACGGTAGGCAATGTGCGCATCATCGACGAGGCGGAAACCGCTATCAGGCCGATTAAGCCGCAAAAGGGGTTGATCGTGCTGTTGGCGCTGTTGCTGGGCGCGGCGGGCGCCGCCTCGGTGGTGCTGCTGCGCGCGGCTTTCCATCGCGGCATCAATGATATCGATACCCTGGAGAAGCGGGGCATCAACGTTTACGCCACCGTGCCGCTGTCGCCGTGGCAGGTGAAGCGCAACCGCGAGCAGCGTCATTTGCTGCCCAAATCCGGCGGCCGGCGTTTGCCGATCCTGGCGGTGGCCGAACCGACGGATCTGTCGGTGGAAGCGATCCGCAGCCTGCGCACCAGCCTGCATTTCGCCATGATGGAGGCCAAAAACAACATTCTGATGGTCTCCGGTGCCAGCCCGGAAAGCGGCAAGAGCTTTACCAGCACCAACCTGGCGGTGGTGGTGGCACAGGCCGGGCAGCGGGTGCTGTTGATCGACGCCGATATGCGCAAAGGTTTCCTGCACCGCTGGCTGGCGGATGATGGGCATCAGGGCCTGTCCGATCTGCTGGTGGGCAACGTGATGACGGAACAGGCGGTGCGGAAAACCGCCATCGCCAATCTGGACTTCGTGCCGCGCGGCCAGGTGCCGCCGAACCCGTCCGAACTGCTGATGCACCGCCGTTTCGCCGATTTTCTGCGCTGGGCCGGGCAAAACTACGATCTGGTGCTGATCGATACGCCGCCGATTCTGGCGGTGACGGACGCGGCGATCGTCGGCAACCACGCGGGCACCTCGCTGCTGGTGGTGCGTTTTGAGGTCAATACCGTCAAGCAGATCGAAACCAGCATGCGCCGTTTCGAACAGAATGGGGTGACGATCAAGGGCGTGATCCTCAACGGCATGGTGAAGAAGGCGGCAACCGACATGAGCTACTACAACTTCGCCTATCCAAGCCACCGGGAAGATCGCCCGCAGGCAGGGGAATAAGCGGGTGAAGGCCATTATCACCAATGCCCTGTGGCTGATGCTCGAACGCGTTTCGCTCAGCCTGTCCGGCATCTTCGTCTCCATTTACGTTGCGCGCTATCTGGGGCCCGCGCAGTTTGGCACGCTCAACTATCTGTTGGCGACGATCGCCATCGTGGTGCCACTGGTGCAGTTGGGCGCCGACAGCATCATTTTCAACCGCGTCGCCCGCCGACAGCCGAGCGGCATTCGCCTGATGCTGGCGTCAATACGCCTGCGTCGTCGGCTGTTCCTGGTGGTGGCACTGCCGATACTGATATGGAGCTATTTCAGCCAATCGCCCGCCAGCCAACTGATGACGCTGTTGCTGCTTATCAGCGCCTATTTCTCGATTCAGGACGTGTACAAAATTTATTACGATGCCCGCCTGCAGTCGAAACGCAATACGCTGATCAACAACCTGGCGCTGCTGCTGTCGATCGGGCTACGGCTGGCGCTGGTGAGCGCCGCGCTGCCGCTGGTGTGGTTCGCGGTACCCTACATCCTCAGCAGCGCCGTACCTTACCTGGCGCGCCTCTGGTTATTCCGTGGGGAAGCTGCGGCCTCGCCGCGGGTTACGCCGCGCCAGGCCGGGCGCTACGGCCGTTATTTGCTCAAGGTGGGCCTGCCGTTGGCCATCTCCAGCCTGTCGATAGTGATCTATACCCGCATCGATCAAATCATGCTGGGCAATCTGATCGGCGAGCAGGCGGTAGGCTGGTTCAGTGCCGCCACCACCCTCAGCCAAGGCTGGGTTTTCGTGCCGATGGCGCTGATCACTTCGTTGATGCCGGGCATTGCCAGCTGTCGCGATCCGTTGGAGCAGGAGTACCGTATCCGGGTGCTTTATCTGGTGGTTCTGGGCCTGTCGTTGCCGGTGTTGCTGGGCCTGTGGTGGTTTGCCCACCCGGCCATTGCGCTGCTGTACGGTGCCGCTTTCCAACCGGCCGCCAGCATCCTGGCTATTTGTACGTTGACCTCGCTGTTCTCGGTCATGGGGACGGTTTCGTACCGCAGCATCGTGCTGTTCGCCGGCTATCGCTTTATCGCCATCAAGATGCCGTTGGTGGCTGTGGCGAACGTGGTGATGAATCTGCTGCTGATCCCGCGCTACGGCCTGATCGGTGCGGCGGTATCTACGCTGCTGGCGGAATTCATTTCGTTCTTCGTGCTGAACAGTTTATTCCGTGGCGGAAAAATTACCCGACTGCAGCTGACCTGTTTTTACTGCTTGCCGCGTCTTGTCAGCAAATTAAGGAGAGAGCATGTTAAACATCCTGGTTAAAAACATTTCCAAGCGCCTGCCCGATGCCTGGCACCATCAGGTTAAATACGCGCTCTATTTCAAGAAGCTGCCGCACCTGTCAAAACCGACCGGCTTCAGCGAAAAGATCATGCGCCGCAAAATTTATCCGCGCAGCATCTACACCACCTTGTCGGACAAGTTCAAAGTCCGTGAATTTATCGCCGGTCTGTGGGGCGAGGAGTATCTGGTGGAGCTGTATGCGCATGGCACTGAACTCAGTTACGAGATGTTCAGGCAATTGCCCAATGCCTTTGTGCTGAAGGCCAACCACGGCAGCGGTTATAACCGGTTGGTATTCGACAAGCGGCAGGTTAGCTACGCGGAGTTGTACGATCTCAGCAACGCGTGGATGCGCAGCAACTTTTACGAGCAGAGTCGCGAAAAGCATTATCTGGATATCGAACCCTGCATCATGGTGGAGCGCATGTTGCTGGATGGCGAACAGGTGCCGAATGATATCAAGTTTCATTGTTTCAACGACAATCATGAAATTCGTATGTTCATCCAGGTGGATTACCAGCGTTTCGGCACCCATCGGCGCGATATTTTTGATATCGACTGGAACCGCACTGAAATCCGTATCAGCTTGCCGAATGCCGACGAACCGATGCCGCGCCCTACGCGGCTGGATGAAATGATACGTTTGGCTCGCCAGACCGCGCAGCAGTTCTCTTATGTCCGTGTGGATTTCTACCAGGTCGGCGAGAAGGTGTATTTCGGTGAGCTGACGTTTACGCCTGGCGCGGGGTTAAGCAAGCTGAAGCCGAAAAACATTGAGCAGGAATGGGGCAGTTATTTTACTGAGTAAACGCTTATGCTAAGAGTCGCCTCCAATTTTCAAATGCATGCCAATGCGGGTTATCATCAGTCTCGAGATTTAGTCAATCAATCAATCGTATTGACCTTCTTGCTGATGTTTTTCGTGAAAACGTTCCTGACCTCGGGATCGTTCAACAGCGAGCTGATTAATAAAGCCGTGCTGGGGCTTAATGGCCTGATGTTGCTCTATGTCGGCTATGCATTTTTTATCGCTACGCTGGCGGAAAAAGCGGTTGCGGGTTTTTTGGTTCTGCTGTTTCTTCTTAATATTGCCACCGGGCATGGTGATTATCTGTTTGGTGCGGTATTCAGCACGGCGGTGATAATTTTATTTCGTCGCATCGAAATGGGGCGTGGTGCTGAAATGTTTGCCATCGCCTTTGTGGTGGCAGGGTTGCTGGTGGTTATTCCTTATATCTTTTATACCGAGGGGTTTGTTTACCTTGATGAACGTTACGGTAACCGATTAACGCTGGGGTTCGATAATCCGAATACCCTGGCGTATTATTCTTTTGCCCTGTTCGCCACACTGCTGTGCCTGATCGACCATGCGAAATTAACGCGTGGAATGAAAAATATCGCTTCGTTGGCAGTATCGGCGATCATTCTCCCGGTGCTGATGTATTCCTATTCACGCACCTGTTTTATGCTGGCGTTGTTGATGTTGCTGCTGTTTTGGCTGGCGCCGCTGCTGCGTGTCGCGCCCAACAGAAAAGTCTGCATCGTGCTGACGTTGGTCATTGTCGGCTTTCAATTCGCCAGCGTTATACGCTGGGGGAGTAATCCGGCGCTGGACGTCCTCTTGAACCAGGCGTTGACCGGGCGGATCTGGTTCTCCTGGCAGATGTTTCAGGCGGTGGGGCTACCCAATCCGCTGTTCGGCATGAATATAGAGCCTTATAAGCCAGTCGATTTCTTCTTCATCGCCATGTTTTATTCGGCCGGTGGCATCGCTTCTGTCGTCATGCTTTTTTGTTATTTTCACTTGTTGGGCAATATGCGCAGGCTGAGTCGATTCATGCGCTGGGTGGTGGTTGTTTTCCTGCTGACAACCTTTACGGAAACCTATTTTTTGGTCCCGGTATTTAACGTGTCATTATTGTTGCTTTGCCGTGGAAAAGAAATGATAAATTCTAATTTGGAGGGTTAAGAAATGGATTTCTCGATCGTGATCCCTATTTATAATAGTGCGCGCTACCTGCCGAAAACGCTGAAGCGGATTTTCAACGCTTGCCAAGGGTTCGACTATCAGGTGATTTTGGTTGATGATTGCTCTGACGAGGATGACATCAAATATATTCGCCAGATAGCGGCAACTAATAGCAACGTGATGCTGCATGAGAAAAAACAGAAGAGCAATGCGGCGGTATCGCGCAACTTAGGTACCAAGTTAGCGCAATCGGAGATCGTGTTTTTTCTCGATTCGGATGATTATTTCACGACCAACTATATTATTCGCCGCATGAAGAAGCATGAAGATCGCCATATTGATATTATCTTCGGCAACTATGCAGAGGTGAGCGGCGATTCGGTACGCGACTTCAACTTCCACTACAAATCCGGTTCTTCCGGCGAGGATTTTCTTTTTCTGGAAATGGGCGATATTCGGTCATCCACCATCAGCATGCGTAAAAAAAGCGATCGACGCTTTTTATTTCCCGAGTTTCTCAACAAGCATCAGGATTGGGGCTTTCTGGTCAACGCCACCAATTTGGGCGCGCAAGTGGCGCATGACGCCGGCGGCGGGGTGTTTCTCGACGTGGGGCGCTACGGACGCATGACGGCGAAGCTTAATCTGGAGGCCAGCGACCGCTTTATCAATACCTTCCTCAGCCCCAGCGATCGCCATATCAGCGGATTCGCCTGCAAGCACCTGCTGGCCTCGCTGTATTCGGAAAATGCCCAGGCGTTCAATTATTACTCGTCGCGCATCGTGCGGCACAGCCTGAGCGGCAAGTTCAAGGTGATCAAATGGTATGGCGATTGTCTGGCGCGACTGGGGTTGTTCTCGGTTGGCGGCCGGCTGCTGCGCAATGTGCGCCAGGGATTCAGGAGATGATATGCAACCACGCAAGGTAATCATCGTTATCGAAAATATGGCGGGCAAGGGCGGCACTGAACGGGTCGCCAGCGGTTTGGCCAATGCGCTGGCGCATCTGCCGGGTTACGAGGTGGCGGTATTTTCGCTGTTTGGCGAGCGGAGTTTCTTTCCGCTGGCGAGCGACGTCCGGCTGCGCTGCGGCGGCGGCGATTCGCTGTTCTGGCCATGGCGGTTGGCGTTGGCGCTGCGGCGTGAACGCGCGGACGTGATCATTACCGTTTCCATGGGGAAACTGTCGGTGGTGATGACGCCTTTTCTGCGTTTGTTCTGTGCCCGCAGCCGGCTGCTGTTGAGTGAGCACGTCAGCTTTCACCAGTATCCGCGCGTATTTAAGTGGTTGAAGTTGCTGGTTTACCGGCTGGGCGATCGCGTGATTTTCCTGACGCGGCAAGATAGCGACGCCATCGCTCGCTGGGTGGGGGCCGGGAAGTGTCGGGTGATCGAGAACGTTTCGCCGTTCGGCGCGCAGGCGCCGACGCCGGCGCTGCAGAAAAAGGTGGCGCTGGCGGTGGGGCGATTGAGCAATCAGAAAGGCTTCGATCGTCTGATCGCGTTGTGGCGAGGCGTGGTGGCGCAGGTGCCGGATTGGCGACTGCTGATTATTGGCGACGGTCCGGAGCGCGACGCATTGCAGCGACAGATTGAAGATGCCGGGTTGGAGCGGCAGGTGAGCCTGCTGCCGGCCACCGCCGACGTGGCGGCCTATTATCGCCAGGCCAGCCTGTATCTGATGACTTCTCGCTATGAGGGACTGCCGATGGTGCTGATCGAAGCCATGAGTTTTGGCCTGCCGCTGGTGGCCTACGACTGCAAGACTGGCCCGGCCGAGTTGATAGACGATGGCGTCAACGGCTATCTGGTGCCCGATGACGACGCCGCCGCCTTCAGCGAAGGGGTGATCAAACTGATGCTCGATCCGGGTTTGCGTGAGCACTTTTCTATCGCCGCGTTAGAAAAGTCTCGTCGTTTTTCTCCCGAACGTATTTATCCCCAGTGGCAACAGCTCACCGAGTGAGGACAAAATGGAAAAGATATCCGTAATCATGCCGGCCTACAATGCGGCGAACTCTATTAAAGAGTCGATTCTAGGCGTGCTGAACCAGCGATTTACCGATTATCACCTGTATGTGATCGATGATGCGTCCACCGACGATACTGCCGAGGTGGTGCGGCCGTTTATCCACGATCGTCTCACCTACATACGCAATGAGCACAACCAGGGCGTGGCGGAAACGCGTAACATCGGCATTGAGGCGGCGAGCGGCGACTATATCGCCTTCTGCGACAGCGATGACGTATGGCTGCCCAACAAGCTGTCGCGCCAGGCGAGCATTTTGCAAACCCGCCGCTACGACGTGGTGTGTTCCCATTATTACACCTTCGAAGACGACCTGAAATTGATCAAAAACACCCGTGGCGCGGATGAGCTTATCGGCTATCAGGACATGTTGAAAAGCAACTGGATCGGCAATCTCACCGGTATCTACAACCAAAAGCGCATCGGTAAGGTGTATCAGCAAAAAGTGGGCCATGAGGACTATTTGATGTGGCTGGCGGTGCTGCAGAAGGCGCGTAACGGCCTGGCCTACTGCATTCCCGAACCGCTGGCCTGTTACCGATTGTCTACCCATTCGCTGTCGGGCAACAAAATCCGCGCCGCGGACTGGCAATGGCGGATTTACCGTCAGCATTTGGGGCTGTCTTACCAGAAATCCTGCTATCTGTTCGCCACCTATCTGTTCAATGCCGTGGTGAAAAGGAAATGACCATGAGGGGGATGTATCAGAGGGTGGCTCTGGGCTGTTGCGCCTTGTGGGGCGTTTCGGCTCTGGCGCAGAGCTGCCAACCTAATCTGTTGACCAACCCCGGCTTTGAGCAGGGTCTCAGCGGCTGGCGAGCGCAGGGCGCGCAGGCCGACGGCGATACGCACAGCGGCAGTGGCAGTCTGCGTTATGACAATGCAGATGCCGCGCAGTACCGTACCTTCAACCAGTCGCTGCAGGTTGTGCCTGGGCAGACGATCGATTTCGGCGTCTGGCTCAAGACCCAGGACGTACGCGGGCAAAGCCGCGACGGCGGCGCCGGGGTCTATTTGCAGAGCTTTGATGCGCAGGGGCGCTTTCTGGAAGGCAGCTATCCGGCTGGGGTGACCGGCGACAGCGGCTGGCGGCAGGTGAGCGCCAGCTATACCGTACCGCCGCAGGCGGCGCGAATCACTTTTGGCGTTTATCTGCGCAAGGGGAGCACCGGTACCGCCTGGTTTGACGACGCCTATGCGTGTGCTCGAGCGCCTACGCCGGCGTTGTATCAGCTCGGCGCGTCGGCGCAGGGGAGGGTCGACACGCTGGTCGTCACTTCGCAGCCGCAGCGTTTGCAGGTCGACAGCGAATTGCTCAATGCCGAGGGGCAGGTTGTTCACCGTAGCCGCGACCGTTATCAGGTTGAAGGGCAGCGCCGTATCGAATACCCACTGCCGACCGGCCTGGCCCAGGGGGAATACCGCCTGCGTCAGCAGGTCACCGGGCAGCAATCCCAGCCGGCACAGGGCAGCGAGCTGTCTTTTCGTGTCGGGCAGCCTGCGGCCAAAGTGGCGATCGACAGCGAAGGCTTTACCCTGCGCGACGGTCAACGGCTTTTCCCGTTGGGCATTTACGCCAACGTGGCGACCGATGAGCATTTGGCGCGCATCGCATCGGCGGGATTCAACACGGTGCTGAACTATGATTACGGGGAAAAGAAAGATCCTTACGCCTTTTTCCGCAACGCACGCAAGCGCGGGCTGCTGGTCATTTACTCCGTCAAAGATCAGTACCGCGGCAGCCGTTTCGCGCCGGCCGTCCGCGGTGGCGACTACGCGGCGATGACGGCCTGGTACGTGCAGCGCTTGCGCGCTCAGCCCAACCTGCTCGCCTGGTACATCAACGATGAGCTGGGGCCGGAATATCTCGATAAGATCGAGGAAAAAAACCTGCAAATAAAGCGGCTTGATGGCGATCATCCCACCTTCCAGGTGTTGAACAAAACCGGGGAGTTGGACGCCTACTTTAACAGCAGCGACATTTTGGCGACCGATCCTTATCCGGTGGGGAACGATAGCGATCTGACGCGCACCACGCGTTATACCGAACTCACGGTGCAGGCCGCCCGCCAGGCGCGCGGGGCCTGGGTGGTGATGCAAATCATGGATCACGCCGCTTATGACGCCCGCCGCAGGCCACATCCGCCGTCAGAGGCAGAAATCCGCAATCAGGCCTGGCAGGCGTTGATCGGCGGCGCCAAGGGGCTGCTGTTTTATTCTTATACCGATCTGTTTTACAAGCGCAAAACCGGCCGCTTCGACCAACGGGAGTTTGACGCCGCCTGGCGTGGTGTGGCTGCCGTGTCGCAGCAAATCGCCGCTTTCACCCCGTATCTGCTGACGGGAAAATCGATGCCGCTGGCAGGAAGCGATCCGCAAATGTCGGCGCGGATGTTTGTTCTGGGCGATCGCGCCTTGCTGCTGGTAGCCAATCCTTACTATCGAAAGGGAAGCACCCGATTGCGCCTTCCGGCGGGCTGGCGGCAGCAGGAAGGGGGGGCGGAGATCACGCTGGCGTTGCCCGCCGTGGGCACCGCGACGCTGTGGCTCCAACGCTGAAAGCGCCGAGTTATCGTCACGCGGGAGGTTTCTCCCGCGTCCTACCCCCAAATACCCCGTCTTGTCTCCTACCTGCCCGCTCTCCTCTTGATTTCCTTTTTTATTCGTTATAATTCAATGGATTAAATTAATTTTCCGCACCTATACTTTGGTGGTATTTCTCACCCGGCGCGCGCGTCGCCTCCCGCTTTCTCTTGATCGCAATCAATTTGCCGCCGGTTGGCCGTCAGTAGGCTGGCGGCAGATTGAGCATGTCTTCTTATAACGACAAGAGCCTTCAGGAGCATTCCGGATGAGCAAATTTTTAGACCGTTTCCGCTATTTCAAGCAGTTGGCGGAGCCTTTTTCTGGCGAGCACGGCCAGACCTTGAACACCAACCGCGACTGGGAAGACGGCTACCGCAGCCGTTGGCAGCACGACAAAGTGGTGCGTTCCACCCACGGCGTAAACTGTACCGGTTCCTGCAGTTGGAAGATTTACGTGAAGAATGGTCTGGTGACCTGGGAAACCCAGCAAACCGACTACCCGCGCACCCGGCCCGATCTGCCCAACCATGAACCGCGCGGCTGCCCGCGCGGCGCCAGCTACTCCTGGTACCTGTACAGCGCCAACCGGCTGAAATACCCGCTGATGCGCAAGCGTCTGCTCAAGCTGTGGCGCGAGGCGAAAGCGCAGCACAGCGATCCGGTCGCGGCCTGGGGTTCTATCGTCGGCGATGCGGAAAAAGCCAAAAGCTACAAGGTGGCGCGCGGCCGCGGCGGCTTCGTCCGATCCAGCTGGCAGGAGGTCAATGAACTGATCGCCGCCGCCAACGTCTATACCGCCAAAACCTTCGGCCCGGACCGTATCATCGGCTTCTCGCCGATCCCGGCGATGTCGATGGTGTCCTACGCCGCCGGCGCCCGCTATCTGTCGCTGATCGGCGGCGCCTGCCTGAGCTTCTACGACTGGTATTGCGATCTGCCGCCGGCCTCGCCGATGACCTGGGGCGAGCAGACCGACGTGCCGGAATCCGCCGACTGGTACAACTCCTCCTACATTATCGCCTGGGGCTCCAACGTGCCGCAGACGCGCACTCCGGACGCCCACTTCTTTACCGAAGTGCGTTACAAGGGCACCAAAACCGTGGCGGTGACGCCGGACTATGCCGAAGTCGCCAAGCTGTGTGACCACTGGCTGAATCCGAAGCAGGGCACCGACAGCGCGATGGCGCTGGCGATGGGCCACGTGATGCTGAAAGAGTTCCATCTCGATCGCGAAGTCGGCTACTTCCGCGACTATGTGCGCCGCTATACCGATATGCCGATGCTGGTGCTGCTGGAAGCGCGTGAAGGCGGCCATTACGCCGCCGGCCGCCTGCTGCGCGCCGCCGATCTGGTGGACGGACTGGGCCAGGAAAACAATCCCGAGTGGAAAACCGTCGCTATCGACAGCCGCAGCGGCGATCTGGTGGCGCCGCAGGGCTCCATCGGCTTCCGCTGGGGCGAGAAGGGCAAGTGGAACCTGGAACAGCGCGAGGGCAAGTCGCAACAGGAAGTCGAGCTGCAGCTCAGCCTGTTGGGCATGCATGACGACGTTGCCGAGGTGGGCTTCCCGTACTTCGGCGGCGCCGACAGTGAGCATTTCAACAGCGTGGCGCTGGACGAGATCCTGCTGCACAAACTGCCGGTGAAACGCCTGCAGCTGGCGGACGGCAGCGAAGCGCTGGTGACCAGCGTGTACGACCTGACGCTGGCTAATTACGGCCTCGAGCGCGGGCTGGGCGACGCCAACTGCGCCGCCGACTATGACGAGGTCAAGGCCTACAGCCCGGCCTGGGCCGAGCAGATCACCGGTGTGTCGCGCCACAACATCATCCGCATTGCCCGCGAGTTCGCGGAAAACGCCGAGAAGACTCACGGCCGTTCGATGATCATCGTCGGCGCCGGCGTCAACCACTGGTATCACATGGACATGACCTACCGCGGCTTGATCAACATGCTGATCTTCTGTGGTTGCGTCGGCCAGAGCGGCGGCGGCTGGGCGCACTACGTCGGCCAGGAAAAACTGCGGCCGCAAACCGGCTGGCTGCCGCTGGCGTTCGGCCTCGACTGGCAGCGCCCACCGCGCCATATGAACAGCACCTCGTTCTTCTACAACCATTCCAGCCAATGGCGCTATGAAACCGTCGGCACCGACGAGCTGCTGTCGCCGCTGGCGGACAAGTCGCGCTTCGGCGGCAGCCTGATCGACTTCAACGTGCGCGCCGAGCGCATGGGCTGGCTGCCGTCGGCGCCGCAGCTGGGCACCAACCCGCTGCGCCTGGCGGAGCAGGCCCGCGCCGCCGGCCAGTCGCCGGTCGAGTTCACCGTCGACAGCCTGAAGAACGGCACGCTGGGCTTCGCCGCCGAGCAGCCGGACAATCCGCAGAACTTCCCGCGCAACCTGTTCGTCTGGCGCTCCAACCTGCTGGGCTCCTCCGGCAAGGGCCATGAGTACATGCTCAAATACCTGTTGGGCACCGAAAACGGCATCCAGGGGAAAGATCTCGGCCAGCAGGGCGGCGTGAAGCCGCAGGAAGTGGAATGGCGCGAGCAGGGCGGCGAAGGCAAGCTGGATCTGGTGGTGACGCTCGATTTCCGCATGTCGAGCACCTGCCTGTACTCCGACGTGGTGCTGCCGACCGCCACCTGGTACGAAAAAGACGACATGAACACCTCCGACATGCACCCGTTCATCCATCCGCTGTCGGCGGCGGTCGATCCGGCCTGGGATTCGAAGAGCGACTGGGAGATCTACAAGGGCATCGCCAAGGCCTTCTCCGAGGTGTGCGTTGGCCATCTGGGCCAGGAAACCGACGTGGTGACGCTGCCTATCCAGCACGATTCCGCCGCCGAACTGGCACAGCCTTACGGCGTGCAGGACTGGAAGAAAGGCGAGTGCGATCTGATCCCGGGCAAAACCGCGCCACACATCATCGCTGTGGAACGCGATTACCCGGCCACCTACGAGCGCTTCACTTCGCTGGGGCCGCTGCTGGACAAACTGGGCAACGGCGGCAAGGGCATCAGCTGGAACACCCAAACCGAGGTCGACTTCCTCAAGCAGCTTAACTACGTCAAGGCCGACGGTCCGGCGGCGGGGCGGCCGAAGATTGAGAGCGCAATAGACGCGGCGGAAGTGATCCTGTCGCTGGCGCCGGAAACCAACGGCCAGGTGGCGGTAAAAGCCTGGGAGGCCCTGAGCAACGTCACCGGCCGCGATCACCGGCATCTGGCGCTGAACAAGGAAGACGAGAAAATTCGCTTCCGCGATATTCAGGCGCAGCCGCGCAAAATCATCTCCAGCCCGACCTGGTCCGGTCTGGAAGACGAACACGTTTCCTACAACGCCTGTTACACCAACGTGCACGAGCTGATCCCGTGGCGCACCCTCAGCGGCCGTCAACAGCTGTATCAGGACCACGAGTGGATGCGCGCCTTCGGTGAAAGCCTGCTGGTATACCGGCCGCCGATCGACACCCGCGCCGCCCAGCCGTTGCTCAACAGCAAGCCGAACGGCAACAAGGAGAAGGCGCTGAACTTCCTGACGCCGCACCAGAAGTGGGGGATTCACTCCACCTACAGCGACAACCTGTTGATGCTGACGCTGTCGCGCGGCGGCCCGATCGTCTGGCTGAGCGAAGACGACGCCAAAGATCTGGGCATCGCGGACAACGACTGGATCGAGGCCTTCAACGCCAACGGCGCGCTGACGGCGCGCGCGGTGGTCAGCCAGCGTATCCCGGCCGGTATGACCATGATGTACCACGCGCAGGAGCGCATCGTGAACCTGCCGGGCTCGGAGATCACCAGCCAGCGTGGCGGCATCCACAACTCGGTGACCCGCGCCTGTCCGAAGCCGACCCACATGATCGGCGGCTATGCGCAGCTGGCCTACGGCTTCAACTACTACGGCACCGTCGGCTCCAACCGCGACGAGTTCGTGGTGGTGCGCAAGATGAACCGCATTGATTGGTTGGACGACGAAGGCAACGACTACGCGCAGGGCAGTCAGCAGGAGAACAGCAAATGAAAATTCGTTCGCAAGTCGGCATGGTGCTGAATCTGGACAAGTGCATCGGTTGCCACACCTGTTCGGTCACCTGCAAAAACGTCTGGACCAGCCGCGAGGGTATGGAATACGCCTGGTTCAATAACGTGGAAAGCAAGCCCGGCGTCGGGTATCCGCACGCCTGGGAAGATCAGGAAAAATGGAAGGGCGGCTGGATCCGTAAAATCAACGGCAAGCTGGAGCCGCGCATGGGCAACCGCGTCGGCGTGCTGGCGAAAATCTTCGCCAACCCGGACGTGCCGGCGCTGGACGACTACTACGAGCCGTTCGATTACGACTACCAGCATCTGCACACCGCCAAACAGGGCAAGCACCAGCCGGTGGCGCGCCCGCGCTCGCTGATCACCGGCCAGCGCATGAACAAGATCGAAAGCGGCCCGAACTGGGAGGAGATCCTCGGCGGGGAATTCGAAAAACGCTCGCAGGACAAGAATTTCGACAACCTGCAGAAGGCGATGTACGGCCAATTCGAAAACACCTTCATGATGTACCTGCCGCGCCTGTGCGAGCACTGCCTCAACCCGGCCTGTGTCGCCACCTGCCCGAGCGGGGCGATCTACAAGCGCGGCGAAGACGGCATCGTGCTGATCGACCAGGACAAGTGCCGCGGTTGGCGCATGTGCCTGACCGGCTGTCCGTACAAGAAAATCTACTTCAACTGGAAGAGCGGCAAGTCCGAGAAGTGCATCTTCTGCTACCCGCGCATCGAAGCCGGGCAGCCGACGGTGTGTTCGGAGACCTGCGTGGGCCGCATTCGCTACCTCGGCGTGCTGCTGTACGATGCCGACCGCATCGAGCAGGCGGCGGCGGTGGAGAACGACAAGGATCTGTACCAGAGCCAGCTCGATATCTTCCTCGATCCGCATGATCCCAAGGTGATTGCTCAGGCGCTGGCGGACGGCGTGCCGCAGGGCGTCATTGAAGCTGCCCAGCAGTCGCCGGTGTACAAAATGGCGATGGATTGGAAGCTGGCGCTGCCGCTGCACCCGGAATACCGCACGCTGCCGATGGTGTGGTACGTGCCGCCGTTGTCGCCGATTCAGTCCGCCGCCGACGCCGGCGAGTTGGCGCACAGCGGCGTACTGCCGGACGTCGAGAGCCTGCGCATTCCGGTGCAGTATCTGGCGAACCTGCTGACCGCCGGCGATACCGAACCGGTGTTGCTGGCGCTGAAACGCATGCTGGCGATGCGCCATTACAAACGGGCGGAAACCGTCGACGGCGTGGTGGACACCAGCGCGCTGGAGCAGGTTGGCCTGAGCGAAGCGCAGGCGCAGGAGATGTACCGCTACCTGGCGATCGCCAACTATGAAGATCGCTTTGTGGTGCCGTCGAGCCACCGCGAGCTGGCGCGCGAAGCCTTCCCGGAAAGCAAGGGTTGCGGCTTCAGCTTCGGCGACGGCTGCCACGGCAGCGACGGCAAGTTCAACCTGTTCAACAGCCGCCGCATCGACGCCATCGACGTGACCGCGAAAACCGCGCGGCCGGAGGACGCCTCATGATCAGCCTGAAAGTGATCGCCCGCCTGCTGGATTACCCGGAGCAGGTCCTGTTTGACCATCAGCAGGCGCTGATCGAGGCGCTGGAGCCGGCCAGCGAGCTGGATCTGCACCACAGCGCGCAGCTGATTCTGTTTATCCGCCGCCTGTGTGCACGCCCGCTGCTGGACGTGCAAGCCGACTATTGCGAGCTGTTCGATCGCGGCCGCGCCACCTCGCTGCTGCTGTTTGAGCACGTGCACGGCGAGTCGCGCGATCGCGGCCAGGCGATGGTCGATCTGATGGCGCAGTACCGCGCCGCCGGGCTCGAGATCGACAGCCGCGAGCTGCCGGATTTCCTGCCGCTGTACCTGGAATATCTGGCCAGCCGCAGCGCGGCGCAGGCACGGGAAGGGCTGCAGGACATCGCGCCGATCCTGGCGCTGCTGGGCGCGCGCCTGCAACAGCGCGAAAGCCCGTACGCGGTGCTGTTCGATCTGCTGTTGGCGCTGTCCGGCAGCGAGGTGCAGGCCCAGACGCTGGAGACCCAGGTGGCGCAGGAGGCGCGCGACGATACGCCGCAGGCGCTGGATGCGGTGTGGGAAGAGGAGCAGGTCAAGTTTCTCGGCGAACAGGGCTGCGCCTCCGCCCAGCAGACGGCGCACCAGCGGCGCTTCGCCGGCGCGGTGGCGCCACAGTATCTGGACTTGACGGATGCGTTAACCGGAACCAAAGGACGCTAATCATGCAATTTTTGAATCAGTTCTTCTTCGATATCTACCCTTATCTGGCCGGCGCGGTGTTCCTGATCGGCAGCTGGTTGCGTTATGACTACGGGCAGTACAGCTGGCGCGCCGGCTCCAGCCAGATGCTGGATAAAAAGGGCATGCGGCTGGCGTCCAACCTGTTTCACATCGGCATTATCGGCATCTTCGCAGGCCACTTCCTCGGCATGCTGACGCCGCACTGGATGTATGAGGCCTTCCTGCCGATCGATGTGAAGCAGAAGCTGGCGATGATCGCCGGCGGCGCCTGCGGCCTGATGACGCTGATCGGCGGCGCGCTGTTGCTGAAGCGCCGGTTGACCAACCCGCGGGTGCGCGCCACCAGCAGCTTCGCCGACATCATGATCCTGACGTTGCTGGTGGTGCAGGTGTGCCTCGGTCTGCTGACCATTCCGTTCTCCGCCCAGCATATGGACGGCAGCGAAATGATGAAGCTGGTGGCCTGGGCGCAGGCGGTGGTGACCTTCCACGCCGGCGCCTCTGCGCACCTGGAGGGCGTGGCGATTATCTTCAAACTGCACATGGTGCTGGGCATGACGCTGTTCGTGCTGTTCCCGTTCTGCCGCCTGGTGCATATCTGGAGTGCGCCGGTCGAGTACCTGACCCGCCGTTACCAGCTGGTGCGCAACCGCCGCTGAGCCTGACCCCGCCGCCGCCGATCGCCAGCGGCGGCGCTATTCCGATAATTCTCCCGCCACCTGCCCATTCTCGCCGCCTTGCCGTAAACTGAATATCTCAGTAATGTTACGCTTATGCTTCCGCCGACGGATGTCGGCCCGTGGTAGCCGATAACAAGAGATACCGCCTTGATGAAAGGCCTTTTGGGACATAAAAACCGGGGATGATCCGCATGGCCTTAACGCCGTGCGGGAGAATCGCTTTATGGATAGTCAGGTTAATCAATAACAATAATGACCACACAATGTCGCTCACCCGAGCTGTTGCCTCTGAAAATCATCGCCACCGGGGCCGCGTTGCCGCCCAACCGCGTGGCCTCCTCTACGCTCGATGCTCGCCTGGGGAAACCGGCCGGCTACGTTGAAAAACGCTCGGGCATCGTTTACCGCTATCACGCCGCCGACGACGCCAGCCAGGCCGAGCTCGCCGCTGCCGCGCTGCAAGACGCGCTGGCCCGCAGCGTCATGCCGGCAGCCTCCATTGACCTTTTGATCTCCGCCTCGGCGATATCTGTGCAGGCGCTGCCGTGCACCGCCGCGCATATTCTCAAGGTCGCCGGGCTGGCACCGGGTACGCCGGGCTTCGACATCAACAGCAGCTGCGTCAGCTTTATCTCTGCGCTGCAGGTGGCGGCGGGGCTGTTGAACGCCGGGACGTATCGGCGTATCGCCATCGTCTCGGCGGATCTCGCTTCGCGCGGCATCGATTGGCAGCACGAAGAGTCGTCGCTGATCTTCGGCGACGGCGCCGCCTGCGCCATCGTGGAGCGCGGTGACGGCACCGGCGGCATCCTCGCCAGCCTGGTGGAAACCTATCCCGCCGGCAGCGAACTGTGCGAGATCCGCGCCGGCGGCACGCGCCGCAACCCGCGCGCCGGCATGTGCGAGCAAGACTTCCTGTTTCATATGCAGGGCAAGCCGCTGTTCCGTCAGGCGTCGGCGCTGATTGAGGGCTACCTCGACCGGCTGCTGAGCGCCAGCGGCTTGACCCTGGCGCAGATCGCCACCGTGGTGCCGCACCAGGCCAGCCATTTGTCGCTCGAACATATGCGCAAACGGCTGCACGTCTCCAGCGAGGCGCTGGTGGACATCTACCGCCATCACGGCAACCAGGTGGCGGCCTCTATCCCGACCGCGCTGCATGCCGCCGTGACCACCGGGCGATTTAACCCCGGCCAGCCGGTGATGCTGATCGGCACCGCCGCCGGGCTGGCGCTGGCCGGCATGGTGTTGCTGCCATGAGGGTGCTGGTGACCGGGGCGACCAGCGGGCTGGGGCGCAACGCGGCGGAGTGGTTGCTGGAGGCCGGGCATCAGGTGCGCGCCACCGGCCGCGATGAGCGGGTTGGCGAAACGCTGCGTCAGTTGGGCGCCGAGTTTTGCGCGCTCGATCTGGCGCAGGCCACGCCGCAGCAGTGCCGGGAGCTGGTGATCGACTGCGAGTGGGTGTGGCACTGTGCGGCCAAGTCATCGCCCTGGGGCGGTAAAGCAGAGTTTCACCGCACCAACGCCGCGGCGACGGAGAAGCTGGCGGAGGCGGCCGGACGCTGCGGCGTGCGGCGCTTCGTGCATATCTCCACGCCGGCAATCTACTTCGATTTTCAGCCGCATTACGATCTTGATGAGGGTTATCGCGCCCGGCGCTTCGCCAATCACTATGCCGCCAGCAAATATGCGGCCGAACAGCGGCTGTTGGCGCAGGCGAAGATCTACCCGCAAACCACCTACATTATACTGCGGCCGCGCGGCCTGTTTGGCCCGTACGATCGGGTGATCGTGCCGCGGCTGTTGCAACAGCTCGAACGCGATCGCGGCGTGCTGCGGCTGCCCGGCGGCGGGCAGGCGTTGCTGGATCTGACCTTTGCTCCCAACGTGGTACACGCCATGACGCTGGCCAGCCGGCAGCGCGGATTGCCGTCCGGTGCCGTGTACAACATCACCAACCACCAACCGCAGCGGCTGGCGGAGATGCTGGATGCGCTGCTGCGTCAGGCGCTGGGGCTGCGCTACCGGCTGCAGGCCGTGCCGTATCCGCTGCTGCATACGCTGGCCGGCGGCATGGAGCTGTGGGCAAGCCTGAGCGGCAAGGAGCCGCTGCTGACGCGCTACAGCGTGGCGGCGGTGCATTTCGACATGACGCTGAGCCAGACCCGCGCGATCGAAGAGCTGGGCTATCGGCCGCGTTACTCGATGGCGGAGGGGATCCGCCTGACCGGCGAGTGGCTGCGGCAGCAAGGAGGCGGACAGCATGGCTAAGGTCACCGTATTTGAAGTGGGCTATTGCACGCATATCGGCTGCATGGCGCTGCGCGGCGCCGGGTTCCGGGTGTGTAAATTCCCGGCGCGCGCCTATCTGCTGGAGGTGGGGGAGCGCCGCTGGCTGTGGGATACCGGCTACGCGCATTATTTTCAGCAGCACACGCAATCGGGGCTGTTCAGCCTTTACCGCCGCATGACGCCGGTCTACTTCGACCCCGCTGAGTCGTTGGTGCATCAGCTGCGCGACGCCGGTTACGCCGAAGGCGACATTCAGGCGCTGATCGTCTCGCATTTTCACGCGGACCACATCGCCGGGCTGCAGGATTTCAGCTACCTCGATTTTATTTGCTCCGGCGAAGGCTGGCAGCAAACCCGCGGGCTGCGCGGTTTCGCGGCGCTCAAGCGCGCCTTTATTCCCGGTCTGATCCCGGCAGATTTCGAGAGCCGCCTGCAGTTTATGGAAGCTTTTCCCTCGGTGGCGTTGCCCGCGCTGCTGGCGCCGTTCGATCGCGGTTACGCGCTGCCGGGCAGTGAAGGGCAGATCGTGCTGGTGCCGCTGCCGGGGCATGCGGCCGGCCATATCGGCGCCTTTATCCTCACCGACACCGGCTGGACGCTGTTGGCCAGCGACGCCGCCTGGTCGCCGCAGAGTTACCAGACGCTGCGCGGGCCTTCGCGCCTGGCTAATCTGGTAATGGACGACGCGGCGGCGTATACCCGCACGCTGGAGCGGCTCAACCAGCTGTGGGCGGGCGGGCAAGTCAACATTTTGCTGTGCCACGAGGGGGACCTGTGATCCCCTTCATGACCCTTTGGCACTATTTCCGCGCCCGGCGCCTGCGCTTTGGCGATCGTGCGGCGCTGGAGGCGCATCAGGCCCGGCAGCTCGTGGGCTTTGCCCGTCGGGTGCTGAGCCAGAGCCCCTATTTTCAGCGGTTCAGCCACCGGCCGTTCGCCGAATGGCCGCAGATGGACAAGGCGCTGATGATGGCGCAGTTCGACCGGATGAATACCGCCGGCCTGAGCCGGGAGGCGGTGCTGGCCTGCGCGCAGCGTAGCGAGGCGGATCGCGATTTCACGCCGAAGATCGGCCGCTACAGCGTCGGGTTGTCGTCCGGCACTTCCGGGCAGCGCGGCGTGTTTGTCGTCAGCCCGCGCGAACAGCAGGTGTGGGCCGGCGGCATGCTGGCGAAGATGCTGCCGGACGGGCTGCTGGCCGGTGAGCGTGTCGCCCTGTTTCTGCGGGCGGACAATAACCTCTATCACAGCGTGAACAACCGTTGGCTGAGCCTGGCGTTTTACGATTTGCTGGCGCCGTTCAGCGAGCATCTGCCCGCGCTGGAACGGCAGGCGCCCAGCATCATCGTGGCGCCGGCGCAGGTGCTGCGCGCCTTGGCGCTGGCGGTGCTGGCCGGGCAGGTGACGCTGCCGGTCAAAAAAGTGATTTCGGTCGCCGAGGTGTTGGAAGAACAGGATCGCCGCCTGCTGATGCAGGTATTTCCGGCGGTTGGCGAAGTGTATCAGGCTACCGAGGGGTTCCTGGCCGCGACCTGCGCGCACGGTACGCTGCATCTGAACGAAGAGTTTTTGCATATCGAACCGCAGTGGATCGACGAGCAGCGTTTCACGCCGTTGATCACTGATTTCACCCGCAGCACGCAGCCGATCGTGCGTTATCGGCTGGACGATGTGCTGGTGCTGCGCAAGGAACCCTGTCCGTGCGGGCAGCCGACGCGGGCGATTGCGCGTATCGAAGGGCGGCGCGACGATCAGCTGATGCTGCCCGATGCGCAGCGGCAGCCGCAGGCGGTATTCGCCGATGCCTGCAGCCGGACGATCGCCAATGCGTTGCCGCTGGCCAGCGATTACCGCCTGATCCAGCGCGGCGAGCACCGGCTGGAGCTGATCGCCGATTGCAGCCCGGCGGCGTTGGCGCACTGCCAGGCGCAGCTGATCGCGCTGTTCGCTCGCCAGGGCATCGCCACCGTTCGGCTCGAATGGCGGTTGACGGCGCAGGCGGTTTTGCCGCAGTTCGATCGCAAGCGGCGGCGCATCGTGCGCCAGGCGGAGGAAGCATGAAAAATACGCTGTTCAGGCTAGGGCACATGTTGCTCGGCTGGGGGACGGTCGGGGTGGTGTATAGCGTGACCGATCGCCTGCAGGGGGCGGGAACCCTGTTGCCGCCGTCGGCGCTTGACCGGGCGATCCCGTTCAACCCGGCGGCCATTTGGCTCTACCTGTCGTTCTTCCTCATCGTCCCGGCGGGCTATTTACTGGCGCCGCTGCGGCGAATCAAATGGCTGACGCTGGCGATGCAGCTGACGGCGCTGGGCGCCGGGGCCGTTTACCTGCTGTGGCCGACCACCATGGCCTATCCGCAGAACGAGGGCGTTGGGATCAGCGCGCAGCTGCTGGCGGCGTTAACGCAGGTGGATTCGCCGCAGAACTGCCTGCCTTCGTTGCACATGGCGCTGACGGTGCTGGCGGTGTGGGCGCTGAGCGACGGCGAGCGCAAAATGCGGACGGCGCTGTGGATGCTGTGGGGTGTGGCGATCGCGTTCTCCATTCTGCAGCTGCGTCGCCATTTGTTTGTCGATTTGGCAGGTGGCGCCTTGCTGGCGCTTTGCGCCGGCGGGCTGGCCCTGCGCATCAAGACTCTGCGCAGGCGCGTAGTTAAAGGAGAAATGGGATGAGCGATCTGGCGTTGCCGATAGTGTTCATGCTGTTCATCGTGGTGGCCGAGGCGGTGGCGCTGCAGTGGGGGCGCCGTGAGCCGGTCAACTGGCACGATCTGGTGTTCAATCTGAACTCCGGCCATATCATGCTGTGGCTGTTCCGCGGGCTGGAGATCACCTGCTACGGCTACGTGGCCGCGCATTTCAGCCTGGGGCTGCTGGACGCCTGGCCGCCGCTGCTGATGTGGCTGTTCGCCCTGCTGGCGTGGGACTTCGGTTTCTACTGGCTGCACCGCCTGCACCACCGCTTTCGCGTGCTGTGGGCGGTACACGTGGTGCACCATCAGGGCGAGCACTTCAATCTGTCGCTGGGGGTGCGCAACTCCTGGTATTCGTCGCTGACGTCGATCCCGTTCTTTTTGCTGCTGGCGCTGGCGGGCGTGCCGCTGTCTGTGTTCGTCACGGTGTCGATTTTTCACTACAGCATTCAGCTGTTTAACCACAATGCGCTGACGCCGAAGCTCGGCGTGCTGGAAAAAATCCTGGTCACGCCGGCGCACCACCGGGTGCACCACGTCAAGGACATGGCGTATTCCAATAAGAACTTCGGCGGCAGCTTTATCTTCTGGGACAAACTGTTCGGCACGTTCTGCCCGGCGTTACCGACCAGGCCGTTCAGCTACGGCGTCAGCGGCGATCGGCCGTCCGCCAACCCTTTCTGGGCGAGTAATCTGCCGTTCCTGCGCTATTTGCGCCTGACATGGCGCCCGGCGCAGGGCAGGCTGCGCGACCGCCGTTCGGCGCTCTGCGTCTTCAGCGGCGCCATGCTGTTGTTCACGCTGGTGGTCGGCTACGTCTACCAATACGGTTACGGTTACGGCGACATCAGCTGGCCGCAAATGGCGCTGCTGGTGCTGTTGGCGTTGGGATCGGTAGCGCTGGGCGGCATGACGGAAGGGCGACCGTGGGCGAGCGCCGTCTGGCTGCTGATCGCGCTGGGCATGCCGCTGCTGTTTATCGGCTATCTTGGCTGGCCGCAGCGCTATTGGCATATCGCCATGGCCGCCGTGGCGCTGCATGCCCTGTGCGTCGCGCTGGGCTGGGGGCGAGTGGCCGCACCGGCCGCCGTGGAGGAACCGCATGGCTGACTCATTACCACCGCTGCGTTTCCCCACCGATGGCGAGCAGGCGTTTCATCGCGATCTCAAGCGCGCGGCGCACGCCTGCCTGGCGGGCGATCATCGCTATGCCGATACCGCGCGGTTGGCCAAGGCCGCGCTGTTGCTGGCGCTGTGCATCGGGTTTTATGCACTGAGCCTGATGCAGCATCAATCCTGGGCGTTTTTCCTCTGCTATTTCCTGTTCGTGGCTATGGGCATGCTGCTCAACGTCAACGTCAATCACGATGCTTCGCATAACGCCTTCTTGCGCGCGCCCTGGGCCAATCGCCTGGTGGGGCGGTTGGTGACGCTGCCGCTGGGCGTCGATCCGGACTACTGGCGCACGCGGCACGTGGATTACCACCACGTTTACGCCAACGTCGAACACTACGATCTGGACACCGAAGAGAACGGCTTTTTCCGCCAGACGCCGTTCCAGCGCTGGCGGCCGCATATGCGCTATCAGCATCTGTACTGGCCGCTGATCGCCGCGCTCTCGCTACCCTACATCGCGTGGATTTTCGATTGGTCCGATCGGCTCGATAAAACGCCGCTGCGGGAAAAACGCGTGCTGGCGGGGCGCGGCGGTTGGGCGCTGTTCGTGCTGTGCAAATTGCTCCATGTGGCGCTGGTGCTGGTGGTGCCGCTGATCCTGTGCCACCTGCACGGCATCGGTTGGGGCTGGGTGCTGTTGGCTTACGCGCTCAGCCAGATGTTTGCCTCGCTGCTGGTGGTGTTCCTGCTGCTGGGCACCCACTGGGCGCAGGCCGAGTTTTACCCGGCACCGGCGGGGGACAACATGCCGCACGGTTGGTACCGGCACAATTTCGCCACCGCCTGCGACTGGCAGCCCGAGCCGCGCTGGCTGGAGCACCTGACCGGCGGGCTGAACTATCACCTGACCCATCACCTGTTTCCCGGCTGGAATCACCGCCACTACCCGGCGCTGGCCGCCGCGGTGGCGGAGGTCGCACAGCGGCACGGCATGGCGTACCGCTGCATCGGCTATCGCGAACTGCTGGCGCAGCAACAGCGCTTCTTGCGCCGAATGGGGCAGCCATGAAGCCGCTGCGCCCGTTAGCCTATCGGCGCGATGACGGCGGGCTACATCGCGCGCTGATGCAGGCCGCCCAGCATTATTTGGCGGCCAACGGCGATCACCGCTTCGCCGACGGCGGCATGCTGGCGAAGGTGGCGCTGCTGTTGGCGCTGTGCGGCCTGTGTTACGGGTTGAGCCTGCAGCAGCAAAACGGCTGGGCGTTTTTCGCCTGTTATTTCGGCTTTATCTTTATTGGCATGTTCCTGACGGTGAACGTGGTGCACGACGCCTCGCATAACGCGTTTTTCCGTCGGCCCTGGGCCAACCGCTGGCTGAACGCCCTGGTGAGCGTCCCGCTGGGGCTGGATCCCGACTGCTGGCGCGTGCGCCACGTGCTGTTTCACCATGCCCATAACAATATCGAACATTACGATCCTGACATCGACGCCAATGGCGTGCTGCGGCAAACGCCGTTCCAGCGCTGGCGGCCCTTTATGCGCGCCCAGCGTTACTATTGGCCGCTGGTGGCGGCGCTGACGTTCCCGTACTACATCTGGCTGTTCGACTGGCTGGACCGGGCGGGCCGCACCCGCGTGGCGGCGCGCATGGCGCAGCAGGGCGTGCGCGGCTGGTGCGGATTTCTGGCGGGCAAGGCGGCGCACCTGCTGCTGGCGCTGGCGATCCCGTGCTGGCTGCTGCCGCCGGCCATCGGCATCGGGCAAATCCTGCTGGTCTATTTGCTGAGCCAGATGCTTTCTTCCTTGCTGTTCGTGATGTTGATCATCGGCACCCACTGGGCCAAGGCCAATTTTTACCAGGCGCCGGCGCAGGGTGCGATGCCGCACGGCTGGTATCACCACGTGTTCGCCACCACCTTCGACTGGCTGACTCGGCCGCGCTGGCTGGGATACTGGCTCGGCGGGGCGAACCTGCATTTGACGCATCATCTGTTCCCGCACTGGAGCCACCGCCATTACCCGGCGCTGAGCCGCATCATCGGCGAGGTGGCGCCGCGTTTCGGCATCGATTACCGCCTGCTGGAGCTGGAGGAGCTGTTGCGCCTGCAGCAGCGCTTCCTCAGCGCGATGGGGCGCAAACCGCATTAGCGTTGCATGTGGATTGTGCGAGGCGTTACGCAGTTCACTAATTGAACGATATTTGCCCTTCCAGTAGACTTTCCCCCTGTGAATCAACGGCCACAGGAGGTGGACTATGCGCAGCTTGCCGATTCGGTTATCGAACAAAATTGATGATGATCTGAACGATATTGCCCGGCGTCACGGGATGGAAAAAACCGAGGTAATCAAAATGGCGTTTGCACTGATTACCCTTGCCGATAAGTACTGGATGAAACAGGATGGTACTTCTCTTGGCATTGTACGGGAGAAGGGTGAACAGCTTGAAGCGGTGGGGCGGGTCGTGGAGATCTTCCCATGAACATCGAAAGCCGTAATTTGCACGATGAGGCCAGCCAGGTTTATCTGGAGCAGGTCTTGGTCTTCGACGAAATGGAGCGGCTGCGCCTGGCGCGCCAGGTGCTGTGCGGGATATTTGCGGTCAGCGTGGGCGTATTCGCCGCCCACGCGTATTGGGAGAAAAATGAAGCGCTGAGACAAGCGTTCGAGCTGGTGAAGATCGGCGCCTTGCCGCTGGTCACGCTGGTGGTTTCCTTCTACTTTCCCAACAGCGCGGCCAGATAAGGCGCCGCGTCAATGCGACTTCATGCCCGCCGCGGTCATCAGCAGGCGGAACAGCGAGGCGACCACGAACAGCCCCAGCACGCTGGCGCTCCAGATGATCACCAGCCAACCGATGCGTTTCCACCAGGGCGCCGGCGCAGCGGTTGCCGTTTTATCTTGCATAGCGTCCTCCCTCCTCAGTGATAGCCGTGTTCATGGCTGATCTTGCCGCGGAACACGTAGTAGCTCCAGAAGGTGTAGACCAGAATGATCGGGATGATGAACAGCGCGCCCACCAGCATAAAACCGAGGCTCTGCGGCGGGGCGGCGGCGTCCCACAGGCTGATGGCCGGCGGGATCAGGTGCGGCCAGATGCTGATGCCAAGCCCGCTAAGGCCAAGGAACACCAGCAGCAGCGTCAGCATGAACGGCGAGTAGTGCGCGCCGCGTTTTACCCCGCGTTGAATCCCCCAGGCGCTGAGCAGCACCAGCACCGGCACCGGCAGCAGCCAGAACAGGTTCGGCAGCGTAAACCAGCGGGCGGCGATTTCCGGATGCGCGATCGGCGTCCAGATACTGACCGCGGCCAGCACCAGCAACAGGATCGCCAGCAGCGGTGTCGCCAGGTGATACATGCGCGCCTGCAGATCACCGGCGGTTTTCATCACCAGCCAGGTACAGCCGAGCAGGGCGTAGGTCACTACCAGCCCCAGCCCGCAGAACAGCGCGAACGGCGTCAGCCAGTCCAGCGCGCCGCCGGCGTAGGTGCGGCCTTCGACCGGGAAGCCATTGATCACGGCGCCTACCACCACACCCTGGCTGAAGGTGGCGAAGATTGAGCCCCAGATGAACGCCTTGTCCCAGATATGGCGTTTCTCCGGCTTCGCCTTGAAGCGAAACTCGAAGGCCACGCCGCGGAAAATCAGCCCGATCAGCATCAGCGTCAGCGGGATCGCCAGCGCGTCGAGGATCACCGAGTAGGCCAGCGGGAAGGCGCCGAACAGCGCGGCGCCGCCCAGCACCAGCCAGGTTTCATTGCCGTCCCACACCGGGGCGACGGTATTCATCATCAGATCGCGGTCGCCGCTCTCTTTCACCCACGGAAACAGGATGCCGATGCCCAGGTCGAAACCGTCCATCACCACGTACATCATGGTGCTGAACACGATGATGACAAACCAAATCAGCGGAAGATCGATACCCATGTTCAGCTCCTGTCGTCCAGAGTGTCGTTGACCGCGGACAGCGGACGCGCCGGCCGGCCCTCGGTATTGTCTTCTTGGTGTTCATGCGGCTGTGGCCCTTTGCGGATCAGGCGCATCATGTAGGAATACCCCACGCCGAACACCGAGCAGTAGACGATGATGAACGCCAGCAGGCTGATGCTCATGTGCAGGTCGCCGTGCGCGGAGACCGCGTCCTTGGTGCGCAGCAGGCCGTACACCACCCACGGCTGGCGGCCGATCTCAGTGGTGAACCAGCCCGCCAGCAGCGCCAGCAATCCGGAAGGACCCATCCACAAAATGAAGTACAGGAACGGACGCGACTGATACAGCCCGCCGCGCCAGCGCAGCCACAGGCTCCACACCCCGGCCAGAATCATCAGCATGCCCAGCCCGACCATGATGCGGAACGACCAGAACACCACGGTGGAGTTGGGGCGATCTTCCGGCGGGAAGGATTTGAGCGCCGGCACCTGCTCGGTCAGGCTGTGGGTTAGGATCAGGCTGCCGAGGTACGGCACCTCCAGCTTGAAGCGGGTCTCTTCGCGCTGCATGTCCGGCCAACCGACCAGGATCAGCGGCGTGGCTTCGCCCGGCGGGTTTTCCCAGTGACCTTCGATGGCGGCGATCTTCGCCGGCTGGTGTTTCAGCGTATTCAGGCCGTGCGCATCGCCGATCAGCGCCTGCACCGGCGCGACGATCAGCGCCATCCACATCGCCATCGACAGCATCTTGCGCATTGCCGGGGTGTCGCGGCCGCGCAGCAGATGCCAGGCGGCCGACGCGCCGACGAAGAACGCCGAGGAGAGGAAGGCGGCGGTGGACATGTGCAACAGGCGGTACGGGAAGGACGGGTTAAAGATGACCTTCAGCCAGTCGACCGGTACCACCTGGCCGTTGATGATTTCATGCCCCTGCGGCGTCTGCATCCAGCTGTTGGAGGCCAGGATCCAGAAGGTGGAGATCAGCGTGCCGAGCGCCACCATGCAGGTAGCGAAGAAGTGCAGGCCGGGGCCGACGCGGTTCCAGCCGAACAGCATCACGCCGAGGAAACCGGCTTCGAGGAAGAAGGCGGTCAGCACTTCATAGGTCAGCAGCGGCCCGGTAATGCTGCCGGCGAACTCGGAGAAGAAGCTCCAATTGGTGCCGAACTGATAGGCCATCACCAGCCCGGACACCACGCCCATACCGAAGTTAACGGCGAAAATCTTTGACCAGAAGTGGTAAAGCTCACGGTAGGCTTCATTGTGCGTTTTCAACCATAACCCTTCCAGCACCGCCAGATAGCTGGCTAAACCGATGGTGATGGCGGGGAAGATGATATGGAAAGACACGGTGAAGGCGAACTGTATTCTGGCGAGTTCCAGTGCATCAAGACCCAGCATGGCGCCTCCTAGGGTTGAACATAAATTAACCTCTTGAGTATAGCTGTCATTTTTATGTGAAATACTTGGCGTTAAGTTAAGCACGGAGTACAGTGACTATAATAGTGACAGTTATTTTACTTTTTCATATAACAGTTAATGGTTATGACCCGATACGAGCAGCTTGCGCAGCAGATTAGAGAACAGATCCAGAACCGGGTGTGGCGGGCGGGCGACAAACTGCCTTCGCTGCGCGAGAGCGGCAAACGCGCCGGACTGAGCCTGATGACGGTGGTGCAGTCCTATCAACTGCTGGAGAGCCAGGGGTGGATCGTCGCCCGCCCGCAGTCGGGCTACTACGTGGCGGCGCGTCCGCAGCCGCTGCCCCAGCCTTCGCGTGGCGAGAAGCTGTTGCTGAGCGAGCAGGTGGACATCAACGCCTTTATTTTCGACGTGCTGCAGGCCTGCAAGGATCCGGATATCGTGCCTTTCGGTTCGGCCTTTCCCGACGCCACGCTGTTCGCCCAGCCGAAGCTGGCGCGGGCGCTGAGCAGCGTAGCGCGCAAGTTCACGCCGCACAGTTCGCTGGCCAACCTGCCGCCGGGCAACGACGCGCTGCGGCGGCACATCGCCCAACGCTATGCGCTGAGCGGCATGCAGGTCGCGCCGGACGAAATCGTCATCACCGCCGGGGCGATGGAGTCGCTCAGCCTCAGCCTGCAGGCGGTGACCCAGCCGGGCGACTATGTGGCGATCGAGTCGCCGGCGTTTTACGGCGCGCTGCAGGCGCTGGAACGCCTGCGGTTAAAGGCGGTGGCGATCGCCACGCATCCGCAGGACGGTATCGATCTGGACGCGCTGCAGCAGGCGGTGGAACAGTATCCGATCAAAGCCTGCTGGCTGATGACTCACTTCCAAAACCCGCAGGGCGCCACCCTGCCGGAGGCCAACAAGCAGCGTCTGGTGACGCTGTTGCGCGACCGACAGATTTCGCTGATTGAAGATGACGTTTACGGTGAGCTGTACTTCAGCGCGGAACGGCCGCTGCCGGCCAAGGCGCTCGACAGCGGCGGCCAGATCCTGCACTGCTCGTCGTTTTCCAAATGCCTGGCGCCGGGTTTTCGCGTCGGCTGGGTGGCGGCGGGGCGTTATGCGCAGCAGATCCAGCGTTTGCAGCTGATGAGCACCGTTTCCACCAGCGTGCCGACCCAGATGGCGCTGGCGGATTATCTGCTGCACGGTGGCTACGATACCCATCTGCGGCGGCTGCGGCGCCTGCTGGCCCAGCGCCAAAGCGCGATGCGTCAGGCGATTGCCCATCATTTCCCGCCGACGGTGAAGGTCAGCCAGCCCGACGGCGGTTACTTCCTGTGGCTGGAGCTGGATCCGGCGCTGTCGTCGATGGAACTGTACCGGCGGGCCCTTTCCCGGGGCATCAGCATCGCGCCGGGGCGCATGTTCACCACCGGCGACCATTTCAACCACTGCTTCCGCCTCAACGCCTCTTTTGAATGGAACGACCGCTTTGAAGAGGCGATCAAAACCTTAGCCAAACTTATCCGGGGGCTGGCGGCGGCAGGCTGAACCGCGTTTTGCGCGGCGCTTCGCCCCAGAAAAATTCATAATGCTTTTTTCGGCAATGGAATGCCGGTTTCGTTGTTAGACAGCCCTCCAGCCGCCCATTACTCTGCGATAAATTTTGTCACATTTTTATCAACGGGAAGACGAGGGGCTGTGGGTGAGCAGAATAAAAAATAGGTTAAACAAACTGTTGCGATATCGGCTGACGCCGCTGGCGTTGGTCTGCGCGCTGGGGCTGAGCGCCGGCGCGCAGGCGGAAACGCTGGGCGAAGGCATCACGCCGGCCAGCGACGCCGCTCAGGTACCGGCCGCCGCCAAGCTGCGCAAAGACACCGTGGTGGCAGGCATCTCAGAGCCGCAGGGGATTTTCAACCCGTATCTGTTCACCAACGGCTGGGACGAGAACGTGACCGACGTGATCTTCAGCCGCCTGATCGGCCTGGACAGCCAGGGCAAGCCGGAAGGGCGATTGGCGGAGTCCTGGCAGGTCAGCCCCGATAATCTGACCTACACCATCAAGCTGCGGCCGAATCTGGTCTACAGCGACGGCTCGCCGCTGAAGGCCGACGATATCGCCTTTACCCTGACGCTGCTGCACGATCCGGCCTATGACGGCGACACCGACATTACGCCGGCGCACATCCAGGGTGGCGCCGAGTATAAAAACGGCACCGCCGCCGGCATCAGCGGCCTGAAGGTGATCGACGATCGCACCATTCAGATCGTCACCACCCAACCGGGCGCGACTACGCTGCAGCTGATCGGCGGCCCGGTGCTGTCGCGGGCTTACTACGGCAAAGACTATCAGCGCGGCAAGCTTGACGGCGTACGCGCCTTCAACGGCAAGCCGCTCGGCAACGGCCCCTATATTTACGACAAGTACGTGCCGGGGCAGGAGATCCGCTTCCACGCCAACCCGAACTTCTACCTCGGTGCGCCGCCGATGGCGCGCTTTATCTACCGCGTCACCAACCCGGCCACCAACTTCCAGCTGTTCCAGACCGGTGAGACCGACTACGACGCTTTTACCGCCAAGCCGGACGATATCGAACAGCTCAAACTGCTCGGCTTCGCCAATATCAACCTTTACAGCTCAAGCGATTACAGCCGCATCGACTTCAACCTCAGACGTCCGGCGCTGCAGGACAAACGGGTGCGTCAGGCGCTGATCTACGGCCTGGATCGGCAAAGGCTGATCGCCGTGGTGTACCAGGGTTACGGCAAGGTCGCCAACCAACCGATCTCGCCGATCTCTTGGGCTTATGACGCGAACGGCATCAATCCCTACGCTTACGATCTCGACAAGGCCGGGAAGCTGTTGGACGAGGCCGGTTGGCGAGTGGGCGCGGACGGCATTCGGCAAAAAGACGGTAAAAAACTGGAGCTGACGCTGCTGGTGACCAAAAAGCTGATCAACGATGCACTGGTGCCGATCGCCAAGGATAACTATCGCCGACTCGGCGTGGTGCTCAAGCCACAGGTACTGGATTTCAATGCGCTGCTGGCGCAACGCAAGGCGAGCAATTACGACCTGGCGTCCCTCAGCACCAGTACGCTGAACGATCCGCACGATGGCGTGCGCGATTTCATCAGCAGCGAGAGCGAAACCGGTTATCACAACCCGCAGGTAGACGCGCTGATCGCCAGGGCCAACGCCACGCTGGATATCGCGCAGCGCAAGCCGCTGTACCACCAGCTGTATCAAGCGCTGGCGGACGATCCGCCGGTGATCCTGCTCGGCAACCGCGAGATTTTGAGCGCCAGCAGCGCGCGCGTCACCGGCTTTAAACCGGATATCTACAACGGCTTGGTCGGCAGCCTGCCGAACGTCAAACCGGCGCCGTAACGCCCTGACGCCGCCGCGCCACTCCGGGCGGCGGCGATGGAAATCGCGATGAGAAATTTTATCCTGCGCCGTCTGTTGCAGACTATCCCGATGCTGCTGTTGGCTTCCTTGCTGATTTTTTGCATCTTCGCCCTGGCGCCCGGCGACTTTATCGACGGCAACATCAACCTGACCGCGCAACGCGCTGCCGAGCTGCGGGCGCTGTACGGGTTGGATCAGCCGTTGTTCAGCCGCTACCTGCACTGGCTCGGCCGGCTGCTGCAGGGCGATCTCGGTTTTTCGCTGCAGTATCAGATCCCGGTCAGCACGCTGCTTAACCAATACATCTGGAACTCGTTCCTGCTGGCGGCGGTGGCGATGGTGCTGTATTGGGGCATTGCGCTGGCGGTGGGGGTGATCTCGGCGATGAAACCCTATTCGCTGTTCGATCATCTGATCACCGTGGCGGTGTTCGCCGCCATGTCGTTTCCGACGTTCTTTCTGTGTCTGCTGCTGATCAAATGGTTCGCCGTCGATCTGCACTGGTTACCGGCGGGCGGCATGCTGCGCACCGGCAGCGAGGCGAGCGGGCTGGCCTGGGCGCTGGAAGTGGCGGCGCATCTGCTGCTGCCGGTGCTGGCGCTGGTGATGTTGCAGGCCGGCAGCCTGACGCGCTATTTCCGCGCCAGCATGCTGGACGTGATCCGCATGGACTATATCCGCACCGCGCGCGCCAAGGGGCTCAGGGAGAAAACGGTGATCCTCAAACACGCGCTGCGCAATGCGCTGCTGCCGATCGTCACCCTGCTGGGGTTCGAGCTGCCGGGATTGTTCTCCGGCGCGCTGATCACCGAAAAAATCTTCAATTGGCCGGGCGCCGGGCATATCCATATCGATTCGCTGGCGGCGCGTGATTACCCGGTACTGATGGGGTTCACGCTGTTTCTGGCGGCCCTGACCATCCTCGGCAATCTGCTGGCGGACATTCTGTACGCCTACGCCGATCCGCGCATTCGCTTGAGGTAACGCTATGTTGGCCACGTTGTTTTTCGGTCGCCGTCGCCGCTGGCGCCAGGCGCAGCTGCCGGCACTGGCGCAACTGTCGCCGCCGCCCGCCGCGCAGGCCTGGCGACGGCTGCGTCGCCACCGGCCGGCGATGATATCGCTGGCATTGCTGATGCTGTTGGCGCTGCTGTGCCTGATTGGGCCGTCGCTGTCGCCGTGGCGCGACGACGCCGGCGATGTGCTGAATATCAATCAGGCACCGAGCGGCGCGCACTGGTTGGGCACCGACTTTCTCGGCCGCGATATCTGCACCCGGCTGCTGCTGGCGGGGCGGATATCGCTGACCATCGGCCTGGTGTCGATGCTGCTGTCGGTGACGCTGGGCTATGTGCTGGGTGCGCTTGCCGGTTATCTGGGCGGCGTGGCGGATCGGCTGATCATGCGCTTCGCCGATCTGCTGATGACCATTCCCGGCCTGCCGCTGCTGATTATCATGGGGGCGATGCTGACCGAGCTCGATGTCTCGCCGGACTACCGCATCTACATGGTGATGATCATGCTGAGCCTGCTGGGCTGGCCGTCGCTGGCGCGGCTGGTGCGCGGCCAGATCCTGTCGCTGCGCGAGCGGGATTTCATGCTGGCCACCGAGGTGCTGGGGCTCTCCACCCGTCGGCGTCTTTTCGGCCATCTGCTGCCCAACACCGTGCCGATTTTGGTGGTGGTGGCCACCATGGCGGTGGCTAACGCCATCCTCAGCGAATCGGCGTTGAGCTACCTCGGGCTGGGCGTGGTGCCGCCGACGCCATCGTGGGGCAACATGATGGATGCCGCCAACAGCCTGATCGACTTTCAGCGCCGCCCCTGGCTGTGGATGCCGCCGGGGCTGGCGATTTTCGTCACCGTGGTGGCGATCAATATCTTGGGCGACGGCCTGCGGGACGCGCTCGATCCGAAAATGAACGGGGTAACACGATGAGTCAACCGCTGGTGGCGTTCGATCGACTGTCGGTGTCGTTTCAGGGAGAGCAAGGGCCGGTGCGGGCGGTGCAGCAGGTCAGCCTGGAACTGCTGGCCGGGCAAACGCTGGGGATCGTCGGCGAGTCGGGCTGCGGCAAAAGCGTGACCGCCATGGCGCTGATGGGGCTGTTGCCGCAGCCGCTGGCGCAGGTAGACGGCGGTGAAATTCGCTTTGAAGGGCAGAACCTGCTGTCGCTGCGGGCATCAAAGATGGCCGATCTGCGCGGCAACCGGCTGGCGATGATCTTTCAGGAACCGATGAGCGCGCTCAATCCGGTGTTGACCCTCGGCGAACAGTTGGTGGAGCCGCTGATTCGCCACCTGGCCCTGTCGCCGAAAGCGGCCTGGGGTCAGGCGGTGCAACGGCTGGCGGAAGTGGGGTTGGCGCGTGCGGAGGCGCTGATGCGCTGCTACCCGCATCAACTGTCCGGTGGCATGCTGCAGCGTGTGATGATCGCCATGGCGATCGGATGCCGTCCGGCGCTGCTGATCGCCGATGAGCCGACCACGGCGCTCGACGTCACGGTACAGGCGCAGATCCTGGCGTTGCTGCGCGAGCAGAGCCGGCGACACAACATGGCGATGATTTTGATCACCCACGATCTTGGAGTGATCGCCCAGATGGCGGATCGGTTGGCGGTGATGTACGCCGGGCGCGTCGTCGAGCAGGGCACGACGCGGGAAGTGTTGGCCGAGCCGCGGCATCCTTATACTCAGGGGCTGATCGCCTCGCGGCCGGTGCCGGGCCAGCGGCTCCGCCGCCTGTATTCCATTCCCGGCCAGGTGCCGGATCTGGCGCGCTTGCCTGAACACTGTGCGTTTGCCGAGCGTTGTGCGCAGGCCTCCGCTCGCTGCCGCGATGGCATCCCGCCGCTGTACGGCACACCACAGCGCCAGTCCGCCTGTTTCCTCAACGCCGGAGGGCGCCCCCATGTCGACTGAACCTCTGGTGGAAGTGAAAGGATTAAAGAAATATTTCCCGCTGCGCGATGGGCTGTTCGGGCGAACCACCGGCCAGCTGAAGGCGGTGGACGACGTCAGCTTCAGCATTCGCAAGGGCCGCATTTTCGGGCTGGTGGGCGAGTCCGGCAGCGGCAAAACCACCGTCGGCCGCACGCTGCTTGGCCTGCACGACAAAACCGCCGGTGAGGTGATGTTCAAAGGGCAGGCGTTGGATAGCCTGAGCAAAGAGGCGTTGCGCGCCCTGCGGCCGAAAATGCAGCTGGTGTTTCAGGATCCGTACAGCTCGCTGAATCCGCGTCTGCGCGTGGGCGACGCCATCGGCGAAGCGCTGTTGCAGCACGGCCTGGCGAGCAAGGCGGAACTGCGCGAGCGGGTGCTCGATACCCTGTCGATCTGCGGGCTGTCTCCACAGCATTACGGGCGGTTTCCGCATGAGTTTTCCGGCGGCCAGCGCCAGCGTATCGGCATCGCGCGCGCGCTGATCCTGCAGCCGGAGTTTATCGTCGCCGACGAACCGATATCGGCGCTCGACGTGTCGATTCAGGCGCAGATCATCAATCTGTTTTCCGATTTGCAGGAACGGCAGGGGGTGACGCTGCTGTTTATTTCGCACGATCTCGGCGTGGTAGAGCATCTGTGTCAGGACGTGGCGGTGATGTACCTGGGGCAAATCGTCGAGAGCGCCGACCGCGATGCGTTATTTCGCCGGCCGCTGCATCCCTACACGCAGGCCTTGCTGGCGGCGGTGCCGACGCTGGATGCGTATCGCTTGCCGCCGCGGGCGGCAAGCGGCGAACCGCCGAATCCCGCCAACCCGCCGCACGGCTGCCGTTTCCATCCTCGCTGCCCGCTGGCCACGGTGCAGTGCCGCGAACAGGCGCCGCACCTGCGCAGCGTGGCGCCCGGTCATCAGGTGGCGTGCCACGTGGTCGGCTAGCGTCAGGACAGGTAATGCTTCAACGCGCGTCCGGCCTGATGGATCGCCGAATGCACCGCCGGGACGTGGGCGAGCGGATTCAACAGGCCGTAGTCGTGGATCAGCCCGTTATAGCGGGTGGCGGTGACCTCGACGCCGGCGGCATCGAGCAGACGCGCGTAGGCTTCGCCCTCATCGCGCAGCACGTCCAGCTCGGCGGTTTGCACCAGCGCCGGCGGCAAACCCCGCAGCTGTTCCGGCGTGGCGTTGAGCGGCGAAGCGTAGATGTCTTTGCGCTGCGCCTTATCGGGCGCGTAGCTGTCCCAAAACCACTTCATCATGTTGCGGGTCAGGAAATGGCCTTCGGCGAACTGATGATAGGAGTCGGTATCAAACTGGGCGCGGGTGACGGGCCACAGCAGGATCTGGCAACGCAGCACCGGTATGCCTTTCTCTTTGGCCATCAGGCTGACCACCGCCGCCATATTGCCGCCGGCGCTGTTGCCGACCACTGCCAGCCGTGAACCATCGACGTTGATCTTCTCGCCGTACTCGGCCACCCATTCGGTGGCGGCGTAAGCCAGATTGATCGCCTCAGGGTAGCGCACCTCCGGTGAGCGGGGATAGTTGACGAACACCGCCGCCGCGCCTGAACTGTGCACCAGATCGCGCACCAACCGTTCATGGGTGGGAAAATCGCCCAGCACCCAGCCACCGCCGTGGAAGAACATGAATACCGGCAGCGCCTCTTTGACCCTGGCCGGCCGCACCAGCTGCAGCAGAATATCCTGACCTTCTACGTGAATGCTCTTCTCGCTGATCTCGACCTCGCGCAGCGGCACCTCGACGCTGCGTTGCGCGTCCTCCAAAACCCGGCGCGCTTCTTTGGGCTTCATCTGCTCCATGGGTTTACCGCCGCCGGCATTCAGCGCGTCGAGAAACGCGCGGATGTCGTGCTGGGCGTGCGGCTGGCTGAGATCGACGGTTTTCTTGGGCATGGTGACTCCTTGTGCGCAGAAGAGAAGGGGCGGTCAGGATCACAGTGTAGTCGCTGGCGCACAAAGCAGGAGCCGCGGTTAGCGCGGTCCTTTTTCGGGAGCATGGCGGGGGAGATCTCTGCGTCGCTGCCGCGTTGCACCTTTCTGGCGCACCGCTGCACCCGATAGGGGCAAAAAGTGTGATAGCGAGCAAATGGGGTGAAATTTTTTTTGCGAGCCCGATCAGAAATCCTGAAGTTTTTCGTAATTGAATAGGATTTCGCGCGCAATGATGATTTTAGGCCTTATTTTTTAATTTATGCATTACCAATGCATAGAAAATGAATAAATATTCATTATAAGCCGTTGTTTTAACGAAAAAAATGGCAAAATCCGGCAAAAATCCCGTTTTGGCACGATAGCTGCTCTACACTCTTTATCAAACGACATGTATTTTAACTGCTCGTTAACATTTACTTCCCGCTCAGGGACCGGATATACGCCATAAATAGTGAAAAACCGATTTTATGTAACAGATTTGTTTCTAAATCAGCGGTAAGGGACAGCATTTTCTCCGCCGCAAAAGTCGGTTTTGAACAACGGTTTTTTTGCATTGTGGCGGCCTAACCGGGCTTGAACGGCCCTTACAGTCAAAATTCAGCCTTTGCTGAGATTATGAGGTCACTATGGAACAGCCAATCGCAGTTACCCGCCAGTCTTTCGATGACTGGATGGTCCCGGTTTATGCCCCTGCCGATTTTATTCTGGTGCGGGGAGAAGGCTCGCAGGTGTGGGATCAGCAGGGTAAGTCTTACATCGATTTCGCCGGCGGCATCGCGGTTAACGCGTTGGGGCATGCGCACCCGGCGGTCAAGGCGGCGCTGGTGGAGCAGGCGGGCAAACTGTGGCATCTGGGCAATGGCTATACCAACGAACCGGTGCTGCGCCTGGCTAAAAAGCTGATCGACGCCACCTTCGCCGACAAGGTGTTCTTCTGTAACTCGGGCGCTGAAGCCAACGAAGCGGCGCTGAAACTGGCGCGCAAACATGCGCACGACCAGCACGGCGCCGGTAAAGATCAGATTGTGGCGTTCAACAACGCGTTCCACGGCCGCACGCTGTTTACCGTGTCCGCCGGCGGCCAGCCAAAATATTCGCAGGATTTTGCGCCGCTGCCGGGCGGGATCACCCATACGCCGTATAACGATCTGGCCGCGGCGGCCGAGCTTATCAACGATCGCACCTGTGCGGTGATCGTCGAGCCGATCCAGGGCGAAGGCGGCGTGCTGCCGGCGGAAGCCAGTTTCCTGCAGGGGCTGCGTGAGCTGTGCGATCGTCATAATGCGCTGCTGATCTTCGATGAAGTGCAAACCGGCGTCGGCCGCACCGGCCATCTGTATGCCTACATGCAGTACGGCGTGGTGCCGGACGTGCTGACCACCGCCAAAGCGCTGGGCGGCGGCTTCCCTATCGGTGCCATGCTGACCACCGATGCGCTGGCGAAAACGCTGGGCGTCGGCACCCATGGCACTACCTACGGCGGCAACCCACTGGCGACGGCGGTGGCGGGGGAAGTGTTCTCCATCATCAACACCCCGGAAGTGCTGGAAGGCGTCAAACAGCGTCACCAGTGGTTTATCGACGGATTGAACGACATCAACCGCCAGTACCCGATCTTCGCCGAGATCCGCGGCGGCGGTTTGCTGATCGGCTGCCAATTGACGAAAGACTATGCCGGCAAAGCGAAGCAGATCACCCAACTGGCGAACGAAGAAGGCGTTATCGCGCTGATCGCCGGTCCGGACGTGGTGCGTTTCACGCCGTCGCTGATCATCCCTGAGCAGGATGTGAAAGAGGGGCTGGCGCGATTCGCGCGCGCCGTGGCGCGCATTTGCAGCTAATCAGCGGGCTGCGCCTTCACCGGCGCAGCCTGATTCAGAAGAGGTTCGCATTATGATGATTATTCGCCCTATAGAGCGTCGCGATCTGGCGGATTTATTGACGCTGGCCGGTAAATCCGGCATCGGTCTCACTTCACTGCCGCAAAATGAAGATACCCTGTCGGCACGCATTGAGCGGGCGTTAAAAACCTGGCAAGGCGAACTTCCGCAAAGTGACCAGTGTTATTTGTTCGTGTTGGAAGACAGCGAGCGCCGTCAGGTGGTCGGGGTCTGCGCGATCGAAGTGGCCGTCGGCCTGGCGGAACCCTGGTACAGTTTCCGCGTCGGCACGCAGGTGCACGCTTCCAAACAGCTGAACGTCTATAAATCGGTGCCGACGCTGTTCCTCAGCAACGACCACACCGGCCATTCGGAGCTGTGCACGCTGTTCCTCGATCCGGATTATCGTCACGGCGAGAACGGCAAGCTGCTGTCGAAAGTGCGTTTCCTGTTTATTGCCGCGTTCCGCGAGCGTTTCTCCCGGCGCCTGATCGCCGAGATGCGCGGTTTCTCCGATGAAAACGGCCGATCGCCGTTCTGGGAGAGCGTCGGGCGTCATTTCTTCTCCATCGAGTTCGCCAAGGCGGACTACCTGAGCGGCACCGGGCAAAAGGCGTTTATCGCCGAGCTGATGCCGAAACACCCGTTGTATGTCGATTTCCTGGCCGAAGACGCGCAGAAAGTGATCGGCGAGGTGCATCCGCAAACCCTGCCGGCGCGCCGATTGCTGGAGGCGGAAGGCCTGAGCTATCAGGGCTACGTCGATATTTTCGACGGCGGCCCGACGCTGGAAGCCGAGATCGACCACATCCGCGCGGTGAAGCAGAGCCGCCTGGTGAAAGTGGTGCTGGATGACACGCCGATGCGCGCCGATGCGCCGGTGCATCTGGTGGCCAACGACAACTATCAGCACTACCGCGCACTGTTGGTCAATGCCGAACTGTATGACGACCGCCTGCATATCAACGCCGCCACCGCTGCGGCGCTGGGCGTCGAGCAGGGCAGCCCGGTGCGGGTGCTCCCCCTTATTGCACAGGAGAAAGCATGATGTCCCATCCTGCACTGTTGATTAACGGCGTCTGGCGGCAAGGCCGCGGCGCCGAGTTCGGCAAGGCCGATCCGGTTGGTAACCAGCTGCTGTGGCACGCTAACGCCGCCGATACCGACGACGTCGCCGCCGCCTGCGAGGCCGCACGCGCCGCGTTCCCGGCCTGGGCACGTACGCCGTTCGAGCAGCGCGAACAGCTGGTAAAACGCTTCGCCGCTTTGCTGGAAGAACACAAGCAGTCACTGGCGGAAACCATCAGCCGCGAGACCGGCAAACCGCGCTGGGAAACGCTGACCGAAATTCAGGCGATGATCGGCAAGGTGGGTATTTCGCTGCAGGCCTATCAGACGCGTACCGGCTTTAGCCAGACGGCGATGGCCGACGGCGCTTCGGTGCTGCGCCATCGCCCGCACGGCGTGCTGGCAGTGTTCGGGCCTTACAACTTCCCTGGCCACCTGCCGAACGGCCATATCGTGCCGGCGCTGTTGGCCGGTAACTGCGTGGTATTCAAACCGAGCGAGCTGACGCCGCTGACCGCCGAGGAGACCCTGAAGCTGTGGCTGCAGGCCGGCCTGCCGGACGGGGTGATCAATCTGGTGCAAGGCGGCCGCGAAACCGGCGAAGCGCTGGCGGCCAGTGCGGATATCGATGGCCTGCTGTTCACCGGCAGCGCCGGCACCGGCTATCACCTGCATCGCCAATTGGCCGGGCAGCCTGAAAAGATCCTGGCGCTGGAGATGGGCGGCAACAATGCGCTGATCGTCGACGGTTTCGACGATCGCGATGCGGCGGTCAACCTGGCTATCCAATCGGCGTTTATCTCCGCCGGCCAACGCTGCACCTGTTCGCGTCGCATTCTGGTGAAGCAGGGGGCGGAAGGCGATGCCTTTATCGCGCGTCTGGTCCAGGTGGCGGGTGAACTGCGGGTCGGCCGCTGGGATGCCGAACCGCAGCCGTTCATGGGCGGGGTGGTGTCGGCAGCCGCGGCGGAAAACATGCTGAAAGCGCAGCAGCACTTGCTGGCGCTGGGCGGCAAGTCACTGCTGACCCTGCGCCTGCTGGAGCCGGGCAGCTCGCTGCTCAGCCCGGGCATCGTCGATCTGACCGGCGTGGCCGGCGTACCGGACGAAGAGTACTTCGGGCCGTTGACCACCATCGTGCGTTACCGCGATTTCGACGAGGCGCTGCAGCTGGCCAACCGGACGCGCTACGGCCTGTCGGTGGGGCTGGTATCGCCGCAGCGCGAGCTGTTCGAGCGACTGCTGCTGGAAGCGCGCGCCGGCATCGTCAACTGGAATAAGCCGCTGACCGGGGCGTCCAGCGCGGCGCCGTTTGGTGGCGTGGGCGCCTCCGGCAACCATCGCCCAAGCGCCTTCTATGCGGCGGACTATTGCGCCTGGCCGATGGCGTCGCTGGAAAGCGAAAGCCTGTCGCTGCCGGCGACGCTCTCGCCGGGCTTGTCGTTCCGTTAATCGTCTGCGGCGGCGCGATGGCGCCGCCGCACGCTATCCCCAGGGGATGAACATGTCAGGATATGAAGTCAATTTCGACGGTTTGGTGGGGCTGACGCACCACTATGCCGGGCTGTCGTTCGGCAACGAGGCGTCGACGCAGCATCAAAACAGCGTATCGAACCCGAAGCTGGCGGCGAAACAAGGCTTGCTGAAAATGAAGGCGCTGGCCGATCTCGGTTTCCAGCAAGGGGTATTGCCGCCGCAGGAACGGCCGCATTTGCCGATGCTGCGTCGCCTGGGCTTCAGCGGCAGCGATGAGGCGGTGCTGGCACAGGCGATGCGTCAGTCGCCGCGCCTGCTGTCGGCGCTCAGCTCGGCGTCGTGCATGTGGACCGCCAATGCGGCCACCGTGTCGCCCTCGGCGGACAGCGCCGACGGCAAGGTGCATTTCACCGCCGCCAACCTGAATAACAAATTCCACCGCGCCATTGAAGCGGAAACCACCACCGCCGTATTGCGGGCGATGTTCAGCGACGATCGGCATTTCGCCCACCACGAGGCGCTGCCGCAGGTGGCGTTGTTCGGTGACGAAGGGGCGGCCAACCACAACCGTTTGGGCGGCGACTACGCCAGGCGCAGCGTGCAGGTGTTTGTCTACGGTCGGCAGGAGTTCGGCGGCGAAACGGCACCGGCGCGTTATCCGGCGCGCCAGACGCGCGAAGCCGGCGAGGCGATCGCTCGCCTGCACCAGTTGGACGAGCAGCATACGGTCTTTGTGCAGCAAAACCCGGCGGTGATCGATCAGGGCGTGTTCCATAACGACGTGATTGCGGTCAGCAACCAGAACGTGCTGTTCCACCATCAGCAGGCGTTTTACCGCCAGCAACAGGCGCTGGATGAAGTGCGCCGCAAGATGGCGATGCTGGACAGCGAGCTGGTGGCGATAGAAGTGCCGACGGAGCGCGTCTCGGTGGCGGACGCGGTGGCGACCTACCTGTTCAACAGCCAAATTCTTACCAAGCCGAACGGCAAAATGATGATCGTGGTGCCGGAAGAGTCGCGCCAGCACGCCGGCGTGTGGCGTTATCTGAACGACATGGTCGGCAGCGGTGGCCCGATCGATGAAATCCGCGTGTTTGACCTGCGCGAAAGCATGCGCAACGGCGGCGGCCCGGCCTGCCTGCGGCTGCGGGTGGCGCTTAACGAGCAGGAGCTGCGGGCGGTGAATCCGCGCGTGATGATGAACGAGCGGCTGTTCACAACGTTGAACGAGTGGGTCGATCGCCATTACCGCGATCGCCTGACGCAGGATGACCTGGCCGATCCGCTGCTGCTGCGCGAAGGGCGCGAGGCGCTGGATTCGCTGACGTCGATCCTCGGACTTGGTTCCATCTATCCATTCCAACGCTAAGGGAGGCGGCATGATCGATCTACTGCCCCTGACGCTGGAAGGGAACGAACCTGTCGAATGGCAGGGTGAAACGCCATTGCTGCGCTGGCGCTGGCAGGGGGAAGGGGTGCTGGAGCTCACGCCGCGGCAGCCTTACCGCCAGGCGATGGTGATGTCGGCGGGCGTGCACGGCAACGAAACCGCGCCGATCGAACTGCTCAATCAGTTGGTCGGTGATCTGCTGGCCGGCCGGTTGCCGCTGAGGGTGCGGCTGTTGGTGGTGCTGGGCAACCCGGCGGCGATGCGGGCCGGCAAGCGTTATCTGCACAGCGATATGAACCGCATGTTCGGCGGCCGCTACCTCAACTTCGCCGCCAGCGGCGAAACCGTGCGCGCGCAGCAGCTGGAGCGTGCGCTTGCCGCCTTTTTCGATGGGGAACAGGCGGCGCGCTTCCATTACGATTTGCACACCGCCATCCGTGAATCGCGGTTGCCACGCTTCGGCATTTTGCCTTTCCAGAAACGCCCGTACAGTGAGCCGATGTTAAAGCTGTTGGATGCCGCCGATTTGGATGCGCTGGTGGTGCACAGCGCACCGGGCGGGACTTTTAGCCATTACTCCAGTGAACATCTCAATGCGGCGAGCTGTACGCTCGAGCTGGGCAAAGCGCGGCCGTTCGGCAGCAACGATCTGCAGCAGTTCGCCGCCATCGATCGCGCTCTGCGGGCGGCGGTCAGCGAGGGGGCATTGCCGGCGCGTGCGGGCGACGAGATTCGGGTTTTCCGCGTGATGCACTCGTTGATCAAGCACAGCGAAGATTTCAAGCTGTACCTGGATGATGACACGGCCAATTTCACCGAACTGAAGCCGGGCATGTTGCTGTGCGAGCAGCCTCAGGAGGACTATCGCGTTGGCCCAGAGGGGGCGTGGATACTGTTCCCTAACCCCAATGTGGCGCTGGGCCTGCGCGCCGGTATGTTGTTGAACGAGGTTTCCCGCTCTACGCTGTATTGATTTATCCACGGCGGCGCCGTCAGCGCGCCGCCGTTATTCCCTTCATTATTTTACTCTGCTATTTCCCGCTATTTTAATTGCAGTAAGGCGAATTTTATTCGTTCCGAAGATATTCATTTATGCGAATGAATAAAAGGCAGCGTCAGATGATTAGCTGAAGGCCTTAATTGCCTGGTGAGTTTGTTAAGATAAAAATGTGAAATAAGTAACGTTTTTAATAACCATGCTAATTTTGTTGTTACTTTTGAATCGCTCAGAAAGCACGCAAAACGAAACCCAAATGCACTATTTTGGTGCGATGCACCATTTTGGTTATAACTTATGTGACAAAATATTCTTATATTCAATGGGTTGGGTGATTTCTTTTTTGTAATATTTGTTTACAAATAAACATGCTTTCTCCTCGTTGTTTCATGAACTTTTTGATTTTAAGTTTTGATTCATGATGCTAATGTCACATCACCCCCGCATTAGGGGAGCTCATAAAATACCAAAAGATAAAATCACAGCCCAAATTATAAATTGGGCGTGACGGGCAGGGTTCTAATTATAATATCTAGGAAAATAAATGATGAAACGCAGTGTATTAGCCTTAGCTGTCGCCCTCGGGGCGATCACCTCCTTCGCCAACGCGGCTGAAATCTACAATAAGGATGGCAATAAACTCGACCTGTACGGCCGTGTTAACGCCAAACATTATTTCAGCGACAGTAAATCCAACGACGGCGATATGACCTATGTTCGTCTGGGCTTCAAAGGCGAAACGCAAATCAATGACCAGTTGACCGGTTACGGCCAGTGGGAATATAACGTCCAGGCCAATCACGACGAAGCGCAGGGCACCGCCGGCACCAAAACGCGTCTGGGCTTCGCGGGGCTGAAGTTCGGCAACTACGGTTCTTTCGACTACGGCCGTAACTACGGTGTGGTCTATGATGCCGAGGCTTACACCGACATGCTGCCGGAGTTCGGCGGCGACTCCTACAGCTATACCGATAACTTTATGACCGCCCGTTCCAACGGTTTGGCCACCTACCGTAACCGTGATTTCTTCGGCTTGGTGGAAGGCCTGAACCTGGCGGTGCAGTACCAGGGTAAAAACGACGGCGACGGCCGCAGCGTGACCAAGCAAAACGGCGACGGTTACGGCCTGTCTCTGGACTACCAGGACATCGGCGGTTCCGGCATCGGCGTAGCGGCGGCGTTCTCTGACTCCAACCGCACCAGCAAGCAGAAAGAGCTGCAGTATGGTAAGGGCGACAGCGCCACTGCCTGGACCACCGCGGTGAAATACGACGCCAACCAGGTTTACCTGGCTGCGATGTATGCCGAAACCCGTAACATGACGCCGATCAGCGTCAATGGCACTTCCGGCTTCGCCAATAAAACGCAAAACTTCGAAGTTGTGGCCCAGTATCAATTCGAGAACGGCCTGCGTCCTTCCGTGGCCTACGTGCAGTCCAAAGGCAAGGATATCGAAGGGATCGGTGATGCCGACCTGGTGAAATACGTGGAAGTGGGGGCGACTTACTACTTCAACAAAAATATGTACACCTACGTCGATTATCAAATCAACCAGCTGAGCGACGATAACAAACTGAAACTGGCCAACGATGATATCGTTGCCGTCAGCTTGACGTATCGCTTCTAAGCGGCAATTTCATTACCTTCATCCTGTGTCGGGATTGGTAATCAGGCAGGGCGTAAGCCCTGCCTTAGCTTGCTGACAAAGGAGGGAAAGCGTGTTTTTTCCTTCTTTGTGGTGAGCCGCCGAAAATCAATGAATTGATTTTTCTTTTTTAAATGTTCTCTTCGATAAACCTGGCAATGCCATCAGGTTTGTCATTAACCTCAGGCAGGACGCAGGTCCCGCCTTTGTTTTATCGGGATCTCAGCTTTTGGGCGCCAACCCGACCAGCTCAATGGCGGAACGCAGCGCGGCGAAACGTTGCTGATCCTGCTCACGCTCTATTTCGTTCACCAGCTGTGAAAGAATATTGCCACCGGATACTTTTTTATGGTTTTGGATTAACTGCAACACTGCGTCGCCTAACGCCAGGCTGACGTCGCGCAGCAGAGTTTCATATTGCTCGTTGGAATGAGCCGATGCTGGCATGACCTTTCTCTGCCTCTCTCTTCTTCGGGAGACGCAATTTAGCAAAACAGCGGCCTTATGCCTCGGAGGAAGACGAAGTTTCCGAGGAAATCAGAAATTCCTCAGCATCGCGCGGGGAGGGAATTAAAAATCCGAATATTCGCTGGCTGGCAACCAGAAACCGTCGATAAACTCTTCCATGGGATAACAGCCGGCGTGTCGCAAGTTCTGTTCCTTCATCGCGACCAGGCATTGCGGCTCGTCACGCAATATGTCGACCACCATTTCACTGCAGCCACCATCCAGATAACAGACAAACATCACCAATGCGTACATCGTTGCACGCCTCCTTCGTCGAGTTGCCTTGTCTGCAACAGTGTAGGTAAAAAAGCGCGATTTTTCAGCATCATTGCACGATTAATCACCGTTGAAACGCCGCGGACGACACTTTCGGAATACTCTAACCGTTTCTGACGCCGTGAGCGGATGGCATATCCTTTTGTCGATGCTAAGCTTAACAAGCCTTACTTAAACGCATTAGTGCAACCATCAAAAGGAGTGAATATGGGCTTGTTTAACTTCGTCAAAGAAGCGGGAGAAAAACTGTGGGACACAGTCACCGGCAATGCCTCCGCCGAAGATCAAGGCGCCAAACTCAAGGAGCATCTCGATAAGAGCGGCTTGCCGGGCACCGACAAAGTCGAGGTGCAGGTGATCGATGGTAAAGCCGTAGTGACCGGCGACGCCGTCAGCCAGGAGTTAAAAGAGAAGATTCTGGTGGCGATTGGCAACGTGGCGGGTATCAGCGGCGTGGAAGACAAGGTGGCGGTGGCGCAATCCGATGCCGAGAGCCGCTTCTATACCGTGAAGAAGGGCGATACGCTGAGCGCGATCTCTAAAGAGATGTACGGCAACGCCAATCTGTACAACAAGATTTTCGAAGCCAACAAGCCGATGCTGTCGAGCCCGGACAAGATTTATCCGGGGCAGGTGTTGCGTATCCCGCAATAACGCGTTGGCCTGCCATAGCCCGGTTACGTACCGGGCTTTTTTTTGTCCTCTGTAATAGGCGTCTCTTATTTCCCTGCGCTCCCTATGCCAGTTACATCTCCCCTGTGTCCCTGCTCGCTCGCCGGCAGGGGCGGTGTTGACCCTGATAGGGAAAATTGATAGCGTCATCCCCCGGTTGAGGCCGTAACGACCCAGGCGGCAACGTTGGCGCCTTATTCTGAGGGGATGTTTTGCCCCGTCAAACAGCAATGCAGCAGTTGAACGAGTGAAAACCGATTTAGTGAAACAACAGCGTAACGCCTCAACGGATAAAAATTATCGAGAAACCTTGGGTGATGCGCAATTTGCGATCGTCGTGTTGGCGGTGGCGTCCTGCTCACTGATTATCTTTACGCTGGCGGTCACGCTGTGGGTGACCTGACGCGATTAACTAGGGGAGATAAAATGGAGCCTAATCTCCATGATGAAACCAAACTGCTGGCGATCATCGGCCTGTTGGTGTCCGTGCTGCTGGTGGTATCAATTCTCTTTGGCGTGACCTATTTCTCCGATCTCAGGCACGCGCACGACGATATAGACATCAAGAGCTGCTATATCAAAGCGTCCTGATCCGCGCGAACGCGCCTGAGCGTCGCCGCTCTGTCGGGGAACTGTCCTGTGTTAAGCTTGGGCGGTTACCCTTGGCCAATCGGCGCCATTCAGGAGGTCTTTGCGATGAGTCAGTCACGCCCTACGCTCTCTTCACCTTCACGCGAGTGCCCTGTCGTTGACGGCGTGCGCCAGATACAACGTATTGCCGTGCGTAACGCCGAAGTGGGAGGTATTCCGATCAACCGTGCGTTGCCAACTCGGGAGCGGCGCACCGTTGGCGCCTGGTGTTTTCTCGATCACGCCGGGCCGACGGTATTCAACGGCGCCTCGCCCGGCATGGATGTGGGGCCGCATCCGCACATCGGGCTGCAAACGTTCACCTGGATGATAGAGGGGGAGGTGCTGCACCGAGACAGCCTCGGCAGTGAGCAGGTGATTCGCCCGGGTCAGGTTAACCTGATGACCGCAGGGCACGGCATTGCGCATACGGAACAGTCGGTGGGTGAGCAACGGCGATTGCATGCTGCGCAATTATGGATCGCGCTGCCGGCCGAACATGCCAATATGGCGCCACGCTTCGATCATTATCCTGACTTGCCGCAATGGCAGAATAACGGCGTGAATCACCGTTTGTTGGTTGGGGAATTTGGCGCTTACCGTTCACCGGTGTTTACTCTTTCGCCATTAATCGCCATTGATCTGGAATGGGAGGAAGCGGCGAGAATCGAATTGCCGTTGCGCGATGATGATGAAGTCGGCTTTTTGCCCCTTATTGGTGCATTTGAACTTAATGGTGAAACCTTTTCACCTGATGAGTTCGCCTATTTGGGCATGAAGAATAACTCTATTGAGTTAAATGCACAGAAGGGCAGCCGGGGATTATTAATCGGTGGGGCGCCATTAAACGAAGAGATCCTTATCTGGTGGAATTTCGTTGGCCATACCAAGGCTGAAATTACTCGGGCTCAGCATGATTGGGAACAAGGGGCGCCGCGTTTCCCGGCGGTTAGCGGTTATTCTGGTGAGCGCATGACCGCACCGCGCCTGCCCTGGAGCGATGTTTGATAGCGTTCGGCTATAATCGCCGCGATTATTCGGCTTATTTCGCTCTAATAAGGCGTAATTAATGTGATCGCGGCTCCAGCTTTACGACAATATAAGGTTTCTCGGCGGAAAAGTGATCTGGCGCAAATAATGACAACGAGAAGAAGTTTAGGATAATCCTCAGGAAGTCAAGTTGTCTCCCGTTAGTCAGATGTCAGTGAGGTCATTATGAGCCAGGTACTTTATCGTGCAAGACTGTCCCATGTCGTGGTTGCCACGGCGCTGTTTTGGGTCTCTGTCGCGGCATTGTTGGTCGCCGTATTAAACTAACCTCAGAAAATGACTCCTGCATAAACCCGCTTCGGCGGGTTTTTTTTTATCTCCGCCGATGGGGAGATGAGAGGTAGCGTTTATAATTAATGACATCTTCAATAAATGACAGGGACCTTCATGAAGCTGTTTGCCGATATCTTGCTGCTGCTCATCGCAGCGCTCCATCTTTATATCCTGGTGCTGGAAATGTTCCTGTGGCGTACGCCACTCGGCAGGCGCGCATTCGGCACGACGGCGGAGTTCGCCGCAGCCACGCGGGTGTTGGCCGCTAATCAAGGGTTGTACAACGGCTTTCTGGCGTTGGGGTTGGTATGGAGCTATTGGCGTGGGGATATGGCACTGCAGCTGTTCTTTCTCGGGTGTGTGTTGGCGGCCGGGGTGTTCGGCGGGTTGACCGCCAGCCGCAAAATTCTGTGGGTGCAGGCGCTGCCGGCCGCGATCGCGATACTGGCGGTTTGGGGGGCGCGTTAACCCGTCGGTTTGCGGCGGGCGTCAGGCAGATTTTTGGTGAATGACGTGCAAAGGTGGAGCGATGTGCAGATCGACGCTCAAGTCCTGGCGGAAATCATAGGGCGTGATATTAAAACGCTTTCTGAACATGTAGGTGAAGTGGGACTGTGAACCGAAGCCAAAGTCCAGGGCGATATCGAAGATCGACGCTTCACTGCTGCGCAGTTGATAGACCGCGCCGGCCAGACGGCGTTCGCGAATGTATTTGCCGAGCGAAATCCCTGTCGCTTCTTTGAACAACTTCTGCATGTGCCACAGCGAGTAGCCGGAGTATTCGGCCAGCTCTTCGAGATGGATCACTCGTCCGAGGTGAGTTTCGACCCATTTGCTGAGGGCGCAGACCAACGAGAGGTGGTGTTCTTGTATCATCAGTGCGTCAGTGTGAGACCTACATAGCGGTGAAGTATACACAACTTGCCGCCGTGGACAAAAACGCCGCCGGTGACGGGGGGGAAATTATTCGGAAAAACCGTTTAACCGCCGCTTGTCAGCCGAAAGGAAAAACGGCTAATCTGAGACTGTCGCCGCCGCGGTGGGGGACGCAAAGAAGGCCGCAGCAAGTAACCGCCAAAACAGAGTCAGCCGTAACAACTCAACGTTGATGGGGTGATCGCATGTTAATGACAGTGATTATTACTCTGGTTGTAATCGTGGGCGTCGGCGCTTTTATGGCGATGCCGGTGATGAACATGAAAAATGCGGAAGGTGTAGGAGGTGAAGAACCGTGAGAGCAAAAGACATTGCACGCCGCTGAGCGGGGCGATCGCGAATCGGGAAAGCCTGGGTCAGAAACCCGGGCTTTTTGTTGCGTAACCGCTCAAACGTTTTTCCGCTCGACGGTTTCCTCTCCCCAATAAAGCTGGTCGGCGGTGGTTTTGGCAAAGGCCTTCTCCAGCGCTTCGTCGCTGCCTTCTTCCCAGATTTTCTGCGCCAACACTTCGTCGTTTCCTGCCAGCTCAAAAATGGCTTCGGCGATTTCCACCGAAGTTTCACGCACTGTCGCCCAGGATTTCACATTGTGATTCGCCATAACTTTCTCCTGTTGGTTGTGGCTGCGGGGGGTTTTATCACCGTCTTGCTGCAAGTATAGGCTAATCCGCCGCAGGCTTTTGCCCGGCGGTGCGCAGAAGGGGGAAAAAAATGGGGAGAGCGGGTAATGGCGCGGACGTCATGCTATTCTGTGCGGCGTTTGAATCAAGAGGGAAAGTTATTATGTCTGACATGCTGAGCAACGAGCAGGAACTGGCTTCCGATCTGGTCGCTTGCCAACTGGTCATCAAACAGATTCTGGACGTTATCGACGTGATTGCGCCGACCGAAGTGCGCGACAAGATGGCGGGTCAGCTCAAAAGCATCGATTTCTCCACGCACCCTGCAGGCGCCGATCCGGTGACCCGCCGAGCGATTGACAAGGCGATTGCGCTGATCGAAATGAAGTTTACCCGTAACTGAGGCGGGGCCGCCGCAGAGCGGCGGCGTCGGGCGGTGGCGGTTAATCCACCACCGTTTCGATTTTCTTGAACAGCGGGCAGTCGGCTACGCCGATGAAACCGTTGTCGCCATTCACATACTGGGCGATCGCCACGTTGCGCGCCGTCAGGTATTTGCATTGCAATCCCAACCCGCCAACGTTTTTGTTGCTACCGATCAGCACGCCGTAGCCCGAGATCAAAAAGCCGCCGTAAATGACCGCCAACACCAGTACCCACTTAATCAATCTGCTCATTGTGCTTCCTCGTTATCCCTGAGAGGGCATCTAGCCACGGCCCCCCCTGCGAGAACAAGGGTAACAGTCTGAAAACCGGGCGATAGCCAGAAATCTAAACGACAAGTTAAACTTCGTTTAACTTCGTTGTGATAACATGCGCGATAGATTACCCAGATAACAATGAGGCTGCTAAATTTGTTGCGAAAAAAAATCCTCGTGATAATGACGGCCGTCGCTGCCTGCCTGTTTTTCTACCTGCTGGCGCTGGACAGCTATTGCGACGATGGTGGAAATTTTGCGTTGGGCATCTGTTCGGTGACCCGCTTCGTGCCCTGGTAAGCAATTTTGGGCGGGGATGTTCGCACGGTCGCCGCGAGTGTTAAGATGGCGGCCTGAATGTCGCAGTAGATAGGGTTGTCCATGTACGATTTAGGTTTTGGCCAGAACGGCCTGTTGTCGCTGGCTCTCGCCGCCGTGGCGTTGCTGGTTGGGCTGTGGGTTTGGTTCCTGGTGAACCGCGCCAGCGTGCGCGCCAACGAGCAGATTCGCCTGCTGCAGGAGATTGCCGAGCAACAACGCCAACAAACGGCGCTGTTGAAACGCCTGGCGCACCGCGCTGGCGCTGATGGCGGCGATGCTGCTGACGATGACGATCTCAGCCCCGCGCTGGATTTCAAAGGTTTTATCCCCGAACGTTGAGCATGATGCTCCGGCCGGCGGCAGCGCCGCCGGGGCGCCTCAGTAAAACACCATGCCCTGATACGGTTTTTCCCGGCATGCCGCCAGGCGGCTGGCCAGATCGCCGGCATGGATCTCCAATTGATGCCCGTCAGGATCGAGAAAATAGAGCGATTCGCCTTCGCTGCGATTGCTTTTCCACTCTTTGACGCCGTTCTGGCGCAGCCGCTCGCTGACCCGCTCAATGTGTTCCGGCGCTACGCTGAAAGCGTAATGAGTGTAATCACGCTCGCGTTGTTGCGTACGCGATTCATCCAGCGACAGGCACAGCCACAACGCCCCCAACGAGAGATAGGCGCCGCCTTGCCAGCGGGCGTGCGGGGTAAACCCCAACAGATGGCGATAAAATTCGACGCTGCGATCGAGATCGCTGACGGCAAGCGTCAAGTGATTGAGGCCGGTCAACATGCATGCATTTCCTGGGCGCTGAACAGAGAGAAAAGTGTACGCAGGCGTTAAGGAAAGATAAAGGGGACAAAGCATTAGTAGAGATAATGTGAAAACCGGCGGCGCTGTCATAAAACTGTCGTACAGACATCGTAATGTAGCGCGAACCTTACGAAAGATGGATAAAGCCGATGATTAAATGGTACGAAGAAAGCGATGCCGAAGTGAACCGCAGCATCGCGCTGCTAACCGGGGAGAACCCGGACAAGTGGTATCCCTACGGTGGTGTGAAAGGTAAAGATTACTGCAAGAATCCCTCCGATGCCTGGCCGATCATTTGCGCCAACAAAATCAGTCTGAACCCCGACAACCAAAGCGACAGCCCGCAGTGGCAGGCACGCATGAGCACCCAGGGCGGTGAATGGCAGGCGGACAGCGCCAGCCCGCTGCGCGCGGCGATGATCTGCTTCCTGATGAGCCGACAGGCTAACTGAGTCGAACAATACCGGTAATTGGTAAGAGTTTCTCCTTTTTCTAATAACAGAACTGTCGTTGGCGGAGGCTGTTTATGAAGCGCATTATCAAAGGTGATAAAAACTTGTCTCATCTGGTGATTGCCCATGCGGCGATCGATCGTCATGCCGAAAGCTTCGGCCAGCGCCGTCAGGGCTGGCCCTCGACCTACCTGATAAAATATCAAAACGATCGCGTGGCGGTGGAAGTGGTCACGCGTAGCCAATCTTATGTCGCCACGCTGATGATCGGCGCGCGCAACCTGACCAAACTGTGCGGAATGCCTGGCTAAACGCTGCCCTTATCCGCTTTCTCTCGGTAAAAAAATCGCGCTCCGGCCTGCCGTCTCGGGGCGCTTCTCCTTGATGCTCACGGGGTTAAGTGTTAAAAAGCCGCCCGCAGATACATTTATTGATTGGTGAAATCTTGGCCGATAGCGGCAAGGGTGTACGCCATATGAGGATAAGATGGGCGGTCAGCATCAGGATACTCCGCTAAAACGCGGTTTAAAAAACAGACACATACAGCTTATTGCCCTCGGGGGCGCCATCGGAACCGGTTTATTTCTCGGCATTGCGCAAACCATTAAAATGGCCGGCCCCGCCGTGCTGTTGGGCTACGCCATCGGCGGTTTTATCGCGTTTTTAATCATGCGCCAGCTGGGCGAAATGGTGGTGGAAGAACCGGTCGCCGGCTCTTTCAGCCACTTTGCCTATAAATATTGGGGCGACTTCGCCGGCTTCCTTTCCGGCTGGAACTACTGGGCGATGTTCATTCTGGTCGGCATGGCGGAATTGACCGCCGTCGGCATCTACATTCAGTACTGGTGGCCGGAGATCCCCACCTGGGCCTCCGCCGCGCTGTTCTTCGTGCTGATCAACCTGATTAACCTGGTGAACGTGCGTCTGTACGGCGAAACCGAGTTCTGGTTCGCCATCATCAAAGTGGTGGCGATTGTCGGCATGATCGTGTTCGGCGCCTGGCTGTTGGCCAGCGGCAACGGCGGCCCGCAGGCCAGCATCACCAACCTGTGGCAGCAGGGCGGCTTTATGCCGCACGGCTTCTCCGGACTGGTGATGGCGATGGCGGTCATCATGTTCTCGTTCGGCGGGCTGGAAATGGTCGGCATCACCGCGGCGGAAGCCGCCGATCCGCGTCGCAGCATTCCCAAAGCCACCAATCAGGTGGTGTACCGCATTCTGATCTTCTATATCGGCTCACTGACCGTGCTGCTGTCGCTCTATCCTTGGGGGCAAGTGGTGGAGGGCGGCAGTCCGTTCGTGCTGATCTTCCATGCGCTGAACAGCAATCTGGTGGCGACCGTGCTCAACGTGGTGGTATTGACCGCCGCGCTGTCGGTCTACAACAGTGGCGTTTACGCCAACAGCCGCATGCTGTTCGGGCTGGCCAGCCAGGGCAATGCGCCGCAGGCGCTGACGCGCGTGAATAAACGCGGCGTGCCGGTGCTGTCCATCGCGCTGTCGGCGTTGATTACCTCGATTGGCGTGCTGATTAACTACCTGATGCCCGGTAAGGCGTTTGAGCTGCTGATGGCGCTGGTGGTGTCAACGCTGGTGATCAACTGGGTGATGATCTGCCTGGCGCACCTGAAATTCCGCGCGGCGAAGAACCGCCAGGGCGTCATTCCCAGCTTTAAGGCGCTGTGGTATCCGTTCGGCAACTACCTGTGTCTGGCGTTCCTCGGCCTGATTCTGGTGATTATGTATTTCAGCGAAGGGATCCGCATTTCGGTGTTGCTGATGCCAGTGTGGATTGCGGTACTGTGGTGCGGGTTTATGCTGACGCGCCGCAAAGACGCCAAGCGTTAATCTGTGTGCTGCGGAGGCGTATGCCGCGCCTCCGCTTCTCTTCTCGTCAGCCGCGCGGCATAAAGGCGCGTCCCTCACCGTGACTGCGCCCCAGCAGTTTCCGGCACAGCAGCAGCAGGGTGCTGATCACATCGATGACCACCACGCTGAGCATCAGCAGGGTCAACATGAAGAATCCGAGCAGCGAACCGCCCAGCACCACCAGCGGTGCAGGTACGCGCAGACGGCGCAACTTCATGGCGAAATACATTTTCCAGTATTGCTTCTGCGCCAGCAGCGCGCTGCGAATACGGCGCCCCAGGCTTGAGCCTGGCTTGCGGGATGTAGAACGACTCATAACTTCTCCTTTTCTGTATGCCCTACAAGTCAATCACAAAGATCTTAAGAGAGTCTTAACGGGCTCTTGGCGGCCCTGGCTGTCTCACCGGAGTGAGACAACAGCATAAGGCAAAAGGTCCCGAGATGCAGCGCACGGCTGACAAAGTGCGAGCTTCATCGGGTTTGTTACACTGAAAGTCATGCCCGTGCAGGGCGCAGTGGTCGGGAGAAAAGGCTGGATGAAAAGAATCAACCGTTATTACGACGCGGCCAAGGCGCATCACACGCCGGAGGGATTTCGTAACCCGGAACCCTCGCAGCGCCAGGAGGGCGACCTGCAGCGTTGGCAGGATGAGCGCAAGCGGCAGGGGCTGCCCAAGCCGCCGCAGCAGGGCTACGCGCAATTTACCGAACGCTGGTGGCAACCTGCCGATCTCAGCGGCAGCGATGACAGCATCTGGTGGCTGGGGCATGCGTCAATGCTGTTGCGGCTGGGCGGCCGCTATATTCTGATCGACCCGGTGTTGTCCGAACGCGCATCGCCGCTGAGCTTCTACGGCCCGAAGCGCAGAACGCCGACGCCGCTGACGGTGGGACAACTGCCGGCGGTGGATGTGGTGCTGATCTCCCATAATCACTATGACCATCTCGACAGGCGCACGGTGCGGCAGCTGGCGCGGCGCTTCCCACAGGCCGAGTTTATCGTGCCGCTCGGCTTGAAGCGCTGGTTCCGCCGCTATCGGCTGAAGGTGCATGAACTGGACTGGTGGCAGAGCCTGCCGCTGGGCGAACTGACGGTCTATGCCACGCCGGCGCGGCACTGGAGCATGCGCACGCTGTGGGATCGCAATCGCTCGCTGTGGTGCGGTTGGGTGATCCATCATCCGGCGCTGCGGTTTTATTTTTCCGGCGACAGTGGCTATTCGGCGCAGCTGGCGGAAATCGGTCAAAGGCTGGGACCGTTCGACGTGGCGGCGTTGCCCATTGGCGCCTATGCGCCGCGCTGGTTCATGCAGGAACAGCATATGGATCCGCAGCAGTCGGTGACGCTGTATCGCGAGCTGAATCAGCCGCGTGCCATTCCCATCCACTGGGGGGTATTCGAACTGGCGGACGAATCGCTCGACGAACCGCCGCAGCAACTGAACCTGGCGCTGAACGAGGCAGGGTTGGAGCAGCATCAATTCCACCCGCTAAAGATTGGCGAGCGCATCGCGTTGCAGGACTCACCGCAAGCGTTCTCTCTTCGCCCTGTGGGGCAGGGGAAAGAATAAGAGCAACGGTTTGAAAGCGTGGCAGTAATTAGCAAAATTGATAAGTACGGGTGGCGATTCAAATAACCACCCGATTTTCAGGATTTAATTCAGCGCTGCTCTTTTGCTATTCACAAGGTTATTCCGGCTATTCAGAGTCATGGCTTTCGGATTATTTAGGATGAAACAACCGGCCAGCGGGAGCGGTGCCAGGACGTTGCATGCTTATGCAACCGTTGCCTGTTGTACCAACGTCACCTCCGGCTTCCGACGCGATAGGGTTCACACCCTGAGGGGGCAGGGCTGAAGGCCGACGATGAATGCGCTTTCCGGCGGTAAAGGAGCGGAGGATCATTGAATAAATTGGCCCCCGTTCATCGATATTCAAATGTTGCATATGACATTCCATAAAGATTCAAATTTTTTAACGCTATAAGCGATGAAAAAGCGAAAATGCCGAGAAGGAGATGCGTCAAAACGATGAAAGTTTTGTTAAAACGCTATCAGAATGCGGGGTCTGGCGCCGTGTTTTTGGCAAGCAGAAAATAGCCGATGCTTCAACATCTTTTGGCCTATTTAAGCAAATGTGGCGCTCGACCGTTTCAAATATGTGCGACATGTCGTTCAGTGATTAAAAATGGCTTGCCATCGCATACAGAGTATGTGATAACGCATCTGGGTAAAACGAGGTACAGTTCTGTATATGTGTGGCATTTTCAGTAAAGAAGTTCTGAGTAAAGACGTTAGCGTTGAATACCGCTTCTCTGCCGATCCTTATCTTAGTGCCTCAAGCAGTAACGACTCTAGTTTGTCTATGTAACGCCCTCGGGCGGTTTAAACAATCCAAAGGAAATACTCAAGATGGCAAAGATCAAAGGTCAAGTTAAGTGGTTCAACGAGTCTAAAGGTTTCGGTTTCATCACCCCGGCTGACGGCAGCAAAGACGTGTTCGTACACTTCTCTGCAATCCAGGGTAACGGCTTCAAAACCCTGGCTGAAGGCCAGAACGTTGAGTTCGAAATCCAAGATGGCCAGAAAGGTCCATCTGCAGTAAACGTTACTGCTATCTAATCAGCGTCAGCTGTACAAAAAGCCCGCCTTCGAGCGGGCTTTTTCGTTTCCGTCATCCGGCGGCGATGATGATGCCGGCGTACTGGTTGCGGCCTTTGATCCCCGGATGCGTCGGATCCTGCGCGCGTCGGTGGCTGTTGCGGCGATAGCTGGTGTATTTGAAGCGCTGTGGCCGCTGTGGGTCGACGTCCGGCGTGCAGATGGTGCAACTGCCGGCGCGGTCAACGGCGGCGAAGCCGAGCGCCGTCAGCTTGTATTCGGCAATTGCGGCCAAATCGAGATGACGGTAATGCGGGCTGATCAGCGTGGCGGGCAGCGGCAGGCGTTGTTTAAAATTTTCCACCAGCGCTTCATCGACTTCGTAGCAGCACGGGCCGGCGGCAGGGCCGATAGAGGCCACCCAGTCGGCGGCATCGCCGTCCTGGCGAATGCGCGCTGCCATCTGTTCCAGAATGCCGTCCAGCAACCCGCGCCAGCCGGCGTGTACCGCCGCGATAGCGCCGCCGTCACGGCGGCTGAACAGCACCGGCAGACAGTCCGCCGTCAGTACGCTGAGCAGAATGCCGGGCTGGCGAGTATAGAAACCATCGGCCTCGCCGCACGCCTGCGCCGGTTGCAGCACGTCGACAATGCGGGTGCCGTGCACCTGTTTTTTTTCCGGCAGCGTGGCGCTGTAGGGCAGCAGATGCCCGGGCAGCAGCGCGAGTTTGCTGCCGAAGCCGTGCTGAATGTGGGGCACCGCATCGAGCAGCGCGGAACGATCGCTCATAAGTTATGTTCACCTGCGTGAGAAAACAGACTCTCAGTGTAGCCAGCTTTTTCCCCGCTTGGCCAGGCGTTGTTGGCGGAGAAAGCGAGCGGGGATGCGCCTTGCATCGAGCCGACGCCTTCTTTAGACTAGCCGCGCCCTGTCTCTTTGGAAGCCCATTCATGTCTTATCAATGCCCTCTGTGTCATCAACCGCTGCATTTTTCATCGCAACACTGGCGTTGCGACGGCAATCATCAGTTCGATCAAGCCAAAGAAGGCTACGTCAATCTGCTGCCGGTGCAGCACAAACGATCGAAGCAGCCGGGAGACAGCGCGGAAATGATGCAGGCACGGCGCGCGTTTCTCGACGGCGGTTATTATCAGCCGCTGCAGCAGCAGGTGGCCGAGTGGCTGGATTTGGCGCTGGCGGCCGATGCAGGCGCGTTGTTGGATATAGGCTGTGGGGAAGGGTATTACACCGCCGCCGTGGCCGCACGGCTGGCGCAGGCACGCAATATGGCGGTCTATGGGCTGGACGTCGCCAAGGTAGCGATCCGCTACGCCGCCAAACGTTATCCTGCGGTCTCGTTCTGCGTCGCCTCCAGCCACCGTCTGCCGTTCGCCGATGGGGCGCTGGATGCAGTCTTGCGCATTTATGCGCCTTGCAAGGCGCAGGAGCTGGCGCGGGTGGTGAAGCCGGGTGGCGTAGTGGTGACGGTCTCGCCGGGCCCGCGTCATCTGTACCAGTTGAAAGAACAGGTCTACCAGCAGGTGCAGCTGCATACCGAACAGGACGAGCAGTTCGCCGGATTTGAGTGTGAGCGTAAAGAGGCGTTAGCCTACACGATGACCCTGCCGGGCGCGCAGGCCGCCAACCTGCTGCAGATGACGCCGTTCGCCTGGCGCGCTACGCCGGAGGTGCAACAGGGGTTGGCGGATGGCGCCGAGTTCGTGTGCGAAACGGATTTCGTGTTGGCGCTGTACCGACGCCGCGCTTAACGGGCGCACTGAGCCCAGAAACAAAAAAACCTGCCGCGGCAGGTTTTTTTGCAGAGCGAGCGCCTCAGGCCAGGTAGCCGAGATGCTCCAGCAGAATGTTGAAGCCGATACCTATCAGCACCACGCCGCCGAGGATCTCGGCGCGTTTGCCCAGCAGCGGGCCGATAAAGCGGCCAATCATCATGCCCAGCGTCGCCATGATCATGGTGGCACAGCCGATGGCCATGGCGGTATGCACGATATTGACCTGCAGGAAGGCCAGACCGACGCCGATAGCCATGGCGTCGAGGCTGGTGGCGATAGCGGTGGCCACCAAGATCCAGAAGCCGTGGCGTTTGACCTTCTCTTCCTCATCGGGCCTGTTGCGCACCCCTTCGACGATCATGCGCATGCCGAGAATGAACAGCAGGGAAAAGGCGACCCAGTGGTCCCATTCCATGATGTATTGGCTGGCGAACAGACCGATGGCCCAACCGATGAGCGGGGTGATCGCTTCAACCACGCCGAAGATCAGGCCGGTACGGATCGCTTCGCGGAAACGGGGTTGATGCAGGCTGGCACCTTTGCCGATCGAAGCGGCAAAAGCATCCATGGACATGCCGAAAGCGAGAATGAGTGTAGCTGAAAGGTTCATGTGAAATAGCCTCGGCCGGGTGGCTCCATATACACGTAACCCACCCCCAACCTAACGACGGAGTTACGTGTCTATGGTCTCGCCAACCTTACCTGGCTGCCCGCACCACGTTTCATACGGCGAAACGAGTATGTTGATACGGGCGTTTCTGGCGTTTTATTCTCCAGAAACCGGCTACTCCCCAATGACGGCGCAACCATACCATATTATTTCCGCCACCGACAACTTTATTCTGGAGTCATGTTCGCTCTTAATTGAGACTCGTTTTCATTAATCAAAGTTGATATGGGAATATAATGTAGACGTGGGTAACAATGTTGCGGAAATAATAGTCAGAAAGGAAATGGCGCTGCCGATTAATTATCCACAGGCAGCGCAAGGTTTGAGCGAAAGTAAAATGATTTTTTCTTTATTTATTGATTATCAATGAAAAAGTGGTAAATCTTCTCCAGGTCGTCCAGGTGCGTCACCTGAACCAACAGCCGGCGCTGTTCCAGGTCGACGGCCAGAATGCCATCCTCCGATAAATTCATGGCTTTAATGCGGTTATATTCGACAAACACATTGGCGAAGAAAAATCCGTGCGTTTTAAACACCATCTTGGGCACGCGAATATAAGAAACATAGATAGCGAGCAGCGCCAAAGAAATAAGCAGATAGGTGGTTAATACCGCACCACTGTCGGTGACATTGCGGTAAATCAGAATGACGATCAGGCCGACGAAAATCAGGCTGTCGAGGCGGTTACGGCGTTTGAGCGGCACTTTGAGCCGCGTTTTGCCTTTCAGCAGATCCATGCCGAATTCGTCGTACAGCGAATACAGCAACAGCAGGGCGATAAACAGCATCAGTACGGCGTCGGTCAGTGACATCTCTTGCTCCACACATAAAAAAGCCGGGGGTTGCCCCCCGGCCGTTTCGAACGATTACAGGCCCAGCAGGCCAATCCAATAGCCAAAGATACCGATGACGAAGAAGCCGATGATGATCCACAGCGCATTGACTTTTTTACGCAGCAGCCACATACAGGCGAAGGTCAGCAGCAACGGCACCAGGCCCGGCATCAGCTGGTCGAGGATGGTCTGCACCGTGGTGACGTTGGTATGCCCGGTCTGGTCGGTGATCTTGGACACCACCAGCGGGATATTCACGTGCGTCCACTTGTTGACCAACGCGCCCATGACAAACAGGCCGAGAATGGACGCCCCTTCCGTCAATTTCTGCAGGAAGCCGCCGCCCATGTCGTTGACGATATCCACCCCTTTACGGTAACCGTAGGCCACGCCGTAGTAGCGGGTCAACAGGCGCACCAGGTTGAACAGCACGAAGAACAGGATCGGCCCGAGCAGGCTGCCGCTCATGGCGATGCCGGCGCCGAGCGCGGCGAATACCGGCCGCACGGTGCCCCAGAAGATCGGGTCACCGACGCCCGCCAAAGGCCCCATCAGACCGACCTTGATGCCGTTGATCGCGCCGTCGTCGATCGGCGCGCCGTTGGCGCGTTGCTCTTCCATCGCCATGGTTACGCCGAGCACCGGCGCCGCCACGTAAGGGTGGGTGTTGAAGAACTCGAGGTGGCGCTTGATCGCCTGTTTGCGATCGTCATTGTTTTCCGGATACAGGCGACGGATCACCGGGACCATCGAGAAGCAAAAACCCAGCGCCTGCATGCGCTCGAAGTTCCACGAACCCTGGAACAGGTTCGAGCGCAGGAATACGCCGCGAATATCGGCCGGCGTGAGTTTCTTTTGAGCAGTTGTATCAACCATTTCTCTCACCTATTCCTAGTCGAGTTCGTTATCGAGATCGTTCGCATTAGCCGGGCCGGCCTGGACAACCTGAGACTTGTTGTATTTCGGGCTAAGCTGGATGTACAGCACGGCCATCACCACGCCGATGACGCCGAGCGCCACCAGGTTGAAGTTGGTGAAGGCGGCGGTCACGAAACCCAGGTAGAAGAACGGCATTAGGTAGCCGGCACGCATCATGTTAATCACCATCGCGTAACCGACCACCACGATCATGCCGCCGGCGATGTTCAGGCCGCTGGTGACCACTTCCGGGATCGAGTTGAGCAGGGCGTGTACCCCGGCGGTGCCAACCGAGATGGCGACGATGACCGCCGGGATGGCGATGCGCATCGCCTGCAGCAGCAGGGCGCCGATGTGGATCCAGGTGATGGCGCGCAGGCTGCCGCGCTCCGCCGCGCTATCCGCCGCGTGCTGGAAGGCCACGGTGAGGGTACGCACGATGATGGTCAACACCTGACCGGCCGCCGCCAGCGGAATGGCCAGGGCGATACCGGCGCCGACGCTTTGCCCGCCGGCGATGACCAGAATGGTCGAGATGATGGACGCCAGGGCGGCATCCGGCGCGACTGCCGCACCGATGTTCATCCAGCCCAGGGCGATCATTTCCAGCGTACCGCCGATAATGATGCCGGTTTTCATATCGCCGAGAATGAAGCCGATCAGGGTACAGGCGACCAGCGGACGGTGGAATTGGAACTCGTCGAGGACGGAACCCATCCCGGCGATACAGGCAACGATAAATATCAGCACAATCTGAAGAGTGGTGATCTCCATTGCACTTCTCCTATGACCAAAAAAGCTCTGAGTAAAATAATCAGCGGCTGGCGCCACTAATTGAGTTTGTTAATCAGGTCCATCATTTTTAGCCGGCTGTCGGACGAGACCTTACGCACCTCCAGCTCGATACCGCGATCGTTCAGTTTCTTAAACGCTTCGATATCTTTTTCATCGACGGAAACGGCGTTGTTCACCTGGGTTTTCCCCTGACGGAACGCCATGCCGCCGATATTGACGGATTGAATATCCACGCCGCCTTCCACCAGGCGCAAGACGTCGGTCGGGTTGGTAAACAGCAGCATCACGCGGTCGTTGGCGTATTTCGGGTTGTTCCAGACGCGGATGGCCTTCGCCACGTCCACCACGTGAGCGGTGACGCCCGGCGGGGCGACCTGGGTCAGCAGGGTTTTGCGCACATGGTCGGCGGCGACTTCATCGCTGACGACGATAATGCGGCTGACGTTGGTTTCTTTGGTCCAGCGGGTGGCGACCTGGCCGTGAATCAAACGGTCATCGATGCGCGCCAGGCCGATTTTCATGTGGTCGTTCGGCCCCAGCGGCGCCTGAGGGGCAGCGGCTTTGGCGATGGGTGCTGCGGGTTTTGCGGGTTCTTCCTGCGGTTTTTTCAGCGCTTTCACGCCTTCTCGGCCGGTTTCCAACGCCAGCGCCACCAGTTCATCGAAAGCGGGGTTGTCGTCCCGCGCCATGAAGGTTTCCACCAGCATCGGGATGTTGACCCCGGTGACGACCTCATAGTTTTCTTTGTCGACCGCAATGCGGCTGGCGGCGTTGAACGGGCTGCCGCCCCAGGTATCCACCAGGAACAGCACGCCGCCGCTGGTATCCAACCCACTGATTTTTTCGTTGTACTTGACGATTAACGTTTCGGCATTCTCACCGGGAACGAAGTCTATAAAGGCGACGTTGTCCTGCTCGCCCAATAGCATCTCCGCCGTTTTCAGCAGTTGTTCCGCTGCAGCCCCGTGTGTGCCGATGATAATAGCTATTGCCACTCGCTACCTCCTCGTTGAACTCCAGACGCGGTTTGTGTCGTTTCTCCGCGCCGTCTTGGCAGTCACTTCCGCGGTTCAGATACATTATGGTAGAAAAAAAGAAACGCACGCCTAACATTTCTCACGCAGTTTCAAGTGCCTGTGCGTGATGCTTCACGAACGCGAGATTTATTTTAGTGAGTGAAAAAATATTTTTTGTGACGCTGCTCTGCTATTGAATGCTCGGAGAAATCTTAGCTGTCGCAGATGATATGACGTAGCGACATGCTAAACCGCCGTTGAAAAAGCCGCTTTGTCCCCCAGAAAAATCCTGATACAGTAATTTCTTCTTTCATCACTAAGGAGTGAAGGGCCTCAGCCCTCCCTATGGACTGTCACCGAAGTTACTGTTTTTCCAGGTTTCATCCGCCACCTGCTGGCGTTGCATATGCTGTTCGGCCCTTCGGCCATCTCCCGGTAACCCCATTCCGTCACTTTGCTAGTGTCGACTGCGCCCACGCAGCGGCGGCATCGTCACGTCTGCGCGGCGTGCGCGCATTCCCACTTTTCGCTGGAGTCTGATATGGAATTTTTAATGGACCCCTCTATTTGGGCGGGGTTGCTTACGCTGGTGGTGCTGGAAATCGTGCTGGGCATCGACAACCTGGTGTTCATTGCCATTCTGGCCGACAAACTGCCGCCGAAGCAGCGCGATAAGGCGCGCATCATTGGCCTGTCGCTGGCATTGCTGATGCGTTTGGGCCTGCTGTCTGTTATCTCCTGGATGGTGACCCTGACCACGCCGCTGTTCAGCGTCGGCGATTTCAGCTTCTCCGGCCGCGATTTGATCCTGCTGTTCGGCGGGGTGTTCCTGCTGTTCAAGGCCACCATGGAGCTGCATGAACGACTGGAAGGGCAGACGCACCAGGACGGCGCCAATCGCGGTTACGCCAAGTTCTGGGCGGTGGTGGTGCAGATCGTGATCCTTGACGCCGTGTTCTCGCTCGATGCGGTGATTACCGCCGTGGGTATGGTGAACGATCTGCCGGTGATGATGGCGGCGGTGGTGATCGCGATGGCGGTGATGCTGTTGGCGTCGAAGCCGTTGACCAACTTCGTCAACGCGCATCCGACCATCGTGGTGCTGTGCCTGAGCTTCCTGTTGATGATCGGTTTGAGCCTGATCGCCGAAGGCTTCGGCTTGCACATTCCTAAAGGCTATCTGTACGCCGCGATCGGCTTCTCGATCCTGATTGAATTGTTCAACCAGATCGCGCGCCGCAACTTCATCAAGCATCAAGCGCGCCGCCCGATGCGCGAGCGCACTGCGGAAGCGATCATGCGCCTGATGGGGCAGCAACGTGCGCAGCAGACGGACGATGAGGTCGCCTTGCCAAGGGACGAAACCTTCGCGGCGGAAGAGCGTTATATGATCAGCGGCGTGTTGACACTGGCCTCGCGCTCATTGCGCAGCGTGATGACACCGCGCACCGACATCTCCTGGGTCGACTGCGAGCGCTCCCGAGAGGAGGTGCGCGCACAGCTGCTGGATACGCCGCACAGCCTGTTCCCGGTGTGTCGCGACTCGGTGGATGAGATCGTCGGCGTGGTACGCGCCAAGGATCTGCTGGTGGCGCTGGAGCAAGGGGAGGATATCGCCGAGTTCGCCGCCCGTACGCCGCCGATCGTGGTGCCGGAAACCATGGACGTCATCAAGCTGCTGGCGGTGCTGCGCCGCGCCAAAGGACGTTTGGTGGTGGTCACCAACGAGTTCGGCGTCGTGCAGGGGCTGGTGACGCCGCTGGACGTGCTGGAAGCGATTGCCGGTGAGTTCCCGGACGAGGATGAAACGCCGGACATCGTGGCGGAAGGCGACGGCTGGCTGGTGAAGGGCGGAACCGATCTGCACTCGCTGGAACAGGCGCTGGCCTGCGATGACCTGGTCAGCCCCACCGCCGATTACGCTACCCTGGCGGGGCTGCTGTTGGCTCACTATGGCCAGATGCCGGTGGTGGGGGACACCATCGAACTGAACCACCTGCGTTTCGATATCGTCGATGTCTCCGACTATCGCATCGAGTTGGTGCGTGTCACCCGCGTCGTCTTCGACGAACCGACGCATTCGTAACCCTCCCGCCGGGGGCTCAGGCCTCCGGCGGATCCTCTTCCGCTTTCCTGACGCGCGATTCGTACTGCTGCAACCACAGCGGGAAAACGTGGATCGGCATCGGCTTGGCGAAATAATACCCCTGCAGGGCATTGACCTCGCGTGCGCGCAGATAGTCGGCCTGTTCCTCCGTTTCCACCCCCTCTGCCACCAGTTTCAGCTTCAGCCGCTGCGCCAGCGTAATGATGGTGTCGGTCACCGTGGCGTTGACCGCGTCGGTGCCGATGGCGGCGGTAAACCCGCGATCGATCTTCAACACGTCCGGGCTGAGGTTTTTCAGGTAGCTCAGCGAGCTGTGGCCGGTGCCGAAATCGTCAATGGCCAGCATGATCCCCATGTCTTTCAGCGTGCGAATCTGGTCATACTGGATCGCCGACAGCGCGGTGCGTTCGGTCAGCTCCAGCATCAGCGAGGGCATCGGGTGCGCCGGCAGCCAAATCTGGCGGATATCGTCGATGATGTTGAGCGTTTTAAAATGCTCGGCGGCGACGTTAATGCTGATGTAGAACGACGGTCGTGGCGGGAACAGCTGCAGATTTTCCGCCACGGTGTTCATCAAATAGCGGGTGAGCGGAATGATGAGGTCATGCTGCTCGGCCAACGGAATAAACACGTCAGGCGAGATCCATCCTTGTCGCTTCTTTTTCCAACGCAGCAGCATCTCGACGCCGGCGCAGCGCCCGGTGTCGCTGTGGATGATCGGCTGGCAGTAGACGCGGAACTCGCGATGAGTGATGGCATGGCCGATGTGGTAAGACAGGCTCATGCGGTTGGCGGTGAGCAGATAGACCACATAGGCCGCCAACAGACTGATCAGCAGCGCCAGCGGAATATGGCGCGGCAGTGCGGAAAGTGCCAGCATGCCGATCTGCGGGCCGAACAGAGAAATCGAGAACGGATACAGCGCAGAGCCGGCGGTGTAGCGCAGATCGTTGGTCAGGGTGTCCCGGCTCAGGATTTCGCGTCGGCCGTATTCCAGGCTGCTGTCGGCTACGTTCAGCACCACGCGCTGAACGTAAGGCTCCTGCGGCTCGAGTAAAAAGTTGGACAGCAGCTCGATATTGAATACGTGCAGCACGCCGCTGGTGTTATCGCGGGGGGATGGCGTCCACATCACCAGCGTGGGCAGACCTTTGCTGACCGCCAGCGAGGGGCGCAGCGCCAGCCTGGCGTCGCTGTTGACGAAGGTGGGCATCACCGCGGCCAGCTGATAATGACGGGCGCCAAATAGGCTGGAGCAGTAAATAATGCCGTTTTTTACCAGCAGCATGGCGCGCAACGCCTGATTTTGCGCGGCGCGAAAGCGCAGGGTCGATGAGACGTTCTCGCAGGGTTGGTTCAGCATGTCCATGCTGCGTTCCGCCTGCAGCTGCGCCGGCGTCAGCAACTGGTTGAGCTTGCCGACGGTTCGGGTGGCCAATGTCTGTTGGCTCAGCTCGATGCTTTTGACCTCTTGATAGTAACGGGTATACAGCGATACCAACAGAATAGCCGCGCCCACCGCTCCGGCCAGCAGCCAACGGTAGTAACGATATCGGGACGCGGCGAGGTGGGTCATCAACATCCGGTAAATCCTTGTTCGGTAATCCAGCTCCGAGTCACAGTCAGGCCATAGCTCCTTAAGTTGCGCTCGGCTAATTCTAGCCTGAGGTTATACAAGATTGATGGTAACTCAGTAAATTATTTCAGTTTGGTAAAACAGAAGGCCAATTTGCAGGTTAACCGTCGGATCGATGAGAAAAATGCAGGATATTTTCTGGTGACATTGTCACTAAAGAGGGGCAATGAATTGATTATCCATAAAAAACCCCGCCGGGCGGCGGGGTTGTCTGTCAGTCGCATTGCACCTTGATTGCCAGGCCACCGCGTGACGTTTCCCGGTACTTGGCGTTCATGTCTTTGCCGGTTTCGTACATGGTCTCGATCACCTTATCCAGCGAAACGCGCGGTTCGCTGGTGCGGCGCAGCGCCATGCGGGCGGCGTTGATCGCCTTGACCGAGGCGATGGCGTTGCGCTCGATGCACGGCACCTGTACCTGGCCCGCGACCGGGTCGCAGGTCAGCCCCAGGTTGTGTTCCATGCCGATTTCCGCCGCCACGCATACCTGCTCAGGGCTGCCGCCCAGCAGTTCGGCCAGGCCGGCTGCCGCCATGGAGCAGGCCACGCCGACTTCGCCCTGACAGCCGACTTCGGCGCCGGAAATGGAAGCGTTCATCTTGTACAACGCGCCGATGGCGCCTGCCGCCATAAAGTAACGGATGTAGATATCCGGGCTAACGGACTCGATGAAGTGATCGTAGTAAGCCAGCACCGCAGGGACGATGCCGCAGGCACCGTTGGTCGGTGCGGTGACCACGCGGCCACCGGCGGCGTTCTCTTCGTTAACCGCCAGCGCGAACATATTGACCCAGTCGATCACGTTCATCGGATCGTTGGACAGTTTGTCCGACGCCACCAGCATGCGGCGCAACGCGGAGGCACGGCGCGGTACGCGCAGCGGCCCCGGGAGCACGCCTTCGGTGTTCAGACCGCGATCGATACAGGCGCGCATGGTTTGCCAGACGTTGCCGAAGTAGGTCTCGATCTCTTGCTTGCTGTGCAGCGCCAGTTCGTTCTGCATCACCATGCCGGACAGCGACAGCCCGGTCTCGCGGCAGTGATCGAGCATTTCGCGCGCGGAGTTGAACGGATAGGGCATTTGCAGCTCTTGCTCGGCGTCCTTACCGAAGTTCTCCTCGTCGACGATAAAACCGCCGCCGATAGAGTAATAGGTCTTGCTGTACACTTCTTTATCGCCGACGAAGGCGTGGATCTGCATGCCGTTTTCGTGCAGCGGCAGGTTGTCGCTGCGGAAGACCATGCCGCCGTCGCGTGGGAAATCGACTTCATGCAGGCCGTTGGCCAGCATCAGGCGTTGACGTTGTTCTACATCGCGAATAAAACCCGGAATGCTATCGATATCGACGGTGTCCGGCATGTTGCCGGCCAGGCCGAGAATGATGGCGATATCGGTATGGTGACCTTTACCGGTCAATGAGAGTGAGCCGTAAACGTCTACGGCAACACGCGTGATAGAAGGCATCAGGCCTTTATTTACCAGATCGTCGACAAACTGTTTGCCGGCTTTCATCGGTCCAACCGTATGAGAGCTGGACGGGCCGATGCCGATCTTAAACATGTCGAAAACGCTAATCACGCTAAAACTCCTTAAAGAGACGTATTGTTATGGCTGCAGCGGTTAAAAACCGCGCAGGGAACAGCGATATTGTAAAAGGGCCGTGCGGGTTCGGCTGCCTTTTTCGCATGAAATTAAATAATCCGTGGTGTCGCTTTTTTTACTGATTACCCGGGGCGAACCCTTAAGCGGGGTATCCGCTTTCGCCCAAGCTCCATTAACGGTAATCGCGCCAGCCTTCCGTGCTGAACGCCGCCGGCTTAATCCCTGTTTCTACAGTGGTTTATCTCGGACGGTGGTATTTTACAGGTATTTCGTAAGGTTTAAGAGAGGGTTTACAGTTTTTTTAAAACCATTCAACCGGAACGGTAGTTGAAAAAGCGATCAAATGAAGTGATTTCGATCGCTTTACCTGCAGTGGACGCCGACGGCCATGCCAGATTGCGAGTCAGATCACGCAATACGGGTTAAATACTGACCTGCTGCGCCAGGCGGCGAATGATGGCGGCGGTCAGCCCCCAGATAAATTGGCTGTGATACCAGGAGAGGTAAATGCGGTGCGTATGGCCGGCGCGATGAATATCCAGCGGGTAGTAACGCGACAGGGTCAGCGCTTCCCGCAGGGGCATCTCGAACACGTCCGCCACTTCGCCCTCATTGGCGTGGAACTGCACGTCCGGCGAGATGAGGCCGACGATTGGCGTGACCTGAAATCCGGTGCTGCTGTCGAGCGGCGCCATTTGGCCGAGGACGGTCACCGCGTGCGGCGGTATCGCCACTTCTTCCTGCGCTTCTCGCAGCGCCGTGACGATCGCCGATCCGTCTTCGGCATCGGTTTTACCGCCGGGGAAGGCCACCTGGCCGGCATGTTTGCGCAGCGAGTCGGCGCGCCGGGTCAACAGCAGCGTCGGCTCGGCGCGGCAGACGATTGGGATCAGCACCGCCGCCGGGCGCACATTGTGCGAGATCTGCGCCGCCTGCGGCAGCTGCAGTTGAAAACGGCTGATAAAGGCGTGCAGTGAGGCCGGTGAGTTCGATGGGATCACGACAGGGCATACTCCCCAAGCTGCGGCAAAATACGACCAACCTTGTCGAAGGTTTCCTGGTATTCCGCCTGCTCCTGGCTGTCCGCCACGATGCCGCCGCCAGCGGAGCAGTGGATACGGCCGTTTTCGGTGACGAGCGTGCGGATGGTGATATTGGTGTCCATCGTGCCGCAGGCGCTCAGGTAACCGATGCTGCCGCAATAGGCATTGCGGCGCTGCGGCTCCAGCTCTTCGATGATTTCCATCGCTCGCACCTTGGGCGCGCCGGTGATCGACCCACCGGGGAAGCAGGCGCGCAGCAGTTCGGCCGCCGAGGTATGCGTCGGCAGGGTCGCTGTGATGGTGCTCACCAGGTGATGCACGGCGGGAAACGGTTCCACGGCAAACAGTTCCGGCACCCGTACGCTGCCAGGTTGGGCGACGCGGCCGATATCGTTGCGCAGCAGATCGACGATCATCAGGTTTTCAGCGCGATCCTTGGGTGAATCGGCCAAACGGCGAGCCTGCGCGGCGTCCTGTTCCGTGTCCGCCAGCCGCGGCAGCGTGCCCTTAATCGGGCGGGTTTGGATACGCTGCTGCTCCAGCCAGAGGAAGCGCTCGGGAGAGACGCTCAGTACGCTGTTGTGCGGCAGGCGCAGGAAGGCCGAGAACGGCGCGCGGTTGCAGGCGCTCAATCGACAGAATGCCTCCCATTCATCTCCCTGATAGTTGGCGGAGAACCGTTGCGCCAGATTAATTTGGTAACAGTCGCCGCTGCGCAGGTAGCGCTGAATACGTTGGAATTTCTCGCCGTATTGCCGCCGGCTCATATTGGCGCGCCAGCCGCTCAGCAGCGTGAAAGGGCGTTCCGTCGGCGCGGTTTGGCTATTGAGCCAACGCCAGCGCTGTTCTACGTCGCCATAGCTGATCAGCGTCAGGATCTGCAAATGGTGGTCGGCGATCGCTGCCCAGTCATAAATGCCGACCGCCATGTCCGGCAAAGCGAGGTCGGCTTCGGCCAACTGCGGCAAGGTTTCCACCCGGCGCCCGAGATCGTAGCCGAACAGCCCCAGGGCTCCGCCCTGAAACGGCAGATCCGGGTTAAACGCCGGCTGCCAGCCTTGCGCCGACAATTGTTGCTGCAGCAGGGAGAACGGATCTTCCTGCGATTGAATAGTGACGCCGTCACTTTCGATTTTCGTGCTGGCACCCTGAGTGGTGAGCGTAACGCGCGGCTGCGCGACCAGGATGTCGAAGCGGTTATGCGAATGGTCGGCGAAGCCCGAATGCAGCAGCATCGCCCACGGGTGGGCTGAAAGCGGGGCGAAGAGCTTCATCAGGGCACCGCGGCTGTAGGGCAAAGATTTTATGTTTGGGGCGGTTACGCTCATGAACGTCAATAAACCTGGCTGTGAGGACGGCGATAGATATCTGGCAGCTAGTGTGCCATAGACGGTCACGTCATGCATGTTTTGCCATGCGCGACATGAAGCACAGTTCACATAAACGGCAGTTCAATAAACCTGAAATAAGGCATTTTTTGCGCCATTGATTATACTTCGATATGTTAAAAATTTAACGTCAAATGCACTGGAAGCCTATTTATCGAGGGCGCAAGACCCGAGAGATATAAAAAAGATTCGTTGATTTCATAAATTTATTATTTCTGCTTGTTATTAGATGCGGGAGCGGCGTGGCGTTGCCTGATTTTAGCCAGCGTCGCCGCCCTTTGGAATTAATGGATTAATTACTCAGCGCTTTTCTGGCGCTGGTTTGAAAAAGAAAGCCAAGTTCGGCCCCATTGCCACTGCGGCAATTTAGAGGTTTCACGCCTATTTCAAGCGTGCGCCGAACCGAATGAGTCTTTTAGAAAAATAAAATTATTATTTTGTTACATTATCATTGAAGAGCTGCCTATGTCGTTAATGCTGAGCGTGATCGTCCCGATGCACAATGCGGGGGAGTTATTGGAGCCTTTCCTGGCTTCGCTGCTGGCCCAGCGCGAGCAACGGTTGGAGGTGATCATCGTCAACGATGGTTCCACCGATGGTTCGGGGGAAATAGCGCACCGTTACGCGGCGGTGCATCCGCATATTCGTGTGATCGATCAGGCTAACGCCGGCGTTTCTAACGCGCGTAATGCCGGGCTCGCCGTTGCCCGGGGTAAATACGTGGCGTTTCCCGATGCCGACGATTTGCTGGCGCCGGACATGTATTCTACGCTGCTGGAACAGGCGGAGCACCACCAATTAGACGTAATGCAATGTAATGGCGAGCGCTATTTCACCAGCCAAGACGAATTGCAGCCGATTTTTCCACAGGGTCGCTTACAGACCACCGACGTTATCACCGGCGTACAGTGGTTTGAACGTGCGCTGAAATCGCGAAAGTTTATTCACGTTGTATGGCTGGCAATATATCGCCTTGACTTTATTCGCCAGCATCGGCTTTATTTCGAGCCGGGGTTACATCATCAGGATATTCCCTGGACGACGGAAGTCATGTTTAATGCCCAACGGGTCAAATATTTAAGTACGCCGCTGTACCGCCAACGGGTACACGACAAATCGATCAGCAACCGTCGTCGCACCGGCCAGGCGAACGTAGATTATCAACGCCACTATATGAAAATCGTCGAAATGTTGGAGCGGCTCAACCGGCGCTATGCGGGCACTGTCGCCATTCGCCCGGCTTTCCATTGGCAAATCACCCGCGAAGCGCTGGGCATTTGCCACAGCATTCGTCGTGAACCGGATCCGGCTGCCCAGAGTCAAATCACCGAAGAGTTCTATCAGCGCGGCATCGACAGAGCGATGTTCGCTAATGCGCGCGGCCTGAAACAGGGGTGGCATGTCATGCTGTGGCGGCATCGGCTGAAGCAGTGGCGCAGCGATAGCGGCTGTTCGCAACCGGTCTGAGGCACAAGACGTTGGGATCCGCCGCGTTAGCGCGTATACTCCTTCTCCCTTTTGCCGGAGAGAACGACACATGCATGCAGGTATGCCATTACTGAGTCACGCGGAGCAGCAGGAAGCGGCGGATCGTATCCATCAACTGATGGAGCAGGGCATGAGCAGCGGTGAAGCCATTGCTCGCGTTGCGCAGGAAATTCGCGAGAAGCATCAGGGCGCTCAGGTTGCGGTACTGTTCGATGAGGATGATGAAGACGAGCAGCATGAGGCCGCACCGGAGGCGTCGCGGGATGACGATGCTGAAGATGACGAAGACTATTGACGTTATCGGGGCCGCGTAAGCGGCCCCGTGAGTATCAGCCGTTGACCGCCACGGCGGCGGCGGCTTGTTTTGCTTGCTCCACCGCCTGTTCCGTCGTGCTCGCCGTCGCCAGTGCTACGCCCAGGCGACGCTGCCCGGCGATCTCCGGTTTGCCGAACAGGCGCAGCTGGTTGTGCCCGCGCAGCGCGTTTTCCAGGCCGCTGAAGCGCACATCGCTGCTGGTAAGCTGTGGCAGGATCACCGCCGAAGCGGAAGGGCCGAACTGGCGGATGGCGCCAATCGGCAACCCGAGAAAGGCGCGAACGTGCAGAGCGAACTCGGACAGATCCTGTGAGATCAACGTGACCATGCCGGTATCGTGCGGGCGCGGTGACACCTCGCTGAAGATCACTTCGTCGCCACAGACGAACAGCTCCACGCCGAACAGGCCGAAACCGCCCAGGGCTTTCACCACCTTCTCCGCGATAGCCTGAGCACGGCTCAACGCCGCGGCTGACATGCGCTGCGGCTGCCAGGATTCGCGGTAGTCCCCATCCTCCTGACGATGGCCGATCGGCTCGCAGAAATGCACGCCGTCCACGGCGCTGATGGTCAGCAACGTAATTTCAAAATCGAATCTTACCAGCCCTTCGACGATCACCCGGCCGCCGCCGGCGCGGCCGCCCTGTTGGGCGTAATCCCAGGCGCTTTGCAGCTGCTCAGGCGTGCGGATCAGGCTTTGTCCTTTGCCGGAAGAACTCATCACCGGTTTGACGATGCACGGGTAGCCGATGTGCTCGACCGCCTGCCGGAAAGTCGCCTCGCTGTCGGCAAAGCGGTAGCTGGAGGTGGGCAGGCCAAGTTCTTCCGCCGCCAGACGGCGGATGCCTTCACGGTTCATGGTCAGGCGCGTGGCTTCGGCGCAGGGCACTACGCGGTGACCCTGGCGTTCAAGTTCGACCAGCATGGCGGTAGCGATCGCTTCGATTTCGGGAACGATATAGTCCGGCCGCTCTTGTTCGATAACGGCTTTCAGCGCGTCTCCGTCCAGCATATTGATGACGTGGCTGCGGTGCGCCACATGCATGGCGGGGGCGTCGGGGTAGCGATCGACGGCGATCACTTCCAGGCCGAGGCGCTGGCATTCAATGGCGACTTCTTTACCCAGCTCCCCGGAGCCGAGCAACATAACGCGGGTGGCGGAAGGGCGCAGGGCGGTTCCAATCGTTAACATAGTTTCGTACCTGGATCGGTGAAAGTAAGCGGATTGATGATCGGCGGGCAGTATATACGAAAACGATTGCGTTCACAGCCGCCGCGCCAAGTTTGTTGCTAACTTACTGTTTTTATGACAAGCAGAAATATTTGCCCTGTATGGACGATTGTGCGTTAATAAGCGACGGCGAAAGAAGGCCTACATATAGCAAGGTTTTCGCGTCTCGTGCCGTCAAGGCAGGTTTATCAAGTAAAGGAAACACAAATGAGCAAGATCACCGGTCACGTAAAATGGTTCAACGAAAGCAAAGGCTTCGGCTTCATCACGCCTGCCGACGGTTCTAAAGACGTTTTCGTTCATTTTTCCGCTATCGTTAGCGATGGTTTCAAGACCCTGGCTGAAGGCCAGCAGGTTGAGTTCTCCATCCAGGACAGCCAACGTGGCCCTGCCGCCGCCAACGTCGTTGCTATTTAACGACTGAGCCGCCGAGAAACCCGCCGCCGGCGGGTTTTTTTATGCTCGCACCCCGTAACGCCGCCCATCTCTGTTATCATTTAGCGCTGATTCGGCGCCAACCTGCGGGCGCGCCGCCATTCCATTCGTCATATAAGAGTTATCGCCGTGAGCACAGTTTCTTTTTCTTCCCTGCCGCTGCCAGCCGAACAGTTGGCCAACCTCAACGAACTGGGGTACGCCAAAATGACGCCGGTACAGGCCGCCGCGTTGCCCGCCATCCTGCAAGGGAGAGACGTGCGCGCAAAGGCGAAAACCGGCAGCGGTAAAACGGCGGCATTCGGCATTGGTCTGCTGAATAATATCGTCGTCGCTCAGGTCGCCACGCAGGCGCTGGTGCTCTGTCCCACCCGTGAGTTGGCCGATCAGGTGAGCAAAGAGCTGCGTCGCCTGGCGCGTTTCACGCAAAACATCAAAATCCTGACGCTGTGCGGCGGTCAACCGATGGGGCCACAGCTCGATTCGCTGGTGCACGCGCCACACATCGTGGTGGGGACACCGGGACGCATTCAGGAGCATCTGCGCAAGAAAACGCTGCTGCTGGACGAGCTGAAGGTGCTGGTGCTGGATGAGGCCGACCGCATGCTGGACATGGGCTTCGCTGACGACATCGACGATGTGATCAGCTATACGCCGCCGCAGCGTCAGACGCTGCTGTTTTCCGCCACCTACCCGACAGGCATCGAACGCATCAGCGATCGCGTTCAGCGCCAGCCGCTGAGCGTCGAAGTGGACGATGACGAAGCGCAGACCGCCATCGAACAACGCTTCTATGAAACCACGCGCGATCAGCGCCCGGCGCTGCTGGTGTCGGCCATTCGTTATCATCAACCCGCGTCCTGCGTAGTGTTCTGCAATACCAAACGCGATTGTCAAACGGTGCTTGAGGCCCTGGAGGCCCGCGGCATCAGCGCACTGGCGCTGCATGGCGATCTGGAGCAGCGCGATCGCGACCAGGTGTTGGTGCGCTTCGCCAACCGCAGTTGCCGGGTGCTGGTGGCGACCGATGTCGCCGCTCGCGGGCTGGACATCAAAGAACTGGAGCTGGTGGTTAACTACGAACTGGCGTTCGATCCCGAAGTGCATGTGCACCGTATCGGTCGTACCGGGCGCGCCGGCTTGAGCGGGCTGGCGATCAGCCTGTGCACGCCGCAGGAAATGGCGCGGGCGCATGCGATTGAAGACTACCTGCAGATGGCCGTCGATTGGGCACCGGTGTCCGAGCTGAGCGGGGCGGCCAACGGCTCGCTGGAGGCGGAGATGGTAACGCTGTGCATCGACGGCGGCCGCAAGGCGAAGATCCGCCCCGGCGATATCCTTGGTGCGCTGACCGGCGATGCCGGGCTGACGGCGGCGGAAGTGGGCAAGATCGACATGTTCCCGGTGCACGCCTACGTCGCGATCCGTAAAGCCAGCGCGCGCAAGGCGCTGCAACAGCTGCAACAGGGCAAAATCAAAGGCAAGAGCTGCAAGGTGCGGCTGCTGAAATAAGCCGAAGGCGGGCGGCGGTTTGCCTTCCCGCCATTATCTATTTATACTGTATATATTTACAGTAATTTGAGTATTTGAGGACGCACGCATGGCGGTTGAAGTTAAATATGTGGTGGTGAGAAACGGTGAGGAAAAAATGACTTTCGCGAGCAAGAAAGAAGCCGACGCCTACGACAAAATGCTGGATTTGGCGGATAACCTCGGAGAGTGGCTGCAACAGGCGCCGCTGAACCTGGACGACGAACAGCGCGAAGGGCTGAGTTTCTTCCTGGCAGAGAATAAGGATGCGCTGGGTCTGATTCTGCGCGGCGCATCGCCGGCGGAAACCGCTAAAAAACCGGCGGAAAACAAAGCCAAAAAAACGGTCTCTAACTCAAAAGAGGGATCTGCGTCAGAAAAGCAAGCGGCATAATGACTTATGTTGCGGTGTTGTGATGAAAAAGGATCTAAAATGAGCCGTGAAATAACTTTCTTCAGCCGCTTTGAGCAAGACATTCTGGCCGGGCGTAAAACCATCACCATTCGGGATGCCAGTGAATCGCACTTCGAACCGGGCGAGGTATTGCGCGTAAGCCGCAATGAAGACGGCGTATTTTTCTGCTTTATCGAAGTGCTGTCGGTAACGCCGGTGCGTCTGGATGCGCTGACCGAACGCCACGCACAGCAGGAGAACATGTCGCTCGGCGAACTGAAGCAGGTGATCAAGGAAATCTATCCGGGCTTGGATGCGCTGTTTGTCATCGAGTTTGTCAAACGGTAAACCCGTTGCCGAAACCCTGTTGTGAGCCAGGGATGGGCGCCCGGATAGCGCTAATCACAACGGGAGGAGAGATGAAAAAAACGGGTTTGGCTATCGCCTTGTTGGCCATGATGGGAGCATCGACTGCGGTGTGGGCGCAGGATCAAGAGCAACGCACCGCCAAGGTGGGGCAGTGTGCCGGTCTGCAGCCGGCGGATATTGCCGCCCAGGTCAAGCGTGATTTCTTGCAGAACCGCATTACGCGCTGGGAGGCGGACAAAAAACTGCTGGGCACCGCTACCCCGATCGCCTGGGTCAGCCCGGATGCCATCACCGGCAAGGATCAGGTATGGCAGGTGCCGCTGACGGTGCGTGGCACCAAAGTGGATAAAACCTACAATGTGACGCTCAACTGCAACACGGGCGAGATCGCCTACAGCGCGCCGCAGTAATCGTTTTCCGCAATAAAAAGCCCGCCTGGCGGCGGGCTTGATGCATCAAGACGCGGTCAGTCGCTAAACGGTATCACCAACTCACCCGGTTTCACTTCCAATCCCTTCGCCAGTTTTTTCGCCAGCGCTTCGGTTTTGCTGTTGTCAGGATTCAGCACATAAGCCGGCTTTTGGTCGAAATAAGACTTCAGCGACTGGTTCAGATATGGCGTCAGCGCTTTCATCACCGTCTGCATTTTTTCCGGCTGCACGCTGTAATCGGTCAGTTCCATGTCTTTCAGGTAAATGGCGCCCTGTGCACGGTCGTACACCGGCTGCGCTTTCAGCGTCAGTTTCAGATCCGCCGCCTGCGGGCCGAGAATCGACGTGATGTTGACCTTGGCGTCGCCGGAAAGGGTGACTTTACCCGGCTCGCTGCGGCCGATCTGGCTTTGCAGCTGCGTCAGCACGATGTTGGCGTCCACCAGGCCGGGCACGCCGATCTGCTTCTGATAGTCGTTGTGCTTTTGCAGGTAATCATTCACTTCCTGCTCGCTCAGAGTGTACTGGGTCAGTTGATTGCAACCGGCCAATACGCCGGCGAACAGCAGGGCGGCTGCGCCCATCAGGATCTTCTTCATTAATGCCTCATTGCGACTGCTGGCGAAAAGTGCTGCAGATAATTGATTAATCATTATAAACGTTCCACCTGTGCGTGAAAACGGCAGAAGGCGATGTGCTGAGGATAGTGCGCGCAAAAGCGGGCGACACCTATCGGATAACGCCGAAAGCGTCAGCGCCGCAATCGCAGCGCCAAGAGCACCACGCCGGCCAGGCAGGCCGCGCTCCCCAACAGCGGGAACAGCGGAATGCCCCACAGCCGCAGCGACGAATGCATCAGATAAGGCGCCAGCCCCAGGGCAAAAGCGGCGGTGACGATGGCGATAGCCAGGGTGACGGCGGCGCGTTCCAGCGCTTTGCTCAACTGGCCAAGATTACTGACGTTGATATCGGCATTGAGCTGCCCGCGTTTTAGGCGGCGAACCAATAGCCGCAGGGTTTGCGGCAGCTCTTCTCCGGCGTCGAGCGCTTCCCCGCCTAAGGCCAATAACCGCTGGCGCACGGCAGCGGGGGCATAGCGTTGCAGCACCGTGTGTTGCAGCATCGGTTTGAGCGTGGCGACGATGTCGAAGGCCGGATCCAATCGGTGCAGCACGCCGTCGGCGGTGATTAACGCCTTGAACAGCAACACCAGATCGGGCGGCAGCGCCAGCTGGTGTTCACGTGCCATCACCAGCAGATCGGTCAGGGCCTTGCCCAACGTCAGGGTGGCAGCGGCCTGTTTGTCGAGAAAGTTTTGCGCCGCCAGCTCCAGATCCATCAGATCCAGCGGTTCGCTGTCCGACCAGGCGATCAGCGTGTTGACGATACCTTCGGACTGACGATCGGCGATGGCCTGCAGCAGCAGGAGCAACTGATTGCGTCGCCGCTCGGACAGCTGGCCCACCATGCCGAAGTCGATAAAGCCGACGCGGTCACCGCTCAGCGCCATGACGTTGCCGGGATGTGGGTCGGCGTGATACAGCCGATGTTCCAGCACCATGCTCATAAAGGCGCGGGCGCCGCGTTGCGCCAGCAGCGGTCCGTCAAAGCCCGCTGCCGCCAGCTGCTGAGGGTTTTCCGGCGCGGTGCCGGGCAAGTATTCCTGCACTAGCAGGCGTGGGGAAGACCATTGCCAATAGATTTTCGGCACGACGACGTCAGGTTGACGCGCAAACATCCCGGCGACGCGGTCGCAGTTATGCCCTTCGTGGGTCAAATCCAGTTCATGATTGAGCGCCGTCGCCAGCGCTCTGACCATCTGCCGCGGCCGATAGCGCGCCAGCGCGGGGCTCTGCTGCTCCACGGTTTCCGCCAGCGAGGCCAGCAGCCGCAGATCGGCGTGGATGGTTTTCGCCAGGCCGGGCCGCAGCACTTTGACCACGACCTGTTCGCCGCTGCGCAGGCGTGCGCGGTAGATTTGCGCCATCGACGCCGCCGCCAGCGGCGTACGATCGAATTCTGCGAACAGCCGCTCGGGCTCGCCGCCCAGGTCGGCAACGATCTGCGGCGCCAGCGTTTCCCATGGCAACACCGCTGCCTGGCTGTGCAGGCGATCCAGTTCGTCGGTCCAGGCCGGATCCAGCAGGTCGGAACGCGTGGCCAGGATCTGACCGAATTTGACGAAGGTAGGGCCCAGCGCCTCGAGCGCTTCGCGCAGCCGCTCAGGCAGGGTTTGTGCGTCCTGTTGGGCGGATTCAGCGCGGGCGCCGCGCAGCAAAGCCCCCAAGCCCAGCAGACGCAGAACGTCTTGCAGGCCATAACGAATCAGAACGGAGGTAATTTCCTTCAGCCGCGCCCGATCGCGAGCGGTGGCGAGCACCATTTTCAACATCAGTACGCCATATCCTTATTTGTCATTCTTGAACGTTATTGTTCCATATCCAGCAGCAACGGCACCTCGCTGCGCTGTGCCATACGGTTGCGGTAGGCCTCCACGTTATCCGGCAGCGCAACGCCGGCGACGATCGACAATGAGCGCAGCAGCGGGAACAGGTGGATATCGTCCTCGGACAGTTCGCCGTTCACCGCGTCGGCGGAGGCGATCAGCGGCGACAGCGTTTGCAGGTCGGCTTCCAGTTCGGCGATCAGATCGGCACTGTTGGCGAGATGCTCGGCAAAATCGCCGATAGACGCCTGCTTTTTATCGATAAAGTAACGGCGGGCGCTGGCGGTGGCAAACTCTTCGAAATCGGCATGCGCAATACGCGGCAACAGCAATTTTGCGCTGTAACCGCCGACCCGCTGCAGCCACTCGGCAATGGCCGGGTTGATGCGGCCGGTCAGCACCGGCTTGCCGTCAAGGTTGTCGACATAGCGCACGATATCCAGGCTTTCCGGCATCGCATCGCCGTTGTCTTTGACCAGGATAGGCACCATTTTTTGGCCGATCAGGTTGAACGGGGTCGCCTCATCGTCGTTGAGCAATGTGACCAGGCGAATCGGCAGACGTTTCAGGCCAAAAATCATGCGGGCTTTAACGCAGAATGGGCAATGATCGTAAATGAACAGTTTCATGCTTGCTCCGGGTTGTCAGGTTTTAACAGCAATAGTTACCACAGCTTATCGAGGCTGTCTTGACGTGCGTGTGTTGGATGGTGCGTTATTGCGATATTGCCCGCGCGCCGGCGCGGGCTAGGGGGCGTTATTTCTTGGCCGGTACTGAGTTGAGCACATCGATCAGGTGATTGCGAGCTTCTTCGAGGTCGATTCTGTCACGTTCGTTGGTGGCGGTGACGACCTGCAGCTGTTTGATAATATCGTTTTTCAGGCCGACGTCGCTGGCGAGGATATGGGCCAGTGCCTTTTCCACCAGGGTGGAACGCGCATAAATCATGCGCAAGTTCAGTATCATATGTTCGAGTAGTTGCGGTAATTTTGCTTCTTCGCTCATGCCGACGGGCTCCTGTGGGTGTTTTTACTAACAGGATAGCAGCTGTTGCCGATTCGGCCGGATTTCTATGGCGTTAACCGCCGGGAAGCAGCATCGACGCACTGCGCCGCGGGCTGAACTGCCAGTACAGCGCCAGCAACGTAGCGAAGCCCACTGCCCCCAGCAGTAACCAGGGTAGCTCCGGCATGTTCATCGTCCGCCCGGTATCGTACATCCAACCGCCGCCGGTATAACCCAACGCGCCGCCCAGCGCCAGACCCAGGCGACTAAAGCCCATATAGCTGCCGCGCGCACGCGGATCGGCTAGCGAAGCGCTCAGCGTTTCGCGCGCCGGTTCGGCGATGATCGATCCCAGATAGAAGCAACAGATCAGCGTGAACACGCCCTGCAAACTGGTGGCGAGACCGATCGGCAGCAGGCTGAGCGTCATCAGCAACAGGCCCGCCATCAGGCGCTGCTCAAGCCGGAAGTGTTTTTCTCCCCAACGCGCCAACGGATAGAGCAGCGACAACGACAGCGCCGCTTCAATCGCATACATCCATTTCACCGCCGCCGGTGAACCGGCGATTTCGTTGACCACGATCGGCATCATCAGCATCACCTGTACCGCTAACATGTAATAACCGGTCAGCGTCAGGACATAGGTGAGGAAGCGGCGATCGCGCAGGACCCGCAACATGCCTTCCTTCATCGGTATGCGCACGGTAGAGATGCGGTAAGCCGGCAGTAGCCAGGCGTTCCAGCCGGCGGCCAGCACGAAGATCGCCGCCCCAACCCAGCAGACAAAGTGGAAATCGTACTGCAGCAGCCAACTGCCGATCAGCGCGCCGACTACCGCTCCGGCACTATCCTGCATCATCAGCAGCGAGAAAAAACGGCCGCGTTCGTGCGGGCGGGTCAGCTTGATCACCAAAGCGGTGCGCGGCGGATCGAATAACGTGCCGCCGAGTGCGGACAGGGCACAAGAGAACCACAGGATCCAGGGTTCATCGGCCATCGCCATGGTGGCGAAACCGGCGGCGCGCAGCAGCATGCCGGTGACGATCATCGGCTTGGCGCCGAAGCGATCGGCGATGGCGCCGCCAAAGATGCCGAGCCCTTGTTGCAACAGCTGGCGCAAACCCAGTGCGATGCCGACGATCAGCGCCGCCCATCCTAATTGATCGACAAAGCGGATCGAAATAAGCGGAAAAACGACAAAGAAGCCTAAAACCACCAGCAGGTTATCGAGCAACAGAAAATATTTACCCAAGCTGCGCGCTTGCGACACCAGAGACATGCTTCACCATGAGCAATCAAGAAAGAAGGAGAGACAGCCGTTCCATTCTCTACCCAATTCCCGTACGGCGACAGGGGCGGCATAGATAATATTTTTTTATCGTCAAGGTGTTACCTAAGCAGCAAAATTGGCGGAAAAACGCCGTAAAACGCGTATTCGGCGATTTACTGAGCGGCCGGTATTTTACCTCGGGGGCGGGCTACGGTTATATTGAATGCAGGGAAGTGCAGTTCTGCGGTGCTATTGGCAAAATAAAACCATGGCAAAAGATCGGCACAGGATAATGATCCGCTCGGCTTCCTAATAAATACTTCTTATCGAACCGTTTTGACTGCGGGGGAAATGATGTTCGGCTATCGCTCTGCATCGCCAAAAGTACGTCTTACTACCGACCGGATGGTGGTCCGTTTAGTGCATGAACGGGATGCCCATCGCCTGGCGGACTATTATGCCGAGAACCGGACCTTTCTCAAACCCTGGGAGCCGGTGCGCGACGAAAGCCATTGTTATCCTTCCGGCTGGCAGGCGCGCCTGGGCATGATCACCGAAATGCAAAAGCAGGGCAGCGCCTACTATTTTATTCTGCTCGATCCGGAAGAACAGGAAGTGCGCGGCGTGGCGAACTTCAGCAACGTGCTGCGCGGTTCGTTTCATGCCTGTTTCCTCGGCTATTCGCTGGGGGAGAAATGGCAGGGGCAAGGGCTGATGTTCGAAGCCCTGCAGTCCGCCATGCGCTATATGCTACGCCAACAGCGCATGCACCGCATCATGGCCAACTATATGCCGCACAACCAGCGCAGCGGCGCACTGCTGACGCGTCTGGGATTCGAACGCGAAGGTTACGCCAAGGATTACCTGCTGATCGACGGCCAGTGGCAAGACCACGTTTTGACGGCATACACCAATAAAGAGTGGCTACCCCCACGTTGAGGCCAAACGATGAAATATGAATTGAACGCCAGAGAGGCGCGGGTCATCGGCTGCCTGTTGGAAAAACAGGTCACGACCCCGGACCAATACCCACTTTCGCTTAACGCCATTACCCTGGCATGCAATCAAAAAACCAACCGCGAGCCGGTGATGGATCTGAGCGAAAGCGAGGTGCAGCAACTGCTCGATCTGTTGCTGCGCAAACATTTCCTGCGCACCCTCAGCGGGTTTGGCAACCGGGTGGTGAAGTACGAACAGCGGTTTTGCAACTCCGAGTTCGGCCAACTGAAACTTTCGCCCGCCGAACTGGCGGTGATCGCCACCTTATTGCTGCGCGGCGCGCAAACGCCGGGCGAGCTGCGCACCCGCACCAACCGGATGCACGAGTTCAACGATGTCAGCGAGGTCGAACAGGTGCTGCAGCAGTTGGCCACGCGCGAAGATGGTCCGTTCGTGGTGCGCCTGGCGCGTGAACCGGGCAAGCGTGAAAGCCGGTTCATGCATCTGTTCAGCGGCCAGATTGATGAAGCGCCGCCGGCGGCGTTCGAACCTGAGGACGACGGCGAACTGAGCGCCAGGGTTAGCGCATTGGAAAGCGAAGTAGCGGAGCTAAAACGGCAGTTGCAACACTTGTTGGTGAGGGATGCGAATGACTAAATTGCGTGTGGGCGTGGTGGGATTGGGCAGTATTGCGCAGAAGGCTTACCTGCCAATACTCGGCCAGGCGGCGGATTGGACGCTGGTGGGCGGTTTTTCGCCCAATCAGCAAAAAGCGCAACCGCTGTGCGACAGCTATCGCATGGCCTGTTTCTCCCGTCTGGACAGCCTGGCCGAACAGTGTGACGCGGTCTTTGTTCACAGCAGCACCGCCAGCCATTTCTCGGTAATCGGCGAGCTGCTGAACCGCGGCGTGCACGTTTACGTCGATAAACCGCTGGCGGAAACGCTGGAGCAGGGCGAGCAGTTGCTTGAGTTGGCCGAGCGGCGAGGCAAAACGCTGATGGTGGGGTTCAACCGCCGTTTCGCGCCGCTTTACCGGCAGCTCAAACAGCAAATGAATCAGCCGGCCTCCATTCGCATGGATAAACATCGGGCGGACAGCGTCGGCCCGCACGATCTGCGTTTTACCCTGTTGGATGATTACCTGCACGTGGTGGACACTGCGCTGTGGCTGGCGGGCGGAAGCGAACAACTGCTGAGCGGCAGCTTGTGCGCCAACGCCGCAGGCGAAATGCTGTACGCCGAGCACCACTTCGCCTGCGGGGGCACGCAGGTGACGACCAGCATGCATCGCCGCGGCGGCAGCCAGCGCGAAAGCGTGCTGGCGGTGACCGACGGCGCGCTGTATCAGTTGACCGATATGCGCCACTGGCTGCGTGAAGATGCGCAGGGCGAGTTGGAACAGCCGGTGCCGGGCTGGCAAAGCACGCTGGTGCAACGCGGCTTCGACGGTGCGGTGCGGCATTTCCTTAATGCCGTTGCCAATCAGAGCGCGCCGGAAACCGGCGGCGAACAGGCGCTGCTTGCCCAGCGGGTGGTCGAGCGTCTGCTGCGGGATAACTCTATGTAACATATGGCGGTAGCTATTCTTTTCCGGATGCGTAAACTGAGCCGATTGTTTCACTGACGCCTGCTGTTGCAGGCGTTGATATTTACGGTACCTATCAGACAACCACATGAACCTACTCAAATCCTTGGCTGCCGTCAGCTCGATGACGATGTTTTCGCGGGTGTTGGGCTTTGCCCGTGATGCGATCGTCGCGCGCGTGTTCGGGGCCGGCATGGCAACGGACGCCTTTTTCGTGGCGTTCAAACTCCCTAATCTGTTACGCCGTATCTTTGCCGAAGGGGCATTTTCGCAGGCCTTCGTGCCGATCCTGGCCGAGTACAAGAGCCAACAGGGTGAAGAGGCGACGCGCACCTTTATCGCCTATGTCTCCGGGCTGTTGACGCTGGTGCTGGCGGTGGTGACGGTGCTGGGCATGCTGGCCGCGCCCTGGGTGATTTACATTACTGCGCCGGGCTTTACCGATACGCCCGACAAGTTTGCTCTGACGTCGGCGCTGCTGCGCATCACATTCCCCTATATTCTGTTGATCTCACTGGCGTCACTGGTGGGGGCGATCCTCAATACCTGGAACCGCTTCTCGATCCCGGCCTTTGCGCCCACGTTGCTTAACGTCAGCATGATCGGCTTCGCGCTGTTTGCCGCCCCGTATTTCCACCCGCCGGTGCTGGCGTTGGCCTGGGCGGTGGTGGTGGGCGGCGTGCTGCAGCTGGGGTATCAGCTGCCGCACCTGCGCAAGATAGGCATGCTGGTATTGCCGCGCCTCAAGCTGGGCGATGCCGGGGTTTGGCGCGTGATGCGCCAGATGGGGCCGGCGATCCTCGGGGTGTCGGTCAGCCAAATCTCGCTGATCATCAACACCATTTTCGCGTCGTTCCTGGTGTCCGGCTCGGTGTCTTGGATGTACTACGCCGACCGCCTGATGGAGTTTCCTTCCGGCGTGCTGGGCGTGGCCTTGGGCACCATCCTGCTGCCGTCGCTGGCCAAAAGCTTCTCGAGCGGCAACCACGACGAGTATTCGCGCCTGATGGATTGGGGGCTGCGCCTGTGCTTCTTGCTGGCGTTGCCGAGCGCCATTGCGCTGGGCATTTTGGCCAAGCCGTTGACCGTTTCGCTGTTCCAGTACGGCAAGTTCAGCGCCTTTGACGCGGCGATGACGCAACGCGCGCTGGTGGCTTACTCGGTAGGGCTGATGGGGCTGATCGTGGTTAAAGTGCTGGCGCCGGGCTTCTATTCACGGCAGGACATCAAAACGCCGGTCAAGATCGCCATCATCACGCTGATCATGACGCAGGTGATGAACCTGGCGTTTATTGGTCCGCTGAAGCATGCCGGCCTGGCGCTGTCGATCGGTTTGGCGGCCTGCCTGAACGCCGCGCTGCTGTATTGGCAGCTGCGCAAGCAGAAGATCTTCCAGCCACAGCCGGGTTGGGCGTTGTTCCTCACCAAGCTGGTGATCGCCGTGCTGGTGATGTCGGCAGTGTTGATTGGCGCGATGTGGCTGATGCCGGCCTGGGATCAGGGCAATATGCTGGAACGTTTGCTGCGCTTGGCGGCGGTGGTCGTGGCCGGTGTGGTGGCGTACTTTGGCGTGCTGGCCGGGTTGGGCTTCCGCCCGCGCGATTTTGCGCGCCGCGTCGCCTGAGCCGAAGGCAAGAACAAAAAAAGGTCGCCTGGGCGACCTTTTTACTTTCTGCGCGGTGCGGCTTACATACGTTCGACGGTTTCGATGCCCAGCGTATCCAGACCGGTTTTCAGCGTTTTCGAGGTCAGCAGCGCCAGCTTCAGGCGGCTCTGACGCGCTTCTTCGCTGTCGGCGTTCAGGATCTGGCAGTGCTCGTAGAAACCGGAGAACAAGCCGGCCAGATCGTACAGGTAGCTGCACATGACGTGAGGTGTGCCTTCACGCGCGACGGTGGTGAGCACCTCTTCGAACTGCAGCAGGCGGGTGGCCAGCGCAATTTCACGCTCTTCGGTCAGCGTCAGCGGCAGCGTCAGGCTGCTTTCGTCGATCCCGGCGCGTTTGAATACCGATGCCACACGGGTATAGGCGTATTGCATGTAAGGCGCGGTATTGCCTTCGAAGGCCAACATGTTATCCCAGTCGAAAACATAGTCGGTGGTGCGGCTTTTCGACAGATCGGCGTATTTCACCGCGCCGATGCCGACCACGCGGGCCACGGTCTTCATTTCGTCTTGCGGCATGTCCGGGTTTTTGCCGGCGATCAGCTGTTCGGCGCGTTCGATGGCCTCATCCAGCAGATCGGAGAGCTTCACCGTACCTCCCGAGCGGGTTTTGAACGGCTTACCGTCTTTGCCCAGCATCATGCCGAACATGTGGTGTTCCAGCGAGACGGACTCCGGCACGTAACCGGCCTTGCGCACGATGGTCCAGGCCTGCATCAGGTGCTGATGCTGACGGGAGTCGATGTAATACAGGACGCGATTGGCACCCAGGGTTTCGTAGCGATACTTGGCGCAGGCGATGTCGGTGGTGGTGTAGAGGTAGCCGCCATCCTTTTTCTGGATGATGACGCCCATCGGGTCGCCGTCCTTGTTCTTGTATTCGTCGAGGAACACCACGGTGGCGCCTTCGCTTTCCACCGCCAGCCCCTTGGTTTTCAGATCGGCGACGATGCCCGGCAGCATCGCGTTATACAGGCTTTCGCCCATCACGTCGTCTTCGGTCAGCGTGACGTTCAGGCGGTTATAGGTCAGCTGGTTTTGCGCCATGGTGATATCGACCAGCTTACGCCACATTTTCAGGCAGTACTGATCGCCGCCCTGCAGCTTCACGACGTACGCGCGCGCGCGCTCGGCGAACTCGGCGTCTTCGTCGTAATGTTTCTTGGCTTCGCGGTAAAACTGCTCGAGATCGGACAGGCCCATATCGCTGGCGTTTTCGTTCTGCATTTTTTCCAGGTAGGCAATCAGCATGCCGAACTGGGTGCCCCAGTCGCCGACGTGGTTGGCGCGGATCACTTTATGGCCCAGAAACGCCTGGGTACGCGCCGCGGCGTCGCCGATGATGGTGGAGCGCAGGTGGCCGACGTGCATCTCTTTCGCCACGTTCGGCGCGGAGTAGTCGATAACGATGGTTTGCGGCTCAACCGGCGCAATGCCCAGCTTCGGTGCGTTCAGCACCTGATCGGCCTGGCGGGCGACCCAGTCGCTGTTCAGGAAAATGTTGATAAAGCCGGGACCGGCGATTTCCACTTTGCCGGCGACGTCGCCGAGATCCAGCAGTTGCACCACTTTTTCCGCCAACTGACGGGGCGGCATGCCCAGCTTTTTGGCGACGGACATCACGCCGTTGGCCTGGTAATCACCAAACTGCGCCTTGGCGGAAGGGCGGACCTGCGCTTCGCAATCGGCTGGCGCGCCAGCGGCGATCAGCGCCTGGCTGACTTTATCTGAAAGAAGAACCTGAATATTCACCGGGTTACCTTAATGACGAACGAGGGGCTGAAGCCAGCCCCTGCGGGATTCAACGGTGGCGGGCGCGATGGGCGGCCTCCACAAAACAGCCTGCAATTGTAACCGATCTGACGGAGCCCGTCAGCAGTTGGCGCGGCCGCTGCGATGAAACAGTTGTCGGAGGCGGCGCGTTGATTACCGGAAAGTGAACGCAGAATGGCCTGAACAGAATGTACGAAGGGGAGAGTGGCGAAACTAGCGCTTTTTATTGCGGCGACCGGCATCCAGCGTGTTGGTGCGGCGTGATTTGAAATGACGGTAGATGGCGTATACGGCGATAATTATCAACACCAAGGATATCGTCAGCAATAACATAATGATCATCTCGAATTGAAATTTCCTCCAAAGTAGCCGAGTTGTCTTGATGAATCAATTGCCCGGGGCTAAATTAAGATAATCCTTAGTTTTTCATTAATTATTGAATTTTATTATCTTTGTTTACAATGGGTTGATTGTTTCCTTTTTGTGACTTTGATAAGTGAGTAAAGTGTGATTAAGTGAAAAGATTCAATCGGTTTAACCCGTGAATCGCGAATGGTTTTGTGCAAAATAACTTAAATCATAGCGTCATGAAAAAAAGGTATAATGGCATGCGAAAAATCTTATTTTTTATTTTTTCGTTGATTTAATAAGCTGTCATCTTAATAAAAATCTGGTTTTTTATTCTGCCTGTCCGCAACCAAAAATCATTCTGAACGGCCGCCGAAAAACCTCGCAACGGTGGCGAGCGCTGCCGCCAGCGTGTAAATTACGGCGTTTAACTTTGCGCTCCGTTGTTTTGAGGTTTCTATGACCACTCCCTTGCAGGCCATTGCCGAGCTTGACGATCTGAAGCTCGACCTGCCGCGTTTTGAGCAGGCGTTGCATCAATTTGCCGCCAAATTACGGCTTGATCTGGCCGCGTTTAGCGCCGATCACATCTCCCTGCGCTGTCACCAGAATGCCACCGCCGAACGCTGGCGCCAGGGGCTGATGCAGTGCGGGACACTGCTGTCCGAATCGATGATCAACGGGCGACCTATCTGTCTGTTCGATTTGTCTCAGCCGCTGGCCGTAGGGCCGTGGCGGATAGACTGCATCGAATTGCCGTATCCCGGGGAGAAGCGCTATCCGCACGAAGGTTGGGAACACGTTGAATTAGTGCTCAGTGGCGATCCGCAGACGCTGCACGCCCGGGCGTTGAGCCACCTCGCCGATGAAGCGTTGCTGGCACCGGGGATCAAGCTGAAGCAAAGCTCGCCAAAGGGCGAGGGCGAACGGCTGCCGAACCCGACGCTGGCCATCACCGACGGAACGGTGACGATCAAGTTTCATCCTTATTCCATTCGAGACATCGTCGCCAGCGAACAAGGTTAGCCACGCAGTGCCGCACAGGCTCGCGCCATGCGATCGAGCGCTTCATCGAGCAGGGCCCATCGGCAACCAAAGTTAAGCCGCACAAAGCGCCGATCGCCAAAGTCCAAACCGGCGCTTAGCCCAACGCCCGCACGTTCGAAGAACTGATGCGGGTTATCTACCGGCAACGCGCTGCAGTCTATCCAGGCCAGGTAGGTGGCCTCGATAGGCAGCAACGTCAATCCCGGCATGGCGTTGATACGCTCTGCCAGCCGATCGCGATTGGCGCGCAGGTAAATCAGCTGCTCATCCAGCCAGGGTTGCCCGTATTGATAAGCCGCCTGCGCCGCCACCAGCGCCAACAGATTGACCTCCGGCACGATACCGCTGCGCGCGCGTTTCAGCCTTTGTCGCAGCGCTTCGTTGGGGACGATCGCCATTGACGCGCCCAGTCCGGCGAGATTAAACGTCTTTGACGGGGACATCAGCGTCACGCTGCGTTGGGCTGCATCGTCATTCAGGGTGGCGAAAGGGATATGCCGCACGCCGGGTTCAAGCAGCAGCTCGCAGTGGATTTCATCGGAACAGACGATTAAATCGTGCTCGCGAGCGAACTGATGGTGCTGTAACAGTTCGTCCCGGCGATAAACGGTGCCACCGGGGTTCTGCGGGTTGCACAGCAACAGGAGTTTCTCGCTGCCGTTGAGCCGATCAGGCATCGAGGAAAAATCCAGCCCCCAACGTTGGTCGGCCACCGTTAGCGGCACCGCAAGGTGTTCACGCCCGGCGAATTTGGCCGCCTTGCGAAACGGCGGATAAATGAGCGAGGGGGCCAGCGTGCTCTGATGTTCTTCGGTGCAGGCACGCACGCACAGGGTCAGGCCGCACACCAGGCCAGGCAGGAAAATGATCCATTCAGGCTTGATGTGCCAGCCGTAGCGCTCTACCATGCGGCGGGTAAAAACCTCAATAAGATCAGGGGATGGGTGGCTGTAGCCGAATACGCCGTGTGCTACGCGGCGCTGCAAGGCTTCGATCACCGCCGGCGGTGAGGTGAAATCGCTGTCGGCGACCCAAAGCGGGATGATGTCGCTGCCGCGATATTTATCCCACTTAACGCTGTCACTGTGACTGCGGTCTACCCATTGATCAAAATTGAATGCCATAGTTACAACCCTGAGCCGGTTTATGCCTATGCATGAGCCTACGTGAGAAATGAAGAAATGAACAATTGCCGCCGTATGTTGGCCGTTATCTGGGGGTGACAATGATAAAACTGGAAGTTTGTTGCTTTAGCGTCGACTGTGCGCTGACGGCCGAACGGGCAGGCGCCGATCGCATCGAGTTGTGCGCCAGCCAGAGCGAGGGGGGATTGACGCCGAGCTATGGCACGCTGCGTCTGGCGCGCGAGCGGGTTGCGATCCCGGTGCATCCGATTGTTCGTCCTCGCGGTGGCGATTTCTGCTACGGCGCGGTGGATTTCGAGGTGATCAAACAGGATCTCCGCCAGATCCGCGAGATGGGGTTCCCCGGCGTAGTCGTCGGCATGCTGGACGAAGAAGGGCATATCGATCTGCCGCGCATGCGTGAAGTGATGACGCTGTGCGAAGGCATGGCGGTGACGTTCCATCGCGCGTTCGACATGTGCCAGAATCCGATGGTAGCGTTGGAGCAACTGACCGAGCTGGGCGTGGCGCGCATTCTGACCTCCGGCCAACAGCAGAGCGCTGAACTGGGCCTGCCGTTGCTGCGCGATTTGCGCCAGGCCAGTCAGGGCCCGGTGATCATGGCGGGTGCCGGCGTGCGCCTCAGTAATCTGCACAAGTTTGTCGATATCGGCCTGCATGAACTGCACAGCTCTTCCGGCCATCTGGTGCCGTCGACCATGCGTTATCGCAAGGCGGGCGTCACCATGTGCTCCGATAACGAGTTTGACGAATTTAGCCATTATTGCGTGGATGGCGAAATGGTGGAGGCGATGAAAAACGCGCTGGCCTTGGTTGATCCCCTGGCGCAAAGCGCATAAACACGCAGCTAACCGCGTTTGACAACCGGTTTCCGGGCCGTAAGACCCCTTTGCGTGTCACTGAGCCCTCGGCGATCACGCAAGTACCAGGCCCCGGCGTTTTGCCGGGGCTTTTTTTATTTCGCTGGTGATTATTGCAGTGCATCAGGCGAGAGGTTGAAGACTTCGCCCGGGGTAATGCCGCAGCTTAAAATGCGTACCGTATTATTGCCATTGCCGGGATTGACCAGAATATCGTGGATAGTGCGATTGTTGTTCATAACAAAACGTGCGTAGTAGAGGTTGCCGATGCGTATCCAGGGAATAGCCTCATTGCTCTCGACAGTGTCAGTATAGTTATCGTTGAACGAGCGAGCCCAAATGCCAGTCGATGCTTGCGCGGTAGATTGATCGCCGATAGAGGATGCGATCGCCCAGAATGTCCTCAGTCCCATGCTCCGATGAATACGTTGACCCAAACCTTTGTAAGCCGGGTTGTCGCCAGTGGCCGTCAGAAGATTCCTGTCTACCGCCAGTTTCCCATCAATAAACCAGCCTGTAGGCTGATTGTCAGCACCGGTGGCGATCAGATTGCTGTTGGTTAAATAATTTAGCGGAGCCGCATGTAGTTGATAGCTACGTTGCGCAATGCTCAGTGTACCTCTGAGAATGTTGTAACCAGCGTCATTGTTCAGGCTGCCGTTTGTCCACATTGGCATGACGGTGTTGCTGAATGAGAGTTGATACCCAGCGTTCGCTTCGAAGCGAATAGCCTGAGGAGAGAGTGAGCCCTTCGGTCCATTGGCGGTAGCGAAGTTAACATTGCTGATTTGCACCGGGGTGATATTTGATTGGCCAGTAGTTTTTCTTAATACCAGGAACCCCCCAACGGCATCACCATAGTCATTAATATAAGAACCGTTGGCGATTTGAATATTGGCGGAGGAATCCGAGTCGATATCAATTCCGGTTCCATTTCTGTCTGCCATGAAATTGCTTAGGCTGAGACCGCCTAAATAGGAGGTTCCTTGCGTTGTGGTTTTGATAAAGGTCTTCTTGCCATAAGAGAACACATTCACCATAAACGTATTGTCGTGGCGATCGAGATTGAAAGCACAAGAACCGGCCACGGCGATAGAAGCAGAAACCGCATTTTCTGTCGGACGCACGACGTTGGCATTGACGTGAACATTGGTAAATCTGTTGATGTCCCTGCTTTCATAAATCCTGTAGTCGCAGCGGACTGCCCAACCGTAGATATTCTCAAAGTTGTTGGCTTCTCCTCGAGCTTCAACAAAGTCATAGGCGCCTACATAACGGCAGTTGGCTACTGACAGAGCGCCGGCTGCAGTAATGGTGGCACCGTATTGAACAAATCCCTCCGGCTGGGTGGCAGTATATTTTTGATCCGGATAGAGGAACGACCAACCATCAAAGACAACGTTCTTATCGCAGGCGAAACAAACCGTACCTGCCGGCTTTTTGATGATGAAACCGCTATCGTCCGAAAGGCCAGCTCGATTAGGACCATTGCTTGTTAGGCTTGCGGGGCCTTGAGCGATGCCGCAGCGAGTTCCTTTCACCGTAATGCCGCTAGCGACGCTGATGGGTTGAGCACTGGTCAGTAGGTATTGAGCGTTTTCAGAAGCATAGACCACTTTATTTTTTAGACTTGCGACATAGTTTAATGTGGCGCTGATTGCTGCGTCAGAGGCGAACGTACCATTGGGATCGGCGCCGAAGTGATCGAAGGTAAGCTTATTGTCCAGCCGTTTCCAGCGGGCACCACCCGCCGTAACCACTACGGTACCGTTATTGTCCGTACTGGTTGTATCCGTTTTCTCATAATAGAATTCGCCGCCACCGGCGAAACGTCCGGGGGTGTGAGAAACTAGAAAGACGATCTGATCGTCTGTAGCGGGTGTCAGATTACGCAATTCACTGATGTTACGCACACTAATCATATTGCTCATGATATCTCTCCTGTTAGTTGGCAACATGATTCTCAATCAGACTGGACGTTTGAAAAAGCCGATGAGGTTTACTCAGCAGTGATACATCATCAAGGTCAGGCCGCGGTATTTGGATCACGAATTGGGTCAGTACCTTGTAAAGACGCTGTCCCAGTTCATACGCTGTTTCTCGGTCAGCCCCTCATCTCTTCTTGCGCTCGTCATGCCCTGCTGATAACTTTGTGAGTTAAAATCTTTTAAATATCATAATATTAAATGATTTTTTGGTATGTATTGTCACGGTGAATGATTTGCGTTCTGCCGCTCATCACCGCGTCTGTATTTTTACCTGTTCATCGCCGGCCATATGGCTGGAACATCACAGCATCAATTGAGGAGAGCCGTCGGCGCAGCCGCAGGGCACGTTGATGGCGGACTAAACAAGGAGATAACGATAATGACCCGAACGGCACACTGTTTGACCGCGGCGCTTTTACTGACGTTGGCCCTGACCGGCTGCCAGACCGCCAAGCGGCCCGTTTCTACATTAAGTAAGCCGCCCAGCGCAGAGGACATTGCGGAACAAGACAAACGGCAGCGTGAGGCCGAGCGTATACAGCAGTGCCAGCGTGAGTTGGATGCCATGCGCGGCATGGATAACGAAAAATACCAAAAATTCAAACGTGAATTCGATACCTTGATGGGCGGCGCAGCGCAGTATGCCGGGGTACGCCAACGGGTCAACACGGGCACGCAGGAAACCGTCGACGCTCTATATCGTTATCGCACCAGCCGCCTCTGCGCAGACATCAGTTCTGCCATGATGACCGGCCTGGCTGAGCGCGGAGAACGCGCCCAATGACCCCCCGTGCGAGAAAGGCCTTACTGAGCCTGATGATACCGCTGGCGTTTGCGCCAGCGGTGGCCGTGGCGGATGACGATGTGCCGGCATTATTGCAGTTTGCCGAGCGTTACCAGCGGCAGGACGCACTGGCGGCGGATACCGTGGTGACCCCATCCCAAGAAACCCAAAAGCCGGCGTCCCGGCCGGTTCAAACTCGTGAAACGAGCCCGCAGAGAAAGCAACTGGCGCAGTTGCAAAAGACGCTGCGCGAGAAAGAGGCTCGATTGGAGCAACAGCAAACCGCTATTCAATCACTGCAGCAGGAGCTGACCGCGTTGCGGGTTGCGTCGTCCCTGGCCGCTGCCGATAAACCGGCACCGGCGCCTGATTTGAGCGCGTTGAGCGACTTCGCCAGCGGCGTTCGGCAGGCGCTAAACCTGACCCCGCAGGAGCGCAAGGCTCAGGCGCAGATCGCCGAAGCGCAGGCGGCGTTAGCGCGGCAAAAGCAGCAAACCGAGGAGCGCGATCGGCGCATTGCCTTGCTGGAACAACGGCTGGCGGCGCTGCCTAAACAGCCTGATAACGCTCGGCAACAGGTCTGGCAGGAGAAACTGGCGGCAGAGCAGACTGCCAACGATACAGCGCGCCAGCGTTATGAGCAGGGAAAAAAAACAGCCGCCGCTGAGCTGGAACAGCAGAAGGCCGAGGCTGCCAGGTTGACGGGCGAACTGCAGCAGCAGCTGGCGCAGCTGCAAAAGGAGCAGGAGGGCCAACGGCAGCAGTGTGGGCAGCAAGAGAAAAGCCTGAAGGCCGCGCTGGCGCGGCAAAAGGCCGAAGCTGCCAAGGCGATGGGCGAGCTTCAACAGCAGCTGGCGCAGCGGCAGAAAGAGCAGGATGACCAACGCCAACAGGCCGAGCGGCAAGAGAAAAACCTGAAGGCCGCGCTGGCGCAGCAAAAGGCTGAAGCCGCCAAGGCGACGGGCGAGCTTCAACAGCAGCTGGCGCAGCGGCAGAAAGAGCAGGATGACCAACGCCAACAGGCCGAGCGGCAAGAGAAAAACCTGAAGATTGCGCTGGAACAGCAAAAGGCCGAAGCCGCCAAGATGATGGGCGAGCTTCAGCAGCAGCTGGCGCAGCGGCAGAAAGAGCAGGAGGACCAACGCCAACAGGCCGAGCGGCAAGAGAACAACCTGAAGATTGCGCTGGAACAGCAAAAGGCTGAAGCCGCCAAGGCGACGGGCGAACTTCAGCAACAGCTGGCGCAGTTACAGGAAAAAAACAAGACGCAAACCGAGCAGGCGAAGGCATTGGAGCAGCGGCTGGCAATGGCGATGGCGGAAAGCGATAAATCAACACTGCAACTGGCGAAAACGACGGAGCAGGCGAAAAAAACTGCAACGGAGCTGGTGGACGCCAATCAAGCGCAGCAAGCTTTGCAAGACGAGCTGAGCGGGCTGAGATCGCGGGCCAAATGGCTGCCGGATGCGCAGGCGCTCAAGAAACAGCCGGCGCAGCAGAGCTATGCTGCCGGTGTTGCTTTGGGGCGCGATATTCAAACAATGCTGGCGGAGCGTAAAAATTGGGGCATCAATCCCGATAAAACCGTGCTGCTGGCGGGCGTGATCGATACCTTTAACGGCCATTACCAGTTGAGCGATGCACAGTTGACCCGCGCGCTGGCGGAGTCGGAAAAAGCGGTGAACGATGCCAGAAACCAGGTGGCAAAGACGCAGACCGGCAAGGGCGAGGCGTTCGTCGCCGAGTTTAAAAAGAAGAAGGGCACGCAGAAGTCGCCTGCCGGTTTTTGGTATCGCATCGATTATGCGGGTGATGAAGCCATTAAGGAAAACGCGCGGGTAGACATCGTGGTGAAAGAGAGTTTAACCGACGGCAGCGTGATTCAGGATATGGATCGCAGTGGGAAGGTGATGTCACAGCCGCTCTCCGCCTATCCGCCGTTGTTCCGCGAGGCGATCGGCCATCTGAAAAACCACGGTTCGCTGACGATGGTGGTGCCGCCGGCGTTGGCGTACGGTGAAACGGGCTATGCGCCGCAGATCCCGCCGAATGCGACAATGGTGTATGAGCTGCGGATTGTCGATGTCAGTAACGGGTAAGGTCGGGCCGGCGCAGGCCGGCCCGAATTAGCGAGCGCTAGGGTTTTCTGGCGGTAAGCACGGCGCGCAGCGGCGCCGGATAGCCTTCGATCGTTTTGCTGCGATCGTTCGGATCAAGGAATTCGGCCAGCGACTCGCTGGTCATCCAGTCGGTGCGGCGCTGCTCGTCGAGGCTGGTGACGCACAGGTCGGCGATCTTCACGTCGACGAAGCCGCACTTCTCCAGCCAGCATTTCAGCGCCTCGGCGGAAGGGATGAAATACACGTTGCGCATCTGCGCATAACGATCGCCCGGCACCAGCACCTGGTGGCGATCGCCTTCCACCACCAGCGTTTCCAACACCAGTTCACCTTCAGTCACCAGCTGATTTTTCAGCTGATACAGATGATCGAGCGGCGAGCGGCGGTGATACAGCACCCCCATCGAGAACACGGTGTCGAACGCTGCCAACTCCGGCAATTGCTCGATGCCGAGCGGCAGCAGGTGGGCACGCTGATCGCCGCCCAACAGTTTGCGCACGGCTTCAAATTGGCACAGGAACAGTTGCATCGGATCGATGCCGACGGCGAAGTGTGCGCCGGCGCCGATCATGCGCCACAGGTGATAACCGCTGCCGCAGCCGACGTCGAGAATGGTGCGGCCGGCCAACGGAGAAATGTGTGGCAGCACGCGATCCCACTTCCAGTCGGAATGCCATTCGGTATCGATATCAATGCCATACAGCGAGAACGGCCCTTTACGCCACGGCATCAGGGTGCGCAGCATTTTCTCGATGCCTTCAAGCTGGCCCGGCGACAGGTCCGGTTCCATCTCGGCGCGCACGCCGTGCAGCAGCTCGAGACGGGTGGGAGTCAGCGTCGGCAAATGCTCGACCGAGTTGAACCACTGTTTGAATTTACCGTGCAGCGATTCGCGTTGCCAGGCGCTCAACTGTGCAGGCAGGGTGTCCAGCCAATGGCTGAGGGGGCTTTTGGCGATGCGCTGGTAGAAATCACCGAACTCGATCATTGCGCATCCCCCGCTTTCAGGGCGATCAGCGAACCGAAGTTGAAGCATTGGAACCACACTTCGGCATGCTCGAACCCGGCTTGATGCAGACGTGTCTTGTGCGCTTCCACCGAGTCGGTGAGCATCACGTTTTCCAGCATGCTGCGTTTTTGGCTGATCTCCAACTCGCTGTACCCGTTGGCGCGTTTGAAATCGTGATGCATGTTGAACAGCAGCTCGCCGACTTCGGCGTCTTCAAAGCTGAATTTCTCCGACAGCACCAGCGCGCCGCCCGGACGCAGGCCGCGATAGATTTTCTCCAGCAGGCGCAGGCGGTCGGCCGGTTCGAGGAACTGCAGCGTAAAGTTCAGCACCACCATCGAGGCGTTCTCGATGTCGATATCGCGAATGTCGGCTTCGATGACGTCAACCGGCGTCTCGGCGCGGAAGGCATCGATATGGCGGCGGCAACGTTCCACCATCGCCGGCGAATTGTCGACGGCGACGATATCGCAGCCGGGCACCTTGATATTCCGCCGCATCGACAGCGTCGCCGCGCCCAGTGAGCAGCCCAGGTCATACACCCGGCTGTCGGGTTGCACAAAGCGTTCGGCCAGCATGCCGATCATCGAGATGATGTTGGAATAGCCGGGAACGGAGCGTTGGATCATGTCGGGGAACACTTCGGCAACGCGTTCGTCGAAGGTCCAGTCGCCCAATTTGGCGATGGGGGCGGAGAAAAGGGTATCGCGGTTTGGCATAGCGGCAAATCAGTTCAGAATTCGAAGCTGCGTAGTCTAACAGAAAAGCGTAAAAAAGCGGAGCGGAAGCAGGCGGCGCGGCCGCCTGATGATAAAAACGGGATCAATGCAGGCTGAAAATCAGATCCCAAGGCAGATAGAAGATATTTGCCAGAACCATCAACAACAAAGAAATGTAGGTCGCGGCCATGCCTGAACGGCGCCAGCGAACCTCGCGGTTGCGCAAACCATAGTAATGCACCAGTCGCCCGGCCATCAGCATCAGGCCGCAAAGGTGAATCATCCAGATTTCCGCGCCGTTCATTTCCATGATCACCAGCAATACGGCAGCGATAGGAATGTATTCAACGGCGTTGCCATGCACGCGGATGGCAGTCTGCAATTCGTAAAAACCGCCGTCACCGTAGGCTACGCGGTACTGCATCCTTAATCTGACGACGTCATAAGAGAGTTTGATCAACAACAATGCGCCGAGCACCACATAAAGCGCGCTTACCATTTTTAACTCCGTTCCCTAACCAAAACTGGCAGCCAGCATCATAGCCGTCATTGTATTCACTGTCGCGGGGAAATATTTGATGTTATTGGTCAGATTAATAGGTCAAAACAGTGCATCTTGCTCTGGCCAGTCAGGTGGCGCAGGCAAATCGGGGATCGCCAGGCGCAGCTGCTGCCAAATTTTTTGCGCCTGTTGGGGCGAATCGCCGTTGTCCGGCGTATGAATAAACAGATAGGGCTGATGCTGCTGCTGCCACAGCGGCAGTTTTTGCTGCCAGGCGTCGAACCAGCGCAGGTTATCGGCCAACTGGTCGCCGCCGATAAAGCGCACCAGCGGTTGGCCGGCGGTGACCAGAGCGTGTACCGGCAGCTTCGGTTTTTTCTGCTGCGCATCGCGCACGGCGGCGGTGTTGGGGGCGGCGTGATGCACCGGGCGGCTGTCGAGGATCACCCGATTGATGCCGCGCTGATGCAACCCTTGATTCAGCGCGCGCTCTGCCTCGCCCTTGGCGAAAAACGCCGGGTGACGCACTTCTACGCCGTAGGTGAATTCCTTCGGCAGGTTTTCGAAAAACTGCCACATGCGCGGCAGCTCGTCTGGGCCGAAGGCGGCGGGCAGCTGCAGCCACAGTTGGCCGATGCGCTGATGCACAGGGCTCAGGCAGTGGTAAAACGCCTGCAGTTCGGCGGCACAGTTGCGCAGGGCGGCCTTGTGGCTGATGTCCGACGGGAATTTGAAGCAGAAGCGAAAATCGTCACCGGTCATGTCGCGCCAGCGTTGCACGATTTCCAGCTTCGGTAGCGCGTAGAAGGTGGTGTTGCCTTCCACGCAGTTGAAGTAGCGGCTGTAATCCGCCAAGTCACGCAGCCCGATACGGTTCCAGGCTGAATGTTGCCACTGTGGCAGTCCGATGTAGATCACGGCGTCGTCTTCCTTTACTTATCCTTGGCTTATCAGGCTACAACTTAACGTTACCGGTCGAGCGCGGCAAGAATTTCGCCGGTGTCGCGCACCCGCGCCAAACGCGGGAAGATGTGTTCGAACGCGAAACGATGCATTTCCGCGTTCTGTGCGCTGCAGACGTCCTCGGCGATCACCAGCTCATAGCCGTGTTCCCAGGCGGCGCGGGCGGTGGATTCCACGCCGATATTGGTGGAGATGCCGCCCAGCACCACGGATTTGATGCCGCGGCGGCGCAGCTGTAAATCCAGATCGGTGCCGTAGAAGGCGCCCCATTGGCGCTTAGTCACCCGAATATCGCTGTCATTGACCGCCAGCGGTGCGGGGAACTCCCACCAACTGGCCGGCAAGCCGCCGGCGGGCGCGGGAGCCGGTTTGTCCACCGGCTGTTTCAGCGCTTCGGCGAAGGAGTCGGACCAGCCGACGCGCACCAGCAGCACCGGCGCGCCCAGCAGGCGAAAACGGGCGGCCAGCAGGGCGGCGTTCGCCACCACCTGGTCGGCGCTGTGCGGGCCGCCGGCGTAGGGCAGAATGCCGTTTTGCAAATCGATCAGCACCAGAGCGGTGGTTTGGGCGTCAAGTTTCAGCATGGATTTCATCTCGTTGCGAAGTGGATAAAAACTGTTCGGTTCGCCAGGCGAGCAGCGTACGGCGCAAAACCGGAGGAGAATCAGGCTACGTGAAAAAACTGTCGCAGGTTAATGGGAAATTTGTTAACCGATGTGTTGATTCGAGCAAAAACGCGCCATTTAGTGCAGTAACAATGCTGTGTTCGCACTTATCGGGCGGATGAATTTCCTTTATAATGACTCCCTTTTTTCAACACTCTTTAATCCAACGACCTATGCCGATTTATGAATATGCATGTGGTGCTTGCAACCATCGGTTAGAGAAATTGCAAAAATTTTCCGATGCGCCGCTGGCAGACTGCCCGGCGTGTGGGCAGCCCGCGTTGACCAAGTTGATCTCGTCCTCCGGTTTCCAGCTTAAGGGCACCGGCTGGTATGCGACGGATTTTAAACCGGGTAACAAGTAGAATTTATCAGATAACAGCCGCGCGACAGGGGCACAGTAGCCCGGCGCGGCATCGGCTGTGTAAAAGGATAGCGTATGCGTACTGAATATTGCGGGCAGTTGAATCTGTCCCACGTGGGCCAGGAAGTCACTCTGTGTGGTTGGGTCAATCGTCGTCGCGATCTCGGCGGCCTGATCTTTATTGATATGCGCGACCGCGAAGGCATCGTGCAGGTGTTCTTCGATCCGGACCAGAAAGTGGCGTTCGACAAGGCCTACGACCTGCGCAATGAGTTCTGCATCCAGATCGTCGGCACCGTGCGTGCGCGTCCGGACAGCCAGATCAATAAAGATATGGCCACCGGCGAAGTGGAAGTATTCGCCCACGCGCTGGAGATCATCAACCGCTCCGAGCCGCTGCCGCTGGACTCCAACCAGGTCAACAGCGAAGAAGCGCGCCTGAAATACCGCTACCTGGATCTGCGTCGCCCGGAAATGGCCGAGCGTCTGAAGACCCGCGCCAAAATCACCAGCTTCGTGCGCCGCTTTATGGACAGCCACGGCTTCCTCGATATCGAAACGCCGATGCTGACCAAGGCGACGCCGGAAGGTGCCCGCGATTACCTGGTGCCGAGCCGCGTGCACAAGGGCAAATTCTACGCGCTGCCGCAGTCCCCGCAGCTGTTCAAACAGCTGCTGATGATGTCCGGCTTCGATCGTTACTACCAGATCGTCAAATGCTTCCGTGACGAAGACCTGCGTGCGGACCGTCAGCCTGAATTCACCCAGATCGACGTCGAAACCTCTTTCATGACCGCCGATCAGGTACGTGAAGTGATGGAGAAGCTGGCGCGCGAGCTGTGGCTGGACGTGAAGGGCGTGGATCTGGGCGATTTCCCGGTCATGACCTTCGCCGAAGCGATGCGTCGCTTTGGCTCCGATAAGCCGGACCTGCGTAACCCGCTGGAGCTGGTGGACGTGGCTGACCTGGTCAAGGACGTCGAGTTTAAAGTGTTCTCCGGCCCGGCCAACGACGCCAAAGGCCGCGTGGCGGCGATCCGCGTACCGGGCGGCGCACAGCTGACCCGCAAGCAGATCGACGAGTACGGCGCTTTCGTCAACATCTACGGCGCCAAAGGCCTGGCGTGGCTGAAGGTCAACGACCGCGCCGCCGGCATGGAAGGCGTGCAGAGCCCGATCGCCAAATTCCTCAGCGCGGACGTGTTGGAAAGCATCCTGACGCGCACCGATGCGCAGACCGGCGATATCCTGTTCTTTGGCGCTGACAGCTTCAAGATTGTCACCGATGCGATGGGCGCGCTGCGTCTGAAGCTGGGTCGCGATCTGGCGCTGACGCAACTCGACAGCTGGGCACCGCTGTGGGTGGTTGACTTCCCGATGTTCGAAGAAGACGAAGAGGGTGGCCTGGCGGCCATGCACCACCCGTTCACCTCGCCGCGCGACATGAGCCCGGAAGAGCTGGCGGCAGCGCCGGTCAACGCCATCGCCAATGCCTATGACATGGTGATCAACGGTTACGAAGTGGGCGGCGGTTCGGTGCGTATTCACCGCAGCGAAATGCAGCAGACGGTATTCAGCATTCTGGGCATTAACGAACACGAACAGCGCGAGAAGTTCGGCTTCCTGCTGGACGCGTTGAAGTACGGTACGCCGCCGCATGCCGGCCTGGCTTTCGGCCTGGATCGTCTGGTGATGCTGCTGACCGGCACCGACAACATCCGCGACGTCATCGCCTTCCCGAAAACCACCGCGGCGGCCTGTCTGATGACCGACGCACCGAGCTTCGCCAACCCGGCGTCGCTGCAGGAGCTGGCGATCAGCGTGGTAAAGAAAGCCGGTGCGGAACAAGAGAGCGAGTGATGAGTTACAAGCGCCCTGAATCTATCCTGGTAGTGATTTACGCGAAATCCAGTGGTCGGGTGCTGATGTTACAGCGGCGCGACGATACCGAGTTCTGGCAGTCGGTCACCGGCAGCCTGGAACAGGATGAGTCGCCGCCGCATGCCGCGCAGCGTGAAGTCATGGAAGAAGTCGGTATCGATATCGAAGCAGAGCACCTGCCGTTGTTCGATTGCCAGCGCTGCGTGGAGTTTGAACTCTTTGTCCATTTGCGACATCGCTATGCGCCGGGAACCACGCGCAATAAAGAGCACTGGTTCTGCCTGGCGTTGCCCGAGGAGCGCGATCCGGTGATTACCGAGCATCACGCTTACCAATGGCTTGAGGCGGCCGAGGCCGTGAAGTTGACCAAGTCATGGAGCAATCAGCAGGCGATTGAAGAGTTCGTGATCAATTCAGTCCAGTAGTTTTTTTCGGAGATTTTTTTATGGCAGGTCATAGTAAGTGGGCCAACACAAAGCACCGTAAAGCGGCGCAGGACGCCAAGCGCGGTAAAATTTTCACCAAGATTATTCGTGAGCTGGTCACGGCCGCCAAGCTGGGCGGCGGCGATCCGGATTCCAACCCGCGTCTGCGCGCGGCGATGGACAAGGCGCTGTCGAACAACATGACGCGCGACACCATGAACCGTGCCATCGCGCGCGGCGTGGGCGGTGATGATGATACCAATATGGAAACCATCATCTATGAAGGTTACGGCCCTGGTGGCACCGCCGTCATGATCGAATGCCTGAGCGACAACCGCAACCGCACCGTGGCGGAAGTGCGCCACGCCTTCACCAAATGCGGCGGCAACCTCGGCACCGACGGTTCCGTGGCTTACCTGTTCACCAAGAAAGGCGTGATCACCTACGCACCGGGCCTGGATGAAGACACCGTGATGGAAGCGGCGCTGGAAGCCGGTGCGGAAGACATCGTGACCTATGACGATGGCGCCATCGACGTGTTCACCGCCTGGGAAAGTCTGGGCGCGGTGAAAGACGCGCTGACCGCGGCGGGCTTCGAAGCCGAAGCGGCGGAAGTATCGATGATCCCATCGACCAAGGCTGACATGGATGCGGAAACCGCGCCTAAGCTGTTGCGCCTGATCGATATGCTGGAAGACTGCGACGACGTGCAGGAAGTTTACCATAACGGTGAAATCTCCGACGAAGTGGCGGCGACGCTGTAATCCGGTAAAACGGGCGCCGCCGTTCGGCGGCGCCGTGCATGCAAGGTGGATGTAGATATGGCGATCATACTCGGTATCGATCCCGGCTCACGCGTCACCGGCTATGGCCTTATCCGTCAGCAGGGGCGTCAGTTGAGCTATATCGCCAGCGGCTGCATCCGCACGGTGGTGGACGACATGCCGACGCGGCTGAAGCTGATTTACGCCGGCGTCAGTGAGATCATCACCCAGTTTCAGCCCGACTTCTTCGCCATCGAACAGGTGTTTATGGCCAAGAACCCGGATTCGGCGCTCAAGCTCGGTCAGGCGCGCGGCGTCGCGATCGTGGCGGCGGTGAATCAGAATCTGGAAGTGTTCGAGTATGCGGCGCGGCAGGTCAAACAGACCGTGGTCGGCACCGGCGCGGCCGAAAAGGCGCAGGTACAGCACATGGTGCGCTCGCTGCTCAAACTCTCGGCCAACCCGCAGGCGGACGCCGCCGATGCCCTGGCCATCGCCATCACCCACTGCCACCTCAGCCAGAACGTGCTGCGGATGAGCGAAGGGCGGCTGAACCTGGCGCGCGGGCGTTTGCGCTGACGCAAAGCGATGATTGCTCAGGCTGGATATTCATCCAGCCTTTTTTATGTTATAAGCTTTACCAGCAACGGCATGGCAGGGCGCCATGCCCGGTCATTCTGCAGGAGGGTAAATGATAGGTCGTCTCAGAGGAAATATTCTGGAAAAGCAGCCGCCGCTGGTGTTACTGGAGGCGAACGGCGTGGGCTATGAGGTACACATGCCGATGACCTGCTTTTACGAGCTGCCGGAACTGGGGCAAGAGGCTATCGTGTTTACCCACTTCGTGGTGCGTGAAGACGCGCAGCTGCTGTACGGTTTTAACGACAAGCAGGAGCGTGCGCTGTTCCGCGAGCTGATCAAGGTCAACGGCGTCGGGCCAAAACTGGCGCTGGCGATCCTGTCCGGCATGTCCGCGCAGCAGTTCGTCAGCGCGGTGGAGCGTGAAGAGATCACTGCACTGGTCAAGCTGCCGGGCGTAGGCAAGAAAACTGCCGAGCGCCTGGTGGTGGAGATGAAAGACCGCTTCAAAGGGCTGAACGGCGACCTGTTCAACAGCAGCAGCGAGATCAGTCTGCCGTCCGCCGCCGCCAAAGCGCCTGAAGCGGACGCCGAAGCCGAAGCTGTTTCGGCGCTGGTGGCGCTGGGCTATAAGCCGCAGGAAGCCAGCCGCATGATCAGCAAAATTGCCAAACCGGGCGCCGACTGCGAGACGCTGATCCGCGACGCGCTGCGCGCTGCTTTGTAAGGCCGCTAAGAGGTAGATAATGATTGAAGCCGATCGTCTGATCTCCGCCGAACCGATCAACGAGGAAGAAGTCCTCGATCGCGCCATTCGTCCCAAGCTGTTGACCGAATACGTTGGCCAGCCGCACGTACGCGAGCAGATGGAGATCTTCATCCAGGCGGCCAAGCAGCGCGGCGACGCGCTCGACCATCTGCTGATCTTCGGCCCGCCGGGCCTGGGGAAAACCACCCTGGCCAACATCGTGGCCAACGAAATGGGCGTGAATCTGCGCACCACCTCCGGCCCGGTGCTGGAGAAGGCGGGCGATTTGGCGGCGATGCTGACCAACCTTGAACCGCACGACGTGTTGTTCATTGACGAAATCCACCGTTTGTCACCGGTGGTGGAAGAAGTGCTGTATCCGGCGATGGAAGACTATCAGCTGGATATCATGATCGGCGAAGGGCCGGCGGCGCGTTCGATTAAGCTCGATCTGCCGCCGTTTACCTTGGTGGGCGCTACCACCCGCGCCGGCTCGCTGACCTCGCCGCTGCGCGATCGCTTCGGCATTGTTCAGCGGCTGGAGTTTTATCAGGTGGCGGATCTGCAGCACATCGTCTCGCGCAGTGCCGGCTGTCTGGGGCTGGAGCTGTCCGACGAGGGTGCCCATGAAGTGGCCCGCCGCGCGCGGGGGACGCCGCGTATCGCTAACCGCCTGTTGCGCCGGGTGCGCGACTTTGCCGAGGTGCGCGCCAACGGCGTGATCAGCGGTTCGGTGGCGGCGCAGGCGCTCGATATGCTCAACGTCGATGCCGAAGGTTTCGACTATATGGATCGCAAGCTGCTGTTAGCGATTATCGACAAGTTTACCGGCGGCCCGGTCGGACTGGACAACCTGGCGGCGGCGATCGGCGAAGAGCGTGAGACTATCGAAGACGTGATTGAGCCGTTCCTGATCCAGCAGGGCTTTATCCAGCGCACGCCGCGCGGCCGTCTGGCGACGCAGCACGCCTACCGGCACTTTGGGCTCGAGCGAGAAGGGTAAGGCTTCAATCCGCCATAAAAAGGGCCGCAGATGCGGCCCTTGTCATATCCCGGCGTTAATTAAGCCTGCTGTTTTTTGAACAAGCTCAGCACGAACAGCACGGCGGCGCAGAGCACCACCGAAGGGCCGGCCGGCGTATCGTAAAACGCCGAGAAGGCCAGGCCGCCGGTGACGGCTACCATGCCGAGCAGCACTGCGACGCCGGCCATTTGTTCCGGCGTGCGCGCGAAGCGGCGAGCGGTGGCTGCCGGAATGATCAGCAGCGAGGTGATGATCAGCGCGCCGACGAATTTCATCGCCAGACCGATGGTCAACGCGGTAACCAGCATCAACACGGTGCGTGCGCGCACCAGGTTAACGCCGTCGACGTGCGCCAGCTCCGGGCTGATGGTCATCGACAGCAGATCGCGCCACTGCCACCACAGCACCAGCAGCACCACGGCGACGCCGCCGGCGATCATCACGATATCGCTCAGCGTGACCGACAGCAGATCGCCGAACAGGTAGGCCATCAGATCGACCCGCACGTTAGACATCAACGCCACCACTACCAGGCCCAGCGACAGGGCGCTGTGGGCCAGAATGCCGAGCAGGGTATCCACTGAAAGCTGCGGGCGGCGTTCCAGCCACACCAGGGCCAGGGCCAGCAGCAGCGTAATGGCGATCACCGCATAGAAGGGATTGATGTCCAGCAGCAGGCCAAAGGCGACGCCGAGCAACGAGGCATGCGCCAGGGTATCGCCAAAGTAGGACATGCGGCGCCAGACTACGAAGGAACCCAGTGGCCCGGCGGCACCAGCCAACAACACGCCGGCCAGCCAGCCGGGAAGTAACAGTTCAATCATGCTTCGCGGCTCCCGGTTTTCTTCAAAACAATTCTTCCCTGCAGGTCGTGGCGGTGGTTGTGATGGTGGCGATACACCGCCAGTTGCTCTGCGCCGCGGTTGCCGAACATGGCGATAAATTCGGGATGCATCGATACCACCTCCGGTGCCCCGGAGCAGCAGATGTGCTGATTGAGGCACAAGACCTCGTCGGTTTTCGCCATCACCAGATGCAGATCGTGCGACACCATCAGCACGGCGCAGCCCAGCTCTTTACGCAGCTGATCGATGAGATCGTACAGCGCCAGCTGGCCGTTGACGTCCACTCCCTGCGTGGGTTCGTCCAGCACCAGCAACTGCGGTTTGTTCAGCAGCGCTCGCGCCAGGAGCACGCGTTGGTTTTCGCCCCCGGAGAGCTTTTGCATCGGCTGGTCGAGCAGGTGGGCGGCGTGCACGCGCTTGAGCGCCGGCAGAATGTCGGCTTTCTTTACGCCGGGCTTGAGACGCATAAAGCGGTTGACGGTCAGCGGCAGGGTGGCGTCGAGGTGCAGCTTTTGCGGCACGTAGCCAATGCGCAGATCGGGCTCACGCTCCAGCGTGCCGGCAGTCGGTTTGACCAATCCCAGCACCACGCGCACCAGCGTAGACTTGCCCGCGCCGTTCGGGCCCAGCAGCGTGAGAATACGGCCGGGTTGCAGGCTGAGGGAAATGTTCGACAGCACCTTGCGGCTGCCGAAGGCGACGGAGATATTTTTTAGCGTTATCAGTGTAGACATCTCGAGATTACAGGTTGCAGAACGAAGCGAATGTTATAATATCACGCCTTGTTGATGAAAACGATGGGATTACTGATGATGGCAACGAAAAATAAATGGTTGCAGCGCACGCTGTTGGCCAGCGCACTGTTGATGGCCGGCCCGCTGAGCAGCGCTTCCGCTGCGGTGGTGACCTCGATTCGTCCGTTAGGCTTTATCGCATCGGCGATCGCCGACGGCGTGACGCCGACCGAGGTGTTGCTGCCGGACGGCGCTTCGCCGCACGATTTTGCGCTGCGTCCTTCCGATATTCAGCGTTTGCGCTCTGCGGACCTGGTGCTGTGGGTCGGGCCGGACATGGAAGCGTTCCTGAACAAGGCGCTGGTGCCGATCTCGGCAACCCGCAAGCTGGCCATCAGCGAACTGCCTGCGGTGAAGCCGTTGCTGATGAAAGGCGAAGATGACGACGATCATGAACATGCAGGCGAAGCGCATAACCATGCCGATGACGATCATGGGCATCATCACGGCGAGTACAATATGCACGTTTGGCTGTCGCCGGAGATAGCAAAAGTGACCGCGATCGCGATTCACGACAGATTGTTGGAACTTATGCCGCAAAATAAGGACAAATTAGACGCAAACCTGCGCCAGTTCGAGAATCTGCTGACGCAAACTGACAAAAATGTTGGTAACATGCTTACGCCTGTGCAAGGTAAGGGTTATTTTGTTTTTCATGATGCTTACGGCTACTTTGAGAAACACTACGGTTTGAGTCCGCTGGGCCATTTCACCGTCAATCCCGAAATTCAGCCTGGAGCACAGCGCCTACACCAAATTCGAACACAGTTGGTTGAGCAGAAAGCGGTATGCGTTTTTGCTGAGCCACAATTCAGGCCGGCCGTAATCAATGCCGTTGCCAAGGGTACCAAAGTGCGTTCCGGAACGCTGGACCCGCTGGGCATCGGCATCGCGCTGGGGAAGGACAGCTATGGGAAATTCCTGACTCAGCTGTCAAACCAGTACGTGAGCTGCCTGAAGTAAAGCTTATGAGGATAATATCGAGTGCAGCAGATAGTCCGAACTATCGCTCTGGCGTATAACAACCTGCCACGGCCCCACCGCGTCATGCTGGGGTCGCTGACAGTCGTCACATTGGCCGTCGCTGTTTGGCGGCCTTTTGTTTACCACCCAGAACACAATCCCATCGCCAAGAGCGTCGAGTTAGAATCCAGCCAGATGCGGTCATTGCTCCCCGAAGCCAGTGAGCCGATTGATGCCGACCAACCCACCCCTGATGACGAAATCCCGCAGGATGAGCTGGATCAGAAAGATGCCGGCGACGATGGCGTGCATGAATATGTGGTTTCCACCGGCGACACCCTCGGCAGCATTCTGACGCAGTACGGCATTGATATGTCGGATGTCACCTTGCTGGCTTCGCAAAACCGCGATCTGCGTAATCTGAAGATCGGCCAACAGCTGTCGTGGACCGTCAATGATGCGGGCGATCTGCAGCAGTTGACCTGGGAAGTTTCTCGCCGCGAAACCCGCACCTATGACCGCGTCGGCAATAGCTTCAAAGAGTCGAAAGAGGCACAGCAGGGTGAATGGCGCAACAACGTGATCAGCGGCCGGGTCAACGGCAGTTTCGTCAGCAGCGCCGGCGACGCCGGGCTGAGCCGAAACGAAATCAATGCGGTGATCAAGGCGCTGCAGTGGCAGCTCGATTTCCGCAAGCTGCGCAAAGGCGACCAGTTCTCCGTACTGATGTCGCGCGAACATTTCGACGGTAAGAAATCGCAAAGCCAGCTGCTGGGCGTGCGTCTGCGCACCGGCGGCAAAGATTACTATGCGATCCGCGCCGAAGACGGCAAATTCTACGATCGTCAGGGCTCTGGCCTGGCGCGTGGCTTCATGCGTTTCCCGACCATGAAACAGTTCCGCATCTCCTCCAACTTCAACCCGCGCCGCGTGAACCCGGTGACCGGCCGCGTGGCGCCGCACAAGGGCGTCGATTTCGCCATGCCTGTCGGCACGCCGGTGCTGGCGGTCGGCGACGGTGAGGTGGTGATCGCCAAGCGCAGCGGCGCGGCGGGCAACTATGTGGCGATCCGCCACGGTCGCCAGTACACCACACGTTATATGCACCTGAAAAAACTGCTGGTGAAACCGGGCCAGAAGGTGAAACGCGGCGATCGCATTGCGCTCTCCGGCAACACCGGCCGTTCCACCGGGCCACACCTGCACTTTGAACTGTGGACCGGCCAACAGGCGGTGAACCCGCTGACGGCCAAGCTGCCGCGTTCCGAAGGGTTGGGCGGCAAAGACCGCAGCGATTATCTGGCACAGGTGAAGGAAGTGGTTCCTCAACTGCAGTTGGATTAACGTCCCCCTTTTTCCGGCGCTCCGGCGCCGTTAATTTCATCGGCCTGATTGCGGGCCGATGCTGTTTTATCTGGGTGGTTCGCGGTTGTTAATTGCAAAATCGGTGATGGCAATTATGATTAGCCGAATCGCTAAGCGAAGAGCATGTGCATGCAAAACGAGAAGAAATCGAACGTAGAGTTCATTCCGCAGTTTCAAAAAGCCTTTTTATATCCGCGCTACTGGGGCGTGTGGTTGGGAACCGGCCTGATGGCCGGTATTTCGCTGGTGCCTGCGCGCCTGCGCGATCCGGTGCTGGGTGCGGTCGGCAAACTGGCCGGCAAGCTGGCGAAGGGCGCGCGACGTCGTGCCCGCATCAATTTGCTGTATTGCCTGCCGGAGCTGCCGGAAAGCGAACGCGAGCACATCATCGACCAGATGTTCGCCTGCGCGCCGCAGTCGATGGTGCTGATGGCGGAACTGGCCTGCACCAAGCCCGAGAAAGTGCTCAAGCGCGTGCGTTGGCACGGTGAAGAGGTGTTGGACAAGATCCGGGCGGAAGGGCGCAACGTGATTTTCCTGGTGCCTCACGGCTGGGCTGTCGATGTGCCAGCGATGTTGATGGCCGCGCGCGGCCAACCGATGGCCGCGATGTTCCACAATCAGCGCAATCAGCTGATCGACTACCTCTGGAACGCCGTACGTCGTAAATTCGGCGGCCGCATGCACGCGCGCAACGACGGTATCAAACCGTTTATCAGTTCGGTGCGGCAGGGGTATTGGGGCTACTATCTGCCCGATCAGGATCACGGCGCCGAGCACAGCGAGTTCGTCGATTTCTTCGCGACCTATAAGGCGACGCTGCCGGCGGTAGGTCGGTTGATGAAGGTGTGTCGTGCGGCGATCGTGCCTTTGTTCCCGGTGTACGACGGCAAAACCAGCATGCTGGATATTTATATTCGCGAGCCGATGGACGATCTGGCCGAAGCCGACGATCCGCGCATTGCCCGCCGCATGAACGAAGAGGTGGAAAATCTGGTGGGCCCGAACCCGGAACAGTACACCTGGATCCTCAAACTGCTGAAGACGCGTAAAGAGGGGGAGATTGAACCTTACTCGCGCGACGATCTGTATCGTTAATCCTGTCTAACGCTAACGCCGGCTGGGCCACAACCCGGCCGGCGTCTCTTCAGATGTGCACCATACAGCCGCGAGCCCGCAGGATGTCGACGACTTTAGGCGTGCGGGTGAAATCATTCCAGCGCAGGTCCAGCTTGCGCAGGCGGCTCAGTTCGCCGAGGCTTTCCGGCAGGTCGCTCAGGAGGTTGGCGCGCAGATCCAGACTTCTCAGCGTCGTCAGCTCACCGATATTTTCTGGCAGGCGCGTTAGCTGATTGAAACGCAGGTTCAGCTCGCTCAACCGCGGCAACCGACAGAAGGTCTGCGGCAGCTCGGCGATGGCATTGTTAGCCGCGTCGAGTATCTCCAGCTCACCGAGCTGAGCCATTTCCGCCGGCAGCGAGGTCAGGGCATTTTTCATGATATGCAGTTCGCGTAGCGCGCGCAGTTGCCCGATTTCGATGGGCAGGCTGCTGATGCGGTTGTTGTATAAACGCAGCTCCTGCAATGCCGCAAGCCCCGGTATTGCCTGTGGCAAAGCGGTTAAATGGTTGTCGGTCGCGTTGAGGTAAACCAACTGCTGCAGCTGCGCCAGCGAGCGCGGCAGCTCGCTAAAGCCGTTATCGCTCAGATAGAGGTATTTCAGCCGATGCAGCTGCCCCAGTTCTTCGGGGAGTTCGCTTGCGCGATTGTGGCCAAAGTCGAACATCTCGAGCTGTTGCAACTGGCCAATCTCCGGCGGCAGGTGGCCGAGCTGATTGCAGGAGATATTCAGGACCCGCAGATTTCGGTGCCGGAAGATCGAGGCGGGGAAGACCGTCAGCTGATTGTTGTACAGGCTAATCTTGCGCAGCGCATGGCCGGCTAACGGCGACTCGTCGAGCTGCGTCAGGCCGTGGCCGTCGAGATCGAGCTCATCACCGCTCGCTGCGGGATTGTGTTGGTGGAGCATGGCGTTCTCCGTCGTTTATGGCGGTGTCAGGGCAAAAAAAATGCCGGCCTGCGAGAGCCGGCCGGCATTTCGTCTGCGGCGTGAATTACTCGACGCGCAGGATACGGCTGGTATTGGTGGTGCCGACGGTTTCCATCACGTCGCCCTGGGTGACGATCACCAGATCGCCGGAGACCAGGAAGCCTTTGTCGCGCAGGCGATTGACGGCTTCATTGGCGGCGATCACGCCGTCTTTGTGGCTGTCGAAATACACCGGCGTCACGCCGCGATACAGCGCGGTCAGGTTCAGCGTGTGCTCATGGCGCGACATGGCGAAGATCGGCAGGCCGGAGCTGATGCGCGACATCATCAGCGCGGTGCGGCCGGATTCGGTCATGGCGATCAGTGCGGTAACGCCTTTCAGGTGGTTGGCGGCATACATCGAAGACATGGCGATCGCCTCTTCGATGTTGTCGAACTGTACGTCCAGGCGGTGCTTGGAGACGTTGATGCTTGGGATCTTCTCGGCGCCCAGACAAACGCGCGCCATCGCCGCCACGGTTTCCGCCGGGTATTGGCCGGCGGCGGTTTCCGCCGACAGCATAACGGCGTCGGTGCCGTCCAGCACGGCGTTGGCCACGTCCATGACTTCGGCGCGGGTCGGCATCGGGTTGGTGATCATCGACTCCATCATCTGGGTCGCGGTGATCACCGCGCGGTTCAGGGTGCGGGCGCGGCGGATCAGTTTCTTCTGAATGCCGACCAGTTCCGGATCGCCGATTTCGACGCCGAGGTCGCCACGAGCAACCATCACCACGTCGGAGGCCAGAATAATGTCGTCCATCGCTTCGTCGCTGCAGACCGCTTCGGCGCGCTCAACCTTGGACACGATCTTGGCGTTGCAGCCGGCGTCGCGCGCCAGGCGGCGAGCATAGTTCAGGTCTTCACCGGTACGCGGGAAGGAGACCGCCAGGTAGTCGACGCCAATCTTGGCGGCGGTCACGATGTCTGCCTTGTCTTTCTCGGTCAGCGCTTCGGCCGACAGGCCGCCGCCGAGCTTGTTGATGCCCTTGTTGTTGGACAGCGGGCCGCCGACGGTGACTTCGGTAAACACTTTCATGCCCTGAACTTCGAGCACTTTCAACTGAACGCGGCCGTCGTCTAGCAGCAGGACATCGCCCGGCACCACGTCGGCAGGCAGGCCTTTGTAGTCGATACCGACTTTTTCTTTATCGCCTTCGCCTTTTGACAGGTTGGCGTCCAGCAGGAATTTATCGCCCACGTTGAGGAAGATTTTGCCTTCCTTGAAGGTGGAAACGCGGATTTTCGGCCCTTGCAGATCGCCGAGGATAGCGACGTGACGTCCCAGCTTGGCGGCGATTTCGCGCACTTTGTCAGCGCGAGCCTGGTGATCTTCCGGGCTGCCGTGGGAGAAGTTAAGCCGAACTACGTTGGCGCCGGCGGCAATGATCTTTTCCAGATTATTGTCGCGGTCTGTAGCCGGACCCAGGGTGGTAACGATTTTGGTTCTTCTGAGCCGTCTGGACATGTATTACTCCGTTGACTGGTGAAGCAAATATTGGTGTTGCGATAACGTCGGATAACGAAACCAGGCGTGAAATGTAATTTTACAACACTGATATTTCACCCGGGTTACCCGCATGAGCATATTAACAGGGTACAGCCTCTGATGCCGTCATTCAAATGTCTGTTGAACGGCGATTTTTTTCTTCGTCAGGTCACGAGTCAAAACTGTTGGGAATGACCACCCCTTTATCAAAGCGCGATTCTTTGAGCGCTTCTTTGACCCGCTTCAAGTTATCTCTGAATTTAGCCCCTCGGCGCAAGGTAAATCCGGTGGCGAGCACGTCAATGAGCGTTAATTGCGCGATCCGCGACACCATCGGCATGTAAACGTCGGTGTCTTCGGGCACGTCGAGCAGCAAAGCGAGAGTCGCCGCTTGGGCGAGCGGGGTGTCGCGGGAGGTGATAGCCAGTACCGTGGCGTCGTTTTCTCGCGCCAGGTGGGCCATCTCCACCAGATTTTTGGTGCGGCCGGTGTGTGAGATCAACACCACCACGTCGCCTTCGCCGGAGTTCATGCAGCTCATGCGCTGCATGACGATGTCATCGAAGTAGACCACCGGGATATTGAAGCGGAAAAATTTGTTCATCGCGTCGTGCGCCACCGCCGCGGAGGCGCCGAGGCCGAAGAAAGAGATCTTTTTTGCCTGGGTGAGCAGGTCAACCGCACGATTGATTGCGGCAATATCCAAATTTGCCTTTACTGTATCCAGGCTGGCCATGACCGATTCGAAGATCTTGCTGGTATAGGAATCGACGCTGTCGTCTTCCTCTACGTTACGGTTTACGTAGGGCGTGCCGTTAGCCAGGCTTTGGGCGAGATGCAGTTTGAAGTCGGGAAAGCCTTTGGTATCAAGGCGGCGGCAAAAACGGTTGACGGTGGGTTCGCTGACGTCTGCCATGCGGGCCAGCGTGGCAATGCTGGAGTGAATGGCGGTCTGTGGGGAGGCCAGGATCACCTCGGCGACTTTCCTTTCAGATTTGCTCAGGCGTTCCAGATGGCTCTGGATTTTGTCCAGCGTATTCATATAACGAGAGTCACTCATGGTTTTATCCCTGTGGCTTTCAAGCAACAGCGTCGAATTTCGCCCGTGTTCGCCGTGCAAGCTGACGCCAAACGAGCGGCTGTAACCTGGAATCGATAGGGTATGTCGATTTCAAACAAAGGAGAAATCAATGCCGGTTTAGTGAAAATATACTACGTGCTGGTAACCGTTGGCAGTCTCGACAGGGCGTATGCAGGCTTTTTTCACCAGAATATGACCTGTGTCTAACTTTCATAATGGTAACAGAGCGTCAAAAAAGACGAAAAGTTACAGTTTTGCCCGCTGTGAGGGCGCTGGCGCGCATTGGCGCTACCACTGGAATCTTGAGGTCTTTTTCCTGCTTTTGCACCGGGTTTGCTGGCCGTAGTCAAACAGAGTACATTAGTAATGTAAGAAAATTACAAATATCCTGCAACGAGGAGATGAACATGGCGGTAACCTCTACAGCCCAGGCGTGTGACCTGGTTATTTTCGGCGCGAAAGGTGATTTGGCGCGCCGTAAGCTGCTGCCTTCCCTGTACCAGTTAGAGAAAGCCGGACACATCCACCCGGATACGCGGATCATCGGCGTTGGCCGCGCGGAGTGGGATAAAAAAGCTTATACCGAAGTGGTCAAGGAAGCGCTTGGCACCTTCATGAAGGAAAAACTGGATGACGAACTCTGGGCCACGCTGAGCGCGCGCCTGGACTTCTGCAATCTGGACGTCAACGACAGCAAGAACTTTACCAAACTGGGTAAAATGCTGGATCAGAAACACCGCACCACCATCAACTACTTCGCCATGCCGCCAAGCACCTTCGGCGCCATCTGCAAAGGGTTGGGCGAAGCCAAGCTGAACCATGAGCCGGCACGCGTGGTGATGGAAAAACCGCTGGGCACCGATCTGGCGTCTTCCCGCGTGATAAACGATCAGGTGGCGGAGTACTTCAACGAATCCCAGGTTTACCGTATCGACCACTATCTCGGCAAAGAGACGGTGCTGAACCTGTTGGCGCTGCGTTTCGCCAACTCGCTGTTCGCCTCCAACTGGGATAACCGCACCATCGATTCGGTGCAGATCACCGTGGCGGAAGAGGTGGGCATCGAAGGACGCTGGGGTTACTTCGACCAGGCCGGCCAGATGCGTGACATGATCCAGAACCACCTGCTGCAGATCCTGACCATGATCGCCATGTCGCCGCCGGCGGATCTGACCACCGACCGTATCCGCGACGAGAAGGTGAAGGTACTGCGTTCGCTGCGCCGTATCAATCAGACCAATGTACGGGAAACCACCGTGCGCGGTCAGTACACCGCCGGTTTCGTCCAGGGCAAGAAAGTGCCGGGTTATCTGGAAGAGGAAGGGGCGAACAAGAGCAGCAGCACCGAAACTTTCGTCTCCATCCGCGTGGATATCGACAACTGGCAGTGGGCCGGGGTGCCGTTCTACCTGCGTACCGGTAAACGCCTGCCGACCAAATGCTCGGAAGTGGTGGTGTACTTCAAAAACCCGCCGCTTAACCTGTTCAGCGATTCTTACCAGCAGCTGCCGCAGAACAAGCTGACCATCCGCCTGCAGCCGGACGAAGGCATCGAAATTCAGGTGCTGAACAAGGTGCCGGGGCTGGATCACAAGCACCGTCTGCAGACCACCAAGCTGGACCTGAGCTTCTCGGAAACCTTCAACCAGGAGCACGTGGCGGACGCCTACGAGCGCCTGCTGCTGGAGACCATGCGCGGCATTCAGGCGCTGTTCGTGCGCCGCGATGAAGTGGAAGAAGCCTGGAAGTGGGTCGACTCCATCATGGACGCATGGAAAGCCGACAACGAGGCACCGAAGCCTTATCAGGCGGGCACCTGGGGGCCGGTGGCCTCGGTGGCGATGATCACCCGCGACGGCCGTTCCTGGAACGAGTTCGAGTAATGCGCAATGCCGGCAGCCTGTCTGCCGGCTTTTTTTTGCCTGCGATCTGCGCGTGGGCCACATCACTTACGGTACGGCCGGACGTCCGCGCATTTGCGCGGAGCCCTGTGGCAGGGGCGTGCCATTGTTAACCGCGAGTAATGGAGAAATAACGATGAAAAACTGGAAAACCAGCGCCGAGCAGATCCTGACGGCGGGACCGGTGGTGCCTGTTATCGTGATCAACAAGCTGGAGCAGGCGGTGCCGCTGGCGAAAGCGCTGGTTGCCGGCGGCGTGCGGGTATTGGAGGTGACGCTGCGCACCGCCTGCGGGCTGGAGGCTATCCGCGCTATCGCCAAAGAGGTGCCGGAGGCCATTATCGGCGCCGGTACGGTGATCAATCCGCAGCAGCTGCGGGAGGTGACCGAGGCGGGGGCGCAGTTCGCCATCAGCCCGGGGCTGACCGAAGCCTTGCTGCAGGCGGCGACGGCGGGGCCAATCCCGCTGATCCCGGGCATCAGCACCGTTTCGGAGCTGATGCAGGGTATGGATCACGGCCTGCGCGAATTCAAATTCTTCCCGGCGGAAGCCAACGGCGGCGTGAAGGCACTGCAAGCGATCGGCGGCCCGTTCCCGCAGGTGCGTTTTTGCCCGACCGGCGGCATTACGCCGAACAACTACCGCGACTATCTGGCGCTGAAAAGCGTGCTGTGTATCGGCGGTTCCTGGCTGGTGCCGGCGGATGCGCTCGAAAGCGGCGACTATGCGCGCATCACTGAACTGGCGCGCAGCGCCGTCAGCGGCGCCGCGTTGTAACCCGCGCCGCGCCTGATGTTGGCGCTTATTTGCGCACCCGCGAATATCGCAAGGCTCAACGCTTCGTTGAGCCTTTTTTGATTTTTATCGTGATTAACTTTCTTATTTTTAACCCATTTTTTTCCGCTTTTTATGAAAACGGCAGTTTGCTTTCTTATTTTGGCTGTGGTAAAAATATCTCAGTCAAAAATTTTACTTTTATGAGGATATTGGGCAAATCGCACGGTGTGCGGCTGATAATAGAGAACTATTATGATGACTATTAACGGAACTACCCTCAGAACCTCTACGTGCCAACTCTTCCTGTCTGCGATCCTTGCCAGTGAGCATCACTGGTGCAGCGAGCTATAGCGTCTTTCTCTCTTAACCGGTGCGGGTGGCGGGCTTAGGCCTTCACGCTACCGTTCAGCCGGGCAAACATTCTTTTTGCGTTTGGGTCAGTTTATCCCCAGGGATCTCTGCGTCTTGCGCGCCGCACTGCGGCCGTTCGACGAGATAAATCGGGATAAATATGCCTTGGCGCGCGTTATTCGCCGTTTGGGAGAAAAATTATGATTTATTGGATCTTTTTAGGCTTGGCCATCATGACCGAAATCATCGGCACCTTGTCGATGAAATACGCCAGCGTCAATGGCGGCATGATCGGGCACATCGTGATGTACGTGATGATCACCGCGTCTTATGTGTTGCTGTCGGTGGCGGTAAAACGCGTGGCGCTGGGCGTAGCTTATGCGCTGTGGGAAGGCATCGGCATTCTGTTCATTACCCTGTTCAGCGTGCTGTGGTTCGACGAGCCGATCTCGGCGCTGAAGGTGCTGGGCCTGGCGACGCTGATCGCCGGCATCATGCTGGTGAAATCCGGCACCCGCAAAGAGCGAAAACAGGTCAGCCCGCGAGGTGACAACCATGCAACAGTTTGAGTTGTACCACATTGGGTTCCTGGGACTGGCGATCGTGCTGGAAATTATCGCCAACATCTTCCTGAAGATGTCGGACGGCTTCCGTAAAGTTTGGCTGGGGCTGTTGTCGCTGCTGTCGGTGCTCGGCGCGTTCAGCGCCCTGGCACAGGCGGTGAAGGGCATCGATCTGTCGATCGCTTATGCACTGTGGGGCGGTTTCGGTATCGCCGCCACCATCGCCGCAGGCTGGATCATGTTCGGCCAGCGGCTGAACGCCAAAGGCTGGATTGGCCTGGCGCTGCTGCTGACGGGGATGGTGATCCTCAAACTGTCCTGATAGCGGGCAATAAAAAACCGCAGGCGTCGTCGTCTGCGGTTTTTTTTCGTCTGCGCTCAGGCTTACAGCGCGGCGATGATTTTGATTTCCACCTTGTACTTCGGATTCATCAACTGCGCCTGCACGGTGCAGCGCACCGGCGCGCTGCCGGCGACCACCCAGGCGTCCCAGGCGGCGTTCATCGCGGCGAAGTCGGCGCTGTTGGCCAGGAAAATGGTGGCATCCAGAATACGGCTTTTATCCGAACCGACGCGCGCCAGCAGGACGTCGATGGCGGCGAGGGCGTTGGCGGTCTGCGCGGTCGCGTCGTCATCCAGGTTTTCCGGCACGCTGGTGTAGTAAACGGTCTCGTTGTGCACTACGGCTTCGGACCAGCGCTGATCGGGATCAATTCTTTCGATATTCATTTGCTTATCTCCATTTCATAGTCGCGCTAAGGGTAGCACAGCCGACGATGAAAAAGCGCGGCGATAAAGTGGGTGGTAGCCGGGCGGCAGGCTTGGCATAATCACCGCTGAATGACACCGGCAGAGAGACAGCGTGACAGACGATTTTGCAACAGACGGCGCCTTGGCGCAGGCTATCAAGGGATTCAAACCGCGTGAGCCGCAACGGCAGATGGCGCAAGCCGTCACCGAGGCGATCAATTTCAAGCAGGAGCTGGTGGTGGAAGCCGGTACCGGCACCGGCAAAACCTTCGCTTATCTGGCGCCGGCGCTGCGCGCCGATCGCAAAGTGATCATCTCTACCGGTTCGAAAGCGCTGCAAGATCAGCTGTATGCGCGCGATCTGCCCACCGTCGCCAAGGCGTTGAAGTACAAAGGCAAGCTGGCGCTGCTGAAGGGGCGCTCCAACTATTTGTGTCTCGAGCGGCTGGAGCAGCAGTCGATGGCCGGCGGGGAGCTGGCGGGGCAGACGCTGATCGATCTGGTGCAGCTGCGCAAGTGGTCGTCGCAGACCAAAGAGGGCGACATCAGCACCTGCAGCGAAGTGGCGGAAGACAGCTTCGTCTGGCCATTGGTGACCAGCACCAATGACAACTGCCTGGGCAGCGACTGCCCGCTGTATCAGGATTGCTTCGTGGTCAAGGCGCGCCGCCGTGCGATGGATGCGGATGTGGTGGTGGTGAACCATCACCTGTTCCTGGCAGATATGGTGGTGAAAGAGGGCGGTTTCGCTGAGTTGATCCCGGAAGCCGAGGTGATGATTTTCGACGAGGCGCACCAAATCCCCGACATCGCCAGCCAGTATTTCGGCCAGCAGCTCACCAGCCGCCAACTGTTGGATCTGGCGAAGGACATCACCATCGCCTACCGCACCGAGGTGCGCGACTCCGCTCAACTGCAAAAAAGCGCCGACCGTCTCAGCCTGAGTACGCAAGATTTTCGCCTGAACCTGGGGGAACCGGGTTTTCGCGGCAATCTGCGTGACGTGCTCGGCGAACCCAACGTGCAGCGCGCTCTGTTGCTGCTCGATGATGCGCTGGAGCTGTGTTATGACGTGATGAAGCTGTCGCTGGGGCGTTCGGCGCTGTTGGATGCCGCCTTTGAGCGCGCCACGCTGTACCGCGCGCGGCTCAAACGGCTGAAGGCGGTGACGGAGCCGGGCTACAGCTATTGGTATGAATGCAACTCGCGCCACTTCGTGCTGGCGCTGACGCCGCTGACGGTGGCCGATCGGTTCCGCGAAATGCTGGACGACAAGCCGGGCAGTTGGATCTTTACCTCGGCCACGCTGTCGGTCAACGATCAGTTGGGCCACTTCACCGAACGGCTGGGGCTGACCAAGGCCAAAACGCTGCTGTTGCCGAGCCCGTTCGACTATGCCAAACAGGCGTTGCTGTGCGTGCCGCGCTTTTTGCCTTCGCCGAACCAGCGCGGCGGGGCGCGCCAGCTGGCGCGCATGCTGCGGCCATTAATCGAAGCCAACAACGGCCGCTGCTTCTTCTTATGCACCTCGCACCAGATGATGCGAGAGTTGGCGGAAGAGTTCCGCGCCACGATGACGCTGCCGGTGCTATTGCAAGGGGAAACCAGCAAAGGGCAGCTGCTCGCGCAGTTCGTCGCCGCCGGTAACGCGCTGCTGGTGGCGACCAGCAGCTTCTGGGAAGGGGTGGACGTGCGCGGCGATGCGCTGTCCTGCGTCATCATCGATAAACTGCCGTTTACGTCACCGGACGATCCGTTGCTGAAGGCGCGCATTGAAGATTGCCGCCTGCGCGGCGGCGATCCGTTCAATGATGTGCAGTTGCCGGATGCGGTCATCACCCTGAAACAGGGCGTCGGCCGCTTGATCCGCGATACCGACGACCGCGGCGTGTTGGTGATTTGCGATAATCGTCTGGTGATGCGGCCTTACGGCGAGGTGTTCCTCAATAGCCTGCCGCCCACGCCGCGCACCCGCGATCTGAAGCAGGCCATCGCCTTCCTGCAGGCCGCCGATACGTCGGCCACGTGAAAGATGAAGGGCTTACGGGGCTGTGCTACAATGCGCGCCCTGTATGAAAAACCCAGTTTTATTCCCGCCAGAGGTTGGCATGTCCACGCGAATTTTAGCGATCGATACCGCGACGGAAGCCTGTTCCGTCGCCGTCTGGAATCAAGGCGAAATCCACGCCCTGTTTGAGCTGTGCCCACGCGAGCATACGCAACGTATTTTACCTATGGTGCAGCAGGTGCTGGCGGAATCCGGTCTGGCGCTCAACCAGCTCGATGCGCTGGCCTTCGGTCGCGGCCCCGGCAGCTTTACCGGGGTGCGCATCGGCATCGGCATCGCTCAGGGCCTGGCGCTGGGCGCCGATCTGCCGATGATTGGCGTTTCCACGCTGCGAACCATGGCGCAGGGCGCTTGGCGCGTCAGCGGTGCAGAGCGCGTGCTGGCGGCGATCGATGCGCGCATGGGCGAGGTCTACTGGGGGCAGTTCGAACGCCAGGTGGACGGCAACTGGTTGGAAAGCGAAGGCGAGGCGGTGCTGTCGCCGGCGCAGGCGCTGGAGCGTGCGCAGCGCCTGCAGGGCGAATGGGCCCACGTCGGCACCGGCTGGCAAACCTATCCCGATCTGGTCAAGGGTTCTACGCTGAGCGTGCGTGACGGGCAGATGCTGTTGCCGCAAGCGCAAGACATGCTGCCGCTGGCGCTGCACGCCTGGCAACAGGGGTTGGCAGTGGCGGTAGAAAACGCTGAGCCGACCTATTTGCGCAATGAAGTCACCTGGAAAAAACTGCCGGGCCGCGAGTAAGCGCGGCGTATTGTGCTGTTGTTGATGCCGGGCGATGAAAGCCTGCAACTTGAACGATGAAACGCGGTCAAAGTTACAGGCATTTCAGGAGATTGCGACCATGTTAATCCGCACTGCAAGTAAAAAGCTGTCGCTGCTGGCCGTCGCCTGCGGCACGCTGGTTCTGTCCGGGTGCGTCACCGTACCTGATGCGATCAAGGGGTCAAGCCCCTCACCGGTGACTCAGCTTTCCTCGGTACAAAATGCGCCCAACCTGTTTACCGGCGCGGAAGCCCGCTTCGGCGGCACCGTGGTGAACGTCGCCAACGAGCAAGGGCGCACGGTGCTGGAGATTGCGGCGGTGCCGCTCGACAGCGGTGCGCGGCCGATATTGGGCGAACCGTCGCGCGGCCGCTTGCTGGCCACGGTGAACGGCTTCCTCGAACCGGTCGATTTCAAAGGCCAGTTGGTGACCGTCGTCGGCCCCATTACCGGCCTGAAGGAAGGGCGGATCGGCATGACGCCGTATCGTTTCGTAACGATGAACGTGACCGGTTTCAAACGTTGGCATCTGGTGCAGCAGGTAGTGATGCCGCCGGCGCCGATGGGGCCCTGGGGCTGGCGCGGTGGCCCGTGGGGACCCGGTTGGGGCGCAGGCTATGGTTGGTACAACCCCGGCCCGGCACAGGTGCAAACCATCGTAACCGAGTAACATACGCTTGATGTGAACAAATTTGACAGGGCGGCTCAGGCCGCCCTTTTGCTTTTTTGGATAAGGAATATCCGACAATTAGTGACGTACATCGCAACCTGAATAATGTTTAAAACCCGAACTGGTCCGCTGAGTTAAAATATTGTTATGGTTAGGCTGCGAGTTTGAGGGCTGCGATGATAATTAGTAATGATTTCAGGAGTAATACCTTGGATAAGGTCTGGTTAAAACGGTATCCGGCAGATGTGCCCGCAGAGATTGATGCCGATCGCTATTCGTCGTTGATTGAAATGTTTGAGCATGCCGTGCAGCGCTATGCCGATCAGCCCGCCTTTATCAACATGGGCGAGGTGATGACCTTCCGCAAACTGGAAGAACGCAGCCGGGCTTTCGCGGCTTACCTGCAAAATGAACTGGGCCTGAAGAAGGGCGACCGCGTCGCGCTGATGATGCCTAACCTGTTGCAATACCCTATCGCCCTGTTCGGCATTCTGCGCGCCGGTATGGTGGTGGTCAACGTCAACCCGCTGTACACCCCGCGCGAGCTGGAGCACCAGTTGAACGACAGCGGCGCCAGCGCCATCGTCATCGTCTCCAACTTTGCCCATACGTTGGAAAAAGTGGTGTTCAACACCCAGGTCAAGCACGTGATCCTGACGCGCATGGGCGATCAGCTTTCTGCCGCCAAAGGCACGCTGGTCAACTTCGTGGTCAAGTACGTTAAGCGCCTGGTACCGAAATACAACCTACCGGATGCCATTTCATTCCGCAGCGCGCTGCAGCGCGGCCGGCGCCTGCAATATGTAAAACCGGACATCATTAATGCCGATTTAGCCTTCCTGCAATACACCGGCGGTACCACCGGCGTGGCGAAGGGCGCGATGCTGACGCACCGCAACATGCAGGCCAACCTCGAGCAGGCCAAGGCCGCCTATTCGCCGCTGTTCCGCGAAGGGCAGGAACTGGTGGTGACGGCGTTGCCGCTGTACCACATTTTTGCGCTGACGGTGAACTGCCTGCTGTTTATCGATCTGGGCGGGCGCAATTTGTTGATCACCAACCCGCGCGATATTCCAGGGCTGGTGAAGGAACTGGGCAAATACCCGTTCACCGCCATGAGCGGGGTGAATACGTTGTTCAACGCATTGCTGAACAACGAAGAGTTCCACAAACTCGATTTTTCTACGCTGCGTTTCTCGGTCGGCGGCGGCATGTCGGTGCAAAAAGCGGTGGCCGAGAAGTGGGAGAAAACCACCGGCAAACACCTGCTGGAAGGCTATGGCCTGACGGAGTGCGCGCCGCTGGTGGCCGGTAACCCTTACGATCTGAAACACTACAGCGGCAGTATCGGTTTGCCGGTGCCGTCGACGGACATTCGGCTGGTGGACGACAACGGTCACGATGTGCCGCCGGGCGAACCGGGCGAACTGTGGGTCAAAGGGCCGCAAGTTATGTTAGGCTATTGGCAGCGCCCGGACGCTACCGACGAAGTGCTGAAAGACGGCTGGCTGGCGACCGGTGATGTGGTGACCGTAGACGAGCAGGGGTTTGTGCGCATCGTCGACCGTAAGAAAGACATGATCCTGGTCTCCGGTTTCAACGTTTACCCGAACGAAATCGAGGACGTGGTCAGCCAGCATCCGAAAGTGCTGGAATGTGCGGCGATCGGCGTGCCCAGCGAGGCCTCCGGCGAAACGGTGAAGATCTGCGTGGTGAAGAAAGACGCCTCGCTGACCAAGGAAGAGCTGTTGACCCATTGCCGCCGCCACCTGACCGGGTATAAAGTGCCTAAAATTGTTGAGTTCCGCGATGAACTGCCGAAGTCGAACGTCGGCAAGATTTTGCGGCGAGAACTGCGCGATGAGCTAAAAACACCGAAGCCGGCCGATGCCGCCTAGGTCTGGCTTTCGCGCCTGACTATCAACAACGCCGGTGAATGCCGGCGTTGTTGTGTTTGAATCCTACAAGAGAATGATGTTTTGAATTATCAGTTGATCACTACCGATGCCGGATTGCAGCAGGTCTGCGAGCAGGCGAGAAAGCATGCTCAGATTGCGCTGGACACCGAGTTTGTCAGAACGCGCACCTACTATCCGCAGCTGGGCCTGATCCAGCTCTACGACGGTGAACAACTCTCCCTCATCGATCCTCTGCCGATCAAGGAATGGCAGCCGTTTGTCGACTTGCTGGCCGACACCGCCGTGGTGAAGTTCCTGCATGCCGGCAGTGAAGATCTCGAAGTGTTTCTCAACGCCTTTAAAACGCTGCCGACGCCGATGGTCGATACTCAGATCCTGGCGGCCTTTACCGGCCGGCCGCTCTCCTGTGGCTTCGCGACGCTGGTGGCGGAGTACATGAAGGTTGAGCTGGACAAGAGCGAGTCGCGCACCGACTGGCTGGCGCGTCCGCTGACCGAAAGGCAGTGCGTGTACGCGGCCGCCGACGTGTTCTATCTGCTGCCGATGGCCAAACAGCTGGTGCAGGAGACCGAAGAGGCCGGTTGGACCGCGGCAGCCAATAACGAGTGCCTGCTGCTGTGCCAGCGCCGTAGCGAGACGCTGGCGCCGGAATTGGCCTACCGCGAAATCAACAACGCGTGGCAGCTGCGCCCGCGTCAGCTCGGTTGTCTGCAGAAGTTGGCGGAATGGCGGCTGCGCCAGGCACGCGAGCGCGATCTGGCGGTGAACTTCGTGGTGCGAGAGGAAAATCTGTGGCAGGTGGCGCGCTATATGCCGTCTTCGCTGGGAGAACTGGATTCGCTTGGTCTGAGCGGGCCGGAGATCCGTTATCACGGTAAAACGCTGTTGGCGCTGGTGGCGGAAGCCGAAGCGCTGGAGGAATCCGAGTTGCCGGCGCCGCTGGCCAACCTTATCGATCAGCCGGGTTACAAGAAGGTGTTCAAAGACATCAAGGCGGCGATCGCTACCGTCAGTGAGCAAAGTGGGTTGAGTAGCGAGCTGCTGGCATCCCGTCGCCAAATTAACCAATTGCTGAACTGGCATTGGAAACTGAAGGACGGCGAAAATCGCCCTGAATTAATCAGTGGCTGGCGCGGCGATTTATTAATGGCACCGTTGCAGGACATCCTGAAAGATTATTAATCGCTGATTATCACCAGGGCAGGGTAGGGAAACTCTGCTCGGGTGAATATAGGCAGGAAATAATGCGTTGAAGGTAAATCTGGCCAGAATTTACTTTAAACGAGGCGGCGGCAAAGTTAATTGGGAATAGTCCCAAAGGAAAAAATGGCTTTTTTGCTGCCGATAAAGCTTAATAACTGGATGCACATACAGTTACCCCCTGCATAAAATATACAGGGGGTAATTAATGCGTCGCAATCATTTAGCTGCTTCTTCCGATTCCGGTAATGTCACGTTAAGTTCAAGTACCGAAATGTCGTCCCCTTTCTGCTCGAACTGCACGTGCAGCATTTCAGGATCGATCTGAATGTATTTGCAAATAACCGCCAGAATATCGCGTTTCAGATCAGGCAGATACGGGGGCTCACTGTCCCCGCGACGACGCTCTGCGACGATAATCTGCAGCCGTTCCTTGGCTATATTGGCTGTCTGTTTTTTGCGGGACAGAAAGAAGTCTAATAAGGCCATGGTTTATCCCCCAAAAAGGCGTTTCAGGAAACCCTTCTTCTCTTCTTCAATGAAGCGGAATGGGCGTTCTTCCCCCAACAAGCGGCAAACGGTATCGTCGTACGCCTTACCGGCGTCTGACTCGGCATCCAGAATGACAGGCTCACCCTGGTTGGAAGCGCGCAGCACGGACTGGTCTTCCGGAATCACACCCACCAGTGGAATACGCAGGATTTCCAGCACGTCTTCCATGCTCAGCATGTCGCCACGGCTGACGCGGCCCGGGTTGTAACGGGTCAGCAGCAGGTGTTCCTTGATTGGCGATTCACCTTTCTCGGCGCGGCGTGACTTGGAGGAGAGGATGCCCAGGATACGGTCGGAGTCGCGTACCGAAGACACTTCCGGGTTGGTGGTGATGATAGCTTCGTCGGCGAAATACAGCGCCATCAGCGCACCGGTTTCGATACCGGCCGGTGAATCGCACACCACGAAGTCAAAATCCATCTCGCCGAGATCGTTGAGAATTTTTTCAACGCCTTCGCGGGTCAACGCGTCTTTGTCGCGCGTCTGCGAAGCAGGCAGGATATAGAGGTTTTCAGTGCGTTTGTCTTTGATCAACGCCTGATTCAGCGTGGCATCGCCCTGAATCACGTTCACGAAATCATACACTACCCGACGTTCGCAGCCCATGATCAGGTCAAGATTACGCAGACCGATATCGAAATCGATCACGACGGTTTTCTTGCCTTTCTGGGCCAGGCCGGTAGCGATGGCCGCGCTCGAAGTGGTCTTGCCAACGCCCCCTTTACCCGATGTAACAACAATAATGCGTGCCATGAAATGGATTCCTTGTCAAAAGGGCTTAATTTAAAGGTTGTATGGTTAAAGCGTTATCCAACAGGCTGAGTCGTACGGCCTGCCCGACGTAATCGGACGGGATTTGGTCGCTCAACCAGTACTGCCCTGCGATAGAGACTAGCTCAGCCGCCAGGTGGGTGCAAAAAATCTGACATTGCGTGTCGCCTGACGCGCCTGCCAGTGCGCGACCGCGCATCATGCCGTAGACATGAATATTGCCGTCGGCAATCAATTCGGCGCCGGCGCTGACGCTGCTGGTCACGATAAGATCGCAGTTGCGGGCGTAAATCTGTTGGCCGGAACGGACAGGCGTACTGATGATGCGCGTTTTGGCGGGGGCGTTATCCGCCACCACGGGCGCAGGCGCAGGCTCCGGCGCCGCCATTTTCTGGCCTTTGCCTTCGCTCAGCAGCGGCAGCCCGGCACGGGCTATCGCGCGCTTTTGACGCTCATCTCTGCAACCGCTGATACCCACAACGCGCAGACCTGCTGCCGCGACAGCCTGTTGAAGTTCTTTCCAGTTCGCATCGCCTTCCAGCGTTGCGACGTTGATAACAACAGGGGCGTTTTTCAGAAAAGCGGGCGCTTGCTCAACTTTTTCCTGTAACGCCTGACGTATTACCTCGGGCTGCGAATTATGCAAATGAACAACCGATAGGGTAAAACTGCTGCCTTTTAGCTCAATTGGCGATTGTGACATCTATCCTGACTCAGTCTCAGCAACTTTAAATCCCCGGAATACCACTCGGGGTGCGATATTCCGATGTACTATAAGCATGTTATAGTCAGAGTTATATCCAGGCAAGACGCTTCCTCAATTAAATAGAGTTAAAAAAATGCTTTGTGTGATCTATAGAAGCCCGAAACGCGATCAAACTTATCTTTATGTCGAAAAAAAAGACGATTTCTCTCGTGTGCCGGAAGCGCTGATGAAAAGTTTCGGCGTGCCGCAATTCGCCATGATGCTTTCGCTCGATGAGCGCAAGAAATTGGCCTCGGCGGATATCGAAAAGGTGAAGCAGGCGTTGAAAGACGAAGGCTATTACCTGCAGTTCCCGCCGCCGGTCGAAAACCTGCTCAATCAGCATCTGGCCGGCGACAAGGCCTGAGACAGTCGCCACGGCCAGGGGAGGCGCGATGACACGTTCGGCGAGAAGAGCCGTATTGGCCGCCTGGCTGGCGTTGGGCGGTGTGCTGATGCCGGGCTCACCGCAGGCGGCGCAGGAGGCGACGCTGGCGGCGAGCGGCCGGGATCCGGCGCAGTTCCCGGCGTATGTCGAGCAACTCAAGCGCCGGGCGCGGGCGCAGGGTATCAGCCAGAGCACCCTTGACCGCGCTTTTGCGCAAATCCATTTCGTCGATCGGGTGATCAAGGCCGATCGCAATCAGCCGGAGCAAAAGGTCACCCTGGATGACTACCTGCGGCGTGTGATGTCGCCCGCCAAGGTGCGCCAAGGGCGCGAACTGTACTGGCAGCGCCAGGCGCAATGGACGCGCGCCAGCGAGCGCTACCGGGTGCCGGGGCGCTATATCATCGCGCTTTGGGGCATGGAAAGCGCCTACGGCAAGATTCAGGGGCGGGAAGACGTGGTGTCTGCGCTGGCGACGCTGGCGTTTGAAGGGCGCCGCGAGGCCTTTTTCAGCCAGGAGCTGATGGCGGCGTTGCAGATAGTTGAGCAGGGGCACGTCGGCGATACGCCGCTGAATGGCTCCTGGGCCGGCGCGATGGGGCAGTGCCAGTTTATGCCGAGCTCCTTCTTGCGCTACGCGGCGGACGGCGACGGTGACGGGCGCATCGATATCTGGAACAACATTGATGATGTCTTCGCGTCTACGGCCAGTTATTTGTCCAAAGAAGGCTGGCAGCCCGGCATCGGCTGGGGGCGCGAGGTTAAACTGCCCGCCGGTTTCAATCGGGCCGAGCTGGGCTTGAAAGACGCGCAGGCGCGCAGCGTCAACGCCTGGCAACAACGCGGGGTGCGTCGTGCGGATGGCCGTGCGTTGCCGCATGCCGTTCAGCGTGGTTGGATCATTGCGCCGGATGATCTGCAGGGGCGGACGTTCCTGGTCTATGATAATTTTCGCACCCTCATGCACTGGAATCGCTCTTACTATTTCGCCCTCGCCGTGGGTATGATGGCGGACGCGATCGGGCATTGATCCGGAACACCAATAATCGGCTTGGCGCGCCAAGCCTCTACAGTTTGGGAGAAGCGGTATGTATCAACATAGAGACTGGCAGGGTTCGCTGCTCGATTTCCCGGTGAACAAGGTGGTCTGCGTCGGCAGCAACTACGCCGATCATATCAAGGAAATGGGCAGTGCGGTTTCCGTCGAGCCGGTGGTGTTCATCAAACCGGAAACGGCGCTGTGCGATATTCGCCAGCCGGTGGCCATCCCCAAAGAGTTCGGCTCGGTGCACCATGAGGTGGAGTTGGCGGTGCTGATCGGCACGCCGTTGAAACAGGCCAACGAAGACCGCGTTGCGCGGGCGATAGCCGGCTACGGTGTGGCGCTCGATCTGACGCTGCGCGATCTGCAGGCGGGCTTTAAAAAAGCCGGTCAGCCGTGGGAAAAGGCCAAGGCTTTCGACGGCTCCTGCCCGATGTCGGGGTTTATCCCGGTGGCGGAATTCGGCGATCCGCAAAACGCCGAGCTGTCGTTGACCGTCAACGATCAACTGCGTCAGCAGGGCAATACGCGTGACATGATCACGCCGATCCTGCCGCTTATCAGCTACATGAGCCGTTTCTTCACGCTGCGCGCCGGCGACATCATCCTGACCGGCACGCCGCAGGGCGTGGGCCCGATGACCTCCGGCGACATGCTGAAAATCAGTCTGAACGGCAAAACGCTCAGCACCCGCGTGATCTGATCTCTCTTGCCGCCGGCGCCGTCGGCGGCAAAGCTTGCATCTTGTGGCTAAAATGTCTATATAGTCCCCCCTCGAACCTGTGCGCAGGTGACTTATCCATTTACCGAAACCGGACGCTAACATGTCACAACTCGCTTTTTGGCAACAGAAAACGCTGGCGGAAATGTCAGAACAAGAGTGGGAATCGCTGTGCGACGGGTGCGGGCAATGCTGTTTGAATAAGCTGATCGACGAAGATACCGACGAGATTTATTTTACCAACGTAGCCTGCAACCAGCTCAACATCAAATCCTGCCAATGCCGTAACTATGAGCGGCGCTTCGAGCTGGAAGAGGACTGCATCAAACTGACGCGCGAGAACCTCACCACCTTCGATTGGTTGCCGCCGACCTGCGCCTATCGCCTGATCGGTGAAGGCAAACCGCTGTTCCCCTGGCACCCGCTGCTGAGTGGCTCCAAGGCGGCGATGCACGGCGAGCGCATCACGGTGCGGCATATCGCGGTGCGCGAGAGCGAAGTGGTGGACTGGCAGGACCATATCCTCAACAAGCCGGACTGGGCCAGATAAAGGCGGGCGCCTGCAGGGCAAGACGGGTTCTAATGCAAGAGGGCGGCGTGTTCAGACACGCCGCCCTCTGCGTTATTGAGCTAACGATTTTAATCATTAGTGCACGAATGGCGTTGATACTTGGTGCCGGATAGAGGGAAATTCCAACAATTTATTTAAGGATGGTAAGGGGGGCGTGATGGGGGATAGGAGAAAAAAGCCCCTGCAAAGATGAGGGGCAAGACACACAACAACACCAGGGAAATCGGTAGTACTTACTTTGCCGATACTATAAGGATTTTATGGGTAAACTTCACCAAAATATTGTGCTCTGAATGTGACAAAGGTGCCGTCGTTCATGAGTAACGGTAATTTATTGATGCCTGAAGGTTGGGAGGGCAGTGCCGGCGCAGCCTGTTTTTACCCGCCGGCACCGCAGAAGTTTAATGTTATGTAAATTACGCGCTTAACCGAGCCGGGATGCTTCTTTTTAAACGACAAGTTGGGTAATTTGGCCGCTCTCCCGCAAGTTCGAGAGTATAACAATGAAAATGATCCGTCTGTTTGCCGTGGCTGGAGCGCTGATCGTGCTCGTTTACTTCCTTACACATACCTGAGAAGGCTTTATCTCGGAATGTGACAGCAATACCTAAAAAAAACGGCGCCGGAAGGCGCCGTTCCTTGTTTGTCTGCCGATCAGCGGCCGAACAGATCGCGGCGTCGTGGGCGAACAAATTGTGCGATCAGCACAATCAGCGCCACCAGCAGATAGGCACCGAAGATGCCGACCAGCCACTGTGGCATTTCCAGCGTCAGGAATTGCCATTGGCGCACGGAGCAGTCGCCGGAAGCGTGGAACACTGCAGGCAGCCATTTGTCCAGCGGCAGCCACGAAGGGAAGCTGACGAAGAAGTCACAGGTATTGAACGGCGAAGGATGCAACTGGATCATGGTGTGCTTCCACGCCAGCTGTACGCCTTCCCAGGCGCTGTAGATCCACAGCAAGATCGCCACATAGCGCAGCGGGGTTTTCGGCGCGATGGCGCCCACCAGCGAGGCACCGAGGATGCCGAACAGCGCGCAACGCTCGTAAATGCACATCACGCACGGCTGCAGCAGCATAACGTGCTGGAAATAGAGCGCGACCAGTTCCAACACCAACGCTGTCAGGGCCATCAGCAGCCAGGCGCCGCGTCCTTGTGAACAGCGGTTAAAGAATTGCAACATATCTAGATTCTTCCATGCAGTAAGCAATTGAACCGGCAGTGTAAACCAATTCACCCTCGCTGCCAGCCACCTGGGCCGGATTCAGCGTAAAAATAGTCGGTTCACCCTGCCGGCGCCGTCTCAGTGGCCGACGGCGTCGATGGGCGGCAGCGTCAGCCAATGCCACTGCGTCAACAGCTCGGTCGCCGGCTCCAGGGTGAGCTGGACGCACAGCAGGCCAACTACCGTCAGCACCACCGTATAAGGCAGGGCCATCCACACCATGCGTCCATACGACAGACGTACCAGCGGCGCCAATGCCGACGTCAGCAGGAACAGAAACGCCGCCTGGCCGTTAGGGGTGGCGACCGAAGGCAGGTTAGTGCCGGTATTGATGGCGACCGCCAGCAGCTCGAACTGCTTCAGCCCGATAGCGCCGGTTTCCAGCGCGGTGCGCGCCTCGTTGATGTAAACCGTGCCGACGAACACGTTGTCGGAAACCGACGACAGCAGGCCGTTGAACAGGTAGAACAGCGAAAGCTGAGAAGCGGGGTCGGCGCGCAGCACAAACTGGATCACCGGGCTGAACAGGTGCTGTTCGATGATCACCGCGACCACGGTGAAAAATACCGTCAGCAGGGCGGTGAACGGCAGCGCTTCCTGGAACGCTTTGCCGATGGCGTGCTCGTCGTTCACGCCGCACAGGGAGGTGGCGAGGACGATGACCGACAGGCCGATCAGCCCCACTTCTGCCAGGTGGAAGGCCAGCGCCAGCACCAGCCAAACGCCGATCAGCGCCTGCATCACTAGTTTGAGCCGTTCTTGCTTGCTACGGCCTGCGGTGGCCTTGCGGTCATACTCTTTCAGCACGTCGCGCACCGCTCCCGGCAATTGCGCGCCGTAGCCAAACAGGCGAAAACGTTCTACCAGCCAACAAACCAGCAGGCCACACACCAACACCGGCAGCGTAACCGGCGCCATACGCAGGAAGAAATCGATAAAGCCCCAGCCTGCGTTTTTGGCGATGATCAGGTTTTGCGGCTCGCCCACCATGGTCATGACCCCGCCGAGCGCGGTGCCGACGCCGGCGTGCATCAGCAGGCTGCGCAGAAAGGCACGGAATTGCTCCAGCGTCTGTTTACGCTCTTCACCGGCGAAATCGCTGTCATCGCCGATGTCGCCATCGGGGCGATTTGAGGTCACGTTGTGATAGATGGAATAAAAGCCGGTGGCCACGCTGATCACTACCGCCACGACCGTCAGCGCATCGAGGAAGGCGGAAAGGAAGGCGGCGGCCAGGCAGAACGCCAGCGACAGCAGCGTTTTCGAACGGATATTGAGCAGCAGCTTGGTGAACACGAACAGCAGCAGCTGCTTCATAAAGTAGATGCCGGCCACCATAAAGATCAGCAGCAGTAACACTTCCAGATTATGTTCGATTTCCTGCGAAACTTGCGCCGGGCTGGTCATGCCGATGGCCACAGCCTCCAGCGCCAGCAGGCCGCCCGGCAGCAGCGGGTAGCATTTCAAAGCCATCGCCAGGGTAAAGATGAACTCGACCACCAGCAGCCAACCCGCGATAAACGGGCTGGCGAAAAAGAACACCAGGGGGTTGATCGCCAGAAAAATGAGAATGGTCAGTTTGTACCAGTCGGGAGATTGCCCCAGAAAATTTTTGAGCAGGGCGCTGCGCAGGGTTGTTTCCATTGTCCTTTATGCATCCTTAAATCAGTCGTAGCACGTACCCTAACAATGCGGCGGGGGCGTGCGCAACCTGAGCTTGTTTTACGGTGGGAAAATTCCTCCGACCGGTATTTTTGCTCGTTTTTTGCCACGTTATGCACACTTTCGTTTATTGTTTTTCGCTCACGCTATGTCATGTCAGCACGATCTGGTATGATGAGCTGATTACTTTTACTGATTTTATCGTCGCAACGGAACGTCAAACACATGGTCATAAAGGCGCAGAGTCCTGCCGGTTTCGCGGAAGAGTACATTATTGAGAGTATTTGGAATAATCGCTTCCCCCCTGGCTCTATTTTGCCCGCGGAGCGTGAGCTTTCGGAGTTGATTGGCGTCACGCGCACCACGTTACGTGAAGTGTTGCAACGTCTGGCCCGCGATGGCTGGTTGACCATTCAACATGGCAAACCGACCAAAGTGAACAATTTCTGGGAAACGTCCGGCCTCAATATTCTTGAGACCGTAGCCCGTCTCGATCACAAAAGCGTCCCGCAGTTGATCGATAACCTGTTGTCCGTGCGCACCAATATCGCGTCGATCTTTATTCGCGCCGCGGTGCGCAATCATCCGGAACAGGCCCAGGAAGTGCTGGCGAAGGCCGCCGAGGTAGAAGATCAGGCGGATGCTTTCAACCTGCTCGATTATGAGATCTTCCGCGGCCTGGCGTTCGCTTCCGGCAACCCGATCTACGGCCTGATTTTCAACGGTCTGAAAGGGCTGTACACCCGCGTGGGCCGTTACTACTTCTCTAACCCGGAAGCGCGCAAGCTGGCGCTGACCTTCTACAGCAAGCTGTCCACGCTGTGCCATGAGAAGCTGTACGACCAGGTGATGGATACCGTGCGCAACTACGGTAAAGACAGCGGGGCGATTTGGCAGAGCATGCAGGGCACTATGCCAAGCGATCTGACCGAAGCGCGCCGCTGATCGCGTGTAATGAAATAAGAAAGGGCGCCATGCGGCGCCCTTTTTCGTTGTGGCAGTTACAGCGGCGTCGGCCGCGGCGGGCAACGGTCGAGCAACTCCACGCTGCCGTCTTCGTTTTGCTGCTCGAGGATCACGTCGAAGCCCCACAGGCGATGCAGGTGCTTCAACACGTCGCGGCGGCTCTTGTCCAGCGGCGCGCGCTCCTGCGGGATGTAGCGCAACGTCAGCGAGCGGTCGCCGCGCAGATCCACGTTCCAGATCTGAATGTTCGGCTCATGGTTGCTCAGGTTGTATTGTGCCGACAGTTCCTGGCGGATTGCCCGGTAACCGGCTTCGTTATGGATCGCGGCAATCTCCAGATAGTTGTTGCGATCGTCGTCTAGCACGGTGAACAACCGGAAATCGCGCATCACTTTGGGCGACAGGAACTGGCTGATAAAGCTCTCGTCCTTGAAATCGCGCATGGCGAAGTGCAAGGTGTCCAGCCAGTCTTTGCCGGCGATGTCCGGGAACCAGTAGCGGTCTTCTTCGGTCGGCGATTGGCAGATGCGCTTGATGTCCTGGAACATGGCGAAGCCCAGCGCATAAGGGTTGATGCCGTTATAGTACGGGCTGTTGTATGGCGGCTGATACACCACGTTGGTGTGACTGTGCAAAAACTCCAGCATAAACCGCTCGGTCACGCGGCCCTCGTCGTACAAATGGTTGAGGATGGTATAGTGCCAGAAGGTGGCCCAACCCTCGTTCATCACCTGAGTCTGTTTTTGCGGGTAGAAATACTGGCTGACTTTGCGCACGATGCGCAGCACCTCACGCTGCCAGGGTTCCAGCAACGGCGCATTCTTCTCGATAAAATAGAGGATATTTTCCTGCGGTTCGCTCGGATAGCGACGCGCCTGCTCCGGCGACTCTTCGCGCTCGACGCGCGGCAAGGTCTTCCATAGCGTGTTCACTTGGCTTTGCAGATACTCTTCGCGGCTTTTCTGGCGCGCTTTCTCTTCCACCAGTGAGATCTTCTGCGGGCGTTTGTACCTGTCGACCCCATAGCTCATCAGCGCGTGGCAGGAGTCCAGCAACCGCTCCACTTCATCGACGCCGTAGCGTTCTTCGCACTGGCTGATGTAGTGGCGGGCGAACAGCAGATAATCGACGATGGAGCTGGCGTCGGTCCAGCTGCGGAACAGGTAGTTATTCTTGAAGAACGAGTTGTGGCCATAGCAGGCGTGCGCCATCACCAGCGCCTGCATGGTGATGGTGTTCTCCTCCATCAGGTAGGCGATGCAGGGATTGGAGTTGATGACGATTTCATACGCCAGCCCTTGCTGGCCCTGTTTGTAGCGCTGTTCGGTTTCGATGAACTTCTTACCGAAGGACCAATGGGTATAGTTGATCGGCATGCCGACGCTCGAATAGGCGTCCATCATCTGCTCGGAGGTGATCACCTCGATCTGATGGGGGTAGGTGTCGAGCCGGTAATGCTTGGCGACGCGGTCGATCTGCTCCAAATACACCTGCAGCAGTTCGAACGTCCAGTCCGGTCCATCGCTCAGACGTTTATCATCCTTAACCTTTTCATGTGTTGAAGTAGTCATCAGCGCACCCTCATTATTCACGGGTCTTGCTCGAACGGCAGACCCTGTAACAAGCATAGTTCAAGTCATAATTAACCATTGCAAATCAGTGAAATAAAAATGCCGGCACGCAAAGGAGCGAACGGCGGTCAATTCGACGCCCGTCCCGGCAGAGGGCGGCACAGCACCGCGCGTCTTCTCCGAGTATAGCCCTGCGGCAAGGGCGTGCAACACATGCCTGTTGTACGACAGGGATTGAAAATTGTTATGTTATATTATAACTTTTAATTTTCTCAATAACAGACAAGGAGCGCATTTTGGCGAGGCATTTGGGTAAAGTGGCGGTGGCGCTGGCCGCGTTGTTTATCAGCGGGCAGGCTTTTGCCCACGGGCATCATTCACATGGCAAACCACTGACGGAAGTGGAAAAAAAGGCCGAGGCGGGCGTGTTCGACGATAAAGACGTCAAAGATCGCAACCTGGCGGATTGGGAGGGCGTGTGGCAATCCGTGTACCCTTACCTGCTCAATGGGGAGCTCGACCCGGTGTTCAAGAAGAAAGCGGCGCAGGATAAGAGCAAGACCTTCGCAGAAGTGAAGGCGTATTACCGCAAAGGGTACGCCACCGATGTGGATACCATCGGCATTGAAAACGGCGTCATGGAGTTTCACCGCGGCGACCAATCCAGCGCTTGTCAGTATAAGTACGCCGGGCATAAGATCCTGACGTATGTCTCTGGTAAGAAGGGCGTGCGTTATCTGTTCGAATGCCAGGATGCCGGCAGCCTGGCGCCGAAATTCGTGCAGTTCAGCGATCACATTATCGGCCCGCGCAAATCGGCGCATTTCCATATCTTTATGGGCAACACGTCGCAGGAAGCGTTGCTGAAAGAAATGGATAACTGGCCGACTTACTACCCATTCCAACTGCAGACCAAAGAAGTCGTGGACGAGATGCTGCATCATTGATGCCGCTCCCTCCCGTCCACCACAAGCCCGCTTATGTGGGCTTGTGCTCAGTCAAACGCTCTGATTTGCAGGTAATCATCCGTCACTGCCATTTCAAATAGCGTTTCATCCGCCAACAGGGTCGCACGCATTCGTTCCCGGGCTTGCCGGTAGCGTTCATCCAACTGAATATCACCGGCGTTTTCCCATGCGGCTCGGCTTGGCCACTGCGCATAGCCGATAAACTTCCCGCTCATATCTCGATGCAGGCGCGAGCCAAGGCTGCCGCGCTGCAGATAGATCCCTTGGGTCAACTCAAGCCAGGCCAGGCGAAAGGCGTGTTCGTGTCCGGTTTTGACTGAGAACTGGTAGATGGCGATGAACATAAAGGGTTCTCCAGAAAAGCGACAATATGAACTTTAGGATCGGCTTCTGGCTTCAACGTTCATATCGTGCTGCAGCGTTCAACTTAAACGGGCGGGGCTCAGGGCTCGGCTGTTTTAATCCAGTAGTGAAAATAAGGTTAACGGCAGCTGAAATTTTGCGCGATTTTTCTGCTGCGGAGGGAGGAGGCTCTCTTTGTTTGTTATGTTGGTATTTTTTAATTTATTGGGTTTTTATTCTGTCTATGCTGTGGCTGGTATTTTTATATTCTGTTAAATCAATGTTGCTTATTACGCCTTTTTTGAGTGCTGTCATTGATAGCGTTGCTATCAATTCAGTGGCGGTATGACATCATAATCCCCTCTAAACCGCATCTTATCGCTATTTTCGGGCGACTATTGCAAATGCACGCCCCATCGACGATAAATTAATTGTGAATATTGTCACGTTTGATGACGAAGTTGTTGGACGGATTTTTTCACTGAGTTAATTTCCTGTGAGCAGAAGATTATGCTTTGTGAAGCCTTGGGCTGGAGTCAGCGATGCGAGTGGTAATTTTAGGTAGTGGAGTGGTGGGCGTAGCCAGTGCCTGGTATTTGGCGAAGGCGGGGCATGAGGTGACGGTGATCGATCGTCAGCCAGGTCCTGCATTGGAAACCAGCGCGGCGAACGCCGGGCAGATTTCACCGGGTTATGCCGCACCCTGGGCGGCACCGGGCGTGCCGCTGAAGGCCATCAAGTGGATGTTCCAGCGCCATGCGCCGTTAGCGATCCGCCTCGACGGCAGCAGCTTCCAGTTGAACTGGATGTGGCAGATGCTGAAAAACTGCAACACCGAACACTACATGACCAACAAAGGCCGCATGGTGCGCCTGGCGGAATACAGCCGCGATTGTATCAAGGCGCTGCGTCAGGAAACCGGCATCCAGTACGAAGGTCGCCAGGGCGGCACGCTGCAGCTGTTTCGCACCCAACAACAGTTCGAAAACGCAGCGAAAGACATTGCGGTATTGGAAGATGCCGGTGTGCCTTACAAACTGCTGGAGGCCAGCCAGCTCGGCAGCGTCGAGCCGGCGCTGGCGCAGGTGGCGCACAAGCTGACCGGTGGCCTGCAGCTGCCGAACGACGAAACCGGCGATTGCCAGCTGTTTACGCAACAGTTGGCGAAGATGGCAGAGCAGGCGGGCGTAACCTTCCTGTTCAACCGCAGCGTCGATCGTCTGCTGGTGGAAGGCGACAAGATCGCCGGCGTGCAGTGTGGCGAGGACGTGTTCAAGGCCGACAGCTATGTGGTGGCGTTCGGCTCGTATTCCACGGCGCTGCTACGCGGCCTGGTGTCCATTCCGGTTTACCCGCTGAAAGGCTATTCGTTGACCATACCTATCACCGACGAAGCGGCGGCGCCGTTCTCTACGGTATTGGATGAGACGTATAAAATCGCCATCACGCGCTTCGACCAGCGTATTCGCGTTGGCGGCATGGCGGAGATCGTCGGTTTCAATACGCAGCTGGAGCAAAAACGGCGCGAAACGCTGGAGATGGTGGTGCGCGATCTCTACCCGAACGGTGGCAGAGTGGAAGAGGCGACGTTCTGGACCGGCCTGCGGCCGATGACGCCGGACGGCACGCCAATTGTCGGCCGCACTTCGCTGAAGAATCTGTATCTCAATACCGGGCATGGCACGTTGGGCTGGACGATGGCCTGCGGTTCCGGGCAGTTGTTGTCCGATCTGATGTCCGGCATTACGCCGGCGATCCCTTCCGATGATCTGGCGGTGGCGCGTTACAGCGCCGGGTTTCGCCAGCAACACGCGGTTCCGCTGAACGACGTGCATCCCGCACGTTAATCGTCGACGCTGTCATAGACTTTACCGGCCACGCGCAGGCGCGCGTGGCCGCTGTACGCTGCCCCAAGGAGAAGCGATGCCCCGTCCCATAACCGCCACGATGCATCTCGGCGCGATTGAAAATAACCTGCAGGTGGTGCGCCGTTTCGCCGCCGGCGCCAAAGTCTGGGCGGTGGTCAAGGCCAACGCCTATGGCCACGGCATCAAACACGTTTGGCGCAGCATGGCGCAAACCGACGGCTTCGCCATGCTGGATCTGGCCGAAGCGGTGCTGTTGCGCGAGTCGGGTTGGCAAGGGCCGATTCTACTGCTGGAGGGTTTTTTCCAGCCGCAGGATCTGGCGTTGCTCGACCGTTATCGCCTGACGACGGCGGTGCACAGCGACTGGCAACTGGCGGCGATCGCCGACGCCACGCTGAACGCGCCGCTCAATGTCTATCTGAAAGTGAACAGCGGCATGAATCGGTTAGGGTTCGCACCCGATCGGCTGCATGAGGTGTGGCACAGGGCGCAGGCGGTTGCCAATATCGGCGAGCTTACGCTGATGAGCCATTTCGCCACCGCCGACGGCCCGGAAGGCGTGACCCAGCAGATGGCCACTATCGAGGCGGCGGCAGCCGATATACCGTTGCCGCGCTGCCTGGCCAACTCGGCCGCCACGCTGTGGCACCCTTCGACCCACGGTAGCTGGGTCCGCCCTGGGATCATTCTGTATGGCGCTTCGCCGAGCGGTTGCTGGGAGGATGTTGCGACGACGGGGCTGCAGCCGGCGATGACGCTGAGCAGCGAGATCATTGGCATTCAGCAGCTGAAGTCTGGCGATCGCGTGGGGTACGGCGGCCGTTACAGCGCCGCCGGCGCGCAGCGCATCGGCGTGGTGGCCTGCGGTTACGCCGACGGCTATCCGCGTCATGCGCCGACCGGTACGCCGGTATGGGTTGACGGCGTGCTGACGCGCACCCTGGGAACGGTATCGATGGATATGCTGGCGGTGGATCTGACGCCCTGTCCGCAAGTCGACCTGGGCGCCGAAGTGGAGCTGTGGGGGAAACGCCTGCCGGTGGACGAGGTGGCCACGGCGGCAGGAACGTTAGGCTATGAGCTGCTGTCGGCGTTAGCGGCGCGGGTGCCGGTCGCCATTGAAGCCTGAGCCGCGGCTCAGGCGACTTTTTTTATCTGCCCTCTAATCTGCTTGCTGAGCCGCCGCGCGTGCAGCGCCAGCAGGCAGCCTGCCAGCATCACCAGCGCCAGCGACAGCTTCGGTTGCAGCGGCAACGCCATTGCCACCAGACCCAACGCGGCACCGCCCGCCATCTGCACGAAACCGACCAGCGCGGACGCGACGCCGGCCTCATTGGAGTACGGTTCCAACGCGTAACTGGTAGCCGGGCCCATCACGAACGCCAACCCGGCGCAGGCGCTGGCGACCGGCAGCATATACGCCAGCCAGTGCGCTTGCGCCGCCGCGGGCAGCAGCATGACGCCCAGCAGCAGGCCCAAACAGCCCAGCCCCATCAACATGCCGCCGGTCGCCAGGCAAACCGGACGGCCGACCTTGTGGATGATGCGGTTGGCGAAGAAGCTGACCAGCATGATCCAGAAACCGTTGGCGCCGAACACCAGCGAGAATTGCAGCGGAGTCAGGCCGGCGGTGCCCATCAGCACGTTCGGTGCCAGAGAAACGTAGGTCAGCGCCATGCCCATCGCCCCAGAGTTCACCACTGCAAAGGAGAGAAAACGGCGTTCGCTGAGGATGCGCGCGTATTGGCGCACCGGCAGCCCCTTGACCGGCACGGTGTCGGCAGGGCGGGTTTCCGGCAGGCGCAGCGCGATGAGCACCAACACCAGCAGCGCGTAGCCGACCAGGAACCAGAAGGGGGCACGCCAGCCGAAGGCTTCGGCGAGCAGGCCGCCGAGCAGCGGCGCCAGCGCCGGGATGATGTTCAGCGTGCCGTTGAGAAAGCCGAAAGCGCGGGCGGCGTCGTCGCCGTTCAGGCGATCGCGCACGCCGCTGAAGGCGACGACGGCGGTGCAGCAAACCGCCACGCCTTGCAGCAGACGCGAAGCGATGAAAACCGTTGGACTGGTGGCCAGCGCCGCCATCGCGGCGCCGATCATGTAGAGGATAATGCCGGCCAGCGCCACCGGCTTGCGGCCATAGTTATCCACCAGCGGGCCGGCGATAACCTGGCCGAGGCCGAGCACCAGAATAAACAGCGATATGGTGGATTGGATCAGCGCTTCGCTGCTGCCCAAACCGACGGCAATGGCGGGAATGGTCGGCAGATAAAGATCGATGCCTAATGGGCCGAGCAGCACCAGGCTGAGAAGCATAAACAGAAACTTTTGCATAACAGGAAAGGCACGTCCGAGTGACAAAGAGGGCTAGAGTAGAGACTCTGGCGGCAAATGAAAAGGGGCAAAGCGGGTCAGCGCTGCGCCCTTTGGCGGTAATAGAGCGCCGAGACGGTATCGGCCACATAACGGGCCTGGTGGCGAGCATCATCCAGCGCCCGATGCGGCATACCTTCGAACGGGCGGGCCTTTTTCGGGTTAAAGCCGTGGAGTTCCGCCAGCGTGATCACCGTGCGCACGTCCTGGGTATCCCAGAATTTCCACGGGCAGGGCATTTTCAACTGCTGGAAGGCGTGTTCGAGGATCGCGCAGTCGAACTCTTTGCCGTTGCCCCAGACTTTCACCGTGTCAGTGCTGTTCATATGGATGAAGCGGCTAAGGCTGCTCAGCACGCGCTTCAGGCTCTCGGTGCCGCCGAAGGCCTGTTTGCGCGCTTCATCGGACTGTTTCGCCCACCAGGCGACCGTGTCCAGGCTGATGGTACGGCCCGGTTGGTCTTTCTGGCAGCTGACGGCGGCTTCGAATTCGGCGCCCAGTTCCCCGGTTCGGGGATCGAAAAACACCGCCGCAACCACCAGAATGACGGCGCTGGGTTTTATATCCAGGGTTTCAATGTCTAACATCAGATGGTGCATCGGCGTTTCCGGTGGTGGGCGTAGTGGCTTAATGTTACTACAGAACGTGCGCCGATGCGGTCGATGCGCGCATGAAATCCTTTTAAAGCGCCTCATTCAGGTTATGATGCTCGGGATACTCTTGTCAGGTTGGTCGCTATCGGTGAGAACGCTTATCTTTATTCTGTGCATGGTCGGCTACTTGCTGTTGCTGGGCTACCTTAGCATGTTCGTCACGGACAAGATCTGTGAGAAGGCGGGTAACTACACTAAAATATGCCGCATCGTAGACATTTCCGAACCTCATATCCCTTAATAGCCCTCTGTTTATCCCAGATAGTCGGTGGTAATCAGCGGCGTCAGGATGGCCGCCAGCGCCGTGAGCGCCCCCCATTGCCGCCAGCCCAGCCGCGCCAGCCAGTCATGCCGCTGCGGCGGCGTGGCCAGTTGCCCGACGGCCACGGCGCCGGTAAGCAGCAGCGTCAGTATCAGCAGCACCAGGCCGCGGCTCACCAGCGTGAACTCGACATGCAGCACATTGGCGTAATACAGGCGCATCAGAATAAAATAGCTCAGCAAGATCCAGGCGAAAACGACGTTCTTCTTGAGCACCTGTTGCAGCATCAGCGCGAGGAACAGGCTGTGAAACAGCGACAGTAGCGGAGCCTCGATCGGATGCCGTACGCAGACGTTGTAGACCGCCATGTAAATGTTGAAAACCAGCAGGATATAGATCACATAAATATACCAGCCGTAGATGATTTTGAGCTTTTTCGGGTTCGGCGGCAGGGAGAGTGCGTCCGGTTTCATTAATGCCTCCTGATGATGCCATGCAAACGCTGTGGTTGAAGACGGCGCGGCGACATCGTAATTTAAAATCCACAGGGTATATATCACCCGCGCGCTAAATGACAATTAAACGCAGGATCGGCTTTATTTCCGCGTTAGCCTGGAACTCTTTTGCGCTCGCGGGGTCGATTGGCGTGCGAGCGCCTGGCGGTTTCTGCACCATAATGAAAAACGTAATGTATTGATATGAAAGATTATAAAAACTCTTCAGGCACAAAAATTCTGCTGCTGTTCAGCCTGGCATTTTACACGCTGTTGCCACCGTTACTGACGACGGCCGTGTTCAACCGTTTCAATCTTAATCCGTTCGCTATCGTTAAATTTTTTCACTTTAACCCGTTTTTGGCCGATCGGGGCATACCCGGTTATCAGACTTTCTTTTATTTGCTGATGCTATGGTTGGGGTTGAATGTTTTGCTCTGGCTGCTGGTGTGGGGAGCGGGGAGAGGGTATCAGCGCTGGCGAGCGCCGCGCGGCTGATATTTTCCCAAAGGAGAGAAGTTGCGTAGGGAAATGACTTTACATTCAATAATGAGACGTATTATCATTCGCGGCACCGGTGAGGGGAAAAGGGTTGTCTCCTTCTGTGCCCCCCGATCCGGTACGACATTGCTCACATTGCTTCCAATTTTCATGCCAGCCTTGCGCTGGCTTTTTTTATCCCACGCCAAAAACCCTGACGTCGGTGGTCAGTCTCTTTTCATTAGCATGACTGTTTAAAAACCCAAGCCCGCCGCGAGGTCTGTTGGGGGGATTAGAACAGCGAAAACAGCAACACGACCGGCAGACTCAGCGGCCAGGTTAACCCGATGGTCAGTGCGCTGATACAGCGAATTTTGACGGTGTCCCGGCTAACCAGGTAGGTGAAAACCATTGAAACTAACAGACCAATAAAATAACAGTATTGCGTTGCAACCCACAGCGACGACATGAAACCCGATCCCAGTTGTATTTTTACGCGCGAATTCTAGGAGCTTGGCGGGTGATAATCAATGACCAAAGGCCGTTTATTCATACCTTTATCCATAAGAATGCATAATTTATTTCTATAAAGAACGTAGGGTTATTAACGGCTTTCCGGTTATTACAAAAAGAAATCAACAACATAGTTACCGGTAACATTTTGCGTCGGGCAAGCCCTCTCTTTGGGTGGGCTGCGCCAGGTCAGAAAAAGTCGACGAGGGATGCAGAAAGGGGATAGGACTATTATCCGTAAATATTATTGATGTATCTGTGGGCGGAAAGGTTAAGGCGAGATGGCGTCAGATTTCGCTTTCATTGGCGCTTTGGGGGCCGGTTTTAGCGCATCGTCCCGATGCGCTGCTTGCCAGTCGGGGAGGGGTATTTATTGCCGCCGCAGGTTTAATGAATGTTAAGACCGTAGACGAACAGCCACGAAAACAGCAGCGCCAGCAGGCATGCCATAAAAACGATGGAGATCATTTCCTTCACAACTTCATTCCTTTTCCCGGTGAGCTAAATTTACTTCTCTTTGTTTTTGCGCGAAATTTTAGATCGGTATGGGTAAAAATCCTAGTTTTAATCCCTTTTTTTCTCTGGCCTTACGGCGTAAGCCGCTTCGATAACGCCGTGGCGACGCCGGAGGATCGGGGCGGTTAACCCGTCGTAGCTATTGCTGAACGCCATGGGGCTGACTATATAAAATGGGGACTACGTGGCGTCGAAGGCAGCCAGGCACTTTCCTTAATCGGGGCTGTTCATCTGCCTGCGGTGCTTTACTATGAGGTGAAGGAGTCGGCAATGAGCACAAAACCCACTATCGTGCTGGTACACGGATTCTGGGGCGGCGCGGCGCACTGGAGTAAGGTCATCCTCGAGTTGTCGCGCAGGGGATATACGGCGATTCATGCGGTGGAAATGCCGTTGACATCGCTGGCTGAGGATGCTGAGCGCACGCGCAAGATGGTCGCACAGCAAGCGGGACCGGTATTGTTGGTGGGGCACTCTTACGGTGGTGCCGTGATCACGGCAATGGGCAACCAGCCTAACGTGGTCGGTCTGGTCTACATCGCCGCCTTTGCGCCGGATGTCGGCGAAAGCCCCGGCGGCATTACGCAAGCGCATCCTCCTGCGGCAGTCGCGAATCTGGCGCCGGACAGCGACGGCTATCTGTGGATCAAAGCCGACAAGTTTCACGAGAGTTTTTGCCAGGATCTTACCCCCGACGAGGCGCTGGTGATGGCGGTGGCGCAGAAGGCCCCGCTGGCCGATACCTTCGGTAACACCATCGGCGAACCGGCATGGAAACATAAACCGTCATGGTATCAACTTTCCAGCGACGATCGCATGATAGCGCCGGAGAATCAGCGGCGAATGGCGCAGCGGCTGCAGGCCAAGAAAATCATGGTGCTGAATGCCAGCCATGCCTCGCTGGTTTCCCATGCCGATGAGGTGGCGGGTTTGATTGACGAAGCGGCCGGTTTGAAATAAAGCAGGGGCAGGAAGATTTGCCGGACTAAAGGGGGGCATTCTGCGACAGATTATCCCTTCGCTGCCTATTACGGCGGACTAAAGAGCCGGCGTAATAGGAGCGCATTAGGGATAAGCGCTGATATCGCTATCGATATTAATGATTAACAGCATCATTAACACCACGAGGGCGGCAATAAGGGCGGCAATAGTCTGCCTTACGCATATCGCCTTAGCGCCCGTTAACGCCGATCATTTCTATTGCCGCACGATGCAACCGCTGAAAATAATCGTCGGGCTGTTTTTCTATCTCCTGGATAAGGCTGGCGAGCAGGTTCTGTTTGGTTATCGGCTTGTTGGCGGTCAGTACCAGCAGCACGTTTTTGCCGAGCAGGCAGCATATTTGCTTATGGTATTCATCAACATCGTGCTTGTTGAGGCCATAGAGGGTGTAGTCGATCATGATGTCTAACCTGCTGACAGGTAAATGCCCGCCGCAGCGGGCTGAGAAGCCATAGAAAAATAAAGTGAGGCAAATTTCGCTTAGGAAGAGACTTAAGCGATGGAGTAACGATAACTGAATGGGAATATTCCTATCAAGCCGTGTGGGCGTAGCGGCGAATGTTTAGGAATAACCTCAGAAGAACAAATAATAGAGAGGACCGTTCTGGGGAATCTGACTTATTATTTGTGTTGCTATTGTTTAAAAATCAAACATACGTGATGTAAATATATAATGCGAAAAAGAAACAGCCGGAAAACGGCGTTTTCCGGCTGTGGTGACATTTACGCGATGTTATTCACACGGTCTGCTTGCGGAACAGTTCGCGGAATACCGGATAGATATCGTCCGGTTCGCGGATATGCTGCATGGCGAAGTTGTCGAATTTCGCCTGCAGATCCTCGTATTCACGCCACAGCGTTTGGTGAGCGCGGCGAGTGATTTCTATGTAGCTGTAATAACGTACCATCGGTAAGATCTTCTTCGCCAACAGCTCATGACACAGCGGTGAATCGTCGGCCCAGTTGTCGCCGTCCGACGCTTGCGCGGCGTAGATATTCCATTGCGCCGGGTCATAACGCTCTTCGACCACGTCATTCATTAACTTCAGCGCGCTGGAGACGATGGTGCCGCCGGTTTCCTGCGAATAGAAGAACTCCTGTTCGTCCACCTCTTTCGCTTGGGTGTGATGGCGAATATAGACTACCTCAACGTTTTTGTAGGTTCGGCTCAGGAACAAATAGAGCAGAATGTAAAAACGCTTGGCCATGTCTTTGGTCGCCTGGTCCATCGAGCCGGACACGTCCATCAGGCAGAACATCACCGCCTGGCTGGAGGGCTCCGGCCGGCGCTCATAGTTTTTGTAGCGCAGGTCGAAGGTATCGATAAACGGTACGCTTTCGATTTTTTTGCGCAGTTCGGCAATTTCCTTGCGCAGCCGCTCCTCTTCCAGCAATTGCACGGGTTCGGTGTTTTCCAACTGGGTCAGCGCATCTTCCAGCTCGTGCAATGCACGTCTTTTACCGGCGGTCATGGCGGTACGCCGCGCCAGCGAATTCTGCAGCGAACGCACGACGCTGATGTTGGCCGGCACGCCGTTGGCGGTATAGCCGGCGCGGTGGGTTTTGAACTCGGTCAACTGCTTGTATTGGTTCTTTTTCAGGTTGGGCAGGGCGAGATCCTCGAACAACAGATCGAGGTATTCGTCTTTGGAGATCTGGAAGACGAATTCATCCTGGCCTTCACCGTCCTGGCTGGCGTTGCCCTGGCCGCCGCCACCGCCTGCGCCGCCCTGAGGCCGCTCAACGCGATCGTTCTGCACGAAGTGGTCATTGCCTGGGTGAACGCGATGGCGAGTGCCGCCGCGCCCCTGATGAAACATCGGTTCGTTGATATCGTCAGTGGGGATGGAGACCGACTCCCCGCTGTCCACGTCGGTGACCGAACGCTTGTTAATGGCTTCGGCAATCGACTGTTTGATTTGCGACTTGTAACGGCGCAAGAAGCGCTGGCGGTTCACCATGCTCTTGTTTTTGCCGTTCAGCCGTCGGTCAATGAAATAGGCCATACTTCCCCCAAACGACGTTGCCAACTCTTCATGTCCCGGTCGCGGCAGCGCAATGAGCCAGCCCCTCCGTGGGCTGCGCTGCAACGTCCATGACTGTGGACATGGCCCTGATAATGCCGCTTACCTGAGGCGTTATGAGGATTTTCTGACCCGCAGATACCATTCACACAGCAGGCGCACCTGCTTGCGGGTATAGCCTTTCTCCATCATGCGGTCGACGAAGTCGTCGTGTTTTTTCTGCTCGTCCGTCGACGTTTTGGCGTTAAACGAGATGACCGGCAACAGCTCTTCGGTATTGGAGAACATTTTTTTCTCGATCACGGTACGCAGCTTCTCGTAGCTGGTCCAGTTCGGATTGCGGCCGTTATTGTTGGCGCGGGCACGCAGCACGAAGTTCACGATTTCGTTACGGAAATCTTTCGGGTTGCTGATACCGGCCGGTTTTTCAATTTTCTCCAGTTCGGCGTTCAAAGACTCGCGGTCGAACAGCTGACCGGTGTCGGGATCGCGATACTCCTGATCCTGGATCCAGAAGTCCGCGTAGGTCACGTAACGGTCAAAAATGTTCTGTCCGTATTCCGAGTAGGATTCCAGATAGGCGGTCTGGATCTCTTTGCCGATAAACTCGGCGTATTTCGGGATCAGATAGCCTTTCAGGTGTTCCAGGTATTTCTCGGCCAAATCCTGCGGGAACTGTTCGCGTTCGATCTGCTGCTCCAGCACATAGAACAGGTGTACCGGGTTGGCCGCCACCTCGGCGTGATCGAAGTTGAATACCCGCGAGAGGATTTTAAAGGCGAAACGGGTGGAGAGGCCGTTCATGCCTTCGTCAACCCCGGCGTAGTCGCGGTACTCCTGATAGGACTTGGCTTTCGGATCGGTATCCTTGAGGCTTTCGCCGTCATACACGCGCATTTTCGAGTAAATGCTCGAGTTTTCCGGCTCTTTCAACCGCGACAGCACGCTAAACCGCGCCAGCGTTTCAAGGGTGCCCGGCGCGCAGGGCGCATGGGTCAGCTCGCTGTGATCCAGCAGCTTGTCGTAAATCTTGATCTCTTCTGATACGCGCAGGCAATAAGGCACCTTGACGATGTACACGCGGTCGAGGAACGCTTCGTTGTTCTTGTTGTTACGGAAGGTCACCCACTCGGATTCGTTGGAATGCGCCAGAATAATGCCGCTGAACGGCAGGGCGGAGATGCCTTCGGTGCCGTTGTAGTTGCCTTCCTGGGTCGCGGTCAGCAGCGGATGCAGCACCTTGATCGGCGCTTTGAACATCTCGACGAACTCCATAATCCCCTGGTTGGCGCGGCACAGGGCGCCGGAGTAGCCGTAGGCGTCCGGATCGTTCTGCGCGTGGTTTTCCAGTTTGCGGATATCCACTTTACCGACCAGCGCCGAGATGTCCTGGTTGTTCTCATCGCCTGGTTCGGTTTTGGCGATGGCGATCTGCTCCAGGATGGAAGGGCGCACTTTCACGACTTTAAACTTGGTGATGTCGCCGCCGAACTCATGCAGGCGCTTCGCCGCCCACGGTGACATGATGGTACCGAGATAGCGACTCGGGATGTTGAACTCTTTCTCCAGGATCGAGGCATCTTCCTGCGGGTTGAACAGGCACAGCGGATGATCGTTGACCGGGCTGCGCTCGCCGTTGGCGCTGAGGGTGTAGATGGGCACGCGCTGCATCAACGCCTTGAGACGTTCCGCCAGCGAGGATTTACCGCCGCCCACCGGGCCCAGCAGGTACAAGATCTGTTTCTTCTCTTCCAGGCCCTGCGCGGCGTGTTTCAGGTAAGAGACGATCTGTTCGATGGCCTCTTCCATGCCGTAGAATTCTTCGAAGGCCGGATAGCGTGCGATCACGCGGTTGGAGAACAGGCGCGACAGGCGTGACTCTAGCGCAGTGTCGACCATCACAGGTTCACCGATAGCCATCAGCAGACGTTCGGCCGCGTTGGCATAGGCACTGCGATCTTGCCGGCAAATGGTAAGAAATTCCTGCAGTGTGAACTCTTCGTCCTTGGCAGCTTCGTAGCGCTGGCGATAGTGGTCAAATATGTTCATGATGCCCGTCCTTTCGTTATTAGCACAGGTTAAAGAGAGCGTGTGATAGTGTTCTGGCCCCCGGAAGATGAGAATACGCCTGAGTACAGCAACCCGTATGCCAACTTGGTGCGCTTATTATCGCGAGTTGCGCTGTATGCCACTGGGCCCAGGATAAATTCGCCTTCTGATTTAAGCTTAGTTTGCTTGCCGGAAAATTTCCTGCCGCAGAAAAAGCTTTTTTTAAGTCATATCAATGACTCAGTTATTACTGTGTAAGCCAAATGCCTTGTCTGGCGCGGCCTGCGGGATGAAACGTCATCGTTCCGCCATGATTAATTCATAATTCCGCTATAAGTTATTCGATCTTGGTCGTTTTCTATTGTAAAGATTAGGCGCGCAACTAAATTTTCACATAAACTATTGCGGCTATTAACCCTGTAATTTATGGAAAAAGAACCAGTGAAGATTTCAAAACTCAAAACGCTAGCAATTATCGCTTCCGCAATGGTTTGTGCGCAAAGTGCTCAGGCGGGAACCTGGTCACTTGGCGCTGCCGCGCTGGTTAGCCCGGACGCGTATCGCGGTTATCAGGACCGCGTTTATCCGGTGCCCGTCATCGACTATGAAGGTGACGACTTCTACTTCCGTACTCTGACCGCCGGTTACTACCTGTGGAAAGATCAAGAAAACCAGCTGAGCATCATGGGTTACTACACGCCATGGGGCTACCGTCCGGGCGACAGCGACGACGACCGCATGAAGCGCCTCGACAAGCGTCGCGGCACGCTGATGGCCGGCCTGGCCTATTCGCACAACGCCCAGTGGGGCACTATCCGTACCACTTTCACCGGCGACACGCTGAACAACAGCAACGGGCTGGTGGGCGATGTGGCTTATCTGTACAAGTTTGATCTGGACGCGCTGACGCTGGTCCCGGGCGTGGGCGTGATGTGGAACAGCAAGAACCAGAACAAATATTACTACGGCGTCAGCGCCAATGAATCGCGCCGCAGCGGCCTGGACAGCTACACCCCAGGCGATAGCTGGGCACCGTATCTTGAGCTGAGCGCCAATTACCAGATCAACAAAAGCTGGAACGCCTTCTTCGTCGGCCGCTATGTGAAGTTGTCGGATGAAGTGAAAGACAGCCCGATGGTGGATAAATCCTACACCGGTTTGTTGATGACGGGTGTGAGCTACACCTTCTAATCACGCATTGCACGATTATCGTGCGTGATGTGCATCAAAAAGGGGCGCTGGCGCCCCTTTTGCACATCTGCAGTGCGCTTTCGCGCACGGCTCCTCAGGCCTTCTTACGGCTGCGGAAGGTCACACCCAAACGAGCAGGTTGCTCGCCGGCGGCGACCAGCGGTTTGCTGACACGCCCAGTCTCGATGCAGACCATGGTCTTGTAACCGTCGTTCGGCATATCCCCCATGCTGCAGGAAAGCTCCACGCCGGGGTTCCACGCGATGACGTCGCTCATATGATGGTGGTGAACCTCGATGGTGCGTGCGAGCGCCGGATCGCGGATCTGGCTGAAAGCTTCCGGGCGGGTATAGACGCGGTCAGTTTGGCCTATGAAGGTCACTTCGCCCGCCTGGCGCGCCTCTGCGCCGCCCGCCACCTTGTCGATATAAGGCTCGCCCAGGCCCGCCACGCTGACCCGATCGATATCGCCGACCTGGAAGTAGCTGTGCAGCGCCGCGGTGGCCTGATAATCGCCGTGCGATTCCAGTTCGATCTCGCACTCCGCACCCAGCTTGAAGCGGGCAATCAGCGTGAAGGCGTGCGGCCACAGTTTGCGGGTCTGCTCATTGTCTTTCAGCGTAAAGGTCAGGATGACGCCGTTGTCATCTTCATCGTGCGCCGTCAGGCTCCAGGGTTGGTTGCGGGCAAAACCGTGGGAGGGTTGCGCCACCGGGCCGAACCACGGCCAGCAGATTGGCACGCCGCCGCGGATGGCCTTGCCTTTGGCGAAGGGGGTATTGCTGCTGAGCCAAATCACCGGTTGCTCACCGCTGGGCTGCCAGGCCAGCAAATGGGCACCTTGCAGCGCGACGGCCGCGCGCACTTTCGGGTGCGACACCACAACCACGCCCAGCTCATCGAGTTGACGCTGGCTGATGTAAGGCGAAATCTGTTCGGAAACGGGCAGGGTGAAAATTTTCTCGTTCATTTCATGACCTATTGTTTGCCGTAGAGACAAATAAAAAAGGGCGACAAAAATGTCGCCCTCATTATCAGCTTAACATCATGCCATTACTTGGAGATGTGAGCGATCAGATCCAGAACCTTGTTGGAATAACCGGTTTCGTTGTCGTACCAGGAAACCAGTTTCACGAAGTTGTCGTTCAGTGCGATACCGGCTTTGGCATCGAACACGGAAGTCAGCACTTCGCCGTTGAAATCGGTGGACACCACGTCGTCTTCAACGTAGCCCAGAACGCCTTTCATAGAACCTTCAGCGGCATCTTTGATGGCTTTCTTGATTTCTTCGTAGGTCGCCGCTTTTTCCAGACGCACGGTCAGGTCAACAACGGATACGTTTGGCGTCGGTACGCGGAATGCCATACCGGTCAGTTTGCCTTTCAGCTCTGGCAGAACAACGCCAACCGCTTTCGCTGCGCCGGTAGAAGAAGGGATGATGTTCTGGGATGCGCCGCGGCCGCCGCGCCAGTCTTTGTGGGACGGGCCATCAACGGTTTTCTGCGTGGCGGTGGTCGCGTGAACGGTGGTCATCAGGCCTTCAACGATACCGAAGTTGTCGTTGATGACTTTAGCCAGTGGCGCCAGGCAGTTGGTGGTGCAAGAGGCGTTGGACACGATGTCCTGGCCGGCATATTTATCAAAGTTGGCGCCACGCACGAACATTGGGGTCGCATCTTTGGATGGGCCAGTCAGAACGACTTTTTTAGCGCCAGCGGTGATGTGTTTACGTGCGGTTTCGTCGGTCAGGAAGATACCGGTCGCTTCAGCAACCACGTCAACACCCACTTCGTTCCACTTCAGGTTAGCCGGGTCTTTCTCTGCGGTAACACGGATGGTTTTGCCGTTAACAACCAGGTGGCCGTCTTTAACTTCTACCGTACCGTTGAAACGGCCATGAGTAGAGTCATACTTCAGCATGTAGGCCATGTACTCCGCGTCCAACAGGTCGTTGATTGCAACGATCTCGATGTCAGAACGCTCTTGAGCAGCACGGAAAACAATGCGACCGATACGGCCAAAACCGTTGATACCTACTTTGATAGTCATATATTCCACCAGCTATTTGTTAGTGAATAAAAGGTTGGTTGTAAAATTACAAAAACCTTACCCAGCGTCAAGCGGAATCGTGTCAATTCTTGCGGCAAGTCAAACCGGAAGGGTGGTTTTGCACGCTTATTGCACAGTCCATTTGCGCTCGGCCTCATCCGTTATATGGGGACAAGCCGCCAAGTATAAAGTCAGCATACGCAAGATGTGTGATCGCTATCACATATCATCGTGACGTGGCCTTTATGGGCTACAGTTTAGGCCAAAAATCCCTGCAGCGGTGTTAATTTTTTGTTATTATTAATCATTGTTTTCGTTGACATTATCCACATTCAGAGATAAGCACAAATGGCTAAAGAGACAACCCCCGGTCATCCGGTCACGGAACTGAATGAAATCCAACGTTATGTGACGCAACAGCGCGGTACCGAAGCGCCGTTCAGCGGCAAATTGCTGCACAACAAACGCGAAGGCGTGTACCATTGCCTGTGCTGTAACCAGCCGCTGTTCTACTCCGAAACCAAATACGATTCCGGCTGCGGCTGGCCGAGCTTTTATGAGCCGGTTTCCGCCGATGCAATCCGTTATCTTGATGATAATTCACATAATATGCATCGTATTGAAATCCGCTGCGGCCACTGCGATGCGCACCTGGGGCATGTTTTCCCCGATGGCCCGCAGCCGACCGGCGACCGCTATTGTGTCAACTCCGCCTCGCTGAGTTTCACCGATGGCGAAAATGGCGACCAAACGGCCGGCTAAGTGGTAATTTAACCAACAAAATCGATTCAGCTAATTATTCATCCGTAAGCGAGAAGGGCTCTGATGGACGTGAAAGATCTGATTGCGGCGATGACGCCCGAGATATACCAGCGTTTGGTACAGGCGGTTGAGCTGGGCAAATGGCCGGACGGCGTGGCGCTGACGCCGGAGCAGAAAGAAAACAGCCTGCAGGCGGTGATGCTGTGGCAGTCGATGAACAACGTCGATCCGCAGCACATGAGCATCGGCACCGACGGGCAAATCGTGATGAAGAGCAAGCAAGAGCTGAAACAGCAGTTCGTTGCCGAGCCGCTGGCCAAACTCAAACCGCAGTAAGGCTGCCCTAAAGCGGGGCGATGCCGCCATCGCCCCGTCGATTTACCGTTTTTCGCCCTTAATCCCCAGCGATTCCGCCAGTTGCTGCGCCAGCCGGTTGTTGTCGTCTGCGCCGTACTCCCAGAACATCGCCCCTCCCAATCCCTGGTTTTTGATGTACTCGGCTTTGAGAGCCACCGAACGCGGGTTCTCGTAGGAGATAGCGAACAGCGATTTGCCTTCGGCAGATTGCAGCGTCAGGTAAGGCACCTTGGCGTCGTCATCCCAGTGCTCGCGAAAACGATGCTGCGGATCGTTGAGCAATTTGCTGACGATATCGTGGTATTTAACGTAAGTGTCTTTGCTGAGATCCAGCCCCAGCGCGTTGAACAGGGCGGTTTCTCGCGTGCTGAAGTCAGGCTGCGTCACCGGATGCTTGGCGGCATCCGGTTTGTCCCAGTCGATGCCCGCCTCGGTCGCCCGTTTCGGTACCCGGCCGTAGAAACCGATACCCAGGTTCATCTGTGCCGGTTTCAGTCCGGCAGCCAGATAATTCTTTACCACGAAATCGGCGCTGTAGCGGTCGGCGGCCGCCACGGTTGGCCAACGCTTTGAGTCGTACAGGTTGGCATTGAAGTACTGTGTGCCGTAAGCCATGTCGTAAGTCATCAGATTGATGTAGTCGAGGTAAGGGGCAATGCTTTTCACATCGACCCATTCTTGCGGGCTTTTGACGTTGGCCCCGACGGCGATGGTTAACAGCTTGCCTTGCCCCAGCGCCTGGTGAAGCTCTTTCAGCAGCAGGGTGAAGTTGTCGCGATCCGCCGGTTGGCTTTCCACCAGCCCCCAGGCGCCGTTCACCGGATATTCCCAGTCCAGATCGATGCCATCCAGCCGATACTTCGCGATCACCTGCAGCGCGGAGCGAATGAATATCGCCCGGTTTTCCTCGGTAGCGGCGGCGGCGGAGAAGCCCCGTGCGCCCCAGCCGCCGACCGACAGCAGTACTTTCAGCTCGGGGTTCTGTTTGCGCAGCACCGGCAGCCGTTGCAGATCGGCCGTGACTTTCGGCGACAGGTAGATCTGGTGGCGGCGAGCGGGGTCTTTCAGCGCCGCGTTGGTTTCGTCTTTCTCGCCGTTGTAGATCAGGCCGAACGAATAGTTGAGGTGGGTGATTTGCGTGACGTCCAGCTTGTCGATGTCGCCACCGGGGCCGGCGGTGACGTCTCCGCCGCCGTTAAAGTAGCCGACGGAGAGATAAGCCGCCTGGGCCGTGCCTGCGCCGGCCATAGCCAACTGCACCGCCGCCAGCAATGGCAGCAGTTTTCGGGTTATTTTCATGTCTGTCTCCTTGGGTCGGCAAGGCCGACCGTACCGCCATAGGCGGTTACAATAAAGCCGGGCTCAGCGGGCCCCGGATGCGTATAACCGATTGACGCCAAAAGCGTCGCAGCCATAACAGCAAAAGCGCCTGCCGGTCACAAGCCGTTGGGGAAGAAGAAGGGCGGTATTGTGAGCGGCGTCGATATTTTCGCCGCCGCGCAGAGAGGGCGCCGGTGGCGCCCTGGAGGATTTAGTTGGCGAGAAATTGTGACAGGGTAACCAGTTGCGCACCGGCGCGCGTCATGTCCTGCAGCGCCCGCTCGTTGTCGCCTGGCTGCAGATTCACGCCGCGGCAGCCGTCGACGATCACCTGCGTTGGATAGCCGGCAGCCAGCGCATCCAGCACGCTGAACTTCACGCAGTAGTCAGTCGCCAGGCCCATGATTGCCAGCCGCCGGACGCCCTGCGATTGCAGCCAGCCGTGCAGCTCGGTCTGCGCACGGTGGCCGTTATCGAAGAACGCGCTGTAGCTGTCGATGTCCGTCTCCTGCCCTTTGCGAAAAACGGCATTGATGTGTTGCCGCTGCAACTGGGGGTGAAAATCGGCGCCGTGGCTCCCTTGCACGCAGTGTACCGGCCACCATACCTGCGGCAGGCCTTCCAGCTCGCCGAGGGTACCGACCTGCGCATGAGAGTTCACCGCAAAGCTGCGGTGATTGGCGGGATGCCAGTCCTGGCTGGCCACGATCGGCTCGCCACGCGCCAAACAGGCGGCGATCGCCTGATTGGCAACCGGGATGACGGCGTCGCCCGCCGTGACCGCCAGCGCGCCGCCGGGGCAGAAATCGTTTTGCAGATCGATCAACAACAGGGCCGTTTTCATCGCCGCTCCAGAGTTCAGTAGGTTAACCGTTGATGCTCAGTTCGCCGCGCAGATCTTGCTGCATCAGGGCGCGGATTTGTTCCGGCGTCAGCGGCTGGCTCAGCAGGTAGTGCAGCTTGGTCAGGGCGGCTTCCACCGTCATGTCGAAACCGCTGATCACCCCGGCGTGCGCCAATGCGTTGCCGGTGGCGTAGCCTTCCATATTGACGCGCCCGGAGATGCACTGCGTCAGGTTGACCACCACGATGCCGCGTTCGGAGGCCGCACGCAACTCGTCGATCAGCTCGGCTTTCTGCGGCGCATTACCGACGCCGTAGGAGCGCAGGATCAGCGCCTTGACCGGCTGCAGCAGGAAGTTACGCACCACCGCGCCGGAAATGCCCGGATAGATGGTGACCACGCCGATCGGCTGCGGCGTGATGTCGTGCACCCGCAGCGCGCCGTTGCAAGTCGGGCTGTCGATGCCGTGCTGGCGGCGAATGTGGATGCCGGCTTCCAGCAGCGGCGGCAGATTCGGGGAGGCGAAGGCGTCGAAACCGTCGGCGTGCGCTTTGGTGGTGCGGTTGCCGCGGAATAGTTTGTTGTTGAAGAACAGGCTGACTTCGTTCACCGGATGGTTGGCCGCCAGATACAGCGCGTTGAGCAGGTTGGTCTGGCCATCGGAGCGCAGCTCCGCCAGCGGAATCTGCGAGCCTGTGACGATCACCGGTTTGGCCAGGTTTTCCAGCATGAAGGAAAGCGCTGACGCGGTGAACGCCATGGTGTCGGTGCCGTGCAGGATCACGAAGCCGTCGTAGCGATCGTAGTTCTGCTTGATGTCGTCGGCGATGTGCTGCCAGTCTTCCGGCGTCATGTCCGAAGAGTCAATCAGTGGCGCGTATTCGTGAATGGTGAAATCCGGCATTTCCGGGCGGTGGAATTCGGGCATCAGCGCCAGCTGGCGCTGCAGGTGGCCAGAAACCGGGATATAGCCGTGATCGGAACGCTGCATGCCGATGGTGCCGCCGGTGTAGGCGACGTAAATGGATTTCTTTTGCATGGTCATGATTTTAACAAAGATAAGATGGGCTGAATTATAGGGGCATAGCGGCAGAAAAAAAGCCCGGCGATGGCCGGGCTGCAGAATTATTTGTTAGCGGACTTCTCCGCAGGTCAGACAGATAGCATAACGGTTCTGCGGATCGTTCAGGTTATTGAACAAGCCCGGCTGCTCTTTCACCGCGTTGGCGACCGAAGCCAGCGGGGCGGGCAACATGGCCTGAATTGCCGCCGGCAACATGGCGTGAATGGACACGCCGAACTGGCTGAGCACCATATCGCTCAGGCTTGGGGTATCGACGAACCAGTCGAGCTGCCACTGCTGCAGCTTCGCCAGCTCGGCGGCTTTCTTCACCGCGTCGTCGAAATCGCCCAATTGATCGACCAGGCCGTTGGCCTTGGCGTCGCTGCCGAGCCACACGTGGCCCTGGGCGATTTGGTCAACCTGTTGCGGGGTCATCTTGCGCGATTTGGCAACCAGATCGAGGAAGTTCTTATACCCATTTTCGATATTCAGCTGCATCATCTGCGAGAACTCCTGCGGCAACGCCTTGGTGACCGCAATATCGGCCAGCGGCGAGGTCGCCACGCCGTCGGTGTGCACGCCCAGCGTATCCAGGGTTTTCTCGTAGGTATTGATGATGCCGAAAATGCCGATGGAACCGGTCAGGGTGCTCGGGCTGGCGATGATGTAGTCGGCCGGCGTTGAAACCCAGTAGCCGCCCGATGCGGCCATGCCGCCCATCGAGACCACCACCGGTTTGCCGGCGGCGCGTACGGCGGCCAGTTCGGCGCGGATCACTTCGGATGCGCTGACGCTGCCGCCCGGGCTGTTGACGCGGAACACCACGGCTTTGATGGCGGGATCCAGACGTGCCTGACGCAGCTCGGCGGCGGTGGTATCCCCCCCGACGTTACCCGGCGTCTGCGGGCCGTCCATGATGGCGCCGTTGGCGAAGACGACGGCGATCTTGCCGCCCTGGTTGGCGTCCGGCTTCGGCTGATAGTCGTAGATGCTGATGGCGTTGAAATCGTTCGCCTGTTTGTCCCAGCCGAAGGTCTTGACCAGCTGATTTTCGATCGCGGTGCGCGACGCCAGTTCGTCCACCAGCTTATTGTCCAACGCATAGCGAGCGGTGTCGCCACCGGCCGCCTGCAGGCCGCTCAGTACGCCGGCGGCGCCCGGGAACAGCTGCTGCGGTGTCAGTTGGCGGTTGGCCGCGACGGTCTCCAGGTAGTTCTGCCACAGACCGCCGATCCAACGGCTGTCCGCTTCGCGTGCCGCCGGGGACATATCGTCGCGGATCAGCGGTTCGACCGCCGATTTATAGGTGCCGACGCGGAAGATATTGGTGGTGACCTTGAGCATGTCCAGCAACGACTTGTAGTACAGGTTGTTGGTGGCGAAACCGTGCAGATCGACCGCGCCCTGCGGCGACAGGTAGACCTTGTTGGCGTAGCTGGCCAGATAGTATTGCGTCTGGTTGTAGCTGTCGCCGATGGCGAAGATCGGTTTGCCGCTGTCGCGGAACTCGCGCAGCGCTTTGCCGATGTAGCGGAGCGACGGCTGATCGGCGCCGGCGAAGTCATTCAGCTGCAACACCATGCCGGTAATGTTTTTGTCGTCTTTGGCCTTGCGGATGCTGTCCACCACGTCGAACAGCGAGTTTTCCTGCAGACGGCTGCTGGAGGCACCCAACAGCTCGCGGCCCCATTGCCGCACCCGGTTGTTTACCGAAGGCTGATCGACCACCACGCCGCTTAAATCGACCAGCAGCGCACCGCGCGCCGGGGCCGTCGAGGTGGAGGAACTTTGGAAGGACAGATAGATGCCGACCCCAACCAGGATCAGCAAGACCAGGAACAGGTTAAGGATCAGTTCCCTGATAAAATTCAGCAGACGCCATGTCCACCGGAAAATGCCGGCAATAATTTGCCACAATGTGCGCATGTGCTCTCCAACAAGAGTCGAGAATGTTCCGCTATCCTAATGAGCGGCCGGGTAAATGTCAGCTTTAAATCGTGGCACTCAGACGCTATCGCCGAGGCTGTAACTCGTCGTTTAGCTATGTTAACGTGGCCGGAATGAAAATTGTTATCAGGAGTTTACGATGGATGCTCTGGATCTTTTATTGAATCGCCGCTCGGCTTCGCGCCTGGCGGAACCGGCGCCGGCGGGGGAAGTACGCCAAAATATCATCAACGCGGGCCTGCGTGCGCCCGATCACGGCGCGCTGCAGCCGTGGCGTTTCGTGATGATCGAAAATCAGGGTCTTGAGCGCTTCAGCCAGCTGCTGCAGGCGGCGGCGAAGCAGGATCAACTGGACGAAGCGGCGATCGAAAAGGCCACTAAGGCGCCGTTCCGCGCACCGCTGATCATTACCGTCATTGCGCACTGCACTGAAGAAACCAAGGTGCCGCGCTGGGAGCAGGTGGTTTCTGCCGGCTGCGCGGTACAGGCAATGCAAATGGCGGCGTTGGCGCAGGGCTTTAACGGCATCTGGCGTACCGGCGCCTGGACCGAGCATGCGCTGGTGCGTGAAGCCTTCGGCTGCCGCGAGCAGGACGAGATCGTCGGCTTCCTTTATCTGGGGACGCCGCAGCTGAAGGCCGCCACCAAGGTGACGCCGCCGGACAGCACGCCTTTCGTCAGCTATTTCTAAGTTTTTTCCAATGGGGCGCGGCGAAAATGCGCCAAACCCCGCAGAATTGCATGGTTTCTGAGCAGGCCGCTCGCTTATCGGCGGCCCGCTCTTATCAATCCCCTCGGCAAGCGCTACCCTATGTTATCTTGAGTGCCGTTACCGAAGGGAGTGGACTATGACATCGCCAGCGATCCGTTTAACCCAGTACAGCCATGGCGCTGGCTGCGGCTGCAAAATCTCACCGAAAGTTCTCGAAACCATCTTGCACAGCGAGCGGGAAAAGTTTGTCGATCCGCGCCTGCTGGTCGGCAATGAAACCCGCGACGACGCGGCGGTGTACGACATCGGCAACGGCGTCGGCATCATCAGCACCACCGACTTCTTCATGCCGATCGTCGACGATCCGTTCGATTTCGGCCGCATTGCGGCCGCCAACGCCATCAGCGACGTGTACGCCATGGGCGGTAAACCGATCATGGCGATCGCCATTCTCGGCTGGCCGATCGCCAAACTGCCGCCGGAAGTGGCGCAGCAGGTGATCGACGGTGGTCGTTTCGCCTGCCAGCAGGCGGGGATCGCGCTGGCCGGCGGCCATTCCATCGATGCGCCGGAACCTATTTTTGGCCTGGCGGTCACCGGCGTGGTCAATACCGAGCGGGTGAAGAAAAACAGCGCCGCGCAGGCCGGGGCGAAACTCTATCTGACCAAGCCGCTGGGCATCGGCGTGCTGACGACCGCCGAGAAGCAAAGCAAGCTGCGCCCTGAGCATCAGGGCCTGGCGACGGAAGTGATGTGCCGCCTGAACAAGCCGGGCGCCGACTTTGCCGAGGTGGCGGGCGTCACGGCGATGACCGATATCACCGGCTTTGGCCTGCTGGGCCACCTGAGCGAGGTGTGCCAGGGCTCCGGTCTGCAGGCGACGGTCTGGTTCGATCGGGTGCCGAAGCTGCCGGACGTCGAGGCGTATATTGCCGCAGGCTGTGTGCCGGGCGGCACCGGGCGCAACTTTGACAGCTATGGCCATCTGGTAGGCGAGATGAGCGATTTGCAGCGCCAACTGCTGTGCGATCCGCAAACCTCTGGCGGCTTGCTGTTGGCGGTAATGCCTGAGTCGGAGGCGCAGGTGCTGGCGATTGCCGGGCAGCACGGTATCACGCTCAACGCCATCGGGGAGCTGCATGTGGCATCGGCCGGTAAGCCGCTGATCGAGGTCGTGTAGTGTCCAACATGCAAGGAAGGCCGGACAGCGACGATTACTCACGCATTTTCCTGCAGGACGTGCCGCTGATTGACGTGCGCGCGCCGATCGAGTTTCAACAGGGCGCCTTCGCCCAGGCGTTGAACCTGCCGCTGATGGTCGACAGCGAACGCCAGGCGGTCGGCACCTGCTATAAGCAGCATGGGCAGCAAGCAGCGATCGCGCTCGGCCACAGCCTGGTGAACGGCAAGCTGCGCGAACAGCGCACCGCCGCCTGGCTGGCGGCCTGCGCAGAGCGGCCCGAAGGCTATATTTACTGCTTCCGCGGCGGGCTGCGCTCGCAGCTGGTGCAGCAATGGCTGCATGAGGCCGGCGTGGATTACCCGCGTATCATTGGCGGTTATAAGGCACTGCGCCATTATCTGCTCGGTGTACTAACGCAAAGCGCGGCATTGCCGATGGCCCTCGTGGGCGGCAATACCGGCAGCGGCAAGACGCTGCTGGTCAACGAACTGGCCGACGGCGTCGATCTGGAAGGCGCAGCGCGCCATCGCGGTTCATCTTTTGGCCGAACGCTGGCGGGACAGAGCTCGCAGATAGATTTTGAGAATCGTCTGGCTGTGTTATTGCTGAAAAAACAGCATGGTGGCAGCCGCCGTTGGGTGCTGGAAGACGAAGGGCGGATCATCGGTAGCAACAATCTGCCGTTGCCGTTGTTCAACGGCATGCAACAGGCGCCGGTGGCGGTGATCGACGATCCGTTCGATATTCGCCTGGCACGCCTGCAGGCCGAATATATCGACGGTATGCGCGAACAGTTCGAACAGGCCTATGGCGTGGAAGAAGGCTGGCGGCAGTACGACGACTATTTGCATCACGGCCTGTTCGCCATCCGCCGCCGTTTGGGCCTGGAGCGCTTCCAGCAGCTGACGCAGCGGTTGGAGGCGGCGCTGCGGGCGCAGCGCCTCAACGGCCAGGGCGACGCGCACCGCGAATGGTTGGCGCCCCTGTTGCAGCAGTACTACGATCCGATGTATTGCTATCAGTTGGAAAAGAAAGCCCAACGGATCGTCTTCCGTGGAAACTATGCAGAAGTAAGAGAATTCTTGATGACGTTCAGCCAGAAAAACGGTGATTAATGCGACTGTTCATAGCCGAGAAACCGAGTTTGGCGCGCGCCATTGCCGACGTCTTGCCCAAGCCGCATCGCCGCGGCGACGGCTATATCGCCTGTGGCAACAACGACGTGGTGACCTGGTGCGTCGGCCACCTGTTGGAGCAGGCTCAGCCTGACGCCTATGACAGCCGCTATGCGCGCTGGTCGTTGGCAGATCTGCCGATCATCCCCGAAAAATGGCGCTTGCAGCCGCGGCCTTCGGTCAGCAAACAGCTCAACGCCATTAAAAAGCTGCTGCTCGAAGCCGATGAAGTGGTTCACGCCGGTGACCCGGATCGCGAAGGGCAACTGCTGGTGGATGAGGTGCTGGACTACCTGGATTTGACGGCGGAGAAGCGCCAGAACGTGCGCCGCTGTCTGATCAACGATCTCAACCCGCAGGCGGTGGAGCGTGCGGTCGAGCGCCTGCGCGACAACCGGGACTTTATCCCGTTGTGCGTGTCCGCGCTGGCGCGTTCGCGCGCCGACTGGCTGTACGGCATCAATATGACCCGTGCCTATACGCTGCTGGGCCGCAACGCCGGTTACGACGGCGTGCTGTCGGTGGGCAGGGTGCAGACGCCGGTGCTCGGATTGGTGGTGCGTCGCGACGAAGAGATCGAAAACTTCGTGCCAAAAGACTTCTTTGAGGTCAAGGCACACATCGTCACGCCGAAAGAAGAACGCTTTGTAGCGCTATGGCAACCCAGCGACTCCTGCGAACCTTATCAGGATGAAGAAGGGCGTTTGCTGCACCGGCCGTTGGCGGAGCACGTGGTCAAGCGCATCGAGGGCCAGCCGGCGCTGGTCACGTCCTATAACGATAAACGGGAATCAGATACCGCGCCGCTGCCGTTTTCGCTCTCCACGCTGCAAATCGAAGCGGCCCGGCGTTATAACCTCAGCGCCCAACAGGTGTTGGACGTTTGCCAGCGGCTGTACGAAACCCACAAATTGATTACCTATCCGCGTTCCGACTGTCGCTATCTGCCTGAAGAGCATTTTGCCGGCCGCCACGCGGTGCTGAACGCCATCAGTGTGCACCAGCCTGAACTGTACCCGCAGCCGGTGATCGACAGCGATCGCCGCAACCGCTGCTGGGACGATAAAAAGGTCGATGCGCACCATGCCATCATCCCCACCGCCCGCGCCGGCAAGATTAATCTGACGCAGGATGAACGGAACGTGTATGGGCTGGTGGCGCGCCAGTACCTGATGCAGTTTTGTCCGGATGCGGTGTTCCGCAAATGCGTGATCGAGCTGGATATCGCCGGCGGCAAATTCATCGCCAAGGCGCGTTTCCTGGCGGAGGCCGGTTGGCGTACGCTGCTGGGCAGCAAGGAACGCGACGAGGAAAATGAAGGCGCACCGTTGCCGGTGGTAGCTAAGGACGATGAGTTGCTGTGTGAGCGCGGTGAAGTGGTGGAGCGCCAGACGCAGCCCCCGCGGCCGTTTACTGACGCCAGCCTGTTGTCGGCCATGACCGGCATCGCGCGGTTCGTACAAGATAAAGCGTTAAAGAAAATCCTGCGAGCGACCGATGGTTTAGGAACGGAAGCGACGCGAGCGGGGATCATCGAATTGCTGTTCAAACGGGCGTTTCTGTACAAGAAGGGACGCTATATTCACTCCAGCGAAACCGGGCGCGCGTTGATTCACTCGCTGCCGGATCTAGCTGCGCGCCCTGATATGACGGCCAACTGGGAAGCCACGCTGACGCAAATCAGCGAGAAATCCTGCCGCTATCAGGATTTTATGCAGCCGTTGGTCGGTACGCTGCAAGAGCTGATTTATCAGGCCAAGCAGAGCCGGGCGAGCATGGCGTTTCGTGGATTGCCGCCGCCTTCCAGCGGAGGCAAAAAACGCAGGAAAAGCGCCGGCAAGGCGCAGGAGAAGAGTGAATGAAGCGTGGACTCAGTGGGGTATTGGCTGCCGCTGCCTTGATGTTTTCCAGCCTGGCAGCCGCCAATCGCGGCGATGTGGACGTGGTGTTACCGGTTTCGCCGGAGATTTGGGGCACGGCCAAAAGCGGCGTCAACCCGCCGCCGGCGCAGCCCTGCAACCGCTGTTGCGTCTACCAGAATCAAAACTATTCCGAGGGCGCGGTGCTTAAAGTGGAAGGGGAAGTGCTGCAGTGCGTGCGTGAGCCTAACACCATCGGCACCAACCCCTTGATTTGGGTGCGATTGAAGAAGTGACGATGTAACCTATCGCCGCGCTTAGCGCGCATCGCCTTGCGCGGCGATATAGTCCGCCAGCAGTGGAACGTCGGCGGGCGCCAGGGCGTATTCCTGCGCCTGTTGCGGCGTGACCCAGACCAGGGCCGAGTGACAATGCAGCTGCAATTCACCGGAGAACTCCGCGACTCGCCAGGCGTGCAGCCGGATGATGCGTTCGCCTTGCTGCCACTGATTGCTGCCCACATAGTCGCCGATACGGACGCAGATCCCCAACTCCTCATCCAACTCGCGCGCCAGCGCTTCTGGCTGGCTTTCGCCGGCTTCAACTTTGCCGCCGGGAAACTCCCACAGACCGGCTTGATCGCTGCCTGCGCCGCGCTGAGCCAGCAAAATGCGGCCATTTTGTTCCAGAATAGCGGCTACCACGTCGATAATTTTCATTGGCTTCACAGAGTAAAACCCCGGCGAGCGCCGGGGTGATGGGGTTACAGCGTAAATTCCGCCCAGACCGGCGCATGGTCGGAAGGTTTCTCCATACCGCGGGTTTGGTAATCGATGCCGGTGGCGACGCAGCGCGAAGCCAGCGGGGTGCTGGCCAGCAGCAGATCGATACGCAGGCCGCGGTTGTCGTCGAACCCTTTGGAACGGTAGTCGAACCACGAGAATTCGTCGTTGCGCCCCGGGTTGGCGTGGCGATAGGTGTCCACCAGGCCCCAGTTCAGCAGGCGGTCCATCCATTCGCGCTCTTCCGGCAGGAAGGAACACTTGCCGGTGCGCAGCCAGCGTTTACGGCTGTCTTCGCCGATGCCAATGTCATAATCGCTCGGGCTGATGTTCATATCCCCCATGATCAACACTGGGGATTCTGCCGACAGTTGTTGCTCCAGGTAGTTTTGCAGATCCTGATAAAAGCGCGTTTTAGCCGGGAATTTGATCGGATGGTCGCGGCTTTCACCTTGTGGGAAGTAGCCGTTGATCACCGTCAGCGTGCCCTGTGGCGTAGCCAGATCGGCCATGATGATGCGACGCTGCGCGTCTTCTTCATCGGTCGGGAAACCGCGGCGCACGGCCAGAGGCTCCGCTTTGGTCAGCAGCGCAACGCCGTAATGGCCTTTTTGCCCGTGATAGAACACGTGATAGCCGTGCTGGCTGACTTCTTCCAGCGGGAACATGTCGTCGTGAACTTTAGTTTCCTGCAGACCGATCACGTCGGGCTGGTGCTGTTCGATAATTGCCGCCAGCTGATGCGGACGCGCGCGCAGTCCATTGATATTAAAAGAGACAAACTTCATGAGCGGTGCCGTTTTCACGAGAAAAATGTGCTGTGATAGTAGCAGAGTTTGGCGGGGAATGTAACGCAGACAGCGGAGGGACCGCTGACTGCGCAGCGGGTTTATTTCGCCCAGCGGTCGTAACTTTTAGGTTGATAGTCGTCAAACTGTTGCAGCAGCGTTTGTGCCGATTCACTGATGTGCAGGGTACCGAGATAGTCGTGGCGCATAAAGCCCTGATCGGCGACGTGCTCGAGGAACTGGCTCAGCGGGCGGTAGAATCCGTTGACGTTCAGCAGGCCGACCGGTTTGTTGTGATAGCCGATCTGCCCCCAGGTCCAGATTTCAAACAGCTCTTCCAGCGTGCCGATGCCGCCGGGCAGGGCGATAAAACTGTCCGCCAGCGTCGCCATACGGGCTTTACGCGTATGCATGTCTGGCACCACTTCCAATTCAGTCAGGCCGCGATGCGCCGTTTCCGCTTCAACCAGGCGCTCGGGGATAATGCCGACAGCTTCACCGCCCGCTGCCAACACCGCGTCCGCCACGATCCCCATCAATCCTTTTTTGCCGCCGCCGTAGATTAAACGGCGCCCCTGTGCGGCCAGCAGCTGCCCCAGTTGACGAGCCTGCTCGGCATAAGCGGGATTGACGCCTTCGCTGGCGCCACAAAAAACGCAAATATTGTTTCGCATCCACCTGTTCCTTACTGCACTAAAGAAGCCAGTGGTATAGCGAATTGTCGGCCGGAGTTCAAGTTACGGCTGGGAGTGAGGAAATAAAACATCGAGGTGAAAGCGGGGAATAAGGGGAGATACATTGAGTTTTATTGATACGAGAGCATTAGGGATGCGATGTGTTTTAAGGATGTACTTTAAGTCGGTTTGGGATTTTCTATAAAGAGAGGGTGGTAGGGGAAGGATGATTCGTCGCTGTGCGACTCACCCTGCGGGCCGCGCTAAAGCGCGTTGTCTCACTGCGTGAGACTCGAACCTTGGTCGAAGCTTCTCATCCTTCCCCGGTACGGAGCATTATGGATGCGATGTACTTTAAGTCGGTTTGGGATTTTCTATAAAGAGAGGGTGGTGGGGGAAGGATGATTCGTCGCTGTGCGACTCACCCTGCGGGCCGCGCTGAAGCGCGTTGTCTCACTGCGTGAGACTCGAACCTTGTCGAAGCTTCTCATCCTCCCCAGTGCGGAGCAATATGGATGCGATGTGCTTTAAGTCGGTTTGGGATTTTCTATAAAGAGATGGTGGTGGGGGAAGGATTCGAACCTTCGAAGTCTGTGACGGCAGATTTACAGTCTGCTCCCTTTGGCCGCTCGGGAACCCCACCATGGTATTCATGGATTTACTGATTTTTTAAGGAATGGGCTAAATTCCAGTTGTGTGCTTCTAAGGATTACCGCGCTAAAGCGCGTTGTCTCGCTGCGCTCGGCTCGAACTTTGTCAAAGCTTCTCATCCTCCCCTCGGCGTTAAATGATATTTCAGCTTTCGCTTCAAGTTCATCAACAAAGAGAAGATGGTGGTGGGGGAAGGATTCGAACCTTCGAAGTCAGTGACGGCAGATTTACAGTCTGCTCCCTTTGGCCGCTCGGGAACCCCACCATATACATGGCTATTTAACTGGCCTAGCTTGCGAGAGCGCTGTCTCGGTAAGCGGGGCGCATCATACCAAATGAAGCGGATGTGTAAAGCATTGAAATGAAGAAAATGAATCGTTTGCCGTTTTTTTATTCTTGGCGGTGCATCCCTGAACGAAATGCACCGATTTATTGAGCGATTACAGAATAACGGTGCGGTTGCCGTAGACGAAGACGCGCTGCGCCAGCACCTGATACAGCGCGCGGCTGAGCACATTTTTCTCCACGTCGCGGCCGGCGCGCATCATATCCTCGGCGGAATAGGTGTGATCGACATGGATCACGTCCTGCATGATGATCGGGCCTTCGTCGAGATTGTCGTTAACGTAGTGGGCGGTGGCGCCGATGATTTTTACCCCGCGCTCGTAGGCCTGGTGATAAGGGCGCGCGCCGATAAACGCCGGCAGGAACGAATGGTGAATGTTGATCACCTGATTCGGATAATGTTGCACGAAGGCCGGGGTCAGCACGCGCATATATTTGGCCAGCACTACGTAATCCGGCTGATATTGATCGATCTTGGCCGTCATTTCGCGGTCATGCTGTTCACGCGTCAAGCCTTCGTGGCTCACCAGATGGAAAGGAATATCGAAACGCTCCACCAGCGATTGCAGCGTGTCGTGGTTGCCGATCACGGCGGCGATTTCAACGTCGAGGCCGCCATAGGCGCTTTTCATCAACAGATCGCCCAGGCAGTGGGCCTCTTTGGTGACCAGCACCACGATGCGACGGCGCCCGGTGCTGTGCAGCTCACGCAACGAACCTTCCGGCAGCGCGCTGTCCAGATCGGCCAGCAGCGTGTTGTCGTTGAAAATGCCTTCCAGCTCGGTGCGCATGAAGAAACGCCCGGTGCGGTGATCGACGAACTCATTATTCTGAACGATATTGAGTTCGTGCTTGTAACAGATGTTGGTGATCTTGGCGATCAGCCCTTTGGCGTCCGGGCAGATGGTGCGTAACACTTTTCGTTGTACATTTTGGTGTGGCATGGGTTTGAGGATCCTGTCTGATACTGAACGGCCTGTCTTCGCAGGCGTAAACGTGAAGCGCCGGCCGGCTAGCGCCCGCAGCACTTCTTGTATTTTTTCCCTGAGCCACAGGGACAAATCGCATTTCTGCCGGGCTGGGGTTTGGTGCCGTCGATATAATACCAACGTTGATCGCGACGAAGGAAGCGCGAGCGCTCATGCATCGCCTGCGGTTCGCCGCTTTCGCCATCGATAAAGCGGGCGATGAATTCGACGAAGCCTTCATCCGGCTCATGACCGGCTTTCTCTTCCACGATCGTCAGGCCCAGCCATTCGGTATTTTTAAAGCTGTCGACGATTGCATTGCGCCACGCTTCGGCGCCGCAGTCGGGGTGCCAGGTGGCGATCAGATAGTCGACGTTATGATTTACGTAGGCGGTGAAGCGTGAACGCATCAGCTGGCCGGGCGTCGGCGCCGGCTGATTGCCGCTGATAAAGGGGGCGCAGCACGCGTTATACGCCAGTCCGCTGCCGCATGGGCATGATTCGGGCAAAATAACTCCTGAGAACACGAGGCAGAAAATGAATTTAGCGCATATGTTACCTAACAATATTCGTCAGTGACAATCTACCCTGAAAGCAGTGAATACCTTTCACCGAGAGGATGGCGCTATGCGGCAAATCAAGATCGGACTGGCGCTGGGGGCGGGATCGGCCAAAGGCTGGGCGCACATCGGCGTGATCAATGCGTTAAAGAAACTGGGAATTGAGGTCGATATCGTTGCTGGCTGCTCTGTCGGCGCGTTGGTGGGCGCGGCGTTCGCCAGCCATCGCCTGCCGGCGATGGAGCAGTGGGTGCGGTCGTTCAGCTATTGGGACGTGATTCGTCTGATGGATTTTTCCTGGCAGCGCGGTGGCCTGTTGCGCGGAGAACGGGTGTTTAACGCTGTCGGACAGCTGTTGAAGATCAATGATATCGCCGAGTGCGCGTTGAAGTTCGGCGCCGTGACGACCAATCTCAGCACCGGGCGCGAGCTGTGGCTGACCGAAGGCGATATTCATCAGGCGATACGCGCTTCCTGCAGCATGCCTGGCCTGTTGGCGCCGGTATGGGCCGACGGCTATTGGCTGGTGGATGGCGCGGTGGTCAATCCGGTGCCGGTGTCGCTCTGCCGCGCTATGGGCGCCGATATCGTCATCGCGGTCGATCTGCAGCATGACGCGCACCTGATGCAGCAGGATCTGTTCTCGATACGCATTGAGGAAGAAAACCCGGACGATGCGCCTGCCGCCACCTGGCGCGGGCGTTTGCGGGAGCGCATCGGCAGAATGCGGCAGCGCAAACCGGCGACGGCGCCGACGGCGATGGAGATCATGGGTACCTCGATTCAAATGCTGGAAAATCGCCTGAAGCGCAACCGCATGGCGAGCGATCCGCCGGATGTGTTGATCCAACCTTTTTGCCCGCAAATCTCGACGCTGGATTTCCACCGTGCCGATGAAGCGATCGAGGCAGGGTTACTGGCGGTGGAAAAACAACTGGATCGGTTGTTGCCGTTGATAAAAAATAGATAATTCTCGGTTCTCGGTTGGCAATGCGTGGTCAGTCTGTTTCAGACGAGCATAAGTGACCTTTTTGAGCCACTATTACACTATGGAAAGGGACGAGGCTCGGCTGATGGCATTACCACTTACTCACAAGCGCATCTTGATCGTTGAGGACGAACAGGTTTTTCGTTCAGTGCTGGTCGGTTATTTGGCCTCGCTGGGTGCTGAAACCGGCGAGGCGACCAACGGTTTACAGGCGTTGAGTGCCGTCGACGACTTCAAGCCGGATCTCATCCTGTGCGATCTCGCGATGCCGGAAATGGGCGGTATCGAATTCGTTGAACACCTGCGTTTGCAGGGGATACAGATCCCGGTGCTGGTGATCTCGGCCACCGACAAAATGGCTGACATCGCCAAGGTGTTGCGCTTGGGCGTGCAGGATGTGCTGCTCAAGCCGCTGACCGATCTCAATCGCCTGCGTGAAGCGGTGCTGGCGTGCTTATACCCCAATATGTTCACCTCCCAGGCGATTGAAGAGGTTGAGCTGTTTCAGGATTGGGATGCGCTGAGCAAAAACCCTTCCGAAGCCGTCAAACTGCTTAAACAACTGCAACCGCCGGTACAGCAGACCATTGCGCATTGCCGGATCAACTATCGGCAGTTAACCACCGGTGAAAATCCCGGCCTGGTGCTGGATATTGCCGCGTTGTCAGAAAAAGACCTGGCATTCTATTGCCTGGACGTCACGCGCGCCGGCGATAATGGCGTATTGGCGGCATTGCTGTTGCGCGCATTATTTAATGGCTTGCTGCAAGACCATCTGGCTAATCAACAGCATCGCCTGCCGCAAATGTCGGCATTGTTAAAGCAGGTTAATCAATTATTGCGGCAGGGGAAATTAGACGGCCAATTCCCGCTGCTGTTGGGATATTATCATGCCGAAAATAAGAACCTGATTCTGGTTTCCGCCGGGCTGCATGCCAACGTCAATACCGGTGACAATCAAATCCAGCTGAGCAACGGCGTACCACTGGGGACGCTGGGGGCTACCTACATGAATCAGATCAGCCAGCGCTGTACCGCTTGGCAGTGTCAGGTATGGGGTAGCGGTGGCCGCTTGCGACTGATGCTCAGCGCTGAATAACAGGCAGCGATCGGCGAGATCTTAAGCTATTCACTTATCTGCAATTAAACCGTTTATTTATTCTCCGGATTATCCGAACGGGTAATAGTCCTAAATGTTTTCTATTTGTGTTCCGGCTAATGCTCGGCGCGTATAAGCTGGTATACTCCGAAGGTTTTTTATATTGAGCCCAAGCTCATAAAATGAGCGCTTTAGCTTCAAGAGAGGAAATAATGCCTGCTGTAAATCGCAAAGTCAGAAAAGCCGTGATCCCGGTTGCAGGCTTGGGTACGCGGATGTTGCCGGCCACCAAAGCCATTCCGAAAGAAATGCTGCCGCTGGTTGATAAACCGCTGATCCAATACGTCGTTAATGAGTGCATTGCGGCGGGGATTAACGAGATTGTGCTGGTCACCCACTCCTCCAAGAACTCGATCGAAAACCATTTTGATACCAGTTTCGAACTCGAAGCGATGCTGGAAAAACGCGTCAAGCGCCAATTGCTGGATGAAGTGCAGTCGATCTGCCCGAAAGGCGTTACCGTGATGCAAGTCCGCCAGGGTAATGCCAAAGGCCTGGGGCACGCTATCATGTGTGCCTACCCAATTGTGGGTGATGAGCCGGTCGCGGTGGTGCTTCCTGACGTGATCCTCGACGAATACAGCGCCGATCCGAAAAAAGACAACCTCCACGACATGTTGCAGCGCTTCGAAGCCACCGGCGTCAGTCAGATCATGGTTGAACCCGTGCCACATAAAGATGTCGGAAACTACGGCGTAGCCGACTGTAAGGGCGTTGCTTTGCAACCCGGCGAAAGCGCGCCGATGGTCAGCGTGGTTGAGAAACCGTCGCCGGATAAAGCCCCTTCCAACCTGGCGATTGTCGGTCGTTACGTGTTGTCCGCCGATATTTGGCCGCTGTTGGCCAAAACGCCCCCTGGCGCCGGCGATGAAATTCAGCTGACTGACAGCATCGAAATGTTGATGCAGCAGGAAACGGTGGAAGCGTATCACCTGAAAGGCGTGAGCCATGACTGCGGTAACAAACTGGGGTACATGCAGGCTTTTGTGGAGTACGGCATGCGTCATGCCAGCTTGGGCAAAGAATTTTCTCAGTGGCTGCAACAGGTTGTTGCCGCTGACAAAAAGTAATTTGATCTTTCGTCTTAATTTGAAAAACTAGGATTTTCACATGAAAGTAACAGTTTTTGGTATTGGTTATGTGGGGCTGGTACAGGCCGCCGTGCTGGCTGAAGTTGGCCATGACGTTATGTGCATCGATGTTGATGAGCGAAAAGTCGAAAACCTGAAAAAAGGCAATATCCCGATTTTTGAACCGGGCCTGACGCCGCTGGTACAGCAAAACTATGAGGCTGGGCGCCTGCATTTCACCACCGATGCCAAAGCGGGCGTGGCGCACGGGAATATCCAGTTTATCGCCGTCGGCACGCCACCGGATGAGGACGGTTCCGCCGATCTGAAATACGTCACCGCCGTGGCGCGCACCATCGCCGAGCACATGACCGATCGCAAAGTGGTGATCGACAAATCTACTGTGCCGGTCGGTACGGCTGACAAGGTGCGTCAGGTGATGGCGGAAACGCTGGCGAAACGTGGCAGCAACGTGGCGTTCGATGTGGTGTCCAACCCTGAATTCCTGAAGGAGGGCGCTGCGGTGGCTGACTGCATGCGCCCCGAGCGCATCGTGATCGGTACCGATAATAAAGAGGTGATCGAACCGATTCGCGAACTGTACGAGCCGTTTAACCGCAATCACGATCGTATGATCATGATGGATATCCGCAGCGCGGAGCTGACCAAATATGCCGCCAACTGCATGCTGGCGACCAAAATCAGCTTTATGAACGAAATGTCCAACCTGGCGGAAATGCTGGGCGCGGACATCGAGAAAGTGCGCCAGGGCATCGGTTCCGATTCACGCATCGGTTATCACTTCATCTACCCTGGCTGCGGCTACGGTGGTTCTTGCTTCCCGAAAGATGTCCAGGCCTTGATCCGCACGGCCGAGCAGATCGGTTATCAACCGAAGCTGTTGCAGGCGGTAGAGCAGGTCAACTATCAACAGAAAGACAAGCTGAACAGCTTTATCAAAGACTATTTCGGCAGCGATTTGAAGGGCAAAACCTTCGCACTGTGGGGGCTGGCGTTCAAGCCGAATACCGATGACATGCGTGAAGCGTCCAGCCGCGTGCTGATGGAGCATCTGTGGGCTGCCGGCGCCACCGTTCAAGCCTACGATCCGGAAGCGATGAACGAAGTTCAGCGCATCTATGGCCAGCGTGACGATCTGAAGCTGATGGGGACCAAAGAGGCTGCGCTGCATGGCGCCGATGCTCTGGTGATCTGCACCGAATGGCAGAACTTCCGCGCGCCGGACTTCGACGTGATCAAGAGTGCGTTGAAGCAGCCGGTGATCTTTGATGGGCGTAACCTGTACGATCCTGAGCGTTTGGAAAATCGCGGCTTTACCTACTACGCGATTGGCCGCGGAGCCTCGATTAAACCGGTTATTTAAGGAGTGGGTATGAAATTCCTGGTTACAGGCGCCGCAGGGTTTATTGGTTATCACGTTGCAGAGCGTTTATTGGCTGCCGGGCATCAGGTTGTCGGCATCGATAACCTGAATGATTATTATGACGTGGGCCTGAAAATGGCCCGTCTGGACAGACTGACGGATAAGCCGGGATTCCGCTTTATCAAGCTGGATTTGGCTGACCGTGAAGGTATGGCGGCATTGTTTGCCGAGCAGCAGTTCCAGCGAGTCATTCATTTGGGTGCTCAAGCTGGCGTGCGTTATTCGCTGGTTAACCCGTTGGCTTATGCGGATGCCAACCTGATCGGCCATTTGAACGTTCTGGAAGGCTGCCGTCATAATAAGGTCGAGCATTTACTTTACGCTTCCTCCAGCTCTGTTTATGGCCTCAATCGCAAGCTGCCGTTTGCTACCGAAGATTCTGTCGATCACCCTGTGTCACTGTATGCGGCCACCAAAAAAGCCAATGAATTGATGTCACACAGCTACTCGCATTTATACGGTCTCCCGACGACGGGGCTACGCTTCTTTACCGTATATGGTCCTTGGGGGCGTCCGGATATGGCGCTGTTCAAGTTTACCAAGGCCATATTGGCGGGGGAGAGTATCGATGTATATAACCACGGTGAAATGCACCGTGACTTTACTTACATCGATGATATCGCCGAGGCGATTGTGCGGCTGCAGGCGGTTATTCCGCAGGCAGATCCGTCATGGACCGTTGAACAGGGATCGCCGGCGACCAGTTCCGCGCCGTATCATGTTTATAATATCGGCAATAGCGCTCCCGTTAAACTGATGGAATATATCACGGCGTTGGAGCAGGCTTTGGGGGTAACTGCCCGCAAGAATATGCTGCCGATGCAACCTGGCGACGTGATGGATACCAGCGCGGATACCGCAGAGCTTTATCGTGACATTGGTTTTAAGCCGGAAACCAGCGTTGAAGAGGGTGTGAAGCGCTTTGTTGATTGGTATAAAGCATTCTACCGGGTTCAATAATTGAACGAGGTATATGCGATAAAGGGGCCTTAGGGCCCTTTTTTTCGCTGGAACTTCATGCAAGGAGGAAAATGCGAATTAGGATATTTACTAAAAGGAAAGGGATGAGGCGGAGCACGGCTATAAGCTTTAAAATGAAAAGGCCCCCCGCAGGGAGCCTTTCAGATACGGGCTGAATCGCTATTACAGCAGGAAATCATCCAGAGATTTACCTTGCTCTTCGATAGCTTTCTTAATCACCGCAGGAGTACGGCCTTGGCCGGTCCAGGTTTTCAGCTCGCCGTTTTCGTCTTTATATTGGTATTTAGCAGGACGTGCTGCACGTTTTGCTTTACCGGCAGCCTTGTTGGCAGCCATGGTTTGCAGCAGTTCATTCGGATCGATACCGTCAGCAATCAGCATTTCGCGGTATTGCTGCAGTTTACGGGTGCGTTCTTCGATTTCTGCTTGAGCCTGGCTGTCTTCTTCGCGACGTTCGTTCACAACAACTTCCAGTTTCTCGAGCATTTCTTCCAGCGTTTCCAGTGTGCATTCTCTTGCCTGGGCGCGCAGAGTACGGATGTTGTTCAAAATCTTTAATGCTTCGCTCATTGTCCTAGTCTCAAATTATATTGGTGGGGGGCGTCTCGATAATAATAGAGTGCTATTTTCTTTTCTGCAATAGCCAAATTGACTTGAATACTCAAATTTACCTTTTAAAAAACCGTTAATCGGATCTGCCCGACTAATATAGGAAGGGCTGTTAACTATTACCCTCGCTGCACTTAAGTCAAAATTTCAGCAGGCATGCTTTAAAAGGCGCGCGTCGCAAGGCTTTCATCGATAAGTTATCGACGTAATTTATATCAATATTACAATGGGTTCTGTGGGCTTAATCACGTCATGGCAAGGCAGACATTGTAAACAATAGGGGTATATAGGTAAAGATTGCGTCAGTAAACGTCGGGGACAGTGAAGGTGATTAAATGCCCTGTGTTGGCCCCGTGTATAATAGACTAGCGCACCGCTGCGGCTGCGGCACCTGCCGCGGTGAAAGGGTGACTATGCATTAATGGGCAAATGATCGCGGTTAACCATTAGCAAGAATTAATAGTGATGACAGGCATACATTATCCTGTAAATAGCTGTAAAAAGAACGGGCCGACAGAACGATATGTTTCGCTTGAAAGCGCATTATTACCGCGAACGCAATATTCTTTCGCTTTGGGCTGAGCCGGGGGGCGGCTTATGGTACACTTGCCGTCCTAATCAACATTTGAATATTTCTTATACCATCGGAGTTGCGGGGCCATGGCTCAACTTTATTTTTATTACTCTGCGATGAATGCCGGCAAGTCCACCGCGTTGCTACAGTCTTCATATAACTATCAAGAACGTGGTATGCGCACGCTGGTGTTCACCGCGGAGATCGATCACCGTTTTGGCGTGGGTAAAGTCAGCTCGCGCATCGGTTTATCCTCGCAGGCCCAGCTCTATAACAACGACTCGATGCTATACGCCATGATTCAGCAAGAGCATCAACAGCAGCCGGTGCATTGTGTGCTGCTGGATGAAAGCCAGTTCCTGACCAAGGCGCAGGTTGAGCAATTGTGCGATGTGGTGGACCAACTGGACATTCCCGTATTGTGCTACGGCCTGCGTACCGATTTTCTCGGTGAGTTGTTCATCGGCAGCCAATATTTGCTGGCCTGGGCCGATAAGCTGGTGGAATTGAAGACCATCTGTCACTGTGGGCGCAAAGCCAATATGGTGTTGCGGTTGGACGAGAATGGCAAAGCGATGCATGCCGGTGAGCAGGTGGTGATTGGCGGTAACGAGAGCTATGTCTCTGTCTGCCGCAAACATTATAAAGAGGCGATTCACTCCCTGGAGTAGGGGAGAAAACGCCGCCAAAGCCCGCTGGGGCGTTTTGGCGGCATGAGTCGAAATGCAGCGCCGCAGGCGCAATAAAAAACCCGCCGTTTGGCGGGTTTTTTTATCGGTTCACGGAACCGTTATTTCTTGGGCTTCTTTACCGCGGCTTTGGCGGCAGCCGGAGCCGCCGCTTCCTCTTCGACCGCTTCGCTGAATTCGCGGCCGTAGAAGGTATCCAGCATGATTTGCTTCAGCTCGGCAATCAGCGGATAGCGCGGGTTGGCGCCGGTGCATTGGTCGTCGAACGCGTCTTCCGACAGCTTGTCGACTTTCGCCAGGAAGTCCGCTTCCTGCACACCCGCCTCACGGATGGAGGTTGGGATGCCCAACTCGGTTTTCAGCTCGTCCAGCCAGGCCAGCAGTTTCTCAATCTTCTGCGCAGTGCGGTCGCCCGGTGCGCTCAGGCCGAGGTGGTCGGCGATTTCAGCGTAGCGGCGGCGCGCCTGAGGGCGGTCGTACTGGCTGAAGGCCGTCTGCTTGGTCGGATTGTCGTTCGCGTTGTAGCGAATGACGTTGGAAATCAGCATCGCGTTGGCCAGGCCGTGCGGAATGTGGAACTCCGAACCCAGCTTGTGCGCCATGGAGTGACAAACCCCGAGGAAGGCGTTGGCGAAAGCGATACCGGCAATGGTGGCGGCGTTGTGCACGCGTTCACGGGCAACCGGATTTTTCGCGCCTTCTTTATAGCTGGCCGGCAGATACTCTTTCAACAGTTTCAGCGCCTGCAGCGCCTGGCCGTCGGAGTATTCGTTCGCCAGCACCGAGACGTAGGCTTCCAACGCGTGGGTGACCGCATCCAGACCGCCGAAGGCGCACAGGGATTTCGGCATGTTCATCACCAGGTTGGCATCGACAATTGCCATGTCCGGGGTCAGCGCATAGTCGGCCAGCGGGTATTTCTGTCCGGTGGTGTCGTCGGTTACGACGGCAAACGGCGTGACTTCCGAACCGGTGCCTGACGTGGTGGTGATGGCGATCATTTTCGCTTTCACGCCCATTTTCGGGAACTTGTAGATACGCTTGCGGATGTCCATGAAGCGCAGCGCCAGATCCTCGAAGTGGGTTTCAGGATGTTCGTACAGCACCCACATGATTTTCGCGGCGTCCATCGGCGAGCCGCCGCCCAGCGCGATGATGACGTCCGGTTTGAAGGAGTTCATCTGCTCTGCGCCCTTGCGCACGATGCTCAGCGTCGGGTCGGCTTCCACTTCGAAGAACACTTCGGTTTCGATGCCGTGAGACTTCAGAACCTTGGTGATCTGGTCGGCATAGCCGTTGTTGAACAGGAAACGGTCGGTCACGATGAAGGCGCGTTTCGCCCCGTCGGTCGCCACTTCTTCCAGCGCGATAGGCAGCGAGCCCCGGCGGAAGTAGATCGATTTCGGAAGTTTATGCCACAACATGTTTTCTGCTCGCTTCGCTACAGTTTTCTTGTTGATCAGGTGTTTAGGTCCGACGTTTTCAGAGATGGAGTTACCACCCCAGGAGCCGCAACCCAGCGTCAGCGAAGGCGCGAGTTTGAAGTTATACAGGTCGCCGATACCGCCCTGAGACGCCGGGGTGTTGATCAGGATGCGAGCCGTTTTCATTTTATCGCCGAAGTAGGCGATGCGAGCCGTTTGGTTGTCCTGGTCGGTATACAGGCAGGAGGTGTGGCCGATACCGCCCATGGCGACCAGTTTTTCAGCTTTGGCGACGGCGTCTTCGAAGTCTTTGGCACGGTACATCGCCAGGGTAGGCGACAGTTTTTCATGGGCGAAAGGTTCGGACTCGTCGACCAGCTTCACTTCGCCGATCAGCACTTTGGTGTTGGCCGGCACTTTGATGCCTGCCATCTCGGCGATTTTTGGTGCGGATTGGCCGACGATGGCCGCGTTCAGGCCGCCGTTTTTCAGGATGATGTCCTGAACCGCTTTCAGTTCTTTACCCTGCAGCAGATAGCCGCCGTGGGAAGCGAAGCGTTCGCGTACCGCATCATAAATAGAGTCGACGACGATAACCGACTGTTCGGAAGCGCAGATAACGCCGCTGTCGAAGGTTTTGGACATCAGGATAGAGGCGACCACGCGCTTGATGTCTGCGGTTTCGTCTACCACGACAGGGGTATTGCCGGCACCGACGCCGATGGCCGGCTTGCCGGAGCTGTAGGCAGCCTTCACCATGCCCGGGCCACCGGTGGCCAGGATCAGGTTGATGTCCGGGTGGTGCATCAGCTGGTTGGACAGCTCGACGGTCGGTTGGTCGATCCAACCGATGATGTCTTTCGGCGCGCCGGCGGCGATAGCGGCCTGCAGCACGATATCGGCGGCTTTATTGGTGGCATTCTTCGCACGCGGGTGCGGCGAGAAGATGATGCCGTTACGGGTTTTCAGGCTGATCAGCGCTTTGAAGATCGCGGTAGAAGTTGGGTTGGTGGTAGGAACGATACCGCAAATCAGGCCGATAGGTTCGGCGATGGTGATGGTACCGAAGGTGTCATCTTCAGACAGGATGCCACAGGTTTTTTCATCTTTATAGGCGTTGTAGATGTACTCGGAAGCGAAGTGGTTTTTGATCACTTTGTCTTCGACGATACCCATTCCGGATTCTTCCACGGCCATTTTGGCCAACGGGATACGGGCATCAGCAGCGGCGAGGGCGGCAGCGCGGAAGATTTTATCCACCTGCTCTTGAGTGAAGTTGGCATATTCGCGCTGGGCTTTTTTGACACGTGCGACAAGCTCGTTCAGTTCAGCGACATTCGTTACAGCCATAATGCTCTCCTGATAATGTTAAACTCTTTCAGTAAATAAGCCGTGCGAGCCACTAGTATAGTCGTAACGGGGATAAACGGTGATTCGAATACCGGGGCTTTCCCGCGTTATTTCTGCGCATGCTGCTGATTTGCTTAAAGAGCTTCACCCTACGCCAACCGGAGGGGCAGGCAGTGAGGAGAAAGGAACCGGCGATGCTGCTGCCGATTTTGTTCTACTCCCTGACTACGACTAAGAGCTTACCTACTGTTGGGTAGTTGATTTGTGATCTAAATCATGAAAACTGCAAGCTGACACCTTTCAGCTCGCTGGTGTTGGGAATCATTCTCGATAACTGTGAGCAAAGACTCTTTTTTCAACATAAAAAATCAAAAGGCCACACATCACTTTAACAAAGGACATTTGTTTTGTTGCATAACCTGCTGACAGTCAAAAATGCTGCTCTGGCCGGATGGATTACCCGCGGCAATTCCATTACATTAGCGCGCATAGGCAGCACACCTTCTTATAGCACTTAACGCGGAGCCATCTGTGGGCCAATCTCTGCTGGATCTTTCCGGCTTTATCAAGTTCTTTGTCGGTCTGTTTGCGCTGGTCAACCCGGTGGGCATCTTGCCGGTGTTTATCAGCATGACCAGCTACCAGGCGGAAGCGGGGCGCAACAAAACCAACCTGACCGCCAACCTGTCGGTCGCCATCATTCTGTGGACGTCGCTATTTCTGGGCGAAGGGATCTTGCGGATGTTCGGCATCTCTATCGATTCGTTCCGCATCGCCGGCGGTATTTTGGTGGTGACCATCGCCATGTCGATGATCAGCGGCAAGCTGGGGGAAGACAAACAGAACAAACAGGAGAAATCGGAGAGCGCGATCCGCGAAAGCATCGGCGTGGTGCCGTTAGCGCTGCCGCTGATGGCGGGGCCGGGGGCGATCAGTTCTACCATCGTGTGGAGTTCACGTTATCACAACTGGCAAAGCCTGCTCGGCTTTACGGTGGCGATCGCCTTGTTCGCCTTTTGCTGCTGGCTGTTGTTCCGCGCCGCGCCGCTGTTGGTGCGTTTGCTTGGGCAGACCGGCATCAACGTGATCACCCGAATCATGGGCCTGTTGCTGATGGCGCTCGGGATCGAGTTTATCGTTACCGGCATTAAGGCGATATTCCCCGGCCTGTTGTAATACTCTTTGTTTAGCCGCGCACCTTTCGCGTTAGCGCGGCTAAAATTAATTTTAAAGTTTAAATTATTTATTGGTTCGCATTATTATAGTGCAGAGGATGAATAAAATTTATGCGGTTGCACTCTTATGTTGCATAAATCTCATGTTGCTGTGCAAAAAAAACGCTAAGCGTTATTTCAATCACTTTTCCTCCCCCATTTCCGCGCATTTTGTCCCCGTTCAACGGTAAAGCTGTTGTTAAATTAATCACATCATTCTGTGGGGCTTGTCTCACTTTCATCCAGGTGTTATTAGTGATTAACCGACTATAGGCAGGTGTTTGTTCTTTGAATGGCTGGATTGTTAACTGAATGTTTCTTTGTGCGGCGATGAGATTGCGCCGAGGGTTTCAAACGAAATGATTTCTGTTTTTTTATCTTTAAAATCAAAGTGATGATTTTGCTTTTCTGTGGCCCCGACCTCGGGGGACGGATCGGGCTTCGTGCGATAAAAGAGAATTGCTTAACATTTTCGTAAAATTTATTGGCTATGGAATTTGGCTTCTGCTAATTTCCGAGCAACTTTCCCGTGGTCAATTAACTGAAATGCGCCATAAAAACGGGAATGATTTTTGCTGGTATCCGTTTATTTAGAATTCTTATAAACACTGCACAAACTTCGATAAGCGGTGCTTGTCGGTGAAAAGGAGCCTCGATTATGCAGCAAACCCTGAAGCGTACTTCTTTGACCTTGTTGATTAGCGGCGCGTTGGGCGCCGGCGCCGTAAATAGCAGTTTGGCGGCAGAGGTTCCGGCCGGCGTCCAATTGGCGCAGCAGCAAAATATTGTGATCAACAACGGCAGTGAAGTGGCTTCATTGGATCCGCATAAAGTCGAGGGCGTACCGGAAAGCAATATCATTCTTAACCTGCTGGAAGGGCTGGTGAGCACCGACGCCAACGGGCATGTGGTGCCGGCGGCGGCGGCGAGCTGGGAAAACCAGAATTATCAGCAATGGACCTTCCACCTGCGTCCCGGCGCGGTGTGGAGCGACGGCAGCCCGGTGACCGCGCAAGATTTCGTCTACAGCTGGCAGCGTCTGGCCGATCCGAAAATCGCCTCGCCCTATGCCAGCTACCTGCAATACACCAAAGTTGAAAATATCGACGACATCCTGACCGGTAAGAAGCCTCCGCAGACCCTCGGCGTCAAGGCGCTGGACGACCAGACGCTGCAGGTGACGCTGAGCGAGCCGGTGCCGTATTTCATCAGCATGCTGAGCCACACGTCGCTCAAACCGGTCAAACGGGCGGTGGTGGATAAATTCGGCGACAAATGGACGCTGCCCGCCAACTACGTCGGCAACGGCGCTTACCGCCTGAAAGAGTGGGTGGTGAACGAGCGCATCGTGCTGGAGCGCAGCCCAAGCTATTGGAACAACAAGCAGACGGTGATCAATCAGGCGACCTTCCTGCCGATTACCTCGGAAGTCAGCGACGTTAACCGCTTCCGCAGCGGCGAGATCGACATCACCAACAGCGCCATTCCGCCGTATCTGTACGTCAAGATGAAGCGCGAAATGCCTGAACAGCTGCACGTGAACCCTTATCTGTGCACCTTCTATTACGAGCTCAATAACAAACAGGCGCCGTTCACCGATCCGCGCGTGCGTACGGCGGTGAAGATGACGCTGGATCGCGACATCATCGCCAACAAGATCATGGGCCAGGGGCAGATCCCGGCCTACAGCTTCACGCCGACCTTCACGGAAGGCGCCAACTTCACGCAGCCGGCGTGGGCCGGCTGGAGCCAGGAACAGCGCAACGCCGAAGCCAGGAAGCTGCTGGCGGAAGCGGGCTACAGCGATGCCAAACCGCTGAAATTCTCGCTGCTGTACAACACCTCCGATCAAAACAAACAGCAGGCGATCGCCGCCGCGTCGATGTGGAAGAAGAACCTGGGTGCCGAGGTCACGTTGCGCAACCAGGAATGGAAAACGTCGCTGGAGAGCCGCCATCAGGGACAATACGACGTGGCGCGTGCCACCTGGTGCGGGGATTACAACGAGCCCAGCGCGTTCCTGAACCTGGTCCTGTCCAACAGCAGCATCAATACCGTGTTCTATAAGAGCCCGGCGTTCGACGCCATCATGGCCGCCACGCTGAAGGCGCCGGATGAGGCCGCGCGCGCCGCTCTTTATCAGCAGGCGGAAGCGCAGCTGGACAAAGACTCCGCGTTGGTCCCGGTTTATTACCGCGTCAGCGCGCGGTTGATCAAGCCGACGGTGGGCGGGTTCACCGGCAAAGATCCGCTGGACTATACCGACGTTAAAAATCTTTACATTATCAAGCAGTAAAGGGGTATTCCTCACGCCGAGGCGCTGGGGAATATAGGGAAGGCCGGCCGCCGCATTCGTTCCGCGGCGGCGGGAAAACAGAGTCCGCTTACGGGCAACGCAGGTTCCACGAAGAGCCTGTGATAATAAAAAACTGGAGTCGATAAGTATGACCAACATCACGAAGAAAACGCTCATTGCCGCCGGCGTTATCGCCGCGCTGGGTATCACAGCAACCACCAGCGCTTTCGCCGCTGACGTCCCGGCGGGCGTGCAGCTGGCCGACAAGCAAGAAATCGTCAAAAACAACGGTTCCGAAGTGCAGTCGCTGGATCCGCACAAAATCGAGGGCGTGCCGGAAAACAACGTCACGCGCGATCTGATGGAAGGCCTGGCGAACAACAGCCCGGACGGTTCCATCGTGCCGGGCGTCGCGGAAAGCTGGGATAACAAGGATTTCAAAGTCTGGACCTTCCACCTGCGTAAAGACGCAAAATGGTCCAACGGCAAGCCGGTGACGGCGCAAGATTTCGTCTACAGCTGGCAGCGCGTGGTGGATCCGAAAACCGCGTCGCCTTACGCCAGCTACCTGCAGTACGCCCATGTGGAAAACGTCGATGACATCATCGCCGGTAAAAAAGACAAGTCGACGCTGGGCGTGAAGGCCATCGACGACCACACCTTCCAGGTGACCCTGAGCGAGCCGGTGCCTTATCTGGTTGAAATGACCCCACACTACGCCATGAAGCCGGTTTACAAAGACGCGGTGGAGAAGTTTGGTGAGAAGTGGACGCTGCCGGCCAACTACGTCAGCAACGGCGCCTACAAACTGAAAGACTGGATTGTCAACGAGCGCATCGTACTGGAACGCAACCCGGAATATTGGGATAACGCCAAAACCATCATCAATAAAGTGACGTTCCTGCCTATTTCGTCGGAAGTGACCGACGTCAACCGCTACCGCACCGGTGAAATCGACATGACTTACAACAACATGCCGATCGAACTGTTCCAGAAGCTGAAAAAAGAGATCCCGAAAGAGGTGCATGTTGATCCTTACCTGTGCACCTATTACTACGAAATCAACAACCAGAAGGCGCCGTTCACCGATGCGCGCGTGCGTGAAGCGCTGAAGCTGGGCATGGACCGCGACATCATCGTCAACAAGGTGAAAAACCAGGGCGATCTGCCGGCCTACAGCTTTACGCCGCCATACACCGACGGCGCCAAGCTGAGCCCGCCGGAGTGGTTTGGCTGGACGCAGGAAAAACGCAACGAAGTGGCGAAGAAACTGCTGGCGGAAGCCGGCTATGGCCCGGGTAAACCGCTGACCTTCTCCCTGCTGTACAACACTTCAGACCTGCACAAGAAGCTGGCGATCGCCGCCGCCTCCATCTGGAAGAAAAACCTGGGCGTGGACGTGAAGCTGGTGAACCAGGAGTGGAAAACCTTCCTGGATACCCGCCATCAGGGTACCTATGACGTGGCGCGCGCCGGCTGGTGCGCCGACTACAACGAGCCGAGCTCGTTCCTGAACATGATGCTGTCCGACAGCAGCAGTAACACCCCGCACTATAAGAGCGCCGAGTTCGACAAGCTGATGGCCAACGTGTTGACCGCGAAGAGCAAAGACGAGCGCGCCGATCTGTATCAGAAAGCGGAAGTTCAGCTGGATAAAGATTCCGCCATCGTTCCGCTGTATTACTACGTGAACGCCCGTTTGGTGAAACCTTACGTCGGTGGTTACACCGGCAAAGACCCGCTTGATAACGTGTACGACAAAAACCTGTACATCATCAAGCATTGATACGGTAAGAGCCGGCGGCGCAGGCCGCCGGCCCATGTTGAGAATAATAAGCCGTCATCAGGCTGTCGCACAGGGTTAGGGCAATGCTTAAATTTATACTTCGTCGCTTGTTGGAAGCGATCCCGACACTATTTATCCTTATCACCATCTCATTCTTCATGATGCGCCTGGCGCCCGGCAGTCCATTTACCGGGGAACGCGCATTGCCGCCGGAAGTTATGGCGAATATCGAAGCCAAATATCATTTGAACGACCCGATCTGGAAACAGTATGGTCATTATCTGGCGCAGCTTGCGCAGGGAGATTTCGGCCCGTCCTTTAAATACAAGGACTATTCGGTGAACGATCTGGTCGCCAGCTCTTTCCCGGTTTCCGCCAAACTCGGCCTGGCCGCGTTTCTGCTGGCGGTGGTGCTGGGGGTGAGCGCCGGCGTGATCGCCGCGCTGAATCAGAACACCAAATGGGACTACACGGTGATGGGGTTTGCCATGACCGGGGTGGTGATACCCAGTTTCGTGGTGGCGCCGCTGCTGGTGCTGATCTTCGCCATCACGCTGAAATGGCTGCCGGGCGGCGGCTGGAACGGCGGCGCGCCTAAGTTCATCATCCTGCCGATGGTGGCGCTGTCGCTGGCCTATATCGCCAGCATCGCCCGTATTACGCGTGGTTCGATGATTGAAGTGCTGCACTCCAACTTCATCCGCACCGCGCGCGCCAAAGGCTTGCCGATGCGTCGCATCATTTTCCGCCACGCGCTGAAGCCGGCGCTGCTGCCGGTGCTGTCCTACATGGGGCCGGCGTTCGTCGGTATCATCACCGGTTCGATGGTGATCGAAACCATCTACGGTCTGCCAGGGATCGGCCAGCTTTTCGTTAACGGCGCGCTGAACCGCGACTACTCCCTGGTGTTGAGCCTGACCATTCTGGTGGGCGCTCTGACCATTCTGTTCAACGCAATCGTCGATGTGCTGTATGCGGTCATCGATCCGAAAATCCGTTATTAATCTGGAGCACGCGAATGATGTTGACTAAAAAGAACAGCGAAGCTCTGGAACACTTCAGCGAGAAGCTGGAAGTGGAAGGACGCAGCCTGTGGCAAGACGCGCGCCGGCGCTTTATGCACAACCGTGCGGCGGTCAGCAGCCTGTTCATTCTGGTGTTGATCACGCTGTTTGTGGTGCTGGCGCCGATGCTGTCGCAGTTTGCCTACGACGATACCGACTGGGCGATGATGTCCGCCGCCCCAAGCCTGGAATCGGGGCACTATTTCGGTACCGACTCCTCCGGGCGCGATCTGCTGGTGCGCGTGGCGATCGGCGGGCGCATCTCGCTGATGGTCGGCGTGGCGGCGGCGCTGGTGGCGGTGGTGGTCGGCACGCTGTACGGCGCGATGTCCGGCTATCTGGGCGGCAAGATCGACTCGGTGATGATGCGTCTGCTGGAGATCCTCAACTCCTTCCCGTTCATGTTCTTCGTGATCCTGCTGGTGACCTTCTTCGGCCAGAATATCCTGTTGATCTTCGTGGCGATCGGCATGGTGTCGTGGCTGGATATGGCGCGCATCGTGCGCGGCCAAACCCTCGGTCTCAAGCGTAAGGAGTTCATCGAGGCCGCGCTGGTGTGCGGCGTCTCCACGCGCAATATCGTGCTGCGGCATATCGTGCCGAACGTGCTCGGCGTGGTGGTGGTGTACGCGTCGCTGCTGGTGCCGAGCATGATCCTGTTCGAATCCTTCCTCAGCTTCCTGGGGTTGGGCACGCAGGAGCCGCTCAGCAGCTGGGGCGCATTGCTCAGCGACGGCGCCAACTCAATGGAAGTTTCACCGTGGTTGCTGCTGTTCCCGGCGGGTTTCCTGGTTGTCACTCTGTTCTGTTTCAACTTTATCGGCGATGGCCTGCGTGACGCCCTCGACCCGAAAGATCGTTAAGGAGTGCAATCATGAGCACCATTGAACATCCTCAACTGCAAACCGGCGCCGGGGTCAAAACGTCGCCGCTGCTGGACGTGAAAGACCTGCGCGTCACGTTCTCCACCCCGGACGGCGACGTGACGGCGGTGAACGATCTGAACTTCGACCTGCGCGCCGGCGAAACGCTGGGTATCGTCGGTGAATCCGGTTCCGGCAAATCGCAGACCGCGTTCGCCCTGATGGGGCTGCTGGCCAGCAATGGCCGCATCGGCGGCTCGGCCAAATTCAACGGACGTGAAATCCTCAACCTGCCGGAAAATCAGCTCAACAAGCTGCGGGCCGAAGAAATCTCGATGATCTTCCAGGACCCGATGACCTCGCTCAACCCTTATATGCGCGTTGGCGAACAGCTGATGGAAGTGCTGATGCTGCATAAGAAAATGAGTAAAAGCGAAGCCTTTGAAGAGTCGGTACGCATGCTCGACGCGGTGAAAATGCCGGAAGCGCGCAAGCGTATGCGCATGTATCCGCATGAGTTTTCCGGCGGCATGCGCCAGCGCGTGATGATTGCCATGGCGCTGCTGTGTCGGCCAAAGCTGCTGATCGCCGACGAGCCGACCACCGCGCTGGACGTGACCGTCCAGGCGCAGATCATGACGCTGCTCAACGAGCTGAAGCGCGAGTTCAACACCGCTATCATCATGATCACCCACGACCTGGGCGTGGTGGCCGGCATCTGCAACAAGGTGCTGGTGATGTACGCCGGCCGCACCATGGAATACGGCAGCGCGCGCGAGGTGTTCTACCAGCCGAGCCACCCGTACTCCATCGGCCTGTTGAACGCGGTGCCGCGCCTCGACGCCGAAGGCGAAGCGTTGCTGACCATTCCCGGCAATCCGCCGAACCTGCTGCGGTTGCCGAAAGGCTGCCCGTTCCAGCCGCGCTGCCCGTACGCCATGGAGCAGTGCGCGAGCGCTCCGCCGTTGGAGCAATTTGGGGAAGGGCGCCTGCGCGCCTGCTTTAAACCGGTGGAGGCGTTGGTATGACAGCGGTAACCGACAAGAAAGTGCTGCTCGAAGTGGCCGATCTGAAAGTGCACTTCGACATTCATGACGATAAACAGTGGTTCTGGCAGCCGCCGAAAACCCTGAAAGCGGTCGATGGCGTCACGCTGCGGCTGTTCGAGGGGGAAACTCTGGGCGTGGTCGGCGAATCCGGCTGCGGCAAATCCACCTTCGCGCGCGCCATCATCGGCCTGGTGAAGGCCACCAGCGGGCGCGTCGCTTGGCTGGGGAAAGATCTGCTGGGAATGAGCGACGCCGACTGGCGGAAAACCCGCAGCGATATCCAGATGATCTTCCAGGATCCGCTGGCGTCGCTCAACCCGCGCATGACCATCGGGGAGATCATCGCCGAGCCGCTGCGCACCTACTACCCAAAAATGCCGCGTCAGGAAGTGAAGGACAAGGTCAAGGCGATGATGCTGAAGGTCGGCCTGCTGCCTAACCTGATCAACCGCTACCCGCACGAGTTCTCCGGCGGCCAGTGCCAGCGTATCGGCATCGCGCGCGCGCTGATCCTCGAGCCGAAGCTGGTGATCTGCGACGAGCCGGTCTCCGCGCTGGACGTGTCGATTCAGGCGCAGGTGGTGAACCTGTTGCAGCAGCTGCAGCGTGAGATGGGGCTGTCATTAATCTTTATCGCCCACGATTTGGCGGTGGTGAAGCACATTTCCGATCGCGTGCTGGTGATGTACCTGGGCCATGCGGTGGAGCTGGGCACCTATGACGAGGTGTACCACAATCCGCAGCACCCTTACACCAAAGCGCTGATGTCGGCGGTGCCGATCCCGGATCCGGACAAGGAGAAGGAAAAGCAGATCCAGCTGTTGGAAGGGGAGCTGCCTTCGCCGATCAACCCGCCGACCGGCTGCGTGTTCCGCACCCGTTGCCCGATCGCCGGGCCGGAGTGCGCCAAGACGCGCCCACTGCTGGAGGGCAGTTTCCGCCACGCAGTGTCCTGCCTGAAGGTCGATCCGCTGTAATCCGCCGCTAGCCGGCAACAAAAAGCCCCGCTGAATAAGCGGGGCTTTTTTTATCCGATATGCTATCGGCGAATCACTCTTTCCACAGAATATGGCACAGCTTGTGGTCTTTCTCGCGGCAGATCAGCACGCGGGCGAACACGTCGTTGATCGGCTCGCCGTCGCTGTCCGCCAGACCGATCACCACCTCGGCGAAGAAGTCCGGGTTCAGGTCGTAATCCACGTGCTCGCGCCAGTCTTCGGAGGGGTCGTACAGCTCGGCGCCGCCGCGCTCTTCAAACTGCAGATTGAACAGCAGAATATCCGCCGGATCCAGATTGTCGCCGGCCAATTCGAGGAAAATGTCGTAGGCCTGTTCCAGCGTTTCGTCTTCGGTAAGGCGGTTATTCAAATCCATAAAAAAATCCTGATAACAAATGATTTGGCGCTATTAAAGCACGCTCGCCGCGGCTTTTACAGCAGCGGGCTGAAAAAGTAGAACAGGCGCTCGACCAGGCGATGCCAGAACGGCCGCTTCAGCCACTCTTTGGCGTTCAGCAGCTGGGAACGGGCGATGTAATCTTCCTGCACGCAGGCCAAATCGCTGCCGAAGCCGTCATCATCGATCACCAGCGTGATCTCGAAATTCAGCCACAGGCTGCGCATATCCAGATTGACGGTGCCGACCAGGCTGAGTTGCCCATCCACCAGCACGCTCTTGGTGTGCAGCAGACCGCCTTCGAACTGATAGATCTTGACGCCGGCCTCCAGCAGCTCGGAGAAGAACGCGCGGCTGGCCCAGCGCACCATCATCGAATCGTTGTCGCGCGGCACGATGATGCTGACCTCGACGCCGCGCAGGGCGGCGGTGCAGATGGCGTGCAGCAGATCGTCGCTCGGCACGAAGTACGGCGTGGTCATGATCAACTGCTCGCGTGCGGAATAAACCGCGGTCAGCAGCGCCTGGTGGATCATTTCCTCGGGGAAACCGGGGCCGGAGGCGATCACCTGAATGGTATGGCCGCTCTCCTGCTCGAACGGCATGATGTTGACGTCCGGCGGCGGCGGCAGAATGCGCTTGCCGGTTTCAATCTCCCAGTCGCAGGCATAGACGATGCCCATGGTGGTGGCCACCGGGCCTTCCATGCGCGCCATCAGATCGATCCATTGGCCGACGCCCGCATCCTGTTTGAAGTAGCGCGGATCGACCATGTTCATGCTGCCGGTATAGGCGATGTAGTTGTCAATCAGCACCACCTTGCGGTGCTGGCGCAGATCCATGCGGCGCAGGAACACGCGCAGCAGGTTGACCTTCAGCGCTTCGACCACTTCGATGCCGGCATTGCGCATCATCGCCGGGTAGGGGCTGCGGAAAAATTGCAGGCTGCCGGCGGAGTCGAGCATCAGGCGGCAGTGTACGCCGCGCCGGGCGGCGGCCATCAGCGATTCGGCCACCTGATCGACCAGGCCGCCGGGCTGCCAGATATAGAACACCATTTCAATGTTGTGGCGCGCCAGCTCGATGTCACGGATCAGCGCTTTCAGCGTGTCGTCGGTGGTGGTGAGCAGCTGCAGCTGGTTGCCCTTGACGCCGTCGATGCCCTGGCGGCGGTTGCAAAGCTGGAACAGCGGTTCGGCGACCTCACTGTACTCGGTGGCGAAGATGCGGCGGCTCTCTTTCAGCTCCTTCAGCCAACGGGCGGTCGACGGCCACATGGCCTTGGCGCGCTCGGCCCGGCGTTTGCCCAGATGCAGCTCGCCGAACGATAAATAGGCCACGATGCCGAACAGCGGCAGAATGTAGATAACCAGCAGCCAGGCCATGGCTGAGGGAACCGCACGGCGTTTCATCAAAATGCGCATCGTCACGCCGGCGATCAGCAGCCAGTAGCCGAACACCATGAGCCAACTGATTACGGTATAAAATGTTGTCATAAAGGCGAAAAATCCCGTTCGCAAACCACCAATGATGAGTGTACGCACAGATCGGGCAAGGCGAAACCTTTTATCGGCGCTTATGTTACATAAATATGATGAAGTTAAGGCACTTGCTGAAAATGAAAGGGCGGTTTTTTCCCGCACGGCGCCCGCTGTGCCGCCGATAACTGCGGCTTGGATCACGGGCGGAAAGGGCTATAATGCCCGCGGTTGGCATTAGACGAACGAGTGACGGAATTATGAGACGCAGTAGAAATGAAGTGGGTCGCTGGCGCATGTTGCGGCAGAGCCAACGCCGCCGGCATCGCTGGCTGGAACGCCAGTCGTGCAGCAATCGCCATATTATCCGGGTGCGCCGCCGCCTGGACGATCAGCATCGGCGCGCGCTGCTGTTTGCGGTATCCTGCGAGTGGTAAAACGAAAACAGTCCCGTGAGGGACTGTTTTGTTATGGCGCCTGGGTTATTTGCCCAGATAGGCGTTGAGCATCCAGACCTGTTTTTCCTGCTCTTTGATGTAATCGCTCATCAGCGACGCGGTGCCTTCGTCACCGGCATCTGCCGCGACCGCGAGCAGCTCACGCTGCTGTTGCAGCAAGACTGAATACCCTTCCAACAGGCCGCGCAGCGTGCCTTTATCATCGGTCACATTGGTGTGTTCCTTGATGTCGGCGGTTTTCAGATAGTCGCTGAAAGCGTGGCGCGGCTGCGAGCCCAGCGTCAGAATGCGTTCCGCCAGCTCATCCACCTTGGTCAGCAGATCGTTATATGTCTCTTCGAATTTCGCGTGCAGTTCAAAGAACTGCGGGCCGGTAATATTCCAGTGATAGCCGCGCACATTCATATACAGCACCTGATAGTTCGCCAACAGCGCATTCAGCGCCTCGGCGAGTTTTGCCGATTGTTTACTGTCGAGGCCGATATGGGTTTTCGCTGCTTTCTTTGCCGTTGCCATAATAATCTTCTCCTGATTATTTGTTCCGATAGTAGACAGAATCAATTTCCATAGCTGTTACAGTAACCGGATTTATCGCAGGGTTAAACACGATAACAGGCATTATTGCCATCGCTCAAACCGATGACGATAAATCCGTCGAGCAAATTGCCGAATCAGTTTACGCAGGTTCCGCAGGCGAAAAAAGCCGCTTTTATCGGTTACTTGCGCAGCGCCAGTTTTACCGCGCCGGCGCCCAGCGCCATTAACAGCGCGGCGGCGATCAGCACCGTAATAAAGGCGCGATCAAAGGCCAAGCGCGCCAGCTGTGTCAGCTGCTGCGCGCGATCGGCCGCCAGCCCGGCCGCCAGCCGCAAAGCTTCGTCGATGCTGTCGTAGGCCAAATCGCTGACCGGCAACTCCGCCGGCAGCGCCAGGCTGTGGCTGTAAACCGCGGTCATCAACCCGCCGAGCAACGTCACGCCCAGCACGCCGCCCAGCTCGTAGGAGACGTCTTCGATAGATGCCGCCATGCCGGATTTCTCTTCCGGCGCGTTCAGCATGATGGCGGTGGAGGCGGCGGTGATCACGCCGCCGAGGCCAAAGCCCACCAGCGCCAGGCTGACCAATTGCGGCGCCATGCCGCTCTGGTACCACGCGGCAAGACCGGCGATGCCGAGGGTAGTCAGGACAAAGCCGCCGAGGATGATGCTGCGTTCGCCGTAGCGCGGCAACAGCAGGCCGGCTACGGGCCCCGCCAGCGCCGAGGCCAGCGGGATCGGCAAAATAAACAGCGCCGCCTGCAGCGGGCTGAGGCCGAGCACCAGCTGCAGGCGTTGGCTGAGCACCAGCTCGACGCCGATCAGCGCCACCATCGACAGCAACGCCACGCCGATGCCGCCCGCGAACAACCGGTTGCGGAACAGGGCGAAATCGATCATCGGGTGGGCGCTGCGCTGCTGACGACGCACGAACAGCACCAGGAACAACACGCCGATCGTGGCCGCCACGAGGAGGGCGATCGCATCAGGCGTTGGCTTGCTCAGCTCCTTCAGCGCATAGATAGCGCCGACCAGGCCAATCATGATCTGCACCGAGCCGACGATGTCCGAAGGGCGCGGGTTATCGCCACCGCAGCGCGGGATCAGTTTCCACGCCAGCGGCCAGACCAGCAGCACGACCGGCACATTGATCAGGAACACTGAACCCCACCAGAAATACTCCAGCAGCAGGCCGCCGACCACCGGGCCGATGGCCGCGCCGCCGGAGGCCACCGAGGCCCAGATGCCGATCGCCAGCGCGCGCTCGCGTTCGTCGGTAAAGACGTGGCGCACGATGGACAACGTGGCGGGCATCATCATCGCCGCGCCAACGGCGAGGAACACCCGGGCGGCGATCAGCCACTCGGCGGTGGGCGAGAACGCGGCGCACAGCGACGCGACGGCAAACACCGGTAGCCCGGCGAGAAACAGCCGTTTATGGCCGATGCGATCGCTCAGCATGCCGGCACCGGGCAGCAGGCCGGCCACCACCAGCGGATAGGCGTTGACGATCCAGAGTTTTTGCGAGGCGCTGGCGTCCAGCGCCTGGGTTAAGCGCGGCAGGGCGGTATATAACACCGTCATATCGATGACGATCAGGAACAGGGCGCTGGCGACCATCGTCAGGATCAACCAGCGGTTCTTGGCGTACATAATTCATATCCAGTTAACGTGGGCGGCGCGGAGGCGCCGCCATTCGGGTAAGCCACCGGCGACGCCGGGTGGTATACTGATGATAATATATATCCATACGTTCGTATTGAAAAGAAGGGTTTCTTAATGGGACGTCAACGCAGCATCGATCGCGACAAGGTTTTGGACACCGCCGAAGAGATCGTCGCCACCCAGGGTGCCGCCGGCTTGACCATCGACGCTGTCGCCAAAGCGATGGGGATCTCCAAGGGCGGGGTGCAGTATTGCTTCGGCAGCAAAGACGCGCTTATCGATGCCATGTTCGATCGCTGGGGCAGTGCCTACGAGGCGCTGTTCGCCGCTATCGCCGGCGACGATCCTTCGCCGCAGACCGCCGTGCGGGCGCATATGCTGGCCACCCACAGTTCGGATCAGACCGCCAGCGCCAAGGCCGCCGGGCTGATGGCGACGCTGATCCAAACGCCGGAGCATCTGGCGAGTACGCGCGAATGGTATCGCAGCCGCATCGCCGGTTTGGATTTGACGACGGAAGAAGGCAAGCGCGCGCGCCTGGCGTTTCTCGCCACCGAAGGCGCCTTTATGCTGCGTTACTTTGGTTTGATGGATATCAGCCAGGCGGAATGGGAAACGATGTTTACCGATATGCAGGCGTTGATTTTAACTGAGGGTGCCTATCGCACTGATAGCTAGCAAAGCCCGCAGTGAAAGGCGTATGTTTATCGAACAAGATATTCCCTCGAAGAACTTTTAAGCCAGCCACTCCGTGCTGGCTTTTTTTTTTGCAGGCAAGCGCCCAGGCAGGGCCCCCTGGAGCCAGGGGGCGGGGGGGTTATTTACGGGCGTCCAACAGCGCCTGGGCGTTTTCTGCGGTAACGACGGTCCACGGAATGTAGTAATGCTTCTGCGTGCCACCCTCCCATTTCAGATCCTTGGCGTACTGCTTCCAGATGTCCGACTGTGGTTGATAGCTTTCACCTTTCACGGCGCGCAGCGCGACGTCAATGGAACCCTGCATCTGGCCTTTGGCATCTTGCAGGATAGAGACCATTTCACCGGCCTGTACCGCATGAATCGCGTCGGAAACGCCGTCAACGCCGGCAATTGCGAAGTCCTTCACATTCAGGCCGGCGCCTTTAATTGCCTCGATAGCGCCCAGCGCCATCTCGTCGTTTTGGCCAATCACGCCGTTGATTTTACCCCGGTGTTTCTGCAGCCAGTTTTCCATCAACGGCTGCGCTTCCGCGCGTGACCAGTTGGCCGTTTTGCGCTCAAGTACCGTGACCTGGCCGGCGCCGCACTCGGCAATCGCTTTATCGTTACCCTTGCCGCGCTGGATCTCGCCGCTGCCGCCTTTCGGGCCTTCGATAATCACTACGTTCACCTTCTGGTTCTTGCAGTCGAGTTTGTCCAGTACGGCTTTGGCTTCCAGATACCCCCCCAACTCGTCATTAGACACCACTTCAGACGTCATCGCGTCCGTGTTCAGGCGCGCGTTGGTGACCACCACCGGGATTTTGGCTTCGTTGGCATTAGTGACGATATCGATATTGGCTTCAAAATCCATAGGGTTGACGATAATGGCATCGGCGCGCGTTTGGATAGCGGTGGCGGCCTGATCGTTTTGCACCGATGCATCATAACGCCCATCGTAGAACGTCAGCACGGCTTCGCCGCTTTTCACCGCCGGGTGTTCCTTCCCGAACCTTTCCATCAATTGCACGAACTCGGCTTTGTTGCCGTACATCAATACCGCGATTTTAACCGGGGCGGCCTGAGCAGCCGACAGGCTGCCCAGCATCAGGGCAGAGGCAAACAACGCTATCTTGGTCTTATTCATGGTTTTCTCCTGGTAGAGTTGGGTCTGATGTTATTAATCGCGCTGTTGCTTACGCGAGGGGTCGAGCAATACGGCAAGGACGATCAATGCGCCTTTGATAATTTGTTGGTAATACGATTGCACGCCGAGCAGATCGAGGCCGTTATTCATCACCCCGATAATCAGCACGCCGAAGAAGGTGCCGACCAGCGTACCGACGCCGCCGGCCATGCTGGTGCCGCCGATCACTACCGCCGCGATGGCGTCCAGCTCATACCCTGCGCCGGCGTTGGTCTGCGCCGAACCGGTGCGCGCCGTGAGGATCAGGCCGGCGATACCGGCCAGCGCGCCGCACAGCGTATACACCAGTATTTTGATGCGGGTCACGTTAATCCCCGAGGTGCGCGCGCTTTTCGGGTTGCCGCCGACGGCGTAGATGTAGCGCCCGAAGAGGGTTTTATTCAGCACGAGCCAGGCGAGGGCGAACAGCACGATGAAGATGATGACGGGCACAGGAACGCCGCCGACATAGCCATTGCCTAACCAGCGGAAATCGCTGTTCAATTGCGATACCGGATTGCCGTTGGTGGTCAACATGGTTAAACCGCGCGCCGCGGAGAGCATGCCCATGGTGACGATAAACGGCTGCAGCCGGTAGCGCGCCAACACGGTGCCGTTCACCAGGCCGCAAACGATGCCGATACCCAGCGCCACAATCAGCGGCGCCATGACGGCGGTCGCGGTGTCGCCGATAGCCAATCCGCTGTTGTTGGTGGCGAAGCGGGCGGCGACGATCCCGCTTAAGGCCAGCACCGAGCCCACGGAGAGATCGACACCGGCCGTAATGATGACAAAGGTCATGCCGATGGCCAGAATGCCGTTGATCGATACCTGGCGCAGGACGATCAGGGTGTTTTCATTGCTGAGAAAATAGTTGCTGCTCCAGGCCCCCTGAGCGACCTGATATTCGCCAATCAGCGCCACGATCAGGCACAGTGCGAAAAAGGCGATGATAATGCCGTATTTGTGCATACGGCGCTTATTGCGGGTGAAAAATGAAATTCCTGGTGATAAGGAGTGGGCGCTGCTCATTTTTTTTCTCTCTCTGTTAAACCGCAAGTTTCATCAGTGCTGCCTGGGTCGCATCGGCTGCCGAAAGCTCGCCGGCCAACTGCCCGTCACGAAACACCAATATGCGATCGCTCATGCCGATAATTTCCGAAAGCTCGGAGGAAACCATAATGATCCCTTTGTTTTGCAGGGCGAACTCCGACATAAATCGATAGATCTCTTTCTTGGCCCCGACGTCGATACCGCGCGTCGGCTCGTCGAGCAGCAAAACCTCCGGATCCAGCAGCGCCCAACGGCCCAGCACGACCTTTTGCTGGTTGCCGCCGCTCAGGTTGCCCACGGGCTGTTCGCCATCGTGGGTTTTAACGTTGAAGCGCTGGATCATGTCGCGGGTTCGCGCCTGCTCCCGTTTCTCGCTGACAAACCCCATCCGGCTGATGGTGGCAAAAGAGGCGATATTGATGTTTTCACTGACGGAGCGGCACAGCACCAGACCGGTTTCCTTGCGATCTTCCGTCACGTAGGCAATACCGCTGTCGATGGCCTTGCGCGGAGAATGGCGGTTCAGCGTCTTGTCGCCCACGCGGATCGTGCCGCTGTCGGCATGCTGAACGCCGAAGATAAGATCGAGAAACTCGCTGCGGCCCGATCCCACCAGCCCATAGATGCCCAGGATCTCACCGTGCTTCAGTTGCAGGCTGATATCTTTTATCTTGCTGCGCCAACACAGGTTGTTGATCTCCAGCAAGATCTCTTCGCCGGGCTGATTGAATTTGGCGAACTCGCTGTCGTACTCGCCGCCAATAATGTGTTCGATCAGCTGTTCACGAGTAATGTCGGCGATATAACCTTCATGGATATAGGCGCCGTCGCGGAAGATGGTGTAGCTGTCCGCGATTTGGAATATCTCTGACAAACGGTGGGAGACATAGATAATGCCTTTACCTTTCGCCGCCAGTTGCTGAAGCGTCTGAAAGATTTTTTGCGCATCCTCTTCGCCAATCGCCGAGGTGGGTTCATCCATGATGATGATGTCGGCATTGGCATGCGACAGCGCCTTGGCGATCTCGACCAGCTGTTGCTCGGCGACGCTCAGGTTGCGCATTTTTTCTCGTGCGTCGATCTTGAAATCAAGTTCTTTGAGCAGGCGGGTCGTGCGCTGGTTGAGCGTTGTGAAGTCGACGAATCCCAGGCGTCGCGGCTCACGGCCCAGCCAAATGTTTTCGGCCACCGTCAAATCCGGGATCGCGCTCAGTTCCTGCTGCACGATGGCGATGCCGGCATTGAGGGCTTCCCGAGGATGATGAAATTCGCAGCGTTCGCCATTGATAAAAATGTCGCCGCCATCGGGTTGAATAAAGCCCATCAGAATGCTGAGAAAGGTGGATTTACCCGCGCCGTTGCCGCCGCACAGGGCATGAATGGATCCACGCCGCAGGCAAAACTCCGCATTCTTCAGCGCCACGACCGGGCCAAAGGCTTTCCTGACGCCGCTGACCTCCAGCAGATAGGCGGGCGCTGGCGTATGGGGATCTCGCGTCACAGTTGCACCTCCGGGTAGGTCTGCTGCAAGCGTTGCAGGTAACGTTGATAAAGCGTTTCGTATTGCGCCTGTCTGTCGGCGTTTGGCCGTGTGCGCGTGGCTTCATCCAGCGCAACAAAGCGTTGGCACAGTTCGGCCAGCAGCGCGCCGGCGTTCCGGCGCGGATCGTCGGCCAACATCGTCGCCCACATCGCCTGAACGGCGCCGCCCAGCGCGGCGGTCTCTTTGGCTTTCAGACAGACCACCGGGCACCCCATTACGTCCGCGACGATGTGTCGCCAAGCGGTGCTGCGGGCGCCGCCGCCGGTGAGGCGGATCTCGCGCGCTTCGATGCCCTGACGGCGAAACAGCTCGATGCCGTAGCGCAGGCCGTAGGTGGCGCTTTCGACCACCGCCAGGCAGAGATTGGCGCGGGTAAAATTGTCGCTATCGAGGTTATGCAGGCTGGCGCGCGCGTGGGGCAATGGTGGAACGCGTTCGCCGTTGAAGAACGGCAGCATCTCAACACCGCCTGCGCCGGGCGAAGCCTGTGCCAATAAACCGTTAAAGCCGGCAAGGTCTTCGTCCAGCAGCGTTTGTACCGCAGTGGTGGCCGAGGTGACATTCATGGTGCAAATCAATGGCAGCCACCCGTTGGTGCTGGAGCAGAAGCCGGCAATCATGTCCGATTCCGCCGTGACGGGGGCGGCGGACCAGGCGAATAGCGTGCCGGAGGTGCCCAGGCTCAGGGTGAGGGTGCCGGCCTCGATGTTGCCGGAACCGATGGCCGCCATCATGTTGTCGCCGCCGCCGGTCGAGACCCGAACTGCCGGGCCGAGGCCGAGCTTCTCTGCGGCAGCGGGGCGCACCGTGCCGATGCAGCAGTCCGCGCTTTTGAGCGGCGGCAGGGCATGCCACAGGCGGCCGCTGTCGTCGATGAGATCGACGGCGGTTTTGCTCCAGCGACGGGTGCGCACATCGAACAACCCGGTGCCGGAAGCGTCGCCATACTCCGCTACGCGCTCCCCGGTCAGCCAGAAGTTCAAGTAGTCATGGGGCAACAACACGGTATGCAGTTGTGCCCACAACGCCGGATGGTGCGTCTTGAACCAAAGGATTTTTGACGCGGTATAACCGGTGGCGATCCGCAGGCCGAGTGTTTCCAGCGAGCCGTTGGCCCCGCCGAGCTGTTGCAGGAGCCGTTCGTTTTCCTCTGCGGTTTCGGTATCGCACCACAGCTTGACGCTGTGCAGCACGTTGCCGTCTGCGTCCAGCGGTACAAACCCATGTTGTTGGCCAGAGACCCCCAGAGCATGAATCTCCCGTGCATCAACGCCGGCGTTAGTCACGGCTTGGCGAAAAGCGATGACTAACGCCTCTATCCACCAGTCGGCCTCTTGTTCGCGCCGGCCATTGGCTTGGCTGATGAGGCGGTGAGGGGCATTGCCCTCACCGAGGATCACGTCCTGTGCGCTGTCGACAATCACGACTTTCGTGCCTTGCGTACCGCAGTCTATGCCAGCATAGAGCGCCATAGGATCACTCCATTTCCAGCATGATTTTGATGTCTGAGGCATGTCCCGCCGCCGCGCGCTCGAAGGCGGCTACGCTGTCGGAGAACTTGTAGGTTTGGCTTATCAACGGCTGGACGCGCAACTTGCCGCTGCTCAACAGCCGCAGCGTGCGCGGGTACATGTTGGCGTAGCGGAAAATGGTCTTGAAGGTGATTTCCTTGGCCTGTGCGGCGACGATATCCAGCGGCGCAGCATCTATCGGCATGCCGACCAGCACGGCGGTCGCCCCTGGCGCCGCATGTTCGGCCAGCGTTGCAATAGCCGGTTTTGCGCCGCTGCATTCAAACACGACATCGGCGCCATTGCCGCTGGTGAGCGCAGCCACTTTCCCCGCCAGGTCGCCGGTTTTGATATTGACGGCGTGCAGCCCCTCGTAACTGGCCGCCACGGCGAGTTTTTCGTCGAACAGATCGCAAATAATGACGTCCGAGCAGCCGCCCGCCAGCGCCGCGAGGGCGGTGACCACGCCGATCGGCCCGGCGCCGATCACCAGCGCGATATCGCCGGGTTTGATCCCGGCTTTGGTGGCCGCTTGCATGCCGATAGCTAAGGGTTCCACCATGGCGCCTTCAGCGAAACTGACGTTGTCCGGCAATTTGAACGTGAAGGCGGCAGGGTGGATGACGGTTTCGCGCAGGCAGCCGTGCACCGGCGGCGTTGCCCAGAAGCGAACGGCCGGGTCAAGGTTATAAATACCGGCGCGCGTCTGCGCCGAGTTGAGATCGGGAATGCCGGGCTCCATGCAAACGCGATCGCCGATGCTGAGGTGAGTGACGTTTTTACCTGTCGCGAGCACCACCCCGGAGGCCTCATGGCCGAGCACCATCGGAGCATTAACCACGAACGGGCCAATGCGTCCATGCTGATAATAGTGAACATCACTGCCGCAGATGCCCACGGAATGAATTTTTATCTGCACATCATCGGGCCCCAGCGTTTCGGCAAGCTGGACGTCCTCGATAGCGATTTCCCCCGCTTTAGCCAACACTAATGCTTTCATATTGCCTCCTGGTGAATCATTTTTATGGTAACGGTATCATTTCAATGCGGCGATAGTGAGCTAAAGCGGGTGGTTAAACTGTGATCGATGTTGGAATTACTCGACGGGAGTTAATTTTGCTGGTGGGTTGTTATTCAATATAGGGATGAAGATCACAAAATCGGCGGGGCAATGACGGTTTTAATATCAGCATGTTGATATCGATACCGTTACTTTGCAGGGGAAGTGATGAAAAAACAACAAGGTGCCATAGCCGCTACGCTGGAATATTTGCGCGAGGCGGACATTGTTTTGACCGAAGAAGAACAGCAACGTATTGAAATTGCGACATTTGGCCTGGCTGACTATCCCGTCTCAGGGCTGCAGCTGCTGACCTATGTCAACTCACCTCGGTATTGTGCGAAAGAGTTAGTGCTGTTTCCGGGGCAAACCTGCCCGGAACATTTGCATCCTCCTTTCGCCGGCACGCCCGGCAAGCAAGAGACGTTCCGCTGCCGCTGGGGCGAGGTGTTTCTGTTTGTCGATGATGAAAACCTGACGCTTAATGACGCCGGCGGCGAACCGGTATGCCGGGTGCCAGAGGGGGCGGAGCCTTGGTATACCTGCAATCGCTATATCCTCCTGCGGCCTGGCGAACAATACACCATCGCGCCCAATACCCGGCACTGGTTTCAGGCTGGAAAGCGCGGGGCGGTGGTGTCCGAGTTCTCTTCCGAGAGCCGTGATGAGTTGGATATCTTTACCGATCCCCGGATTAACCGCCTGGCAGGCGTAAACCATTAGCGCCACGATGAAAGTTCTGTCATGATGTTGTTAATGGTACAAAATGATACTCTAAGCTAAGGAGCTGCATTTGGCAGTGGGTCGAGGACGGAAAGCGACGCTGGCTAGCGTGGCCGCACAGGCAAACGTCAGTAAAATCACCGCGTCGCGGGCATTTTCACAGCCGGACAAGGTTCATCCGGAAACGCTGCGCCGCATTCGGGAGACCGCTGCCGAACTCGGTTATGTGGTCAATGCCGCGGCGCGTAACCTGCGTGCGAAAAGCAGCAGAACCATCGGCATCGTCAACCCTGATATGGCCAACCCGTTCTTTGGCGGCCTGACACGCTTGATGACGCTTGAAGCGCAAAAAATGGGGTATGACACCCTGGTGTTCGACTCCTATGAGTCTCAGGAAAGCGAAGACAGAATCATCGACAAACTGATTGGCTACAACGTCGATGCGATCATTCTCTCGGTTATTTCCAACGATCATCTGTACCAGCCTTCCTATCTAAAACGGTTGGAAACATTGAATATCCCGGTGGTGCTGATCGATCGGGAGCTGGATAATCGCCACTGCAGCGGGGTGTACATCGATAACCTGGACTGCGGCCTCCAGGCGGGGCGCTGGCTGCTGGAACAGAAAGCGCAGCGGGTGGTGGTGGTATCCGGGCCGGAGAACTCCAACGTGGCACGGGACAGGGTCACAGGGCTGCAGGCGGCACTGCAAGGGAAAGTGGCGTCGCTTGAAGTGCTGTATGCCGATTTCTTTATGGATGTCGCCTGGCAAGAGACGAGCCGATGGCTGGCCAATAACCGCGCGCCGGACTTTTTCGTCGGCTGCAATAACCAGATCTCTCTGGGCATTATCAAGGCCTGCATCGAACATCGGCTGCCGTTGATGCAGGACGTAGCGCTGTTCAGCATCGATGAGGTTTCGCATGCCGAGATCTACGGTTTTCATTTCCCCTGCGTGTCGCACGATTTGCAAGAGATCGCCTGGCAAGCGTTGAATCTGGCGATCCGTCGTATTGCCGACCCCGAGATCAAACCGGGCAAGGTGGTGGTGCGGGGAAAACTCGTCGCGTAACGGCGCCGCCGTTCGCCTTATCCGTCATTTTTCAGCGCGTTGCACTATTTTTGGCTCATTCCGCCCGGCGGGACGGATGAGCAGCCACAAACCGCTTCCTGCCGTCGCCGCGCCTAGCAGCATGGGCCAGGAAAGGGGTTCATTGAACATTAACCCCGCCCAGCAGAAGGTGACGAAGGGACTGAGAAACAGCAGGCTCGTCACGCGCAGCGCAGAAGTGAGCCGTAGACACAACCAGTACAGGCCGTAACCGGCCAGCGTCGCCAGTAGCGCGGTCCAAAGCACGCCGCACACAAACCCCGTCGTTACCGTTGGCAGCAGCGGGCCTTCATTGCCGGCCAGCGCGGCGAAAGCCAGCGCGGAAACCGCGCTTTGTATCCCCAGCGTGGCCGGCAAACTCATTACGTGCGCCCGCGGCAGCCGTTCCTGCCACAGCGTTGCCAGCGCGAGCGATAGCATCCCCGCCAGCGGCAACAGGTAACTCCACAATGGGGCGTCTCCCCATGAGATGGCGCTGCCGGTCGCCAGCGTTACCCCGCTAACCCCAAGGTTAAACCGGACCAAACGCGACCATCGGGCAGGCGGCGTTGCAACAACATGCTCAGCAGTGCCGTGCCGAGAGGGAGCAAATCGGCGATGAGTGCGGCCAACCCGGCCGGCACGCCATATTCGATGCCTTTGCTGACGCCGGTCAGGTAACCAGTCATGGCGAGCAACCCAATCCCGGCGTGAACAGCTATCGTCAGCGGAGATGCGCGCCTGATGGCGCTCAGACTAAACGGCAGCAACGCGAACGTGACCACCACGCAGCGCCAAAACGCCACCAGCAACACCGGCGCGTAATCGGCGGCGAAGCGAATGCCGACGAAGCCGGAGCTCCAGGCCACGATCAGCAGGACCTCGGCCACAGCCAGCCAGAGGGAGGCTTTGCCGTGATGTTTGCCGCAGTGGGAAGAGGGGCGAAATGATGGCAGGGACATGATGGTCACCTCCTTTCCGCCCGATGGTAGTGTGTGGCTATAGTTTAATAAATCGAATAATTTTCGTTCCGTTGTTTAATGGAGTTAAATCATGCGACCGACATTGGATATCGATCTCTTGCGCACTTTTCATGCCATTGCACGTTTGGGGCAATTCCGCGCGGCGGCGGCATTTGTCAATCGCAGCCCCGCCGCCGTGAGCGTGCATATCCAGCGCCTGGAACAGGTGGTGGGCGGGCGCCTGCTGGAGCGTGACAATCAGTCCGTGGTGCTGACGCCGCTGGGAAGCAAGCTGCTGGCCTCGACGCTCGGGCTGCTGAGCGCTCATGACGATATTCTGCGGGAACTGCAGGGCGCGCCGCTAAGCGGCCATATCAAATTGGGATTGCCTGATGAGTACGCCTCTCATGTGATACGTCATATTTTGCCGCGGTTTGCCGACAGTTTTCCCGCGGTGGAGTTGGAGGTCTCTACCGCTGCCAGTCAGGCGCTGGTGGACCAAATTGGTCGTAATCGGCTGCATCTCGCGCTGGTGGTTCAACCCTCGGGGAGACACTGTCAGACACCGGTCGCGGTGACAGTACCCGTGTGGGCCGGAGGCCGTTCGCTGGCGCTGCAGGCTAACCGGCCGCTGCCGCTGGCGTTGCATGCCGCCGACTGCCCTTATCGCGAAGCGATGCTCGAGGCGTTGACGTCGGCGGGGCGACAATGGCGGGTCATTTTAAGCAGTCCCTCGGCCAGCGTGGTGGCCGCTTGCGTAGAGGCGGGGCTAGCCGTCACGTTGCTCGATCGGGCACGACTCTCTGGTGCGATGCGGATACTCGAAGCGTTGCCACCGGTCGCGCCGTATGAGGTGCAACTGCTGCGATCTGTCGCCGCCGACGGCGAGCCCGCGACGGCGATGCTGGAGAAAGTCATCGGCGAGTATTTTCAGGGCGGTGAACACATCGTGCAGTAAACGCGGCCAAACCTATGTGGGCCGCTTCACATCCTGCAGCCCAAACAGCGTAGCCGCATTGCGAGCCAAAATAGCGTTCACGTCTTCCTCCGGCAAACCCGCGCGCCGGATGTAGTCCAGCGTGGTTTGAAACAGTTCGCCCGGTTGGAACGGGAAATCGGTGCCGAACAGCAGTTTCTTAATGGACGTCGCCTGGCAAGAGACGAGCCGTTGGCTGGCCAATAACCGCGCCCCGGACTTTTTCGTTGTCTGCAATAACCAGATCTCCCTGGGCATCATCAAGGCCTGTATCGAACATCGGCTGCCGTTGATGCAGGACGTGTCGCTGTTCAGCATCGATGAGGTTTCGCATGCCGAGATCTACGGTTTTCATTTCCCCTGCGTGTCACACAATTTGCAAGAGATCGCCTGGTAAGCGTTGAATCTGGCGATCCGCCGTATTGCCGATCCCGAGATCAAGCCGGGCAAGGTGGTGTTGCGGGGAAAACTCGCCGCGTAACGGCATCTCTGCTTTTGTATGGGGGATAAAAGGAGCAGAAGGAGGCGTTACATCCAATAGGCCGGTATGTTCGGTGGGCAATAGAACAACACTCCCGCTATTGATGCAGGATTCATTCGTTCATAGAGTTATATGGCTGTATATAAATACAGTAACTCTGTGAGGATAATATGATGAATACCTGCCCTGATATCGCTACGTTACGAAACACTCTTCCTGGCGCAGTCGGCGAATTGATCGCCGTGACCGCATACTACGGCGATTGGAATGCCGGCAATCGTCAACCCATCGGCGGCGGTATCTTCGTCGCCAAAGCACAATCGACACCGATGGATGATGGCGGGATGTTCATCCGCCCCAACGCTGCTTGGTTGTGGGTGCGCGTCTTGGATGTTGCTGGCACGGTGTCGCCTTATATGTTCGGCGCGAAAGGTGACGGTATTTCAGAGGATGCCGCTGCCATTCAAGCCGCTCACGATTATGCCAGTTCGCAGGCTGTATCCAGCGGTTCACGCGTATTGAAAAACGGGAATCTGCAGTTCGGGAGCGGGCAATTTAAATGTACGGAAACGCTGAAGCTGGATTTGAAAACCGTCGATTACGATTTCTCCGGCGCCTTGCTGGATTTTAGCGCCATGACACAGGGCAACGCCACCGACCGTAAAGTCGCGATTCAATGGCAAAACAACGCCGGTTATACCCAGGGCAATCTCAGCGTGAAAAATTTGCGTATGATTGGCCCTGGCGCCAATTCATTTGTCGATGGCATGACGTTTTCTACTTCGCTCTCGGCTAGCTATGGCCGCAATTCGCTGACCTTTATCGGCGGTGGGATCGAAGGTTTTGCCTATGGCATAACCGGCACTACCGATTTCTACTTCCTGCGTATGTATGGCTTTAGTTTCAATCACTGCGACATTTGCTATTACTTCCCCGACAATACTTCCAATTCCGGTGAAGAGATGAATTTCCACAGCTGTATTTTCGCTCAGAGCAATTGCGGTGTGAAACTACAGGGGGGCTACAGCTATTTCTTAAACTGTTCCTTTGATTACATTTACGGTAAGAACGGGCCGCAAGCCTCCTCCAGCCATGTCGGAAAGTATATGCATATCGAGGGTGGGCAACATATTTTCCGCGATTGTCACGTTGAAGGCTATGGCCCACAAAATTACATCCTGAACATTCCGGATGCTAAACGGTGCAAGGTCAACATTATCGGCGGTCTGTTTACCTTCAAAGCCGGCGGTAGCCCAACGGCCTATCCGACAACCTCTAACCCATTCTATGTGGGTGATTTGGCGCGAGTGGTATTTGATAAAGTCAATATCGGTCAGATGCAACAAGGTGGTGACACCAACGTCAGTGGTTGGATTGATGGCACGGGTTCTGTCTCTTTGCGTAATACGCAATTGCCTATCGCCTGGCCTTATCTGTTAACTCAGGTGCGAACCGATACCGCTGTACAGGACAATTGGCTGGATGGCACGACGTATAGCAACGGTAGCGACAAATGGACTGAGGAAGTTTGGGTTCTGCCGCCGGGAGGCGTTAATACGGTACGCAAATCTCGCTACGGGTGGGGTACGACTAACAGCACCAATTTCAGCCTTATCCGCCAGGCCGATTTCGTTTCATTGGGGCGCAACGCGGCGGCTGGTAATGGTGTGTTCCAGGCGGTGCTGGGAACCGTCAGCCTGAAAGGCTATGGCAGCGTTATTCACCATGTTCGCGCCAACACTTACGCGGGTGATGGGCAACGCTGCCAGGTCAAAATCCTATGGGCGAAACTGCGCGAATATGGTCCGCAACAAGACGTTGAACCCCAAATTCTCAAGCAGCAAACCGGTCACGTTTACACCTATCAATTTAGCGGCAATGAATCTGATCTGAAGAGCGTTATCATCCCAGGCCAAATGCAGGGCTATCCTACGCAGCCTCCCGCCTTCGAGCGAGCGCCAGACTGGGCTACGCACGCTTTCTTGCTTATTGACGTCACCGAAATGAAAAGCAACTTTGACCTGCGCATTACGGATGTTTACCTGCGACAGGTCTGACGCAGTTTCCCAACATTGACCGGTTCACGACATGTCGCACATCCCGTTATTACGAGGGGGGGGCGACATTGAGGACGCAGCGTTTTGCGCGGCTGTCGCTGGCCTGCGTGAAGCGCAACGTGAAAGAACCGCATAAAACCCACTTGGGCTAGCCGAAATCCGGGGCCGGAATGGGGTCTCCTGCCTGTTACTGAATGAGGACGGATCTTCAGTCAGCGCCCAGCCCAAACAGCGCAGCCGCATTGCGATCCAAAATGGCGTTCACATCTTCCTCCGGCAAACCCGCGCGCCGGATGTAGTCCACCGTGGTTTGAAACAGTTCGCCCGGTTGGAACGGGAAATCGGTGCCGAACAGCAGCCGCTCAGTGCCGAAAGTCGCTGCCGCCGCTTGCAACGCGGGCACCTGATCGTGGCCTACCGTGTCGTACCACATGCGCAGGGCGGCGCGGCTTGGGGGTTCCGGCGTATTCGGCGCCTCCCACGCGACGGTTTGGTCGAGGCGTTCCAGCGTCATCGGTAGCAGGCCGCCCAGATGCGGCACAATGATTTTCATCTCCGGAAAGCGTTGGGGGATGCCGTTGAGGATAAAGTGCATGGCGGCGACCGTGTCTTCGATCGGCGCGCCGATCGACCAGGTCAAGGCGTAATCGGCGATGAGCGGCGAGTGCGCGCCGCGGCCGGCGGGATGAATGGCCAACACGCTGTGGCGGCGATTGAGTTCCTGATAGAGCGGCTCAAACAGCGGGTTGGCGATAGACAGCCCGAGCACTGAGGTGGTGATGCAGGCGCCCAGCATATTGAGCTGGGTAAGGGCCCTTTCAAGCTCGCGTAACGCAGCGTCGATATGCGGCAGCGGCAAGGAAGCGATAGCCCGAAAGCGGGTGGGATAACGCGCTACCAGTTCCGCATATTCATCATTGATCCGGCGCGCGGCATCAACGGCCGCCTGTTCGTCTTCCAGATGCGGCGACAGCGGCGTCGCCGACAGGATTTGCATGTCGATGCCGGCGCTGTCCAGCAGGGCGAAGCGCGCGTTGAGTTCACGCTCGCTGCGGCCGGCGCCCAATTGCCGATAGGCGGCGACTTCGTGCACGCCATGCGCTTGCAAAAGATCCAGATACTCTGTGCTCCACAGGTGAGCGTGTACGTCGAGTCGCATCGGTCGATCTCCGGAGTTCGCGGCGATGCCGCGGGTTCAGGAGAGTATAGGCGGGCGACGCGGCAGCCCCTGGCGGGAGGGCATTTTTTCTACCGACGGGTTAGGATGAGAGCACGCATTGATCCGGGAACGGCGCGCGGACGGGCGTTCCCGGTATTGGGCGGGCTGGAGATCAGAACACCTGTTTGAACGGCTTCACCGTCACGTCGGCGTAGACGCCGGCGGCGATATAAGGATCCTGCTGCGCCCAGGCCTGAGCTTCCGCCAGCGACTCGAATTCGGCGATCACCGTCGAACCGGTAAAGCCGGCCGCGCCGGGATCGTTGCTGTCGATGGCCGGGTTAGGGCCGGCGACCACCAGGCGACCGGCGTCGCGCAGCGCCTGCAGACGCGCCAGGTGTGCCGGGCGCACCGCCAGACGGTTTTCCAGCGAGTGGGGGACGTCTTGCGCGTAGATCAGATAAAGCATGTTTCACCTTTAAAATCATGGCAATAAAACGGTGCTACCAAGGTAACGCAAAAGGCGCAGCAGGGGAACGGTGCGCGGCGAATTTCCCGGCGGATTGGCGCTTATGCCTTGAAGCCGCTACTTTTTATTCGTATAGTGCGGCGCGCTTAAACTGATATGCCATTGAGGTGAGGATATGACGGAACTGGTAAGGGAAAAACTCGATTTGCCGGCGGGCAAAAGTAAACTGCTGCTGCACTCTTGCTGCGCGCCGTGTTCCGGCGAGGTGATGGAAGCGATCCAGGCCTCCGGGATCGAGTACGCCATTTTCTTCTATAACCCCAACATTCACCCGCAAAAAGAGTATCTGCTGCGCAAGGAAGAGAACATCCGTTTCGCCGAGCAGCACGGGGTGCCGATCATTGATGCCGATTATGACACCGACAACTGGTTCGCCCGCGCCAAGGGGATGGAGAATGAACCGGAGCGAGGCATTCGTTGCACCATGTGTTTTGACATGCGTTTCGAGCGCACGGCGCTGTATGCGCATGAGCACGGTTACGACACTATCTCCAGCTCGCTGGGCATTTCGCGCTGGAAGAACATGCAGCAGATCACCGACTGCGGCATCCGGGCGGCGGAAAAATATCCCGATCTGGTGTACTGGGATTACAACTGGCGCAAGAAGGGTGGTTCGTCGCGCATGATAGAGATCAGCAAACGCGAACGTTTCTATCAGCAGGAATACTGCGGCTGCGTCTATTCGTTGCGCGACACCAACCTGCACCGCAAGGCACAAGGTCGGCCGCTTATTAAGCTGGGCGTGCTTTACTATGGCGATGAAGAATAACGCTTAATCACCGCAATCAACCCGCTACGGCGGGTTTTTTATTTTTTGACGCCCGGCCAAACGTTAATCAAGCGTGTCGTCCTGGCGATAAAAAAGCAACGGCCAGGTTAATATCCTTATGAGTTTGCTGGTTTTAGCCGCGCATACTGACGATTAAAGCGATAGTTTGCCTTTCGTTATTGAATATGATTGCTATTTGCATTTAAACTTGGCGAACCAGAGGAAACAGAATCATTATGCCGCTAAAAAAGATGTTCCTTAATCGCCGTATATCCGTGCCTTTCGTCTTGTCCGTAGGCCTGCACAGCGCCCTGGTGGCGGGATTGCTTTACGCTTCGGTAAAAGAAGTGGTGGAGTTGCCGAAGCCAGAGGACGCGCCGATCAGCGTCATGATGGTCAACACCGCCGCGATGGCCGAACCGCCGCCACCGGCGCCGGCCGAGCCGGAGCCGCCACAGGTCGAACCTGAGCCGGAGCCAGAACCGGAACCTATCGTGGAGCCGCCGCCGAAGGCGATCGTGAAGCCGGAGCCGGTCAAGCCGAAACCGAAACCTAAGCCGAAGCCAAAGGTCGAAAAACAGGTTAAACCGGAGCCGAAGAAGGTTGAGCCGCGCGAGCCTTCGCCGTTCAACAATGATTCACCGGCCAAACCGATCGATAAAGCGCCGGTGAAACAGGCGCCTGCCGCGCCGGTGCAGGGCAACTCGCGCGAGGTCGGGCCAAGGCCGATCAGCCGCGCCAATCCGCTCTATCCGCCGCGGGCCCAGGCTTTGCAGATCGAAGGCAACGTGCGGGTACAGTTCGATATCGACAGCGATGGGCGCGTCAGCAACGTGCGTATCTTGTCGGCCGAACCGCGCAACATGTTTGAGCGTGAAGTGAAGCAGGCGATGCGTAAATGGCGCTATGAGGCCAAAGAAGCGAAAGATCGTACCGTCACTATCCGCTTCAAGCTGAACGGCACGACCGAATTGAACTGAGTTTGGTCTCCACCAAAAAAAAGGGTCGCCTCGGCGACCCTTTTTGCATTTGCGGCGTAGCGTCAGTTTATTCTTCGAAGCCGACACGGAAATTCATTTTGCCCTCAGGCAGCGCGCGCGAGTTGCCTTCCGCATCGACCGCCACATAGGTGAACACCGCTTCGGTCGCCCGGTAGCGCTGGCCGATCGGGGCGGAGGAGACTTTCTTGACCCACACTTCGATATTGATGGTGATCGAGCTGCGCCCGGTACGGATGCAGTGCGCATAGCAGCAAACCACATCGCCTACCGCCACCGGTTTCAGGAAGGTCATGCCGTCCACGCGCACGGTCACCACGCGCCCTTCGGCGATCTCTTTTGCCTGGATGGCGCCGCCGATATCCATTTGCGACATCAGCCAGCCGCCGAAGATATCACCGTTGGCATTGGTATCGGCCGGCATCGCCAGCGTGCGCAGCACCAGCTCGCCGCTGGGTAAAGGTCGTTGTTGTGTCATAGCAGTCTGCTTTTAAAAGGAGGGAATAACATCATACTGCCCGCGGCAAGCGCCGCAGGCATTAACAATTTTGTAACTATTTTTTCTGTTCTTCCGGCATGTGCCGGTAAATATAGATACCGCTGAGGAGGGTGAAGACCAATGTCAGTACCGTCAGGCCAAAGACTTTGAAATTGACCCAGACGCTTTGCGGCAGCCAGAAGGCGACATAGATGTTCGCCAGGCCGCAGGCCAGGAAGAAGACCGCCCAGGCGAGGTTGAGGTTGCTCCACACGTTGTCCGGCAGCGTCAGCTCTTTGCCCAGCATGCGCTGGACCAGCGGTTTTTTGAGCACCCACTGACTGATCAGCAGCGCCAGCGCGAACAGCGCGTAAATCACCGTGACCTTCCATTTGATGAACAAATCGTTGTGGAACACCAGCGTCAGGGTGCCGAACACCAGCACCATCAGGAAGGTGATCAGCGTCATCTTCTCGACCTTGCGGTATTTCACCCAGGTGAACACCAGTGCCAGCGCGGTGGCGACAATTAACGCGCCGGAAGCGACGTAAATGTCGTACAGCTTGTAAAAAGCGAAAAAGACAATTAACGGGAGGAAATCAAGAAACTGCTTCATAAATCAATCCATCATCTGTTCATCGGCCGACTATACCGGATTCGGCGAGCTCTGTGTACCGCCGGGCGTTGCCGATTATCGGCGTTTGGCCGGCGGATTTCTGCCGCGAAAGCAGGAATTTGCATAAACTTACGCGAGAAAGCGCGGGCGCATTGCCAGCGCGGGCCGCAGGCCGCATAGTAAGTATCATAATAACCAGATAATTTACCGCGGAAAACAGCATGCAGTGGAAATCTCTCCAGGCCCTAACGCCGGGTTTGACGCATTTATTGGGCTATCAACGCAGCTGGCTCAAGCCGGATATTCGCGCCGGCCTTTCCGTCGCCGCCGTCGCCTTGCCGGTGGCCATCGCCTACGCCGAACTGGCCGGGGTCAGCCCGGTGGTGGGGCTCTATTCCTGTATTTTTCCGATGGTGGCCTATGCGCTGTTCGGCTCGTCGCGCCAGCTGATCGTCGGGCCCGACGCCGCCACCTGTGCGGTGATCGCCGCGGTGGTGACGCCGTTGGCGGCGGGCAATATGGAGCGCCATTGGCAACTGACCATCATGATGACCGCGATGATGGGCGGCTGGTGCCTGCTGGCCAGCCGGTTCAAGCTGGGGGCGCTGGCGGATCTGCTGTCGAGGCCGATCCTCAGCGGGCTGCTGAACGGGGTGGCGATCACCATTATCGTCGATCAGATCGGCAAGGTGTTGGGATTCACGGTGCGCCCGGCGCAGCTGATCGAGCGCATCTACGCGCTGCCCGGTAACCTGCTGCACAGCGACTGGCTGACGATGGCGGTGTCGTTGTTGACGCTGGTGACGCTGCTCGGATTTAAAAAATGGCGGCCTAACTGGCCGGCGCCGCTGTTCGCCATCGTGCTGGCGGCGTTCGTGACCTGGGCCGGCGGCCTGCAACAGCATGGCGTGGTGACGGTGGGCGGTTTCAGCGGCGTGTTGCCGATCGTCCAGTGGCCGGACTTCCAGCCCGGTTTGCTGCGCGACATGGTGATCCCGGCGCTCAACCTGGCGGTGGTGAGCTTTGTCAGCATGATGCTCACCGCCCGCAGCTTCGCCGCCAAGAACGGTTATGAGGTGAACGCCGACGCCGAATTTCGTGCGCTGGGGCTGGTGAATATCGTCTCCGCGCTGTCGCAAGGTTTCGCCATCAGCGGTGCGGATTCGCGCACTGCGGTGAATGACGCCAACGGCGGCAAGAGCCAGCTGGTGTCGGTCATCGCCGCCGCAGTAATCGCCTTCGTCTTGCTGTTCCTGATGGCGCCGCTGCAGTTTATCCCGGTGGCAGGATTGGGCGTGGTGCTGATGTATGCGGCCTGGTCGCTGCTGGACATCCGTGGCATCTGGATCTTGCGCCGCCGCAACGCGCAGGCGTTCCGCCTGGCGCTGTTTACCTTCCTCAGCGTGCTTCTGGTGGGGGTGATCAGCGGCATCGGGCTGGCGGTGTTGCTGGGGCTGATGCAATTTCTGCGCACCGTCTTCCGGCCGACGGAACAGCTGCTGGGCGTCAACGACGAAGGCATGATCCATTCCATGGGCAACAACAATGGGGTGAAGGCGGTGCCTGGCGTCATGATGTACCGCTTCAATTCGCCGCTGACCTATTTCAACGTGGCGTACTTCAAACGCCGTATTCTCAATTTGGTCGACGGCACGCCGTTCCAGCCGCGCTGGGTGGTGGTGGATGCGGTAGCCAGTTTTACCCATGCCGATATCAGCGTGCTGGCGGCCATCGACGAACTGAAACGTGACTTGTTACAGCGTAACGTTAAGCTGGTGCTGGCGGGGCGCCGCACCGAGCTGACGCGCTGGTTCCGTATTAACCGCTTAGGACGCGACAAAGAGCTGATTTTGGTGCCGGACCTGTATCTGGCGCTGAAGCTGATTCAGAGTAAGGAGCAGGCGGAAGCCGCCACGGCGGGGTAAACAAAAAAGGGGCGCGCCGAAGCGTGCCCCTTGGGTTTTGGTTGCGTCGGCGTTAGCCGCGCAACAGCATGTACAGGCGGAACAGGTAGATCAGCAGCAGGGCAGATACCAGGTTGCTCAACGCGGTCAACACCACGCTGGCGACGTTCGGCGTCAGCACCGACAGATGGCTCACCAAAAACAGCACCAGCAGTTTGGCCGCCAGCCACAGCATCATCGCCGGCACAAGCACGCGCGCATTGGCGAAGGCCAATTTGCTGCTCAGCTTGAGCGAAGCGAACACGCCTTTTTTGTCGACGGAGGCGATCACCGGCGCCAGCGCGAAGGCGATAGCCATCAGCACGCCCGGCACCACAAACAGCGTCAGGCCGAGCTGGATCAGCAGGGTGCAGATAAACAGCAGCAGCAACAGACGCGGCAGATCGGGCGCCGAGGCGCCGAGCGCGCGCAGGGCGCTGGTGCGTTCACCTTGCGACACCAGACGGATCAGCGTCAGCATCCCGCCGACCAGCAGCACGTTGCCGACCAGCGCGGAGAAGGTGGCGGCCGCCGACACTTTCAGCAACACCATCTGCTGTTCCGGCGTCATCTGCTGGATCACTTCCTGAATGCCCATGCCGGTAGACGAAGCGAAATCGCTGGTGGTGGCAGCGAGCGTCGCCAACTGTTCGGCATCGGGGCTGAAGGCCTGATTCAGCAGCACGGAGATAAACGCCGTCAACAGCGCCAGCATCAGGATGCTGGCCAGTTGGTTGCGTAAAAAGTTAAAACTGTCACGGTACAAAGCGTTGGCCGTGATAGGCATGCAGACTCCTTGGCGTCGGGAAAACAGAGATAAATCAGTGGGTGATTGTACCCTGTTCCACGCCGCTGTGGCACCCCGCGAATTGCACTACGCCTATTTCTTCAACGATCGTCGTCTCAGGCAGCGAGAGCGGCAGGGGCACCGGCAAGGGCGGCAGGCCGTAGCGTTCGCGAGCGCGATCGCAGGCTTCGTTGCGCAGGCCGTTTTCACCGGACTGATCGAACTCCCGGCACGGGCTGGGCCGATTGAGGTAGATCGAGCAGGACACGGCTTTGCCAATCTCGCCATCCAGCGCGTTGCAGCGGGGGGACTTGCTGTTGGTCCCCTGCATGCAGCGCAGGAACGGGGTTAAAGGCTCCGTCAGGGAAAGGGGGACGATGCCGCCGCCGTCTTCGGCTTCGGCCCAATAGAATGACACTCGAAAATAACCGCAGCATGCGCCGCAGCTGACACAGGGATTAAGGATTTCGCTCATCTTGATTGCCCACCGACTCCTCACGGCACCAACCAAAACCAACACGGAAAATGAAATTACCTCAGCCGCATTTTTCTCCGCAACCGAAATTTGAACATGTAGATAATTTGCAACAAAATCGATTTTTTGATGCAGATCAATCCTTGATTTATTAGGCGGTTAGGTAACCTTGTTTTTAGTGGGATTTTAAATTTTTACACATAAGATGTGATCTCGATGGGATCACAAATACCCGAAAGTAGGTATATTCCCCCTCGAGCGATTAACCACACAAATGGAATGGATAATGAAAAAGACAACTCTGATGGTATTGGCGACGATGATGGCGCCTATGTTGGCAAGTGCGCATCAGGCCGGTGATTTCCTGTTCCGCGCGGGAACTGCGACGGTGCGTCCAAATGCAGGTTCGGACAACGTGTTGGGGTTGGGGTCGCTGGATGCGAAAAACAACACCCAGCTCGGTCTGACCTTCGGTTACATGGTGACGGACAACATCGGCGTTGAGTTGTTGGCCGCAACGCCATTCCGCCATAAGGTTACGCTGGGCGGCACCGATCTGGCGACCGTTCACCAATTGCCGCCTACGCTGATGGCGCAATACTACTTCGGCGACAAGCAGGACAAACTGCGTCCTTACCTGGGCGTCGGCGTTAACTACACCACCTTCTTCGACGAGAAGTTCAACGATTACGGCAAAAGCGCCGGGTTGAGCGACCTCGATCTGAAAGACTCCTGGGGTGTGGCGGCGCAGGCTGGCCTGGATTACAACCTGGATGAGCACTGGATGCTGAACATGTCGGTGTGGTGGATGAACATCGAAACCAAAACTCGCTTCAACGATGCGAATGGCGGGCACCACAGCTTCGATACGCGTCTGGATCCGTGGGTGTTCATGTTCGGGGCGGGTTATCGCTTCTGATGAAGGCCGCAATCAGGGAGGCGTTGCGCCTCCCTGTGTCGGTATTATTTAATCTGCATTACGTTTTCAACCGATTTCACACCGGCCACGCCGCGTGTGACCTGCACCGCACGGTTAGCGTCATCGCTGGACGTCACGAAGCCGCTCAGCTGCACGCGACCTTTAAAGGTTTCCACGCTGATCTCGCGTGACTTGATGTTTTTATCCGCCAGCAGTGCCGATTTCACTTTGGTAGTGACCACCGTGTCATCGATATAACCGCCCGTTCCCTCAGATTTTGCCGTCGGCGCACAAGCGCTCACCGCGACCGCCACAACGGCTGCCATGCACAAGGCCGAAAGGGTTTTAAACAGCTTCATAAATTACTCTCCATGCAATGTTATGGTTGAAATTCGCTACGGTTTATCGCCGCAGCGAGCGCATTCCCCAAATCAAACGAAGAAATGCATAGCGAACAACGTTCATTGTGAGACAAGACCTGGGTTTGTTCAAATTTTTGCTGTAAATAAATGGAACAAACTTTGAGGGGAAACAAGCTGTTAAAGCGAGCGCCGGCAGGGCGCTCGCTAAAGAGGATCACGCCCGGGTGGCGCGCTTCATATTGCTGACGAAGGCCGCCAGCCTGGTCAGCATCTCCGCCGGGTTGGCATGGTGCTGTTCGATGATTTTGACGATTGCCGAGCCGGAGATCGCGCCGGCGGCCCCGGCCTGCAGCGCGGCCTTTACCTGCTCGGGTTCGGAGATGCCGAAGCCCTGCAGCGGCGGCGCGGCGTGATACTCGCGCAGCTTGTTCACCAGGTGATGCAACGGCAGCTGCGCCCGGCTTTCGGTGCCGGTCACCCCGGCGCGCGACAGCAGGTAGGTGTAGCCGCGGCCGTGCGACGCGATTTCACGCAGCAGATCGTCATCGGCGTTCGGCGGGCAGATGAAGATCGGTGCGATACCGTGGCGCGCGGCGGCGGCGCGGAACGGCGCAGACTCTTCAAACGGCACGTCGGCGACCAGCACTGAATCCACGCCCACTTCGGCGCAGCGTTGGTAAAACGCATCGATGCCTTTATGGAACACCAGGTTGGCGTACATCAGCAGGCCGATGGGAATGGTCGGGTGCTTCTGGCGGATGGCCGCCAGCATCTCGAAGCACTGGGTCGGCGTGACGCCGGCGGCGAAGGCGCGCAGCGTCGCGCTTTGGATGGTTGGGCCGTCCGCCAGCGGATCGGAGAAGGGGATACCCAGCTCCAGCGCATCCGCGCCGGCTTCGATCAGGGTGTCGATAATCTGCAGCGACAGCGCCGGATTAGGATCGCCTAGCGTCACGAACGGGACGAAGGCGCCTTCCTTGCTGCTTTCCAGACGCGTGAACAGTTGCTGATAACGTTCCATCAGATTTCTCCCCGTGCTTTCAAAATGTCGTGAACGGTAAATATGTCTTTGTCGCCGCGGCCGGACAGGTTGACCACCAGGATCTGCTCTTTCTGCGGCGTTTCACGGATCATTTTCAGCGCGTGCGCCAGGGCGTGCGAGGATTCCAGCGCCGGGATGATGCCTTCATGGCGCGACAGCGCCTTGAACGCTTCCAGCGCTTCGTCGTCGGTGATCGACACGTATTCGGCGCGGCCGGTGCTGTTCAGGTAGGCGTGCTGCGGCCCGACGGACGGGAAGTCCAGCCCGGCGGAAATTGAATAGGATTCTTCAATCTGGCCTTCGGCGGTCTGCATCATCGGCGCTTTCATGCCGAAGTAGATGCCGACGTGGCCGTGCTTCAGCGGCGCGCCGTGCTGGCCGGTTTCGATGCCCAGGCCGGCGGGTTCCACGCCGATAAGCCCAACGTCAGCGTCATCGATAAAGTCGGCGAACATGCCGATGGCGTTGGAGCCGCCGCCGACGCAGGCGATGACCGCATCCGGCAGGCGGCCTTCGCGCTCCAGCATCTGCGCTTTGGTTTCTTCGCCGATCATGCGCTGGAATTCACGCACGATGGTGGGATACGGGTGCGGGCCGGCGGCGGTACCGAGCATATAGTGGGCGGTTTCATAGCTGCCGGACCAGTCGCGCAACGCTTCGTTGCAGGCGTCTTTCAGGGTGGCGGAGCCGCTGTGCACCGGGATCACTTCCGCGCCCATCAGCCGCATGCGGAATACGTTCGGCGACTGGCGCTCAACGTCTTTGGCGCCCATATAGATGCGGCACTTCAGGCCGAGCAGCGCGCAGGCCAGCGCCGACGCGACGCCGTGCTGGCCGGCGCCGGTTTCCGCGATGATCTCGGTTTTGCCCATGCGCTTGGCCAGCAACGCCTGGCCCAGCACCTGGTTGGTCTTGTGCGCGCCGCCGTGCAGCAGATCTTCGCGCTTCAGGTAGAGCTTGGTGTTGCTGCCGGCGGTGAGGTTTTTGCACAGCGTCAGCGCCGTCGGGCGGCCTGCGTAGTTCTTCAACAGATCGATAAATTCAGCCTGAAATGCCGGATCGCGCTGAGCGCTGACAAAGGCTTCTTCCAGTTGTTTCAGGGCCGGCATCAGAATTTGCGGCACATACTGGCCACCAAATTCGCCGAAGTAGGGGTTAAGCAGCGTCATGAGAGTTCCCGTTATTATCCGTTATTAATATAGAGCCGTATTCAGTAGGCGCGCAGGGTCTGGAAGACCGAGGCCAGGCGCGCGGGATCTTTGATGCCCGGTTCGCTTTCCACGCCGGAGTTGAAGTCCAGCCCGGCGCAGCCGAGCTTGGCCGCTTCGACGCAGTTGTCGGCGCGCAGGCCGCCCGCCAGCATCACGTTAGTCAGATCTTCGTCTTGCAACACCGACCAGTCGAAGCGTTGGCCGGTGCCGCCGGCACCGTTGTCGAGCAGATAACGGTCAACATGCTGCAGATCGCGCGCCGGCACCCGATCTTTCACGCTCAGCGCCTTCCAGATACGGCAGTCGGCCGGCAAGCGGGCGCGCAGGGCGCTGATATAGGCCTGGTCTTCCGCGCCGTGCAATTGCACCGCATGCAGCCCGAGGCGCTCAACGGTCAACGCCACGGTATCGACCTGGGCGTCGCAGAACACGCCGACGTATTTCAGCGGCGCGCCGGAGATCACTTCGCGGGCGCGGGTGATGTCCACATAGCGCGGCGAACGGCCGACGAAAATCAGCCCGCCGTAGATGGCGCCGGCCTGATAGGCGGCGGCGGCGTCTTGCGGACGGGTCAGACCGCACACTTTGTTGTCGCCCAGGACCACGCGGCGCACGGCGGCGCGCAGATCGGGTTCCGACATCAGCGCGCTGCCGATCAGGAAGCCGTTGGCGTAATGGCTCAGCTCGCGGATCTGCCCGTAGTTGTTGATGCCTGACTCGCTGATCACCGTCACGCCATGCGGCACGCGCGGCGCCAGCTGACGGGTGCGGTTCAGATCGATGCTCAAATCGCGCAGATCGCGGTTGTTGATGCCGACCACGCGCGCTTCCAGCGCGATCGCGCGCTGCAGCTCTTCTTCACTGATCACTTCGGTCAGTACGCCCATATTCAGGCTGTGGGCCACCGCGGCCAGTTGGCGGTACTGCTCGTCGGTCAACACCGACAGCATCAGCAGGATGGCATCGGCCTGATAGTAGCGCGCCAGGTAAATCTGATAGGGATCGATGATAAAGTCTTTGCACAACACCGGTTGGCTGACGGTTTTACTGACCAGCGGCAGGAAATCGAAGCTGCCCTGAAAGTATTTCTCGTCGGTCAGCACCGAGATCGCCGAAGCGAAATCTTTATACACCGTGGCGATTTCTACCGGATCAAAGTTCTCGCGAATCAGTCCCTTGGAAGGCGAGGCCTTCTTGCATTCGAGAATGAAAGCCGTCCGGGTGCCCTGCAGCGCGTGATAGAAGCTGCGTTCGCTCGGCGCGATGTCATTCTGAAAGCTGGCCAGGGGCTGTTGCTGTTGTCGCGCCGCGATCCATTGCGCTTTGTCGCGGACAATCTTGTGTAGCACGGTTTCCTGCATCATTTATCCTCTTGCCGCCAGTGCGATGACACGCTCATAGGCCTGCCCGCTGTTGATCATATCCAGTGCCTGCCGCGCATTTTGGCGCAGGTCTTCATGTCCGAATAACTTCAGAAGCAACGCGACGTTGGCCGCGACCGCCGCAGCGTGCGCCGGCTCGCCTTTACCTTGTAACAGCCGCGCCAAAATGTCACGGTTTTCTTCCGGCGTGCCGCCCAGCAAGGCTTCCAGCGGATAGGTTTCCAATCCGAAGGACTGCGGCGTGAGCTGGTAGCTGCTGATTTCGCCGTTGTTCAATTCCGCTACGTGCGTCGGGGCGTGGATCGCCACCTCGTCCATGCCGCCGCCGTGAACCACCGCCGCACGTTGATAACCCAGCACGCGCAGGGTTTCGGCAATCGGCAGCACCAGTTCCGGGCTGTAAACGCCGATCAGCGCCAGTGGCGGGCGCGCCGGGTTGATCAGCGGACCCAGCACGTTGAACAGCGTGCGGGTTTTCAGCTGCTGGCGCACCGGCATGGCGTGACGAAAACCGGTGTGGTACTGCGGTGCGAACAGAAAGCACACGCCGAGATCGTCCAGCGCCTTGCGCGCTTCTTCCGCCGGCAGATCCAGGCGGATACCGAACGCCGCCAGCAGATCCGACGAGCCGGAACGGCTGGAGACGCTGCGGTTGCCGTGTTTGGCGATCTTCGCACCGCAGGCCGCCGCCACAAAGGCGCTGGCGGTGGAAATATTGATGCTGTTGGTGCCGTCGCCGCCGGTGCCGACGATATCGGCGAACGGGTAGTCAGGGCGCGGGAACGGCTGAGCATCTTCCAACAGCGCTTTGGCGGCGCCGGCGATCTCTTCCGGGCGCTCGCCACGGACTTTCATGCTGATCAACGCCGCTGCCAGTTGGCTCGGCTCCAGTTCGCCGCGCACGATGGCGCTGAACAGCTGTTGGCTTTCCTGCTGGCTCATCGACTCGGCGCGGTACAGTTTCTCAAGAATAGGTTGCATCGTCGTGTTCCTTATATTACTTCGCCAGCGCCCAGGCGAGGGTCTGCTCAAGCAGGCGTGCGCCGTGGGTGGTCAGAATCGATTCCGGATGGAACTGGAAGCCGCACACGCGGCGTTGGTCGTCGCGCACCGCCATCACCATCTCGCCGAAACGGGCGTTAACGGTGAGATCGGCCGGAATATTGCTGCCGACCAGCGAGTGGTAGCGCGCCACCGGCAGCGGGTTGGCCATGCCGGCGAACATGCCTTCGCCATCGTGAACGATCGCCGAGGCTTTGCCGTGCAGGATCTCGCCCGCCTGGCCGACCTGGCCGCCGTAGGCTTCGACGATCGCCTGGTGGCCGAGGCAGATGCCGATGATCGGCAGCCGGCCGCGCAGGCGCTGCAGCAGCTCCGGCATGCAGCCCGCTTCGGACGGCGTGCCGGGGCCGGGCGACAGCATCAGCACCGGCTGGGCCATGTGTTCCAAGCGTTCGATGATCACCTCGGCGGCGATCTGGTTACGGTAAATCACCACCTGGTGGCCGCTGGCGCGCAGCTGATCGACCAGGTTATAGGTAAAGGAGTCGACGTTGTCGAGCAGCAGGATATCGGCCATCAGAACACCTCCTTGGCATGGTGCGCAGTGGCGATGGCACGCAGCACGGCACGGGCTTTGTTGCGGGTTTCGTCGGCTTCCGCCTGCGGGACGGAATCCAGCACCACGCCGGCACCGGCCTGCACGGTGGCGATGCCGTCTTCAACGTAGGCGGAACGAATGACGATGCAGGTATCGAGATCGCCGGTGGCGGTGAAATAGCCTACTGCGCCGCCGTAGCTGCCGCGGCGCGCGCCTTCGGAGGCGGCGATTAGCTGCATAGCCCGCACTTTCGGCGCGCCGCTCAGAGTGCCCATGTTCATGCAGGCCTGGTAGGCGTGCAGCACGTCGAGATCGGCACGCAGCGTGCCCACCACCCGGGAAACCAGGTGCATGACGAACGAATAGCGGTCCACCTTGGTCAGATCGGCCACGTAGCGGCTGCCGGCCTGGCAGATGCGTGCCAGATCGTTGCGTGCCAGATCGACCAGCATCAGGTGCTCGGCCAGCTCTTTGTGATCGGTGCGCATTTCCAGCTCGGTGCGGCTGTCGAGATCCAGATCCAGCGAACCGTCGGCACGGCGACCGCGCGGGCGAGTGCCGGCGATCGGGTAGATTTCGATTTGGCGATTGCCCGCGTCGTATTTCAGCGCGCTCTCCGGCGAAGCGCCGAACAGAGTGAAGTCATCATCCTGCATGAAGAACATGTACGGGCTGGGGTTGTTGTCTTTCAAGGTCTGGTAGGCCGCCAGCGGCGCCGGACACGGCAGGGAGAAGCGGCGCGACGGCACCACCTGGAAAATCTCGCCCTGGCGGATCGCGTCCTGCAGCCCGCTGACCACCGCGCCGTACTCTTCGTCGCTCTGGTTGCAGCTCAGCTGCATGTTTTCCAGCGTTTGGTGCGGGATCGGCTGTGGGGTTTGTTGCAATTCGGCCTGAAGTTGTTCCAGACGTTGCTGCAAACGCTGCGCTTCACTCGCTTGTTCACTGAAGACGCTGGCCTGCAGACGGGCCGTACCGCGTTGGTGATCAAGCACCAGCAGGGTTTCTGCCAGATAGAAGCAGAAGTCCGGGCAGCGTTGATCCTGGCGCAGCGCCGGCAGGTCTTCGAAACCGGCGACCAAATCGTAGGCGAACAGGCCGCCCAGCATCACGGCTTCGCGCTCGTCCGCCGGGGAGTCCACCAGGGTCAGCAGCGTGCGCAGTGCGTCGAACACCGACAGTGAACGCAGGCGGGCGTCTTCGTCCTGCACCGCGTCGATCGCCGGGAAGGTCAGCTCGCGGCCGTTGGGGCGTGCCTGATTGCGCACCTCAGGCGGCAGCGCTTCGTCCAGCAGCGGCAGCAGCGCCGCGCCGTTGGCGCTCAGCGCCTGCACGCTGACGGTGTGGCCCAGTGCGGTAATGCGCAGCGCGCTGTCGATCACCAGCAGGCTCTGCAGATTCTGTTTGCTGTTGATTTCCGCCGATTCCAGCAGCAGAGTGGCCGGACGGGCGCCGCACAGCTGGTGGAAAATGGTGGTGGGGTCGCCCCGGTAGCTGGCTTGCGCCTTCAGCAATGTCAGTTGTGGTTTGGTGTTCATCATCGGTGGTTCCAGTGAATTCTGTCCATAAAAAAGCCCGCATCAGGTGCGGGCTCAGGAAATCTGCATTGTCAGATGACAGCTATGCGCGATTACACCGCCCGCAAGAGGGAGGTACGCCACCAACCGTGAAGAGAAATGTAGTTGTTCATTTGCAGACTCTCTCTGTTAACGCTCATCCGACACGGCCGTTGCCGTGAACTTGTGTACTAGTTAACTGGTTCGCGAAGGCAAAGTCAACCCTCTTTTTGCACAATGTTTTAGCGGTCAGCGTGAATTCTATTCATCATCCACCTGGCGCCTGTGGCCAGGACAGAATAGATTTCCGTCCGGCCGCCGATAACGGGTATGATAGGAAACCAAGCCATTGCCGGATAGCCGTTTTGACAGACAGTAACTCCCCATCTACCGCTTTTACTCTGTACGATCTCCACAGCCACACGACCGCCTCCGACGGCTATCTGACGCCGACGCAGCTGGTGCTGCGGGCGGTCGAGATGCGCGTGGGCGTGCTGGCGATCACCGATCACGACACCACCGCAGGCTTGGCCGAGGCCGCCGCCGCCATTGCGGAGCAGGCGTTGCCGCTGCGGTTGGTCAACGGGGTGGAAATCTCGACGCTGTGGGAAAATCATGAAATTCATATCGTTGGCTTGGGCATGGACGTCGCGCACCCGGCGCTGGTGGCGCTATTGGCGGAACAAACCGAACGTCGCAATCGGCGGGCGCAGGAGATCGGCGTGCGCCTGGGTAAAGCGCGCATTCCCGACGCCTATGTCGGCGCCCAGCGGCTGGCGGGCGACGGCGCGGTAACCCGCGGCCATTTCGCCCGTTACCTGGTGGAGATTGGCGTAGCGGACAACATGGCGCAGGTGTTCAAGAAATACCTGGCCAAAGGCAAAACCGGCTACGTGCCGCCGCAGTGGTGTACAATAGAACAAGCCATTGATGCGATTCATCAATCGGGCGGCCAGGCGGTGGTAGCGCATCCCGGCCGTTACGATCTGACCGCGAAGTGGTTGAAACGTTTGCTGGCGCATTTCGCCGAACACGGCGGCGACGCCATGGAAGTGGCGCAGTGTCAGCAGGCACCGCATGAGCGCTCGCAATTGGCGAAATACGCCCAGGACTATCGCCTGTTGGCCTCGCAAGGTTCTGATTTTCATCAGCCTTGTTCGTGGATCGAACTGGGGCGCAAGCTGTGGCTACCGGGCGGCGTCGAGCCGGTGTGGCGCGATTGGTCGCAGCCGGGCCAGGCGGTCTGATTTTACGCGCGTGGCAACGCGCGCGAGCATCATTTAGGAGCAAGTCATGAGTCAGCTTTTTTATATTCACCCGGACAACCCGCAGCCGCGTTTGATTAACCAGGCGGTCGAGGTGCTTCGCAAGGGCGGGGTGATCGTTTATCCCACCGATTCCGGCTATGCGCTGGGTTGCATGCTGGAAGAGAAGGCGGCGATGGAGCGCATTTGCCGTATCCGTCAGTTGGACGGCAGCCACAATTTTACCCTGATGTGCCGCGATCTGTCCGAGTTGTCGACCTATGCGCACGTCGATAATACGGCGTTCCGCCTGATCAAAAACAATACGCCGGGCAACTACACCTTCATTCTGAAAGCGACCAAAGAAGTGCCGCGCCGCCTGATGAATGAAAAGCGCAAAACCATTGGCCTGCGCGTGCCGTCGAACCCGATCGCATTGGCGCTGCTGGAGGTGCTGAACGAGCCGATGATGTCCACCACCCTGATGCTGCCGGGCAATGATTTTGCCGAATCCGATCCGGAAGAGATCAACGATCACCTGGGCAAGGTGGTCGATCTGGTGATCCACGGCGGCTTCCTCGGCCAACAGCCGACTACGGTTATCGATCTGACCGAATCCTCGCCGGAAGTGGTGCGCGAAGGGGCGGGCGACGCGGCGCCTTTCCGCTGATGTCAAAGGTTGCCACCTTGCCCATTGTCTGAAAATCGGCTGAAGCGACGCTATTTCGCGTGAAAGCCGCTATTCTTGATTACTTCAGAATTGATAATGGGCAGGATGCGCAGCAATGATTAAACAGGTTTCTTTTTTAGCGGCCTTATTATTTTCCTCAATGGCAAATGCGGGGTTTTATTCGGGCAGCGGTTTGCTGGCCGAATCCGGTGGTTACGTAAAAAATAAAAGCGGTGAAGCCACCGTGGCCGAAGCGCTGAATGGCGGCATGTTCATGGGATACGTCGCCGGCGTATTCGATACCTATTCCATGCAGGGCAATCGCAATATCTGCCCGGCGGCCGGGATGAGCATCGGCGTAGCCGCCGACGCGGTGATGCAGTATTTGAACGAGCATCCTGAACAACTGCATTATTCCGCACCGTCGGTGATCATGCTGGCGTTAAGCGCCGCCTATCCCTGCGTGCGCCATTAAGTTCCCATTCCAATTAGTGCGCATTTTTTCATAAGGTGCGCTCGGGACGCTTTCCGCACGAACTTCAATAGATCAATGCCTGCTGCGCTGTCACCTTATCCCCGTCGGTATTTCCCGAACGGGTCGGGGAGAGACGCGCAGGAGGTAATATGACCGCATTTCACAGTGCCAACATGATGCTCGACTATCAGGATATCGGCTCAGGGCCACTCACGCTGGTGTTGCTGCCCGGCTGGTGCGAACCGAAAACGGTATTCGAACCGTTTATCGCCTTGGCGGCCGAACGCTATCGGGTGATCAGCATCGACTGGCGTGGCCACGGCCTGTCGTCAAAAGCGGCGGAGATGTCGCTGGCGGCGGACGATTTGCTGGAAGATGTGCGTCAGCTACTGACGGCGCTGCGTTTGGATAACGTGGTCACCCTGTCGGTGGCGCACGCCAGCTGGCTGGCGGTGGCGTTGGCCGAAGCGTTGCCGCAGCGGGTGCGGGGCATGGTGTTTCTCGACTGGATCATGACGCAGCCGGAACCGGCGTTCTTTACGGCGGTGAGCCGCATGCAGCAGCCGCAGCAGTGGCTGGCGGCGCGCGATGCCTTGTTCGACTTCTGGCAGGGCGGCATCCGCCACGATCGGGTCAAACGCCATTTGGAGGTCGAGATGGCGCAGGAGGATTACCGGCTCTGGCGTGCCGCCGGCGTGGCCATCGAACAGGCCTACCGGCAATTCGGCTCGCCGCTGCAACGCCTGGCGGGCATGAGCGCGCCGCCGCCGTGCCGACATATCTACTCGTTGGATCGCCGCGACGACTATCTGCGGCAGCAGCAGGCATTTGCCGCCGAGCAGCCGTTTTTCTCCGTGGTGCGCCTAGGAGAGGCTCGCACTCACCTCGGCATTCTGGAACGGCCTGACGCGGTGCTGTGGGCGGTGGAGGATTTTTTGGCGCCGTGAACGCCGTCTGAAGGGGGCCACCGCCGATAAAGTGGGTTTCAACACCTTAGAAAGCCTGTATAATACGCGGTTCGATCCTGATAAACGTATTATGACCGTTGTGGCGCTTGGCCGCGGCGGTATCCCCCCGACGCCTGTGAAGGCGACATTAGAGGTTGCTCAATGAGCGAAAAGTTACAGAAAGTTTTAGCGCGCGCCGGGCATGGCTCGCGTCGTGAAATCGAAACCATGATTGAAGCCGGGCGCGTCAGCGTCGACGGCAAGGTCGCCAAGCTGGGCGATCGCGTTGAAGTGACGCCGGCGATGAAAATTCGTCTGGACGGTCATGTCCTGTCGATCAAAGAATCCGAAGAGGTGGTTTGCCGGGTGCTGGCTTACTACAAACCGGAAGGCGAGCTGTGTACCCGCAGCGATCCTGAAGGCCGCCCGACGGTGTTCGATCGTCTGCCGAAGCTGCGCGGTTCACGCTGGGTGGCGGTAGGGCGCCTGGACGTCAACACCTCCGGTCTGCTGCTGTTCACCACTGATGGCGAACTGGCCAACCGTCTGATGCACCCGAGCCGTGAAGTGGAGCGCGAGTACGCGGTACGCGTGTTTGGCCAGGTTGATGATGCGAAAGTGAAGCAGCTGAGCAAGGGCGTGCAGCTGGAAGACGGCCCGGCTGCCTTCCGCACCATTAGCTTCCAGGGCGGGGAAGGCCTCAACCAGTGGTACAACGTGACCCTGACCGAAGGCCGCAACCGTGAAGTACGTCGCCTGTGGGAAGCGGTGGGCGTGCAAGTGAGCCGCCTGATCCGCGTGCGCTACGGTGACATCGATCTGCCGAAAGGCCTGCCGCGCGGAGGCTGGGCCGAACTGGATCTGCCGGCGATCAACTACCTGCGCGAGCTGGTGGAACTGAAACCGGAAACGGTCAGCAAAATGCCGGTGGAGCGTGAGCGCCGCCGCGTGAAGGCCAACCAGATCCGCCGTGCGGTCAAGCGACACTCACAGGTGGCCGGCAGCGGCCGCCGCAGTGCGCCAGGCAGCAAGCCGGGTAAACCGGGCAAGCCAAGCAAACGCAGCTAATCTCTCATTCTGGCCCCGTTCGGGGCCAGAACTTTGTGTTACCAATCGATCCCCTGTTGTGCCTTCACGCCTGCATCGAACGCGTGTTTCACCGGCCGCATCTCCGTGACCGTATCCGCCAGTTCCAGCAGATCGCGATGGCAACCGCGCCCGGTCAGGATCACCGTTTGGTGCGCAGGGCGCCGCAGGAGCGCTTCCTTCAGCTCTTCCAGTTCCAGATAGCCGTAGGTCAGCATGTAGGTCACTTCGTCCAGCAGCACCAGATCCAGGCTGCTGTCGGCCAGCATGCGTTTGCCGTGCTGCCACACCGCCTGACAGGCGGCGGTATCGCCGGCCTTGTTCTGCGTCTCCCAGGTAAAACCGGTGGCCATCACCTGGAATTCAACGCCGTGTTGCTGCAGCAGGTTTTTTTCGCCATTGGGCCACTCGCCCTTGATGAACTGGATCACCCCGGCGCGCATGCCGTGGCCAACCGCCCGGGTGACGGTGCCGAAGGCGGCCGTGGTTTTACCCTTGCCGTTGCCGGTAAACACCAGCAGCAGGCCGCGCGTGTCCTGCGCCGCGGCGATGCGGGCATCGACCTGTTCTTTCAGGCGCTGCTGACGCTGTTGATGACGATCTTCCGCCATGAAACGCTCCTTATTATTCGGCCGCGCCGGGTTTACGGTTCGGCTGCGCGTCGAAGCTCATGCCGGTTTTCCGGCGGCTGTCTTCGCCCATCAGATACAGGTACAGCGGCATGATATCGGCCGGAGTTTTCAGCTTGTTCTTGTCTTCGTGCGGGAAGGCGGATGCGCGCATTTTGGTGCGGGTGCCGCCAGGATTGATGCAGTTCACCCGCAGATTACGGTTTTTATACTCGTCGGCCAACACCTGCATCATGCCTTCGGTGGCGAATTTCGACACCGCATAGGCACCCCAGTCTGCGCGGCCGGTGCGCCCGACGCTGGAGCTGGTGAACACCAGCGAACCGGCGTGGGATTTCAGCAGCAGCGGCAGCAGCGCCTGAGTCAGCATAAAGGTAGCGTTGACGTTAACCTGCATCACCTCTTGCCACATGGTCATCGACAGGTCGGCCATCGGCGCGATGTCGCCGAGCAGGCCGGCGTTGTGCAGCACGCCGTCAAGGCGGGGGATCTGGCGCGCCAGATCGTCGGCTATCTGCCGGCATTGCTCCTGAGTGGCGTGCAGTAAGTCCAGCGTCACTACCCGGGCCGGGGCGCCGCCCTGGACCGCGATCTCTTGTTGTACCGCCAGCAGTTTGCTCTCGGTGCGCCCCAGCAGCACCAACTGGGCACCGAAGCGCGCGTAGGTCAGCGCCGCTTCGCGGCCGATGCCGTCGCCGGCGCCGGTGACCAAAATAATACGTTGTTCGAGCAGATCTTGTTTGGGTTGGTAATGCACGATAAATCCTCGCCTGGGTGGCTGTTCTCCCGCAGATATCGGGGAGCAAGGGTGAAACGCGCGGCCGGGGCGGGAGCGAAGGCTCGACCGTCTGCGGGCCGCGCAGCGAATCCGTCTCATCATATTGATGAATAATGGGTGTTATATGCCTTAATCCGCGGGCATTTTCAATGCGTAGCAGGCTGAAATGGCATTCTTTTGTAACAAAAGCGCGGCAGCGGCGCCTTGGTTCGACCGTAAATCGTCCCCATAGTGATGCTCTGTGCGCAATGAATTTTCATTTAGCCGCGACAGCAGCCGCTGCGGTTGGCTAAAATGGAAATAAGCATACTAACAACCTGTAAATAAAGGCGGAATCTGTGGAGTTTATATCTGTTTATGGCCTGTTTCTGGCCAAGGTCGCCACGGTGGTGCTCGCCATCGCCGCGTTGGCCATCCTGGCGGTCAGTTTGGGGCAACGCAAGAGCCGCCAGAAAGGGGAGCTGCAGCTGACCGATCTCGGCGAACAGTATCGTGAGATGCAACGCGATATGCGCCTGGCGCGCATGGATGCCGCCGAACAGAAGGTTTGGCTGAAACAGTTCAAGAAGCAGACCAAATCGGATGACAAATTGAAGAAACAGCGCGCCAAGTCCGGCGCGGTGGAAGTGGCCAAGCCGTGTCTGTATGTGCTGGATTTCAAAGGCAGCATGGACGCGCACGAGGTAACCTCACTGCGCGAAGAAATCTCGGCGGTGTTGGCGGTGGCGTCGGCGCAGGATGAAGTCCTGCTGCGCCTGGAAAGCCCTGGCGGAGTGGTGCACGGCTACGGCCTGGCGGCTTCGCAGCTGGAGCGCCTGCGCAAAGGCGGCATTCGCCTGACGGTAGCGGTGGATAAAGTGGCGGCCAGCGGCGGCTACATGATGGCCTGCGTCGCGGATCGCATCGTGGCGGCGCCGTTCGCCATCATCGGCTCCATCGGCGTGGTGGCGCAGATCCCGAACTTCCACCGCCTGCTGAAAAAGAATGACATCGACGTAGAGTTGCACACCGCCGGGCAGTTCAAACGCACGCTGACGCTGTTCGGTGAAAACACCGAACAGGGGCGCGAGAAGTTCCGCGAAGATCTGAACGAAACCCACGAGCTGTTCAAGCGCTTTGTGCATGAGCAGCGCCCGTCGCTGGATATCGACAGCGTCGCCACCGGTGAACACTGGTTCGGTTCACAGGCGAAAGAGAAGGGCTTGATCGACGCCATCGGCACCAGCGATGACTTGCTGATCGCCGAGCTGGATAACCATGAAGTGATCGCCGTGCGCTATACGCGCCGCAAACGCTTGATGGATCGCTTCACCGGCAGCGCGGCGGAAAGCGTCGATCGCTTGCTGTTGCGCTGGTGGCAGCGTGGAGAAAAGCCGCTGCTGTAACGGCGGCGATAGCGTGAATCAACGGGGGCCAGGTGCCCCCGTTTTCTTTTCTCAATCGACCAGGTGGTATTTTTCCGAAAGCAGATGGGCCAAATGTTTAAACATATTAAATACCGCGGTGGTTTTGGCGGTGGGCAATCCGTCGGCATCCAAAAAGTATTCGCCGCGGAAAACTAAAACGCCGCTTTTTTGTTCAACATCAGTGGCGATCATGCCGTGCAGATAATCTTCGTGTTGGCGGATGATGTTATTTGCTTCCGCCAGCAGGGCCTCGCGGCCGATAGGGGCAGTATTCGTGTGCATTTATTAGACTCCAAACTAAAAACTCTGCGCATATTCTAACGCCGGTTCGCTTTTATCCGCAAACCGACTAAGGTTTATTTGCCGTCTGGATGGCCACGGGCGGCCGCCGGTTGGCGAAATCGGTCTTTCCGTGCTAATTAGGTTGCGTGACGCTTTTTATCAGGTACAGTGTGGGATTTTGCGGCGTCGGGTGGAAGGTTTTGTTTACGCCATGAATAAAACTCACACAGCCATACTTCTGGGGCATGAGTGAATAGCAGGCAGGATCAACAACTTGCGTTCAGGTTGAGCAGTTGGGCAACCAAAAGAAAAAAATCTGTTGATCTCTTGCCAGACTGCCGCAATATAAAAAAAGAGACACGAATTGCCGCGGCACGGCGAGATAAAAGACTTCTTTTTAGAAGAAATAAATTAGGTAAAGGTAAATATGGGTAAAGCTCTCGTAATAGTTGAGTCCCCGGCAAAAGCCAAAACTATTAATAAATATTTAGGAAGTGACTACGTGGTGAAGTCCAGCGTCGGTCATATCCGTGATTTGCCGACCAGTGGCTCAGCCAGCAAAAAGAGCGCTGACTCAACCGAAGACAAAGCCAAGAAAAAAGTTAAAAAAGATGAGAAGGCGGCACTGGTAAATCGCATGGGCGTCGACCCTTACCACGGCTGGAAAGCGCATTATGAAATCTTGCCGGGTAAAGAAAAAGTGGTCGCCGAGTTAAAATCGTTGGCGGAAAACGCCGACCACATTTATCTCGCAACCGACCTTGACCGCGAAGGGGAAGCCATCGCCTGGCACCTGCGGGAAGTGATCGGTGGGGATGACAAACGCTTTAGCCGCGTGGTGTTTAACGAAATCACCAAAAACGCGATCCAACAGGCGTTCAAACAGCCGGGCGAGCTGAACATTGACCGCGTCAACGCGCAGCAGGCGCGCCGGTTCATGGACCGCGTGGTGGGCTATATGGTCTCGCCGCTGCTGTGGAAGAAAATCGCCCGCGGCCTGTCCGCTGGCCGCGTGCAGTCGGTGGCGGTGCGCCTGGTGGTTGAGCGCGAGCGCGACATCAAGGCCTTCGTGCCGGAAGAGTACTGGGAGCTGCATGCCGATCTGCTGGCGAAGGGTGAAACCGCGCTGCAGATGGAAGTGACCCACGCGCACGACAAACCGTTCAAGCCGGTCAATCGCGAGCAGACTCACGCCGCGGTCAAGCTGCTGGAAAAAGCCCGCTACACGGTGCTGGATCGCGAAGACAAACCGACCAGCAGCAAACCGGGCGCGCCTTTCATTACCTCCACGCTGCAACAGGCCGCCAGCACCCGCCTGAGCTTCGGCGTGAAGAAAACCATGATGATGGCGCAACGGCTGTATGAAGCCGGCCACATCACCTATATGCGTACCGATTCCACCAACCTGAGCCAGGATGCGCTCAACATGGTGCGTGGCTACATCGGCGACAACTTCGGCGACAAATACCTGCCGAAGGCACCGAATCAGTACAGCAGCAAAGAGAATTCGCAGGAAGCGCACGAAGCGATCCGACCTTCGGACGTGAACGTGCTCGCCGAGCAGTTGAAAGACATGGAAGCGGACGCGCAGAAGCTGTATCAGCTGATCTGGCGCCAGTTCGTCGCCTGCCAGATGACGCCGGCGCAATACGATTCCACCACGCTGACGGTGAAAGCCGGCGATTATCAGCTGCGCGCCAAGGGCCGTACGCTGCGCTTTGACGGCTGGACCAAGGTGATGCCGGCGTTGCGCAAGGGCGATGAAGATCGCACCCTGCCATACGTCGAAATCGGCAGCGAGCTGGATCTGCAGAAACTGATCCCGAGCCAGCACTTCACCAAGCCGCCGGCGCGCTACAGCGAAGCCTCACTGGTGAAAGAGCTGGAAAAACGCGGCATCGGCCGCCCGTCCACCTACGCCTCCATCATCTCGACCATTCAGGATCGCGGTTATGTGCGGGTGGAAAGCCGCCGCTTCTATGCCGAGAAAATGGGCGAAATCGTCACCGATCGCCTGGAAGAAAACTTCCGCGAGCTGATGAACTATGACTTCACCGCGCGCATGGAAGACGGTCTCGATGAGGTCGCCAACAACCAGGCCGAGTGGAAAGCGGTGCTGGACGAGTTCTTCGTCGACTTCAGCGAGCAGCTGGAAACGGCGGAGAAGGATCCGGAAGAAGGCGGCATGCGGCCTAACCAAATGGTGATGACCAGCATCGACTGCCCGACCTGCGGCCGCAAGATGGGTATCCGTACTGCCAGCACCGGCGTGTTCCTCGGCTGTTCCGGCTACGCGCTGCCGCCGAAGGAGCGCTGCAAAACCACCATCAACCTGGTGCCGGAAGCGGAAGTGCTCAACATCCTCGAAGGCGACGACGCGGAAACCAACGCGCTGCGCGCCCGCCGCCGCTGCCAGAAATGCGGTACGGCGATGGACAGCTATCTGATCGACAACCAGCGTAAACTGCACGTTTGCGGTAACAACCCGGCGTGCGACGGCTATGAGATTGAAGAGGGCGAGTTCCGCCTGAAAGGCTACGATGGCCCGGTGGTGGAGTGCGACAAGTGCGGCTCGGAAATGCACCTGAAAATGGGGCGCTTCGGCAAGTACATGGGCTGCACCAACGAGAACTGCAAAAACACCCGCAAGATCCTGCGCAACGGCGATGTCGCGCCGCCGAAGGAAGATCCGGTGCCGTTGCCGGAGCTGCCGTGCGAGAAGTCCGACGCCTATTTCGTGCTGCGTGACGGCGCTGCCGGCGTGTTCCTGGCGGCCAACACCTTCCCTAAATCGCGCGAGACCCGTGCGCCGCTGGTGGAAGAGCTGGCTCGCTTCAAGGATCGCCTGCCGGAGAAGCTGCGCTATCTGGCCGATGCGCCGGTGGCGGATGCCGAAGGCAATAAAACGCTGGTGCGTTTCAGCCGTAAAACCAAACAGCAGTACGTCTCCTCTGAAAAAGACGGCAAGGCGACCGGTTGGTCTGCGTTTTACGTGGACGGCAAGTGGGTCGAAGGCAAGAAGTAAGGCCGCAGCCCTGCCTGCAAGATGAAAAACCAGCCCTGGTGGCTGGTTTTTTATTGGTGAAAAGCGGCAAACGGATCTATCCTTTGCTGTTTTTATCCCTCCGCTACCGTCGTTTCACGTTGATACCAATGCAAAATAATCGTTATCATAGTGTGACGCGGATCTATACTTGAAGCTGCAACGTGGTATAGTGGTTATATAAAAAGTTTTTTTATTATTAAAGCTTATTAACAACGGCGCTTTCTTCACCATCAGGGTAGAACACGGTGTTTATGGCTTGTGAGTTTCAGCATACCGGGGCGACACCGATATACCTGGCTGCGGGTAAGCCGCAGTGTTTAACCTAGGATGGTATAAGATATGAAATTGCAGCAGCTTCGTTACATTGTGGAAGTGGTTAACCACAACCTGAATGTCTCCTCGACGGCAGAAGGGCTCTATACCTCGCAACCCGGCATCAGTAAACAGGTGCGTATGCTCGAAGATGAGCTGGGCATCCAGATTTTCGCCCGCAGCGGCAAACACCTGACCCAGGTCACCCCGGCCGGCCAGGAAATCATTCGCATTGCGCGTGAAGTGTTGTCCAAAGTGGACGCCATCAAAGCCGTTGCCGGTGAACACACCTACCCGGACAAAGGCTCGCTGTACGTCGCCACCACGCATACGCAGGCTCGCTACGCCTTGCCCAACGTGATCAAGGGCTTTATCGAGCGTTACCCGCGTGTCTCGCTGCACATGCATCAGGGCTCACCGACGCAGATCGCCGAAGCGGTCTCCAAGGGCACCGCCGATTTCGCCATCGCCACTGAAGCGCTGCATCTGTATGACGATCTCATCATGCTGCCGTGCTACCACTGGAACCGTGCGGTGGTGGTGAAGCCCGATCATCCTTTGGCGGGCAAAAGCAGCATCAGCATTGAAGAGCTGGCGGCTTACCCGATCGTCACTTACACCTTCGGCTTTACCGGCCGCTCGGAGCTGGACACCGCCTTCAACCGTGCCGGCCTGACGCCGCGCATCGTCTTTACCGCCACCGATGCCGACGTGATCAAAACCTACGTGCGTTTGGGATTGGGGGTGGGGGTGATCGCCAGCATGGCGGTGGATCCGGTGCAGGATCCGGATCTGGTGACGGTGGATGCGCGCGATATCTTCACTTACAGCACCACCAAGATCGGCTTCCGCCGCAGCACCTTCCTGCGTAGCTACATGTACGACTTCATTCAGCGCTTCGCGCCGCACCTGACGCGCGACGTGGTCGACAGCGCGGTGGCGCTGCGCTCCAACGAAGAAATCGAGGCGATGTTCAAGGACATCAAGCTGCCGATTAAGTAACCGTTGACGATATCAAGTCAATCCCGGTTAGGTGCCTGCCTAACCGGTTTTTTTTGCCCGGAAATCCGTGCCATCTTGTTTCTCAGGATCATCCTGAAAAGTCGCTGCCCTCTTTTCAACCCGTTAGCGTCTGAGTAGAGTGCAAACGTTCGGATCATTGAATAGGGAAATTCAACGTTATGCAGATATGCAGACTTAACTACAACGATGCCTCTCCAGACCGCCGCGTGCTGAAACTCCACGTCTACGGGGTGGGGACGTTTCCGGTGTTTTCAGGCAAGCCGAGTATGCTAAATCGTCCTGATTGCTCTTTCAGAGACAAAGGGGCGCTACCCCCGGGGCAGTATTGGATTGTTGATCGCCCTCATGGGAGTATACGAAACCAGCTGGAATCATTAGGTAAAGACATATGGCATGGAACAAACCATTCTACGTGGCTTGGTTTGTTCAGTTTCCAAACGCTTACCGATAATTTGTGGATTAATGGACAAGATCGAGGCGGCTTTCGCATTCATCCATTGAGACCTAATGGCGAAGGAGAATCATGGGGTTGCATTACCTTCTACCATATTGCTGATTTTAATCGATTTCGACACGCACTCGTCCAACGTAGAAAATTCAAAATCCCCGGCTCACGTGTAGGTATCATGTCCTATGGTAGGGTAGATGTTACGGGTTCAACTAACTACGAGGCTTGCGATGTTTAAGAATTTGATGCTGTTTGCAACTTGTTTCATAGCGTCGTTTTTTATTCTTAACAAAATCCCGGTGCTTAAAAATCTGGTTGATATTACTGTAAATCAGGTTGGTGACTGGATGAATGCCGCTAACATAGCGAAAAGTGATGGAGAGTTTGATCCAGCGTTTCTCCCCGTGGTGATAACCTATATGTTGCTCGCGACATTTATTTTAATGGCCGTCGTCAAACGCTTAGTGCGTAAACCCCGCTAAAGCCGCGGGATTTTCCCTGCCAAAACGCCGCCTCGTTGCGGCGTTTTTGTTGGCGCATTGCCTAACCCCTTGGCGGCGCTCGTACTTCCTTCCTGCTGATTGTTCCCGCCTATCGTTGTGATCAAATCGTGTTGTTATCAAAACGTTAACTTATCTTTGTGGTATCTTTAAACAAGACCTCACTGATTACCCTGTTTTAGTCACAATAAGAAATGGAGGAGCTATGTCGTCCGATCTTCGTGAAACGAGTCTGGATAAGCTGGTTGCGCTGAATAGCGAGTATTACTACTACAGCCTGCCGCTGGCGGCGAAGCAGCTGGGTGATATCGACCGGTTGCCGAAATCAATGAAAGTGCTGTTGGAAAACCTGCTGCGCCATGTGGATGGCGACACCGTGCAGGTTGACGACCTCAAGGCCATCGTCGCCTGGCTGCAAACCGGCCATGCTGACCGTGAGATCGCCTACCGTCCGGCGCGCGTGCTGATGCAGGATTTTACCGGCGTTCCAGCGGTGGTGGATCTGGCGGCGATGCGCGAAGCGGTACGGCGGCTGGGCGGCAACGTCGACCAGGTGAACCCGCTGTCGCCGGTGGATCTGGTGATTGACCACTCGGTTACCGTTGATGAATTTGGCGATGACAACGCCTTTGAAGACAACGTACGTATCGAAATGCAGCGCAACCACGAGCGCTACACCTTTCTGCGCTGGGGGCAGAAAGCCTTCAACCGCTTCCGCGTGGTGCCACCGGGCACCGGCATCTGTCACCAGGTTAACCTTGAATACCTTGGCCAAACGGTCTGGCACAGCGACGAAAGCGGCCGCCGCGTGGCTTATCCCGATACCCTGGTGGGCACCGATTCCCACACCACCATGATCAACGGTCTCGGCATCCTCGGCTGGGGCGTCGGCGGCATCGAAGCGGAAGCGGCGATGCTGGGCCAGCCGGTGTCGATGCTGATCCCGGACGTGGTCGGCTTCAAGCTGACCGGCAAGCTCCGCGAGGGGATTACCGCCACCGACCTGGTGCTGACCGTTACCCAAATGCTGCGCAAGCACGGCGTTGTCGGCAAGTTCGTCGAGTTTTACGGCGATGGGCTGGCCGATCTGCCGCTGGCGGACCGGGCAACCATCGCCAACATGTCGCCGGAGTTCGGCGCCACCTGTGGTTTCTTCCCGGTGGATGACGTTACGCTCGGCTATATGAAGCTTAGCGGCCGCAGCGCCGAACAAATCGCGCTGGTGGAAGCCTACGCCAAAGCGCAGGGCATGTGGCGTAACCCGGGTGATGAACCGGTCTTCACCAGCTCGCTGGCGCTGGACATGTCGACGGTGGAAGCCAGCCTCGCCGGGCCGAAACGCCCGCAGGATCGCGTTGCGCTGCCGAATGTGCCACAGGCGTTCAAGGCCGCCACCGAGCTGGATATCGGGGGGCACAAGGCCAATACCGACAGCAAAATCTTTACGCTGGACGGGCAGCAGCACGAACTGCGCGACGGCGCGGTGGTGATCGCGGCGATCACCTCCTGCACCAACACCTCCAACCCGAGCGTGATGATGGCGGCCGGCCTACTGGCGAAAAACGCCGTCAAGAAAGGGCTGCGCAGCAAGCCCTGGGTAAAAACCTCGCTGGCGCCGGGATCCAAAGTGGTGACCGACTACTTCGATAGCGCCAAACTCACCGCCTATCTGGAAGAGCTGGGGTTCAACCTGGTGGGGTATGGCTGTACCACCTGCATCGGTAACTCCGGCCCGCTGCCGGACCCGATCGAGCAGGCGATCAAAGAGGGCGATCTGACCGTGGGCGCCGTGCTGTCGGGTAACCGCAACTTCGAAGGGCGCATCCACCCGCTGGTGAAAACCAACTGGTTGGCCTCGCCGCCGCTGGTGGTGGCTTATGCGCTGGCGGGCAGCATGAAGACTGACCTGACTAAAGAGCCGCTGGGCGAGGGCAACGACGGTCAGCCGGTCTATTTGAAGGACATCTGGCCGAGCAGCCAGGACATCGCTCGGGCGGTGGAAGAAGTGCGCACCGAGATGTTCCACAAGGAATACGGCGAAGTGTTCGACGGCGACGCCAACTGGCAGGCGATCCAGGTGACCGGTTCGGCAACCTATCAGTGGCAGGAGGATTCTACCTATATCCGCCATCCGCCGTTCTTCAGCACCATGAAGGTGAAGCCGGACCCGGTGCAGGACATCAAAGACGCGCGTATTCTGGCGATTCTGGCCGATTCGGTGACCACCGACCACATCTCGCCGGCGGGTAACATCAAGCGCGACAGCCCGGCGGGGCGTTACCTGAGCGAGCACGGCGTGGCGCCGCAGGATTTCAACTCCTACGGCTCGCGCCGCGGCAACCACGAAGTGATGATGCGCGGCACCTTCGCCAATATCCGCATCCGCAACGAAATGGTGCCGGGCGTGGAAGGCGGCTATACCCGCCATATCCCGTCGCAGCAGCAGCTGTCTATCTACGACGCCGCCATGCAGTATCAGCAGGAAAAGGTGCCGCTGGCGGTGATCGCCGGTAAAGAGTATGGTTCCGGCTCCAGCCGCGACTGGGCAGCGAAAGGGCCGCGCCTGCTGGGCGTGCGGGTGGTGATTGCCGAGTCCTTCGAGCGTATCCACCGCTCCAACCTGATCGGCATGGGGATTTTGCCGCTGGAGTTCCCGCAAGGGGTGACGCGCAAAACCCTGGGGCTGACCGGGGATGAGCAGATCAGCGTCGGCGGCCTGCAGCAGCTGCAGCCGGGCCAGACGGTGCCGGTGCACATCACCTATGCCGACGGGCGCAAGGAAGTGATCGACACCCGTTGCCGTATCGATACCGGCAATGAACTGACCTACTACGAAAACGACGGCATCCTGCACTATGTGATCAGGAAAATGCTGTAATTAAGCAATAAAAAGGGCGCCGCAAGGCGCCCTGATTGTTTCCGCGGCGGCGATCACTTCTGGTCGAGCAAATGGCCCATTTTGGCGGCCTTGGTCGCCAGGTAGTGCTCGTTCTTCGGGTTGCGGCCGACGATCAGCGGCACGCGCTCGCTGATGTTGATGCCGGCTTCGGTCAGGATCTCGACCTTTTTCGGGTTGTTGGTCAGCAAACGCACCGCGTCGACGCCCAGCAGTTTGAACATGTCGGCGCACAGGGTGAAGTCGCGCTCGTCGGCGGCGAAGCCGAGCTGGTGGTTGGCTTCCACGGTGTCTGCGCCCTTATCCTGCAGGGCATAGGCGCGGATCTTGTTCAACAGGCCGATATTGCGGCCCTCCTGGCGATGATAAAGCAGGATGCCGCGGCCTTCTTCGGCGATTTGCTCCAGCGCGGCTTCCAGTTGAAAACCGCAGTCGCAGCGCAGGCTGAACAGGGCATCGCCGGTCAGACATTCGGAATGCACGCGCGCGAGCACCGGCGCTTCGCCGGAAATATCACCGAATACCAGCGCCAGATGGTCATGCCCGGTCGCCAGTTCTTCGAATCCTACCATCAGGAAATCGCCCCAAGGTGTCGGCAGTTTAGCCTCTGCCACCCGTTTAAGCTGCATGTCACTCTCCACAAAAGCGTACGATCCAATCATTGTCGCGCATCCTAAGTCCGGTTCGGTAAATTGACCAAGACTAAAACGTGCTACGCCGATCTCTATTTCGTTAATTATCGGCTATTTTGCCACAACTTCTTGCCGGGCGGTGCTCAGCAAACCAGCAGATGGCGTTTTCCGGCCGCCTATTATTGCGATAGGTTGCCTATCTGTTTAATTTTTCGCGTGTTATCAAGATTACACTCTTGTTACACTGCAGCCTGATTCACGCAGAGGAAAACAGGAATGTATGAGATAGCAAAACGTACGGCGGGCGGCGCGCTGCTGTTGCTGTTGATGCCGCTGGTCGTCTGGGCATCCGGCTGGCACTGGCAGCCCGGCGGCAATGAGCCGCTGCTCAAAGCGCTGTACTGGGTGACCGAAACCGTGACCTCGCCGTGGGGCATTCTGACCAGCGCTATCCTCTGCGGTTGGTTTTTGTGGTGCCTGCGCTTTCGGCTGAAAGCGGCCATCGGTCTGGCGCTCCTGCTTTTCGCCGCGCTGGTGATCGGGCAGGGGGTCAAGTCGTTAATCAAGGATCGGGTGCAGGAACCGCGGCCGTTTGTGGTATGGCTGGAACAAACCCACGGCGTGGACGGCAAATACTTCTATTCGCTGCATCGCAAAGAGCGCAGTGCGCTGGTGCGCGAGCAACTGCAGGATCAGACGCTGGTGCCGAACTGGCTGCGCAAGCACTGGCAGTTTGAAACCGGCTTCGCTTTCCCATCGGGGCACACCATGTTCGCCGCCACCTGGGCGCTGTTGGGCGTAGGGCTGCTGTGGCCGCGCCGCCATTATAAAACCGTCGCGTTGCTGATGGTGTGGGCGACCGGCGTGATGGGCAGCCGCCTGCTGTTGGGCATGCACTGGCCGCGCGATCTGGCGATGGCTACGCTGATCAGCTGGCTGCTGGTGGTGGTCACCTGCTGGTTGGCGCAGCGCTGGTTCGGCCCGCTGACGCCGCCGCCGCAAGAGCAGCAGGAAATCGCGGCACGCAAGCCGGAGATATGATCGCTATGTGACTATGTCACAAAAAGGCGGCGTCGGATTGGCGCCGCATTAACCGCTTACATTTTCCCGCCATTGCAATCCGCCCGGTCGCCCCCATATCCTTATAAATTCGACGTTTTGAGAAGCTTTCTCATCAATTTGTTCGCTAAGGCCGTTTACTGCCGAATATGCCAGCAGATATGTGGTTTTATCGTGCCGCAGGGTTTCCCTGCCGCAACGGGAAATGCTAACTTAAGGGTTAGGGACGCCACGTTTTGGCATCGTTCATCCGATTCACTCGGCATCGCGGGAAAGAATGTGAAATATTTGCTGATTTTTTTGTTGGTTCTGGTGATCTTCGTGATTTCCGTCACCTTGGGTGCGCATAACGATCAGGTGGTCAATTTTAACTATCTGGTTGCGCAGGGCGATTATCGCGTATCGACCCTGTTGGCCACGCTGTTTGGCGCCGGTTTCGTTCTCGGTTGGATCATTTGCGGTCTGTTCTATCTGCGCACGCGCATTGCGCTGGGCCGCGCCGAGCGCAAGATCAAAAGGCTGGAGCTGCAGCTTGAGCAGCCCGCTGAACCGGCGGCTCAGCCCGTTGTCAGCAAGGAATAATCCTCTATGTTAGAACTGCTGTTTCTGTTGCTGCCCGTGGCTGCCGCGTACGGTTGGTACATGGGGCGCAGAAGCGCTCAGCAGGATAAACAGCAAGAAGCCAACCGCCTGTCGCGCGAATACGTGGCAGGGGTGAACTTTCTGCTTTCCAACCAGCAGGACAAGGCGGTCGATCTGTTCCTCGACATGTTGAAAGAGGACAGCAACACCGTAGAAGCCCACCTGACGCTGGGTAACCTGTTCCGTTCGCGCGGTGAAGTCGACCGCGCCATCCGCATCCATCAGGCCTTGATGGAAAGCGCCTCCCTGACCTTCGAACAGCGCCTGCTGGCGGTACAGCAGTTGGGCCGCGACTATATGGCGGCCGGGCTGTACGATCGCGCGGAAGACATGTTCAGCCAGTTGACTGACGAAGCGGATTTTCGCGTATCGGCGCTGCAGCAACTGCTGGTGATCCATCAGGCCACCAGCGATTGGCAAAAAGCGATCGACGTGGCGGAAAAATTGGTCAAGCTGGGTAAAGAGAAACAACGCGTCGAAATCGCACACTTCTATTGTGAACTGGCGCTGCAGGCGATGGGCAGCGACGATCTCGATCGGGCGATGAGCCTGCTCAAGCGGGCGGACGCAGCCGATAAACAGTGTGCGCGCGTATCCATCATGTTTGGGCGCATCTACATGGCGCAAAACGACTACGCCAAAGCGGCAGAGTCGCTGCAACGCGTACTGAGCCAGGATAAAGAGTTGGTCAGCGAAACGCTGCCGATGCTGCAGGAATGCTACACGCATCTGCCGGAACAACAGCACAACTGGGCTGAATTCCTGAAGCGCTGCGTGGAAGAGAATACCGGCGCCACCGCCGATCTGATGCTGGCCGAGATCATCGAGCAGCACGAAGGGCGCGACGTGGTACAGGTCTATATCAACCGCCAGCTGCAACGCCATCCGACCATGCGGGTGTTTTACCGGCTGATGGATTATCACCTGGCGGACGCCGAAGACGGCCGGGCGAAAGAGAGCCTGCTGCTGTTGCGCGATATGGTCGGCGAGCAAATTCGCACCAAACCGCGTTACCGCTGTCACAAATGCGGCTTCACCGCGCACTCGCTCTATTGGCATTGCCCGTCGTGCCGCGCCTGGTCATCGGTCAAACCGATCCGTGGTCTGGACGGCCAATAACGCGGCGGCGCGACAAAACAAAACGGGGCGATTTATCGCCCCGTTTTTTATGTTCGTCTGTTCGTCGCTTACTTTTTCTTGCCGCCTTTGGCGCCGGTTTTCAACAGCTGGCGGAGTTTCTTCAGCTCTTTCTGGCTCAGCGGCTGTTCAATTTCTTCTTCGGTGCTTTGATTGTCGATCTCGCCGTGGTGCAGCTCATCCGCCTTTTTGGCCGGTTTTTCTGCTTTGGTGGCGGGCGCGCTGAAGCTGCTTTCCAGTCGCTGGCACACTTCCACGCTCAACGAAAATTCGTTTTCAGCGGCGGCGGCGCGGATTTTTTCCTTGAGTTCCAGAGGAATTTTAATGGTAAGTGTCGATATCTCGCTCATTTTGAAAGCCTTTCTGCAGGAAGATGCCTTCAAGCTAAGCCACTGGCGATCGGGTGTCTAGTGTGTAATAAAAATTTAATTTTTCTGTAACAAATGAGCGCGAGGCAAACGCGGGTTTTTTAGGCGAGAAACAGAGGCAGGGCCCGAGCGTGCGGGCCCTGTACCGGAAACATTATTTGTAGATGATCGCGGTGCCGCTCAGCATGTTGTTACCACCGGCGGAGATGATGCGGTAGCTACTGGCGCCCTGAGCGTCGGCTTTAGCGGCCAGCTTTTTCTCCAGGCTGCTGAGGGTGGTCGCGTGGCCTGCGGAAACGATGCCGGTGGCGGTCAGGTTATCGGCTTGCTGGCTGTTGATCGGTTCAGCGGCGAAAGTGGCGAAAGAGGTCAGTGCGATAGCGGCAGCGGTTGCAAAATATTTGATGGTTTTCATAGGTGACTCCAGTCTGTTTATTTAGGAAGGAAGCCGTTCGCTTCCGATGGGTTGAATAATAAAGCATCTACGCCGATTGAAAATCTGATAATGCTGAGCAAATCATTCAAAATATTTGATTAATAATTTACGCATCTTTACGGCGTTTTACGCTGCGTGGTTTATCGCTGACGCGCTTTCGTTGACGCGCCATGACAAAGGTGAGAGGTAACATGACGGAGCGCCGATGTGCGCTGCGGCTGGGATTTCTGGCCCCCGACAGGTAGAATGCGGCGGTCAGTTTCGCGGGTGAGTCCCTGATTATGTCTATTTTACAGAAGGTAGAAGAAATGAAGTCTGAAAATAACGCTAATAACAATGACTTAAAATCATCTCCACTCGTTGTGGCGTTAGATTACGCCGATAAGAACGCTGCGCTGGCGTTCGCCGACCGTATCGATCCGCAAGACTGCCGGCTGAAAGTGGGCAAAGAAATGTTCACGCTGTTTGGGCCGCAGCTGGTGCGCGATCTGCATGGGCGCGGCTTCGACGTGTTTCTCGACCTGAAATTTCACGATATTCCCAATACCACCGCGCATGCGGTCGCGGCGGCGGCCGAGCTGGGCGTTTGGATGGTCAACGTCCACGCCAGCGGCGGCGCGCGCATGATGACCGCCGCTAAAGAAGCGCTGGCGTCATTCGGGGCGGATGCGCCGCTGCTGATCGCCGTAACCGTGCTCACCAGCATGGAAGCGGAAGACCTGCGCGGCATCGGCATTGAGGCCAGCCCGGCGGATCACGCCGAGCGGCTGGCGCGCCTGACCCGCGACTGTGGGCTGGACGGCGTGGTGTGTTCGGCACACGAAGCGCAGCGGCTGAAAGCGGCCTGCGGGCAGGCTTTCCAACTGGTTACGCCGGGGATCCGCCCAGAAGGCAGCGCGGCGGGCGATCAGCGCCGTATCATGACGCCGGTGCAGGCGCAGGCCGCCGGCGTGGACTATATGGTGATTGGGCGTCCGATCACCCAATCTGCCGATCCGGCCGCGACGCTGCGCGCGATCCGCGCCTCTTTGGCCTGAGGAACCGCCGATGAATGACGATAACAGCCGCCTGGTGTATTCCACGGACACCGGCCGTATCAAACAGGAAGAGGCTAAACCACAACGCGCCAAGGGCGACGGCATCGTGCGCATCCAGCGTCAGACCAGCGGCCGCAAGGGGAAGGGCGTATGCCTGATCGCCGGCGTCGATCTGGATGATGCTGCGCTCGACAAACTGGCGGCAGAGCTGAAAAAGAAATGCGGCTGCGGCGGTTCGGTGAAAGACGGGGTCATCGAGATCCAGGGCGATAAACGCGATCTGCTCAAGCAGCTGCTGGAAGCCAAAGGCATGAAGGTCAAACTGGCGGGTGGATGAGGTGAATCGCCATGCCGCGGTGCAATGCCGTGGCATGGCTTGAGGTTGTTGCTGCCGGGGGTTAGCCCGTTAACGGCAAAAGAACCATAGACTTAAAGTAAAACAGACCTGAAATCATCGTTATTCTGGTTAATACGTCAAAGCGCCGAAACGCTTTTGCCAGCCTGTCGGCTGAGGTCTCTCGGTCAGGTTATTTGCCAACCTGGTGACCGATGATGCCCCCTACCGCAGCCCCACCCAGCGTGCCCAACGCGCTGCCGTCTGTCAGCACTGCGCCGCCGACTGCACCGGCGCCGGCACCGATAGCGGTGTTGCGATCGCGTTTGGACATGTTGGAACAAGCACTGAGTGAAAACGCCAGAGTCAGTGCCAGAGCCGCGGTGGCGAAACGTTTATTGATAATCATCATAATGACTTCTCCTTAGCATTGGCTATATGGAAGTGCCCTATAAGTATAGGCGTTAACCATAAATCAGGCCTGCTGTTGATTCCCATACAGTATCGATATAAAAAATGGCATTTTTTGTTAACGGCCGAATAATTAGCAAGTTACGGCCCAAAAGTCGCCAAAACTGAGTATAGGTTTCTCGGGAGGGATAAACAGGTAAATAGTCTTAAAATCCTGCGGTGCAAGGGGAAAGACGCGCGGTGTAGCCCGCGCGGTGCGGTGGTGGTCTGCGCTATTCGTTGACCAACTCCACCTGAACGCCCTGGCGTTTCAGCTGATGCTGATACTCCAGCGCCAGACGCGAATCGGTGATCACCCGGCTGATCTGGCCCGGCTGCGCCAGCGGATTGGGCTGGATCTGGCCGAATTTGCTGGAGTCCGTCAGCACGATATTCTCCACGCCCTTGGCCAGCACCGCGCTGACCACGTCGGCGCGCATCATGTCGCGGCCGGTAAAGCCGGTTTCGGCCTGAAAGCCGTCAATGCCGATAAACGCCTTGTTGAAATGCACCTGCTGAATGCACAGCCGTGTAAGCGGGCCGACCACGGTCTCGCTTTTCTTCTGGTACATGCCGCCCAGCACAATCACATCACAATCGGTTTCTTTGAGCAGGTTGGCGATGTAGTGGCTGACGGTGATCAGCGTAATGCGCTTGCGTTCGGCGATGTAGCGCGCCAACAGGGCGTTGGCGCTGCCGCTCTCGATAAATATCGTCTCGCCGTCGTTGACCTGCGCGGCGGCGTATTGCGCCAGCCGTTGCTTGAGAGTGAAATTGGACATCATGCGGGCGTCGACGTCATCGCTTTCCAGCGCCACGGCGGAGCCATGTACCCGCTTCAGATAACTGCGCTTTTCCAGCAGGTTGAGATCCTGCCGGATGGTGACTTCCGAGACGCCCGAGGCACGCGCCAGCTCATTGACGCTGATCCGCCGGCGATCGTTAACCAACTGCAATATGGTCTGTTGTCGTAAATTCATATCGGCCTGATGATGCGGCCGCCAAGGCGCGGCCGCTAAGAGTCAAAGGTTTAAAGAGTATGTTCTGTGCGCGCAATAATATCATCCTGCGCTTCAGGGGATAATGCGGTAAAGAAGGCGGAATAGCCAGCTACGCGAACCACTAAATCACGATATTGGTCAGGGTGTTGCTTCGCCGCCAGCAGCGTTTCGCGCGACACGATGTTGTACTGCACATGCCAGCCGCGGTAGCTCTCGAAGAAGGTGCGCAACATCAGCATCAGCTTTTCCCGATCGCGCGGGTTGTCCAGCGTCGTCGGGTTCAGCTTTTGATTGAGCAGCACGCCGCCGAGGATCGCCTCGGTCGGCAACTTGGCGAGCGAATTGAACACCGCCGTCGGCCCTAGGTGATCGGTGCCGGACGCCGGGCTGGCGCCTTCCGCCAATGGCGCATGCGCCTTACGGCCATCCGGGGTGGCCAGGGTGGCAGCGCCGAAGGGCACGTTGGCCGAGATCGACGACGTGCCGGCGTAATAGCCGCCGCCGATCGGCCCGCGGCCGAAGCGGGTGTTGCGATATTGCTTCAGTTCCTCAATGTAGGTTTGGTAGGCGCGCACCAGAAGTCGATCGACGTCGTCCACGTCGTTGCCGTATTTGGGCGCGGCGTTGAGCAGCCGCTGGCGCAGCTGTTCGCCATCTAACCCGGCGAAGTCGTCGGCCAGCGCCGCCGCCAGCTGCTGCTGGCCGATTGTCCCTTGCTCGAACACCAGTTTGCGCACCGCCGCCAGGCTGTTGCCGAGGTTGGCGATGCCGACCTGCAGGCCGGAAACCCAGTCGTACTTGGCGCCGCCTTGCTTGATGCTTTTGCCGCGTTCGATGCAGTCATCCACCAGCGCGGAGCAGAGGATATCGTGGGCGTTCTCCTCCAGCACGCTGTCCACCACGCATTCGATCTCAATTGACTTGCGCGTGTAGTAACGGATTTGCCGATCCCATGCGGCCATTACCTGCTCGAAATCGGCGAAGTTTCCTTTGGACAGCGCCTGTTCCTGCGGCAGGAAAATCTGCCCGGAGGTGGCGTCGCGCCCCTGTTCCAGCGCCGCCAGCAGCACGCGGGCGAAGTTGATGAAGCTCATGCCGGTGCAGCGATAGCCCCATTTGCCGCCGACGGCGGTCTCTATGCAGCCGATGGCGGCATAGTCGTAGGCGTCCTGCGGCTCAACCCCCAGCTTGATGAACTCGGGAATGACGATTTCGTCGTTGTTGAACGCCGGCATGCCGAAGCCGCAGCGGATCACCTGCACGCAGGCGTCGAGGAAATCGGCGCTCATTCCGGCGTGGTAACGCACGCTGAGGTTGGGTTGGGTGGAGCGCAGGCGGCCGCAGGATTCGAGAATGGCGTAGGACAGCGGGTTGACCGCGTCGCACGGCCTGCTGTCGATCAGTTTTTGGCCGCCGATGGTGACGTTCTGGTACAGCGGGCTGCCGGCGGAGGCCTTGGAGTGTGAGCCGGAGCGGATCTTGTTGACCTCCAGCAGCTTCAGCCAGCAGCTGTGCAGCAGCTCGATGGCGTCTTCCCGCGCCAGGTTTTGCTCCAGCTCGACGTCGCGCCGATACCAGGGATAGAGATATTGGTCGAGGCGGCCGAAGGAAACCGAATGGCCGTTGGATTCGATCTGTAACGTCAGCTGGATGAAATAGCACAGCTGTAGCGCCTGCCAGAAGGTGTGCGGCGGGCGATGGGCGATCAGGTCGCAGTTGTCTGCGATAGCCAGCAGCTCGGTGCGCCGCCAGTCGCGGGGTTCGCGTTGCGCCATGTCGCGCGCCAGGCGAGCGAAGCGCAGGATGTGCTCGCTCAGCGCCGCCAGTACGATGTCGATGGCGTTGAGAAACTGCGCTTTGTGCAGATCTTCCCATTCGGTCAGGTGCAGGCGGCTGCGGCGCGCGTTCACCTTTTCACGCAGGCCGTCGAGGCCAAGCGCCAGCAGTAGCGGGAAGTTGACCGCCAGGTGGGCGTCGCCGGAGGTCATGTTGCCCTCGGCTTTGATGATGCCGGTGGCGAGCAGCGCCTTTTGTTCGTCGGTAAACATGCCGTAGCAGCGATCCTGCACCGTTTGGCCGCGCCACCAGGGGCAAAGACGGTGCAAAATCGCTTTGTTCTCTTCGCTGACCGAGAAGCCGGCGCCCGGCCGGTCGGCCAACTGGTCTATCTCATTTTCTATCCAGCCGACGGTGTATTCGGGGAAGATTGGCGCGGCGCGCAGCTCGCTGGCCTGGTTGCCGACGATCAGCTCATCGTTGGCGATCCAGATGCTGCGCTTCGCCAGGTGGTTGGCCAGCGCCAGCGCACGGCGCACCGGCAGCGGCCGATCCTGATGCTGTTGATAGGCTTCGGTATAGTGCTGTGCGCGTTCGGTGCACACCGGCGGTTTGACGATGTGGATCAGCGCATTCTTATGCGCCTGAATACGGGCGCTGAGGGTGGTCAAATCCAATGTGGTCATGGCGTTATCCTCGCAAAATGGCGGTCAGGCCTTTGGCGCCGGCGTACGCTTCGGCGAAGGCCAGCAGATCGGGCGCGTCCAGCGGCGTGCTGGCGGCGCAGTAGGGCTCGCCGAGCAGGTGATACTTGTTGATGCCCAGCGTGTGGTATGGCAGAAAATGGATCTCCGATACGCCGATCTCGTCGGCGGCGAAGTCGACAATCGCGCGGACAGCGTGGCGATCGGCGTTGAAATCGGGGATCAGCGGCACGCGCACGGTCATTGGCACGCCGTGTGCCGCCAGCCGGCGGAAATTGTTCATCACCCGGCGGGCGGAGCCGCCGGTCCAGGTTTTGAAACGCGCTTCATCGGTGTGTTTGAGATCGGCCAACAGCAGATCCAGCCAGGGCAACGAAGGGGCGATGTAGCGCCAGGGAACGTGCAGACAGGATTCGACGGCGGTGTGGATGCCGGCTTCCCGGCCGCGCCGCAGCAGCTCCGCCGCGACTTCCGGCTGCATAAAGGGCTCGCCGCCGGACAGCGTTAAACCGCCGCCGCTGCGCAGGTAGAAAGGCTTATCCCGCATCACCTCGGCCATGATATCGTCGAGGTTGACCGCGCTGCCGCACAGGCTGAGCGCGCCGGTCGGGCAGGCGGCGGCCAGCGCCGCGTAGTCGTCTGCGCTGATGACGTCGCGCCGCAGCGTCAATGCTCCCTCGTCACGCCACAGACCTTGCGGGCAGCGCTCGGTGCACAGCGTACAGCCGCTCAGGCACAGGCGCTGGTCAAACAGCAGATCTGCGTGGCGCGAGCGGCTTTCCGGGTTCTGACACCAGCGGCAGCTCAGCGGGCACCCTTTTAGAAAGACCACGCTGCGGATGCCGGGGCCATCATGGGTCGAGTAGCGCTGCAGATTGAAGTACATGAGTCACCCGTTTGGCGTTGCTGAATCTTTCGCCATTAAAGATGTTTCGAATGAAAGTTGAATTGATTTTGATCAAAAGTTGGCGGGGTTTTTGCCTTATGATGATCAGAGTTTGAATCCGCCCACACAACATGACACAGGAGTCCGTGATGGAGCTTTATCTCGATACCGCCGATGTGACTGCGGTAAAACGACTGGCGCGCATTCTGCCGCTGCACGGCGTCACCACCAACCCGAGCATCGTGGCGAAAGAAGGCAAGCCGATCTGGGAAGTGCTGCCCGCGCTGCGTGACGCCCTCGGCGGCACCGGCAAGCTGTTCGCGCAGGTGATGGCGACCGATGCCGAGCGCATGGTGGCGGAGGCGGCGCTGCTCAGCCAGCGCGTACCGGGGCTGGTGGTCAAGATCCCGGCGACCGCCGAAGGGCTGGCGGCGATCAAGAAGCTTAAAACGATGTCCATCCCGACGCTGGGCACGGCGGTATACGGCGCCGGGCAGGGGCTGCTGGCGGCCTTGGCCGGGGCGGAATATGTGGCGCCTTACGTTAATCGGGTAGACGCGCAGGGCGGCGACGGTATCGAAATGGTGCACGAGCTGCAGCAGTTGCTGAGCCTGCATGCGCCGTCGGCGCAGGTGCTGGCCGCCAGCTTCAAAACGCCGCGTCAGGCGCTGGAATGCCTGCTGGCGGGCTGCCAGGCCATCACGCTGCCGGTGGATGTGGCGGAGCAGTTCCTTGGCGCGCCGGCGGTGCAGGCTGCGGTCGAGAAGTTCGAGCAGGATTGGCAGGGAGCTTTCGGCTCCACGCTGCTGGGTTAAAGCCTGGCCAGTAAAAAGGGCGCCGCGGCGCCCTTGCTGGATGATCGAAACGCTAGCTGCGGCCGGTTTCTTCCCTAAGCGCGGCGCTGACCTCATGCGCCGTTGGGTGTTCGGCACGCAGCGCCCGACGGATCGCGAAGAAGGCGGCGATCAGCATGGTTACCGCCACCAGCATAAAGAACCCGCACAGCGCGGCGTTGATTTGGTTGCTGAACACGATGGTTTCCATGTCTTTCAGCGACTTGGCCGGCGCAATGATCGTGCCTTGCTCGATGCCGGTGGAGAATTTCTTCGCCTGCGCCAGGAAGCCGATGCTCGGTTTCTCGTGGAAGATTTTCTGCCAGCCGGCGGTCATGGAAGTCACGAACAGCCAGGCGGTCGGCAGGATCGTAACCCAGGCATAACGCTGTTTTTTCATCTTGAACAGCACCACGGTGCCGAGGATCAGCGCCATCGACGCCAGCATCTGGTTGCCGATGCCGAACAGCGGCCACAGGGTATTGATGCCGCCGAGCGGATCGACCACGCCCTGATACACGAAGAAGCCCCAGCCGGCCACGGCCACCGTGGTACCCGCCAGATTGCCGAACCACGAACGGTTGTTGGCCAGCTGCGGCACCGCCACGCCCACCAGATCCTGAACCATAAAGCGGCAGGCGCGGGTGCCGGCGTCGACGGCGGTCAGGATGAACAGCGCTTCGAACAGAATGGCGAAGTGGTACCAGAAGGCCATCATCGCCCGGCTGTTGAACACCTCGCTGATGATGTGCGCCATGCCCACGGCGAATGTCGGGGCGCCGCCGGCGCGCGACAGGATGGAGTTCTCACCTACCTCTTTGGCTATCAGCGCCAGCGTTTCCGGCGTGACGATAAAGCCCCAACTATTGATGACCTGCGAAGCATTTTCCACCGTGGTGCCGATCAGCGCCGCCGGGGAGTTCATGGCGAAGTAAACGCCCGGATCCAACACCGAGGCGCAGATCAACGCCATGATGGCGACGAAAGACTCCATCAGCATGGCGCCGTAACCGATAAAGCGAATGTGGCTTTCACGTTCCACCAGCTTGGGTGTGGTGCCGCTGGAGACCAGCGCGTGGAAGCCGGAAATGGCGCCGCAGGCGATGGTGATGAACAGGAACGGGAACAGGGCGCCAGCGAACACCGGGCCGCTGCCGTCGATGAAGCGCGAGACCGCCGGCATTTTCATCTCCGGCATGGCGAAGACGATGCCGATGGCCAGGCCGATGATGACGCCGATTTTCATAAAGGTGGAAAGGTAGTCGCGCGGTGCCAGCAGCAGCCACACCGGCAGCACCGAAGCGACGAAGCCGTAGATCACCAGCACCCAGGTCAGGGTGGTGCCGTGCAACGTGAAGAACGGCCCCCAGTAGGGATCTTGCGCCACGTTGCCGCCGTAAATGATCGCCAGCAGCATCAGCACGAAGCCAATCACCGAAATTTCAGCGATCTTGCCCGGCCGGATAAAGCGCATGTAGATGCCCATGAACAGGGCGATCGGGATGGTGGCGGCGATGGTGAACAGCCCCCACGGGCTGTCGGCCAAGGCTTTTACCACCACCAGCGCCAGCGCCGACAGAATGATGATCATCACCCCCAGCGCGCCAAGCATGGTGATTACCCCGGCGAATGCGCCCAGTTCTTGCTTGGCCATTTCCCCTAGCGAACGCCCGTCGCGGCGCGTGGAGATGAACAGCACCAGGAAATCCTGCACCGCGCCGGCCAGCATGACGCCGACCAGGATCCAGATGGTCCCCGGCAGGAAACCCATCTGCGCGGCCAGAATCGGCCCCACCAGCGGCCCGGCGCCGGCGATGGCGGCGAAGTGGTGGCCGAACAGCACCCATTTGTTGGTGGGCACGTAGTCCAGGCCGTCGTTGTGGCGTTCTGCCGGGGTCAGACGGCGGTCGTCCAGTTCAAAGACCTTGTCGGCAATGAACCGGCTGTAGAAGCGGTAGGCGATGCTGTAGCAGGCGACGGCGGCGACCACCAGCCAGACGGCGTTGACGTGTTCGCCGCGGCTGAGCGCCAGCATGGCGAAGGCGAAGGCGCCGACCAACGCCACCAGCAGCCAGATAAGTCCTGACCTGATGTTTTTCATGAAACAACTCCTTGGCGTACAGAGGTAAAAATCGACGTTGTTATTAGGAATGACGTTTTAACAGTAGAAGTTTTGCCGCCGAACCGCGGCAGGTCGGATGAGAAATGTGAAGCAGGTGGGGTTTTAGTGTAAAAACAACGTGATGAAACCGCGTTGGCGCAGGCTGTCGCCCACGCAATCCCCGGCAGTTATTCATTCTGCATTTTCACGCTGCGTACAGCGAATCATCGTCGTTTTTTATCTGGGCACGGTGTCTGGCGGATTATTATTTTATCTGTCGAGGCGTGCCGAAATAAAATCATCCATGCCGTGTTATACCTTTATTTTCACCCGCAGGTTTAATCATTCATCAAATAAATAATAAATCTACGAAAGGAATTTAATTATGATAAATAAAATCATCGAAGGGTATTTACCGCAGCTCACGGCCATTCGGCACGATATTCATCAACACCCTGAATTGGGTTTCGAAGAGTTTCGCACCAGCGATCTGGTGGCGGATTATCTGAGTTCGTGGGGCTATGAGGTGCACCGCGGATTGGCGGGAACCGGCGTGGTGGGCACGCTGCGGGTGGGTGACGGCGTTAAACGCCTCGGACTGCGCGCCGATATGGACGCCTTGCCGATCGAGGAGAACAACGGCAAGCCCTGGAGCAGCAGCGTGGCCAACCGCATGCACGCCTGCGGCCATGATGGTCACACCACCATGTTGCTCGGTGCCGCCCGTTACCTGGCGCAAACGCGCAACTTCAACGGCACGCTGCACCTGATTTTCCAACCGGCGGAAGAGATGCTGAACGGCGGTGCGCGCATGGTGGAACAGGGGCTGTTCGAGCGCTTCCCCTGCGACGCCATCTTTGCCATGCACAACATGCCGGGGATGCCGCTCGGCGAGTTCTTCTTCCAGCACGGCCCGTTTATGGCCTCGATGGATCAGTTCAACGTCCGGGTGCAGGGGCGCGGCGGCCACGGTGCCATCCCGCAGCTGACGGTCGATCCGGTGCTGGTGGCTTCGCATATCACCGTCGCGCTGCAGAGCATCGTTTCGCGCAATATCGATCCGCTGGAGGCGGCGGTGATCACCGTCGGTAGCATCAAGGCCGGTGAGGCGGCCAACGTGATCCCGGACAGCGCGGAGATGAAGCTCAGCGTGCGCTCGCTGGATCGCCAGGCGCGCGCCACTTTGCTGGCGCGCATTCCGGCGCTGATCGAGGCACAGGCGGCAAGCTTCGGTGCGCACGCGGTGGTGGAACACGTTAACGGCACGCCGGTGCTGGTCAACGACGAAGCGATGACCCGTTTCGCCCACTGCGTGGCGGAACAGCAGTTCGGCGCCGCGCGCGCGCACTACGGCGCCCGGCCGCTGATGGGCAGTGAAGATTTCGCCTTCATGCTCGATGCGCATCCGCAGGGCGGCTACCTGATCATCGGCAACGGCGATGGCGAAGGCAGCTGCATGGTGCATAACCCGGGATATGACTTTAACGACGGCTGCCTGGCGACCGGCAGCCAGTATTGGGGAGCGTTGGCGGAAGCGTATTTGAAATAAACTCGAAAATAATAACAGGGAAGGTAATGATGAGTGAAAATACGGCTGAAACTCAGGCGGAAATAATATCGGCCCCGAGAGCCGGTGGCAAAAAGGTTATATTCGCCGCCTCCTTCGGCAATGCGCTGGAGTTTTTCGATTTCGGTATTTATAACTTCTTCGTTATTTACATCAGCGTATTGTTCTTTCCGCCGTCCAGCGATCCGCATCTGGCGTTGCTGTTGGCGTTTGCCACGTTCGGCGTCAGCTTCTTCATGCGGCCGCTGGGCGGCATTCTGATTGGCGCCTATGCCGATCGCCATGGCCGCAAGCCGGCGATGATCCTGACGATTTCCTTGATGAGCCTGGGCACGGCGATGATCGGCTTTGCGCCGACCTACGCCAGCGCTGGCTATTGGGGAACCGTCACGCTGGTGGCGGCGCGCCTGATCCAGGGCGTGGCGGCGGGCGGCGAGGTGGGGGCATCGATGTCGTTGCTGGTGGAGTCGGCGCCGCCCAACCGGCGCGGCTTCTATTCCAGCTGGTCGCTGGCGACGCAGGGCATCGCCACCGTGGTTGGCGGCGTGACCGCGCTGGCGCTCAGCGCGGCCTTGCCGGTGCTTTCCGGCGAGCCGAACGCCATGGCCGAGTGGGGATGGCGGATTCCTTTCTTTATCGGTGTGGCGCTGGCGCCGCTCGGTTGCTGGCTGCGTCTCGGGTTGGAAAGCGATCGGCCATCGGTGTCGCGGGCTCACGAGCCGCCTGCGCAGTTGCGCAAGCACTCGCGGGCGGTGGTGCTCGGCGTGATGCTGACCATCGGCGCCACCGTCGCCACTTACATCTCGATGTATTATCTCGGCACCTACGCGGTGAAATACTTGGGAATGGCGCAGGCCTACGGCTATGCCGCGATGCTGCTGGCGGGGCTCGTCACCTTCGTCGGCAGTCTGCTGATCGGGCACTGGTGCGATCGTTACGGCCGTTTGCCGCTGATCCGCGGCTCGCGGATTGCGATTCTGATTGTGGCCCTGCCGGCATTTTGGTGGCTGAGCGCGATGCCGCACCCGGCGGTGCTGCTGCTGATTGTCGCGGTGCTGGTCGGGTTGACCACGCTCGGGTCGGTACCGACCATGCTGATGATTTCGGAGCTGTTCCCGCAGCGCATTCGCGCGCTGGGGTTTGCCTTGGTCTACAGCCTGGGGGGGGCGATCTTCGGCGGCTTCGCCCAGTACATTGCCTCCCAGTCGATCGCGCTGAGCGGCTCGCTGCTGGCGCCCGCCGTCTATCTGATGCTGGCGACGCTGGCTTCATTGGCGGTGCTGCCCTTGCTGCGTGAAACCGGCGGCGAGCCGCTGCGCTAGCCGAAAAAAAACGCCGGCGGTTTTCACCGTCGGCGTTTTGCGTTGCTGCCGTTTCAGGCTGGCGTTCAGGCCGCCGGACGGGCGATCACGCTGCGGGTTTCCATGCGCACTTCGGCGATGGTGACCTGCAAGGTGTCGCTCTGGCGGTAAACCACTTCACCCTTGATCTGCACGGTGCCGGTTTCCTGGCTGCACTGCATCTCGTCGCGCACCGCGTGAATAAACGGTGCCGGGATGAAGGCGACCGCACCGTTGTCCAGCAGGCGCACGCGCAGGCCGCCGCGGGTCACGTCGATGATCTCGGCGTTGAAGCGGGTGTCAGTACCAGCCTTGTCCTGCAGGAAACGGGCGTACAGCCAGTCGCCGACGTCGCGTTCCGCCATGCGGTTCAGGCGGCGGCGTTCCGCCAGCTGCACCGTGACGTCATCCTGCGGTTTTTCTGCCGGCTGCTGGTTGATGATCGCCTTCAGCAGACGATGGTTGACCATGTCGCCGTATTTACGGATCGGCGATGTCCAGGTGGCGTAAGCCTCCAGACCCAGACCGAAGTGTGGCCCCGGCGTAGTGCTGATCTCCGCGAAGGTCTGGAAGCGGCGGATGCGGCTGTCGAGGAACTGGGTCGGCTGCGCGTCCAGGTGGCGGCGCAGTTCGCAGAAACCGTCGAGGGTCAGCAACTTGTCGGCTTCGGCTTCCACGCCGTTGGCCTGCAATACGGTGACCGCTTGCTCGACCAGCGCAGGATCGAAACCGGTGTGCACGTTGTACACGCCGAAGCCCAGGCGATCGCGCAGCACGATGGCGGCGCAGACGTTGGCGGCGATCATGCACTCTTCAACGATGCGGTTGGCGCTGCGGCGCTGCTCGGTAACAATCTCCAGCACGTCGCCTTTTTCACCCAGCACGAAGCGGTAGTCCGGGCGATCTTTGAACACCAGCGCATGCTGATGGCGCCAGGCGTTGCGCGCGTCGCAAACGCGTTTCAGCAGGGTGATTTGTTGCGTGATGGCATCGCTCGGCGGCTGCCAGCCGGCAATGCCTTCCAGCCAGTCGGAGACTTCGTCGTACACCAGCTTGGCTTTGGATTCGATCTCGGCGGCGAAGAACTGAATATCGTCGCCCAGCGCGCCGTCGGCGGCGATGGTTACGCGGCAAGCCAGCACCTGTCGGCGCTCGTTAGGGCGCAGCGAGCACAGGTTGTCCGACAGATCGCGCGGCAGCATCGGGATGTTGAAGCCCGGCAGGTAGTTAGTGAAGGCGCGCACGCGGGCGATATCATCCAGCTTGCTGCCTTGCTCGACGTAGGCGGTCGGATCGGCGATGGCGATAGTCAACTGCAGCGAACCGTCACCGTTGTCGGTCACATACAGCGCATCGTCCATGTCTTCGGTGCTGGCGCTATCGATGGTGACGAATTCGAGCGCGGTCAGGTCTTCACGCACCAGCCCAGCGGCCGGCTCGCTGAGAGCCTGCATCTCCGGCGCCTCTTTCTCCAGGTTGTGACGTGCGAGCGTCACCCACCACGGGGCGAAATGGTCTTCACCTTCAGTGATAAAGTGAGTCAGATCGGCGTTGAAGCCGCGATCGCCTTTCAGCGGATGACGGCGCATTTCCGCCACCGCCCAGTCACCGGCCTGGAAGTTGTGGGTCAATTCACGCACCGGGCGGCACGGAATCGCATCTTTCAGCAACGGATGATCGGGCACGATGGACAGACGGTCGTCGCGCTTTTGCACGCGGCCGACAAAGCGCGACAGAAACGGCTCGACCAGGGTTTCCGGCTCGGCGATTTCGCGCTCTTTCTCGGTGTGAAGGGTGGCGATAATGCGATCCCCGTGCATGACTTTCTTCATGTACGGCGGCGGAATGAAGTAACTTTTTTGACCGTCTACTTCAAGAAAGCCAAAGCCTTTCTCAGTCCCTTTCACGACGCCTTCAACGCGCGGGGTCTGAGAGTGAAGTTGCTGTTTAAGCTGCGCCAGCAGCGGGTTATCTTGAAACATATCGTCCAGTGAATGGGTTGTGAGTGGCAAGATTTGCGGCTGACAGTTTTACGCGAATCACCCGCTGCGAGCAAGCCTAACGTCACGGAACCCCGCGTTGCCGCGCGATTTTGCGCAAGAATGGTCAATCGGAGTGCTATCGAGGGAAAACCCCGGCGCGAAGGCCGGGGTGAGGGGCGGGAGACTATCAATCCTGCAGCGGCGTTGGCTGCAGGATTTCAATCCAGTAATCGTCCGGATCGCGAATGAACGCCACGTAGTTCATGCGGCCTTCATGCAGGCGCTTTTGGAAGGTGACGCCGAGGCGCTCAAACCGCTCGCAGGCGGCGCGCACGTCTGGCACCGTGACGCACAGGTGGCCAAAGCCGCGCGGCTCGCCGTTGCCGTTGTGGTAGTGGAAATCGGCCTGATTTTCGGTGCCGTGGTTATGGGTCAGCTCGAGAATGCCCGGCTGGCTCAGCGCCCAGCGTTTGCGCTCGTCGTCGTCCAGCGGGATCTGTTCATGCGGGCTGCGCGTCAGGTAGCAGATGGTAAACGCGGCTTCTTCGAACGTTTCCAGATAGACCGGGGTAAAGCCCAGCACGCGGGTGTAGAAATCCAGCGCTTTGGTCAGATCCTTCACGCGGATCATGGTGTGGTTGAACACGTAACCGTCGGTTACCGCGTCCGGTTGGGCCGCCACGCCGGGCAGCGTCAGTAGATCATTCAGTGGCATCAGAGATCCTCCTCAGGGTGTCAGCAGACTGTAGGTGAAATCGATGCTAATCTAAAGTGATTGTTTTTAACTAAAACACTAACTAAAAGTGAATGATGGATGAAGCTGAGCCAGCTGAAGTTTTTCTGCACCGTGGTGGAGCACAAAACCATCGCCGCGGCCGCGCGCGAGCTGCACTGCGTGCCTTCCAACGTCACGCTGCGGCTGCGCGAACTGGAGGAGTCGCTGGGCGGCGAGCTGTTTTTCCGCGACAAGAACCGGCTGTACGTCAATCCCAAAGGGCGGCTGTTCTATCAGCAGGCGCGCGACATTGTGGCGCAGGCGGAGCGCAGCAAGCAGCTGTTCGCCGGCGAGCATCAGCATGGGCTGCTGAACCTCGGGGCGCTGGATTTCTCGCTGGTCAGCCATTTGCCGGCGCGCATTGCCCGGCTGCGCCGTTTACAGCCTCATCTGCACATCAACGTGCTGAGCCGCGACTCGCTGGTGCTGGAACGCATGCTGATCGACAGCGATCTTGACCTGGCGATCACCGACGGCCCGATTGAACATCCGCTGCTGGCCAGCCAACAGGCATTCGATGAACGGCTGGTATTGCTGATGCCGGCCGATGCCGGGGAACCCGACGCCGCGACGCTGGCACCGCTGGAGTTTTACACCTTCAGTCGCGAATGTTCGTTTCGCCTGAAGGTGGATCACTGGTTGGCCTCGCGCGGGCTGAAACCGCGCATGACGCTGGAAATGGAGTCTTATGCCGCGATGGCGGCCTGCGTGCAGGCCGGTTGTGGCGTCGCCTGCGTCCCCGGTTCGTTGCTGCCGCTGATCTTGCCGGCACCGGGGCTGAAGGTGGTGGAAATGGGCGAGGAGGGGGTGAGCGACCTGTATTTCGTCTGGCGACGGCATCAGCTGTCGGACGAGCTGCAGACCATTCTGGCGATATTGGCGCGCCCGGCGTGAACCGGGCGCGCGTTTTCAGGCGATGCGCAGTGAAGGTTGCTGTTCGCTGCGGCGAATCACTACCGGGATCGATTTCGAGGTCGGGGTACCGGTACCGTCGCCGAAGCTGGCCAGCGGTACCAGCGGGTTGGTTTCCGGGTAGTAGGCCGCCAGGTTGCCACGCGGAATGTCGTAACTCACCAGCTTGAACCCATCCACTTTGCGCACCACGCCGTCGTTCCACAGGGTTTCTATCTCTACCCGTTCGCCATCCTGCAGGCCCAGCGCCGCCAGATCCTCCGGATGGATGAACAACACTTCACGCTGACCGTAAACGCCGCGGTAGCGGTCATCCAGACCATAGATGGTGGTGTTGTACTGATCGTGTGAGCGCAGCGTTTGCAGGGTGAACGGCGCTTTCTCGCTGCCCAGCTGAGGGAACAGGGTGGTCGGCAGCGCGGCGGCGCTGAACTCTGCCTTGCCGCTCGGCGTGGCGAAGCGCAGTTCGGCGGCGGCATTGCCGAGGTAGAAACCGCCGGGCTGGTCGCAGCGCCGGTTGAAATCTTCGAAGCCGGGAATGGTGGCGGCGATGTGATTGCGGATCAGCGAATAGTCGTCGGCCAATTCCAGCCAATCCAGCTGTTGGGTACCCAGCACCGCGTCGGCGATGCCGCAGACGATCGCCGTCTCCGAACGTTGGGTCTCCGCCAGCGGCTTGCCGATGCCTTCCGAGGCGTGCACCATGCTGAACGAATCCTCGACCGTAATGTACTGCGAGCCGCTGGCCTGCATGTCCAGTTCGGTGCGGCCGAGTGTCGGCAGGATCAGCGCATCTTTGCCGGTCACCAGGTGGCTGCGGTTAAGCTTGGTGCTGATATGCACCGTCAAATCGCAGTTGCGCAGGGCGCGGGCGGTGCGCTCGGTGTCCGGCGCCGCGGCGGCCAGGTTGCCGCCCAGCGCGATCAGCACTTTCACTTCGCCGCGCAGCATCGCTTCGATCGCTTCCACCGTGTTGTGGCCCAGCGCGCGGTTGGCGGTGAAGTCAAAGTGGCGTTCCAGGCTGTCGAGCAGCGCTTTGGGCGACTTCTCGTCGATCCCCATGGTGCGGTTACCCTGGACGTTGCTGTGGCCGCGTACCGGGCACAGGCCGGCGCCCGGTTTGCCCAACTGCCCGAACAGCAGCTGCAGGTTGGTGATTTCACGCACCGTCGCAATAGAGTGTTTATGCTGCGTCACGCCCATCGCCCAGGTGCAGATCACCCGTTCGGCGCCCTGATAGGTGGCCGCCGCCTGGCGCAGCTGCGCCTCGCTCAGGCCCGACTGCGCAGTAATGGTCTGCCACTCGGTGGCGTCTACCTGCGCCAGGTAAGCCTCTACGCCGACGCTGTGCCGTTCGATAAACGCCAGGTCGAACAGGGCGGGCTCGCCGGCGGCCAGGCGCTGACGGTGGGTTTCCAGCAGGGCTTTCACCATGCCGCGCACCGCCGCCATATCGCCGCCCAGATTCGGTTGGTAATAGGAAGAGCTGATCGGCGAGGATTTTGGCGTCAGCATCTGCACCGGATCCTGCGGATCGGCGAACCTTTCCAGCCCGCGCTCGCGCAGGGTGTTGAAGCTGACGATGCGCGCGCCGCGTCGAGCGGCGTTTTTCAGGCTGTGCAGCATGCGCGGGTGGTTGGTGCCGGGGTTTTGACCGAACACGAAGATGGCATCGGCCTTTTCGAAGTCATCGATGCGGATGGTGCCTTTGCCGACGCCGATGCTCTGTTTCAGCCCAACGCCGCTCGCCTCGTGACACATGTTGGAGCAGTCGGGGAAGTTGCTGGTGCCGAGCATGCGGCCGAACAGCTGATAAAGATACGACGCTTCGTTGCTGGCGCGGCCCGAGGTATACAGCTCGATCTGGTTCGGGTTGTCCATGCCGTTGATGTGTTTGGCGATCAGCGCCAGCGCATCCGGCCAATGGATGGGTTCATAGTGGTCGGTTTCGGCGTTGTAACGCATCGGGTGGGTGAGGCGCCCCTGATACTCGAGGAAATAGTCGCTCTGCTGCTGCAGGGTGCTGACGCTGTGGGCGGCGAAGAACTCCGGTTCCACGGCACTGCGCGTCGCTTCCCAACTGACCGCTTTGGCGCCGTTTTCGCAGAAGCTGAAGGTGCTGTGATTGTCGTCGCCCCAGGCGCAACCGGGGCAGTCGAAGCCGCGAGCCTTGTTGACGCGCATCAGGTTGCGCATGTTTTTTAGCGTTTGTTTACTGTCGAGGACAAAGCGGGTGGTGGCTTCAAGCGAACCCCAGCCGCCCGCCGGGCCGGTATAAGGCTTGATTGACGGTTTGAATTTCATGGTGACACTTCGCAGGTGGTTGTAGCTAAAAAGTAAACGCTTTTTTATGCGTCTTGCGTATTTATGTCACAAGTTTAGGGGCGCTGCGGGCTGGCGTCTAATCGAATGGGGCAATGGCGGCATAGAGCGCATCTATCGCCGGCGAGCGGTGCCGTAAACAAATGGTTGCATAAAGACACCCGCTGCAAAAGAGTAATGGTTTCGTCTGAAAGTGAATTAATGCAGTCTATCTCGCGGATTATATTGGCATTTTATTCAGCCTGCGGGCCTGAGGAACACAGCGTGAAGCGTTCAGTATCAGTGGTAATCGGCGGCATATTGCTGCCTTTAGCGGCGCAGGCGGTGGAAACGACGCCCAATTTTCCTACCATGACCCCGCCGGCGATAGACGCCGCCTCTTACGTTTTGATGGATTACACCACCGGCCAGGTGTTGGCCGCCGGCAATGCCGACGAACGGCGCAATCCGGCCAGCCTGACCAAACTCATGACCGGGTTGGTGATCGACCACGCGCTCGACCAGCACAAGATTGGCCTCGACGATATCGTCACCGTGGGGAAAGACGCCTGGGCGCAGGGCAACCCGGTGTTCAAAGGCTCCTCTCTGATGTTCCTGAAACTAGGTGACAGGGTCACGGTGCGCGATCTCAGCCGCGGTATCATCATCGATTCCGGCAACGACGCCTGCGTGGCGATGGCGGACTATGTGGCGGGTAGCCAGGCCAACTTCGTCAAGCTGATGAACGAGAAGAGCGCGCAGCTGGGCCTGCAGAACACCCATTTCGAAACGGTACACGGGCTGGATGCGCCGGGGCAGTTCACCACCGCCGGCGATCTGGCGGTGATTGCGCGCGCCATCATCATGAGTGAACCGGCGGAATACCATATGTACAGCGAGAAGTCGTTGACCTGGAATGGTATCACGCAGCAGAACCGCAATGGCCTGCTGTGGGATAAGACGCTGCACGTCGATGGGCTGAAAACCGGGCACACCGCCTCGGCCGGCTTCAACATCATCGCCTCCGCCACCGAAGGGGATCGCCGCCTGATCGCCGTGGTGATGGGCGGCAAAAGTGCCAAAGGGCGTGAGGAGCAGGCGCGTAAGCTGTTGACTTGGGGGCTGCGCGACTTTACCACCGTACACCTGTTCAGCGCCGGCCAGAGCCTGGGGGAAGAGCCGGTCTGGTACGGCGAGGATCACCGGTTACCGGTCGGTAGCGCGCAAGAGCAGGCGCTCAGCCTGCCGAAAAACGAAGCGGACAAGCTGAAGGCGCAGTACGTGATCAATGCCGCGCGGCTGGAAGCGCCGATTGGCAAAGGGCAGACCGTTGGCGAGATCCGCATCAGCGACAATGGCCAGGTGGTGAAAACCCTGCCGCTGGTAGCGCTGCAGGCGGTGCCGCAGGGCGGCGTGTTCTCGCGCTTGGTGGATTACGTGAAGCTGAAGCTCTGACTCGCCGGGCGGGCGACGGCGCCCGGTGGTATACTGGTGCGAATGCCGATCATTGAGCCGCGCTATGGATATTAAACAACTGATTTATTTGTGTAATTTAGAACGAGAACGCCACTTCGGCCGGGCGGCGGAGGCCAGCTTTGTTAGCCAGCCGACGCTATCCATGCGATTGAAAAATCTGGAAAAAGAGCTGGGCGTATCGCTGATTAACCGCGGCAACCATTTCGGCGGTTTTACCGCCGAAGGCGAGCGGGTGCTGGCGTGGGCGCGTGAGATCGTCTCGGTTTACCAAGGGCTGAAGCTGGAGGTGGAGTCGCTCAAGCACGGCTTGCACGGCACGCTGCGCCTTGGCGTGGTGCCGCAGTGCAGTATTTCGGTATCGGAAATGCTCAAGGCGGTCAGCGAGCGTTACCCGCATCTCGATTACCGGCTGGCGGTGCTGAGCGCCGATCAGCTGCTGGAGGCGCTGACGGCGCATACCGTCGACATCGGCATCGGCTTTTTCGAGCTGTCGACCTTAAAGGAGCTGCATTTCCAATCGCAACCGCTGGTGGAAACCGGCGTCGAGCTGGTATTTCATCCGCAACACTTCCCGAAGCTGGTGGGCGATACGCCAATGCCGCTGGAAGCGGTGGCCGCTTTGCCGCTGTGCCTCGCCGAGCCGACGCGTTATTTTCGCCGCTATCTCGATCAACACTTCCGCGACGCCGGGTTGACGCTGCACACACGGCTGGAGACCGCCTCGATCTTCCAACTGCTGGAGGGGGTTTTCGTCGGCCTGGGCTGTGGGCTGTTCCCGCGCGGCCAGCTGCAATCGCCGCTGATGCCGGCGTTGCAGCGCCGTCCGGTAGCTATCGGCGCCATGCCGCGGCATGCAGCGGTAGTGGTCGATATGGCGGAGCGCGCCACGCCGTTGGCGCAAAAATTCTTTGACGCCGCCAGCGAGTGGCTGCGTCGGCGAAATGAATAGAGACGTTTAAGTTTACCCGATGTTTCCGCAATGATTATGGCCCCGCGGGGCCATAATCATTCGTTGTCTAACGGTCGACGGAATAAGGTTAATTGCTGATGGTAATGGTCGGATCCCAATAGAAATAACCCAGTAATTTTTGATCGCCGCCGTTTGGCCGATAATAAAGGCCAAATTGGATGCAATAATTTTCCGTGCCGGTATTGCTGATGTCCGCCTGTATGAACCAATAGGTTTGGTTGGTGAAGGTGACGGGGAACACGGTATTTTGCGCCGGCATCATCGAACTGCGGGTGTACATTTTGAAGGTCGGGTTGGAAAAGACCTGGGTACCGCTGCCGAACTGCGGCAGCCCGTAGATCAGCACACTGGCGTCGAAATTGGCGGATTCTGAGGTGCCAGTCCAGCGAATGACGTCGCCGACATTGGCTTTAAAGTTCAGGTCTGCCGTGCCGGAGCCGCCGATCACCTGATCGGAGGTGACGACCATATAGGCGTATTGATGGCCAATACCTGTTGGGTTGCCGGAGTCCTGACTGGGGTTGTTATTCTCGAATGCTTCTATCAGGGCATCGGTATCGATGACGACAATCACGTTAACGATACTGTTGCTGGATTTAAGTTCTTGCTCAGACATACGGTTACCTCACAATATTTTTTGCTGTGATGGAAAATAAAAAATAATGGGGTTGACGGCGAACGTTTATTTTTTGTGAATATTTTAAATGGGCAATCACAACGTCGCTATCGGCTTAATCATAGAAACTAAATAGCAAGGCGACCACTGTTGAAAAGTTAGAGGTGTTAATGTGTTTTCCTATTAATTAGCAGGGTTAAAACCTTGTTTTACTGCTTCTGCGATGAGAATGGTTACATAATTGAGCGATGGCGCAATCTGCCTATTGCGTTGTTTGCAGACATAATTTTGACGATCCGTTATTTTCGCGGGTGGCAGAATAAAATGAATCATAATTCTAATAAATTTTGATTTTTCGGATTTTTAGTTTACGGGTTCATCTTTTGGTGAAGTTTTTAGCCAAAATAGAAGAGGGTGAGTTAACGGCGAAGTTAACCGTTAACTCAGTGAGAGGTTACAGCGCCGGCAGTGTCGGTTCCGCATCGCCCAACGTTTGGCGCAGGCGATTTTCCCAGGCGTAGAGTGCGGCGGTGAGGATCACTTCCAGCGCCTGCGCCTGATTCAGGCCGCTGTTGAACAACGGCTGCACGCTCTGCGGGGTAAATTTCTCCGGTGCGCGCGTCAGCTCTGCGGCGGTGTGGATCACCGCGCGTTTGACGGCATCCTTGGTCAATGCCAGCCCCTGAGCCAGCCCGGTGAACAGCGCCTGGGCCAGCTCGTCGTCCTGTAGCTCTTGCGCCACCGTAGCCGCGCAGTAGCGGCTGCCGTTGATGCGCGAGACCACCAGGGTCGCCAGTGCTTTCAGGCGGCTCGATAACCCATACCCTTCGGCATTGATGCCGTTGAACACCCCGTTGCGCTCGCGCAGTGCGGCGGCATCGTGCGCCAGCAGCAGATAGTAAGATTCGGCGCGCGCCTGCGGGTGGCTCTGATCCAGCACGTCAAGCTGTTCGGCGGCGGCGGCTTCCGTGTCGATTGTCGGCAGACGCGCAGTCCAGCTCAACTCTTCGGCACTGAAAGCGACGCCATCGGCGTCTTCGACGTTCGGGAAACCGGGCACCACCACCGCCGGTCGGCCGGCCAACGCCGCGATGCCCGCCACCACGCGCGCTTGGTAGCTGACAAAACCGATGATTTGCGAAAAGGTGACGATATCCGCTGGGCTCAGCCCGACGTCGACAAGCTGTTGCAGCGCCTTGCGGCAAATCAGCGTGGGTTGGCTGGCAAGCTGGCGGGCATATTGGGTGATCTGGGCGAGACGGATATTGCTTTCCCGGGAGGCGTCCGGGCTGTGCAGCGGGGCGAGGCGGGCGGCGTAGTGGCTACAGAGGGACTGCACGCCCGTTACCTGAGCGACGGTCAGCGCGGTGCTGAGGCGATCGTAGGGTGACAATGTCACGTGTCGTGATAGCGACACCTGGTCGGGAAACAGGGCGTGGTAACCGGCCAGCGAGGCGTTAAATACCCCGGCGCGGGCGATGAGCGCACTGTTTAACGCTTCATCGGCGAAGGCGCCCAGCCCCAGCAGAAAACGATCGCGCAGGGTAGCCGCCTGCGGCTCCAGCGGCGCATCGCCACGCACGCTGCTTTGGGTTTCGTGATACCACTGGGCATTATGTTGTCGACGGAGTCGTTCCATAGGGTCAATCCTTAATCATGATCAACAACCACCGCTGCGTGCGGCAGCGGCGGCTGGACAAAGAGGCAACATGCCCGCAAGCGGGGCGAAAGGCGGATTTAGCGCAGCTCATCGCAGTACAGCGCGTGGCCGTAAACAGAGAAACCGGCGGCCAGCGTGAGCAGAAACTGCGTGAGGCGGCGATGGCGAAGGCTGTTCATCAGTGCGATATCCTGTCGTATGAGAGGCTCAACGTAGGGGATATCCTCACCGATCGCCCAGGCGAGATAAAATAATGTTACGGACTAATCAATAACTGAAAGGAATAAAATATAAGGATATATAACAAGAATGTAATTTGTATGTGCGCTTTCTTGCTAAACGGCAGGCGTGTACGGCAATAAAAAACCCGCCGCAGCGGGTTTGTTGCAGGCCAGGACGTGGATCAAAAACGGCCGCCGTCGCGTCGCCAGGCGTCGGCGGTCAGCGCCTCACCGAAGTGGCTGGCGATAAGGCGCTTGGTCAATTCGTGCAGCGGCGCCGCCAATACCTCGGCGGTGCTGCCGCGTTCGACGATTTCCCCTTCGTGCATCACCAGCACCTGGTCGCTGATATGCTTCATCATGCCGAGGTGCTGAGTGACGTAGATATAGGAAATACCGTGTTTTTCCTGCAGCTCCAGCATCAGGTTGATGATTTGCGAGCGCATTGACATGTCCAGCGAGGCCAGCGCCTCATCGGCGACGATCACCTTCGGCTGCAGGATCAGCGCACGCGCCAGCGCGACGCGCTGTTTTTGCCCGGAAGCCAGCATGTGCGGATAGTAGTAGGCGTGATCCGGCAGCATGCCGACCTGACGCAGCGTCTGGTTGATGCGCTGTTCGCGCTCGGCGGGCTCCAGACTGGTGTTCAGCCGCAGCGGCGCGTCCAACAGTTGGCCGATGCGCTGGCGTGGGTTGAGCGAGGTGCTCGGATCCTGAAAAATCATGCGAATGCGCTGGCTGCGATAGCGATAATCGCCGAATTCCAGCGGATGATCGTCGATCAGCAGTTCGCCGGCGGTCGGTTCCACCATGCCGGAGAGCATCTTCGCCAGCGTGGATTTGCCGGAGCCGTTCTCGCCGATCACTGCCAGCGTCTGGCCTTCGCGCAGGGTAAAGCTGACCGACTTCACCGCCTCGACGTGCTGGCGGCGGAACAGCCCGGTGCGGTAGCGGTAGGTTTTGCTCAGGTTGCGCACTTCCAACAGCGTTTCCATGTTATTGCTCCTCCATGTTCAGCGGGAAGTGGCAGGCGAAGAAGTGGTTTTTGACCGGGCGCAGGCGCGGCGTTTCGATGCACTTCTTCTGCGCGTAAGGGCAGCGCGGCCCCAGGCGGCAACCGATCGGCAGGTGTTCCAACGAAGGAATGGCGCCCGGCAGCGTGTTCAACCGGCTCTTGTGCGGCAGCGAGCGGCCGAAGTCCGGCATGGCGCGGATCAGCGCCTGGGTGTAAGGGTGGTGCGGCGCCGCCAGCAGCTCTTCGCACTGGGCGCTTTCCACCGTTTGCCCGCAGTACAGTACGTTCACCCGGTCGGCCCATTTGCTCATCATCTGCAAATCGTGGCTGATCAGCAGGATGGTGGTGTTGTTGTTCTGATTGAGGCGCGCCAGCAGGCGGAAAATCTGCGCCTGGGTGGTCGGCTCCATGGCGTTGGTTGGTTCATCGGCGATCAGCAGGCGCGGTTGGTTGGCCAGCGCGATGGCGATCATCACCTTCTGGCACTCGCCCTCGGTCAACTCGTACGGGAAGCTGCCCATGATGTCGTCGTGATCCTTGATACCGACGCGGTGCAGCAGTTCGATGGCGCGGCGTTTGCGCCAGTTGAAGCGCTGCCACCAGCGGCCCTTGTAGGTCCAGCCCGGGATCGCCTGCGCCAGCTGGCGGCCGATACTCTCGGAAGGATCGAGACAGGACTGCGGCTCCTGGAAAATCATCGAAACGTTGTGGCCCACCAGCCTGCGCCGCTCGCGCGGGCTCAGTTGCAGCAGATCGATGTCGTCGAAGCGGAAACGGTCGGCGGTGACGCGCCAGTTGTCTTTGGTTACGCCGCAGATGGCTTTGGCGATCAGGCTCTTGCCGGAGCCCGATTCGCCCACCAGGCCGCGCACCTCGCCCTCGGTCAGCGTCATGCTGACGCGATCGACCGCCTTGACCGGCCCTTCGGCGGTCATAAATTCAATCGTCAGATTGCGGATATCGAGTAACGGCATTATTCCACCCCGGCATTGATTGCGCGGCGCATACCGTCGCCTAACAGGTTAACCAGCAGCACGCTGACGAGGATGGCCGCGCCGGGCAGCATCACCGTCCAGGGTGCGACGTACACCAGCTCGAGCGAATCGCCGAGCATCGCTCCCCATTCCGGCGAAGGCAGCTGCGCGCCGAGATCGAGAAAGCCGAGCGCGGCGATGTCCAAAATGGCCATCGACAGCGCGCGGGTGAACTCGGTCACCAGCACGGCGGCGATGTTCGGCATGACGGCGTACCACAGGATCTGCAGCGTGGAAGCGCCATCGAGCCGCGCCGCCACCACGTACTCTTTCTCCAGCTCGTCGTGCACCGCGCTGTAGATGGTGCGGACCATGCGCGGCAGCAAGGCGAGCCACACTGCCAGCATGGCGTGTTCAAGTTTGGGGCCGATAAACGCCACCACCACGATCGCCAGCAGCAGCGACGGAATGGACAGCAGGGTATCGAGGATGTGGTTGAGCACCGCCGAACGCAGCCCGTGAGTGACGCCGGCGAACACGCCGAGGATCACCCCGCAGAACGCTGCGGCCAGCGTCACCGCCAGCGCCGAGCCGAAGGTGGCGGCAGTGCCGGTCAACAGGCGGCTGAGGATGTCGCGCCCGAGATCGTCGGTGCCGAGAAAGAACGACACGTTGCCGTAGCGCGACCAGGACGGCGGCAGCAGCTGATAACCGAGGAACTGCTGATCCAGCGCGTAGGGCGCCAGCAGGCTGCCGAACAGCGACAGCAGCAGCAGGGCGATCACGCCGTAAAAACCGATCATCGCCAGCGCGTCGCCGTAGAAAATCCGCCAGGTGTAGCGCAGCGGGCTCGGCATCTTTTTCTCGCGGTATACGTTATCGAAGGGCATACCATTCCTTATGTTTCAGCGGGTTGGTTGCCGCACCCAGAATGTCGGCCAGGACGTTAATGGTAATCACCAGCGTGCCGACCACCATGACGCCGGCGGAGATCGCCGCATAATCCTGCTGGCGAATGGCGTTGATCAGCCACCGGCCGAGGCCCGGCCAGCTGAACACCACTTCGGTGATCATCGCCAGCGTGAGCATGGTGGAGAACTGCAGCCCCAGTTTGGGCACGATCGGCGGCAGCGCATTGTGCAACACGTGGCGGCGAATGATGGTGAAGCGCGACAGGCCGCGGGTGGCGGCGGCCTTGATGTAGTTTTGGCTCAGCACGTCGTCGGTGCTGATGCGCATCAGGCGCACCACTTCGGTGGTGGGCGCCACCGCCAGCGCGGCGATCGGCAGGATCATGTGGCGCAGGGCGCTGCCGATCATTTCGGCGCGGTATGGCGAGTCCGACAGCCAGGCGTCAATCAGCGCGAAACCGGTGATCGGCTTCACCTGATACAGCAGGTCGAAACGGCCGGAAACCGGCAGCCAGCCCAGGTGTAGCGAGAAGAACAGCATCAGCAGCAGCGCCAGCCAGAACACCGGCATCGAAAAGCCCAATAGCGCGAAGGTGCTGATGGCGGTGTCCTGCCATTTGCCGCGCAGCACGCCGGCGATGATGCCCAGCGGAATGCCGATAAACAGCGCCAGAGCAAAGGCCAGCAGGCACAGTTCCATGGTGGCCGGGAACACTTCGCGCAGCTGTTCGCTGATCGCCTGGCCGTTGATGCTGGAGACGCCGAAGTCCCAGTGCAGCAGGCTGACAAAGTAGAACTGATAGGCGTCCAGCAGGGCGGCGCCGTTCAGCGGCGCACGCGGCGTGAAATAGCTCAGGCTGAAGCTGACCAGCGTCAGGAAGAACAGCGTGATCAGCAGCAGCAGAATGCGGCGCAGGGTAAAGATAATCACTTATTCACCTCCGGCGCGGATTCACGGTACACCCCGGCGAACGAGGCGTTGCCGAACGGGCTCAGCACCAATCCCTTGATGTCGTAGCGGTAGGCCTGCAGCCGCAGGGAAGAGGCCAGCGGCAGCACCGGCAGTTGCTGCTCGAGGATCTTCTGCGCCTTGCGGTAGCTGTCGATGCGTTGAGATAGCTGCTGCGACAACAGTGCGTTCTGCAGCACCTCGTCGAAGCCCGGGTCACACCAGTGAGCATAGTTGGTTTGCGAACGGATTGCCGCGCAGCTCAGCAGCGGCCGGAAGAAGCTGTCCGGGTCGTTGCTGTCGGTGGCCCAGCCGGTCAGGGTCAGATCGTGGTTCATCTCCATCAGGCGCGCCTCCTGGAAGCGGCCCTCTACCGGAACGATGGTGACGTTGATGCCTACCTGGCCGAGATCGGCCTGGATCAGCTCGGCGGTCTTCAGAGGGCTCGGGTTGTAAGACTGCGAGGCGGTCGGCACCCACAGCTTCAGGTTCAGATGGCCGACGCCGGCCTGCCGCAGCATCTCGCGCGATTTGGCCGGATCGTACTCGGTGACGTGCGCGTCGTTGTCATAGGCCCAGGAGGCGCGCGGCAAGATCGAGGCGGCGGTTTCCGCCGTGCCGTAATAGATCGACTGCATCAACCGCTGGTTGTTGATCGCCAGAGAGATCGCCTGGCGCACGTTGAGGTTGTCGAGCGGCGGTTTGCGGGTGTTGAACGCCAGATAGGCGATGTTCATCCCCGGGCGCAGCGTCAGGCGCAGGCGCGGATCGTCGCGCAGGATAGACAGCTGGCTCGCCGCCGGATAGGCCAGCACGTCGCACTCGCCGGTCAGCAGCTTGGAGAGGCGACCGGTGCCGCCGGCGCCCAGATCGATCACCACCTGCGGCATGCGCGGCAGGCCTTTCCAGTAGGCGGCGTTGCGCGCCAGGCGAATATATTGCCCCGAGCGGTATTCGTTGAGCAGGAACGGGCCGCTGCCGACCGGCTCTCGGTCAATCAGCTCCTGATGGCCTTCGCGCGTCAGCGTGTCGGCGTATTCGGCGGACAGCACCGGCGCGTAATGCGTTGCCAGATGCCACAGGAACGAGGCGTCCGGCGACTGCAGGCGAATCTCCACCGTGTAGTCGTCGAGCTTTCTCACGCTCTGCACCGAATCGCCGAACTGCAGGCTGTCGAAATAGGGGTATTCGCCGCCGTTGACGTCGTGATACGGGTGTTTTTGGTCAAATACGCGCGCGAAGCTGAACACCACGTCGTCGGCGTTCATCTTGCGGGTGGGGCTGAACCAGGCGGTGGTCTGGAACGGCACGTCCTTGCGCAGATGGAAGCGGTAGGTGGCGCCGTTGTCCAACACTTCCCAGCTTTGCGCCAGCTCGGGGATCAGCCGGTAGGTGTAGGGATCGACGTCCAGCAGGCGATCGTACAGCTGGGCGGCCAGGGTATCCACCGTCAGGCCGCTGCTGGCCATTTGCGGGTTGAAGGTATTCAGTATGCCGCTGACGCAATAGACAAAGCCGCTCTGGCGAATGTCCGGCAGCGGCGCCGCGGCGGGCGCGGGCGGTGTGGTTGCGGCCAGGGCGGAACCGGTAAAGCACAACGACACTATCCAAAGGGGTAAACCACGCATAGAGGCTCATGGGTTAATCAGCAATAGCGTTAGTGTATCGCACTCTGACCGACAGCCCAATCCATTGAACAAAATCGCTGAGTTTTCTGCGACTTGATTAATCAGGTCGCCCAACGGCGTGAAAAAAATTTTATTTGATATGTTATAACATAACAAAATCATGTTACCGTTCCTCGGCAAAGTCACAATAACGCAAGGGGATGTATGAACGAAGTTGCACTTCCACCACGTCGTTCGCTGCCGGACGCTCAGGCATGGCGCGGCGAAATGAGTGATGTCGGGCTCGATTGGGTCGGGATGCAAGGGATCGCACTGCCGCTGGAGTTGGCCGGCAAGCCACTGATGGCCAAAGTCGACGCCGGCATCAACCTGCGCGCCGAAGCGTCGGGCGAACGCGGCATTCACATGTCGCGGCTGTATCTGGCGCTGGACGAATTGACGCAGGGCGAGCTGACGCCGCAGCGCATCGGCCGAACGCTGCAAGCCTTTCTGGATTCGCAGCCGGAACACAGCGATCGCGCCAGCCTGGCGATCAGTGGCGAGCTGCTGCTGTCGCGCCCGGCTTTACTGTCGCCGCAGCGTGGCTGGAAGGCTTACCCGCTGCGCATCGAGGCGACCCTGACGAACACGCTGACGCTGGCGTTGACCGTCGGCGTACCTTACTCCTCTACCTGCCCGAGTTCGGCGGCGCTCAGCCGTCAGTTGGCGCAGCAACAGTTTCAGTTTGATTTCGAACAGGCGGCGGAGCGGGTCAGCCAACGCCAGGTGAGCGAGTGGCTGTTGGAGCAGGGAATGCCGGCCACCCCTCACAGCCAACGCAGCTGGGCCTGGGTCACCGTGACGCCCGAGAATGAACGGGCGTTCGAACCGGTGAAATTGGTCGACCGCATCGAACACGCGCTGGGCACGCCGGTACAAACGCTGGTGAAACGCCGCGACGAGCAGGCCTTCGCGCTGGCCAACGGACAGAACCTGATGTTTTGCGAAGACGCGGCGCGCCGTCTGTATCGCATGCTGCGCAGCCAGTGCGATTATCGCGCCTTTTCACTGCGCGTCGAGCATCAGGAGAGCCTGCATGCCCACAATGCGGTGGCGGAGCTGAGCTGGCGGGGAGAAAATCATGCTGCGTAAAAATCCCAGCGGCCATCTGCCGCAGGTCTCGCCGCTGGCCTACATCGACCCCACCGCCATTATTTGCGGCCGGGTGATCGTCGAAGATTTCGTCTACGTCGGCCCTTATGCGGTGATCCGCGCCGACGAATTGAACGCCGCCGGCGACATGGAGCCGATTGTCATCGGCTCGCACTCCAATATTCAGGACGGCGTGGTGATCCACTCCAAGAGCGGGGCGGCGGTCACCATTGGCCGTTACAGTTCGATCGCCCATCGCGCCATCGTCCACGGCCCGTGTCGCATCGACGATCGGGTGTTTATCGGTTTCAACAGCGTGCTGTTCAACTGCCACATCCAGTCCGGCTGCGTGGTGCGTTACAACGCGGTGGTGGACGGCGTGACGCTGCCGGAAAATCGCTATATCCCCTCGACCGAGCGCGTAGGGCCGGACAGCGACCTGTCGCGCTATTCCCAGGTCGATCGCGGCGCGCTGCAGTTTTCGGAAGAAGTGGCCGCCACCAACGTCGAACTGGTGCGCGGTTACCAGGCATTACGCAATGAATTTTAATGAGGCTCCCATGAAACAACTTCCCGTGACCGTGCTTTCCGGCTTTCTCGGCGCCGGCAAAACCACGGTGCTGAACCACATCCTGAACAACCGGCAGGGCATGCGCGTGGCGGTGATCGTCAACGACATGAGCGAAGTCAACATCGACGCCGCATTGGTTGAAAATGCAGTGCATCTCGATCGCCAGGAAGAGAAGCTGGTTGAGATGAGCAACGGCTGCATTTGCTGCACGCTGCGCGAAGACCTGCTGGTTTCGGTGCGTGAACTGGCGCAGGACGGGCGTTTCGATTACCTGCTGATCGAATCGAGCGGCATCTCCGAGCCGTTGCCGGTGGCGGAAACCTTTACCTTTGAGGACGAAAAGGGCGAAAGCCTGTCGCAGTTCGCCCGGCTGGATACCCTGGTGACGGTGGTCGACGGGGTGAATTTCATCCAGCAGTACCAGCAGGCACAAAGCCTGCAGGAGGCCGGCCAAAGCCTGGGCGAGGACGATCTGCGCAGCGTGGCGGATCTATTGATTGAGCAAATTGAATTCTGCGACGTGATCCTGGTCAGCAAGACCGATCTGTTGACGCCAGCCCAGCAGGGCGAAGTGATGGCGCTGCTGGCCAGCCTGAACCCCGATGCCCGCATAGTGCCGATCGCGCCGGGCAAACTGCCGCTGGAAGCGGTGCTGAATACCGGCAGCTTCAGCTTTGAAAAGGCGCAGCAGGCGCCCGGCTGGCTGAAAGAGCTGCGCGGCGAACACGTGCCGGAAACGGAAAACTACGGCATCAGCAGCTTCGTCTATCAGGCGCGGCGGCCGTTTGCGCCGGACAAATTTTACCGCGTGATTAACGGCGACTGGGGCGGCGGTAAGCTGCTGCGCTCGAAAGGCTTTTTCTGGCTGGCGACGCGGCCGCGGCAGGCCGGGCAGTGGAGCCAGGCCGGCGGCATCGCCCATTACGGTCTCGCGGGCACCTTTTGGCGCGCTATCCCGCAAGACAATTGGCCGCAGGATCCCGAAGCGCGGGCGCATATTCAGGAAAAATGGGTAGAGCCGTTCGGCGACATGCGACAGGAGCTGGTGTTTATCGGACAGCATCTGCAGCAGGCGACGATCGCACGTTTGCTGGACGACTGCCTACTGAGCGACGATGAAATGGCCGCCGGCGTGGACTATTGGCTGGACATGGCAGACCCGTTCCCTGAGTGGTAATTGCGCAATCTTCGTGTGGAAATGAGAAAAATTCTCAACAAAGTGCTTTACAGACGATACTGATAACTATTATCATCGCCTGGCAGTTCACGGAAGGCCACAGTTTGCGGCTCTGATGTGGAAGGCACGACATTGCTCACATTGCTTCCAGTGTTTTTTAAGCCAGCTCGGGTGCTGGCTTTTTTTTTGCCTGTCTAAGACCGGAAATCTCGCTTGGCGAGCCGCCATGATCCACTTCTCTTCTCTTTGCGCCGCGTAACCTGGACGATCTCGACAGAAGTTCGGGGTTTCATGCATTCACAGTCACGTGACGGAATTTCATACTTCTTCTCATCGACGCGCTGGCTGCGTTTGGCCGGTCACTGTTAACCGTGAGGAGAATGCCTGTGATTACCCAACAAACCCCCATCAAGTCAGGATTTGGGCCCAAAACGACCGCCGACGAGGTGCTCGCAGGCCTGGATCTGTCAGGCTCGCAGGCCATCGTCACCGGTGGTCATTCAGGTCTCGGTCTGGAGACGACGCTGGCGCTGGCCGGTGCCGGCGCACGTGTCATCGTTGCTTGCCGGGCACCGGCGGCAGCCAAAGAGGTGTTAGGACAGAGCGCCGGCGTCGAGATCGCCGAACTCGATCTCGCCGATTTGAACAGCGTGCGCCGCTTCGCCGCTGACTTTTCCGCATCGAGCCTACGGGCGGATATTGTCATCAACAACGCCGGAGTGATGGCATGCCTGGAGGCGCGGGTGGGGCAAGGTTGGGAAAGACAGTTCGCCACCAACCACCTCGGCCACTATGCGCTGACCAACTTGCTGTGGCCGGCCATTGCCGATGGAGGGCGGGTGGTCACCGTCTCCTCCGCCGGGCATCACCATTCGGCGATCCGTTGGGAAGATGTGCAGTTCGAACGCGGTTACGACAAGTGGCTGGCGTACGGTCAGTCGAAGACGGCGAATGCCCTGTTCGCCGTCAGGTTGGATCTTCTGGGCCGCTCGCGGGGGATCCGCGCATTTAGCCTTCACCCTGGCAGTATCGCCACGCCGCTGCAACGGCACATATCGAGAGCAGAGATGATAGCCCTGGGCTGGATGGACGAAGACGGCAATCCGGCCGATCCCGACGCTCTTAAAACGCCTCAGCAGGGGGCCGCTACTCAGGTGTGGGCCGCCACTTCACCGCAATTGCAAGGTTTGGGGGGCCTTTACTGTGAGGATGGCGATATTGCCGGCATCGCCGCGCACGACAGCCAGGCGCTGGTCGGCGTGAAGGAATACGCGATCGACCCGGAACAGGCGCAGCGTTTGTGGGCGCTTTCGGCATCGCTGACCGGCATTGATGCTTTCGCCTGACCAGGCCGCTAATCGGATAAGGGGGCGATCATGATGTCGATGATGAAAGAAAAAAACTTGGCGATATCCAGCATGTTTTTCATGCTGGGGCTGTGTTTCGGTAGTTTGAGCTCAAGGATGGCGACGATCAAAGGAGGGCTTGCGTTGTCTGACGGCGTATTCGGCAGCGTACTGTTCGCCATGTCGGCCGGGGTGGTCTTGTCTCTGCCGATATCGGGATGGGCGATCGCCAAACTTGGCAGCAGGGTGGTCGGCGTCGCGGCCATTCTGATCAACGCCATGCTTTTGCTTCTGGTGCCCTTCGCCGCGACGGTCCCTCAACTGGCGGCATTGCTGTTTTTCTCCGGGTTCGCTTATAGCGCGGTCAATGTCTCGAACAATATGCAGGCCAGCATCGCCGAGGCGGTCAGCGGTAAAACCAGGTTGCCCTTTTTTCACGGCATATGGGGCGTGGCCGGGTTTGTCGGCGCAGGGATCGGGGCATTAATGATCGGCCGGGATGTCGCCTTGCCGCTGCACTTTGTGGGAATAGCGGCGGTGGCGTTGATATCCGCCTTGCTGTGCCGGCGTGCGTTGTTCGACAAACCGGAGCTGGAACAGACCGGGCGTGCTTTTGCCATTCCTGACCGATCGTTGTTCAACTATGGCCTGATCGTTTTCTGCTCGATGGCTTGTGAGGGCATCATGTACGACTGGAGCGTCGTTTATTTTCAGGATGTCGTCTCGGTCGATCGAAAATACATCGGACTGGGTTTTACGGTATTTATGGCTGCCATGACCATCGGCCGGCTCATGTTGAACCGGTTCGTTGATCGGATAGGAGTGAGAAGAACGTTGCAGTGGGGCGGGATGCTGGCGTTCATCGGCATGACGCTAACGACCTGGTTACCGGGGTTGGTGACATCGATAATCGGTTTTTTCCTGGTCGGCCTGGGCATTTGCGCCATAATTCCGCTGGTTGCGGGGGCGGCTGCAAGGTCTTCTTCCATGGCACCAAGCGCCGCCATCGCGGCGGTGCTGACCATCGGCTTTCTGGGCACGCTGATCGGGCCGCCGTTAATCGGGTTCTTATCCGAAACTTTCGGTCTGCGTTATGCCTTTCTGGTCTGCGTCGCGTTGTCGCTCGGCGTCATTTACCGGGCAGGAAAAATACCGCAGTGATCTTGCAAGAAGGTGATTCATCGGCGGGACATCCCCGCGCAGTGAAGTGACCGTCGGGAAAGACCGACATCTCCAGGCGGCCGTTCTCAGGCCACATCTCTCAACCTGGGGTTAATAGCTGACGGCCGGGAAAGACCGGCACCCCATCTTCACGTTGTTATTCCTCGTCCGCTTCGCCGTTTTGCAGCAGCGCATGCTTTTTCAGCATACCGCGCAGCTGGTGATAGGTGAGCCCCAGCAGCTGCGCCGCCTTGCGCTGATTGAACCGCCCCTGCTGCAGCGCCGCTTCGATTAATGCCTTCTCCTGCTCCAACTGCCAGTGTTTCAAATCCAGCGGCAGCGGCGGTAACGCGCCGGCGTCTTCAGGAACGGGCGCGACCGGCGCGGCCTCGCGTGGCGCAAACGGGTTGATGACGATCTCATCCAGCGGGCTGTCGCTGTCGCCGTGGCGATAGACGGAACGCTCCACCACGTTTTTCAGTTCACGCACGTTGCCCGGCCAGCCATACTCGAGCAACGTTTGCCTGGCGCGTTCGGTAAAGCCGGGAAACAGCGGCAGCGCCAGCTCGCGGCACATTTGAATGGCGAAATGCTCGGCCAACAGCATGATATCGGGCCGCCGTTGGCGCAGCGGCGGCAGTTGCACCACGTCGAACGCCAGCCGATCCAGCAGATCGGCGCGGAATTTGCCCGCCGCCGCCAGCGCCGGCAGATCGTCGTTGGTGGCGCACACCAGGCGAACATCCACCCGCAGTGGCTGACTGCCGCCCACGCGCTCCAACTGGCCGTATTCGATCACCCGCAGCAATTTCTCCTGCACCAGCATCGGCGCGGTCGCCAGCTCATCGAGGAACAGCGTACCGCCGTCGGCGCGCTCGAAACGCCCCAGATGGCGCTTTTGGGCGCCGGTAAAGGCGCCGGCCTCGTGGCCGAACAGTTCGGAGTCCAGCAGGTTTTCATTCAGCGCCGCGCAGTTAAGCGAGATGAACGGCCCTTGCCAGCGGTTGGAGAGGTAGTGCAGACGGTGCGCGATCAGCTCCTTGCCGGTGCCGCGCTCGCCGATCACCAGCACCGGCTTGTTCAGCTTGGCGACCTGGGAGACTTGCTCCAAGACTTCGACAAAGGCGTTTGCCTCGCCCAACAAATTCTCTGGCTGCTCGTTCATGATGAAATTCGCCAATGTTTGGTTAAAATAATCACTCTACAGCAAGCATGCAGAGAGTCAAAAAATAATATTTGTTATTTTTCAGTAAGATAAAAGTTGGCACGGGTTTTGATTATATCTTTGGGCAAGCTGTACGACTTAACGCGGCGCTTCAGACGCCATCAGAACCAAGAGGAAGTGAATTATGGGTATTTTTTCTCGTTTTGCCGACATCGTGAACGCCAACATCAACACCCTGCTGGACAAGGCGGAAGATCCGCAGAAGCTGGTGCGCTTGATGATCCAAGAGATGGAAGACACGCTGGTTGAAGTTCGCTCTACGTCGGCGCGCGCGCTGGCGGAGAAAAAGCAGCTGCTGCGTCGCATCGAGCAGGGTGAAAACCAGGTAAGTGACTGGCAGGAAAAAGCCGAACTGGCGCTGCGCAAAGATAAAGAAGACTTGGCCCGTGCGGCGCTGATCGAAAAACAAAAGGTGGCCGATCTGATCGCCACGCTGACGCAGGAAGTGGCGACCGTGGAAGAAACGCTGGCGCGCATGAAGAGCGAAATCGGCGAGCTGGAAAACAAGCTGACCGAAACCCGCGCGCGGCAGCAGGCGCTGGCGCTGCGTCATCAGGCCGCGTCTTCTTCCCGTGACGTGCGCCGCCAGCTCGACAGCGGCAAGCTGGATGAGGCGATGGCGCGTTTCGAACAGTTCGAGCGCCGTATCGACCACATGGAAGCCGAAGCGGAAAGCATCAGCATCGGTAAAAAGAAGTCGCTGGACCAAGAGTTTGCCGAGCTGAAGGCCGACGACGCCATCAGTGAGCAACTGGCGGCGCTGAAGGCTAAGATGAACCGCTCCGAGTAAGGCGAACCGCGGCCACACGCGGAGGTGGCCGCCAATTCAGGACCCGATAAGAAGGAATAACAATGAGTGCTTTATTACTTGCCATTCCGCTGACAATTTTCGTGCTGTTTGTCGCGCCGATTTGGCTTTGGCTGCATTACAGCAATCGGCAACAGACCGGCATCCAGCTGAGTCAGCAAGAAATGCAGCGCCTGGCGCAGCTGGCGGAAGACGCCAAACGCATGCGTGAACGCATTCAGGCGCTGGAAGAGATCCTCGATGCGGAACACCCGAACTGGAGACAGTCCTGATGAGCACGACGCTGGGCAGTAAAAAGCTTTATCGCGTTCCCGAAGAAGGCATGGTGAAAGGCGTCTGCGCCGGTTTGGCCCACTATTTCGACGTGCCGGTACGCCTGATCCGCGTGATGGTGGTGCTGTCGCTGTTCTTCGGGCTGTTCTTCTTCACGCTGGTGGCCTATATCGCGCTGGTGTTCGTGTTGGACGAAGCGCCGGCCAGCCGCTTCGAAGGCGAGCATCAGAAGACGCCGCGCCAGCTGCTCGATCAGCTGGAGTATGAGCTGGGCAGCGGCGAGCAGCAGCTGCGTCAGGTCGAGCGCTACGTGACGTCCGATACCTTCGGCGTACAGAGCCGTTTCCGCAAGCTGTAACCCTTCTTGCGAGACCCGGCCTGGGCAGGCCGGGCATCTTCGCCGCCGTAATCCCGTGAATGTAACCTTAATCGTCTTGTGCCGGAGGGCATTGTCATGAATAAAATCGATGTCGCGAACACCGCCAGAACGGGTGGATTTAAACGAGGAGCGGCGGCAATGTTGAAGACATTGGCTAAAGTCATCATCATAGCGTTATTGAATTATGGCCCGGCGGGCGCCGCCGGCTGGCTGTTGAAGACCATCGGCCGCAAACCGGTGCGCTTCGTGCTGGCGCTGGTGCTGGAACCGCTGTTCCGTAAAGGCCTGAACAAGGCATTCGGGCGTTACGTCAAGGAGAGCAATGAAACGACTGCAAAATGAGTTAACCTCGCTGGTCAACCGCGGAATGGATCGCCATCTGCGCCTGGCGGTGACCGGCCTGAGCCGCAGCGGCAAAACCGCCTTTATCACCGCCTTCGTCAACCAACTGCTGCATGTGCACAGCGGCGCGCGTATGCCGCTGTTTTCACCGGTGCGCGAAGAGCGCCTGCTGGGCGTCAAACGCATCCCGCAGCGCGATCTCGGCATCCAGCGTTTCACCTATGACGAAGGGCTGGCGCAGTTGTACGGCACGCCGCCGGCCTGGCCGACGCCGACGCGCGGCGTCAGCGAAATCCGTCTGGCGCTGCGTTACCGTTCCAATGACTCGCTGCTGCGCCATTTCAAAGACACTTCCACGCTGTACCTGGAGATCGTCGATTATCCCGGTGAATGGTTGCTGGATCTGCCGATGCTCGAGCAGGATTACCTGGCCTGGTCGCGCCAGATGACCGGGCTGCTGCAGGGCGAACGCGCCGAATGGGCCAAGCCCTGGCTTGAGCTGTGCAAGGCCTGCGATCCGCTGGCCCCGGCCGATGAAAACCGCCTGGCGGCGATCGCCCAGGCTTACACCGATTATCTGCTGCGCTGTAAAAGCGAAGGGCTGCACTTCATTCAGCCGGGGCGTTTCGTGCTGCCGGGCGATATGGCCGGCGCGCCGGCGCTGCAGTTTTTCCCGTGGCCCGACGTGGCCACGATCGGCGAATCGAAGCTGGCGCAGGCCGACAAACACAGCAACATCGGCATGTTGCGCGCTCGCTTCAACTACTACTGCCAGTCGATCGTCAAAAACTTCTACAAAGAACATTTCGTCCGTTTCGATCGGCAAATCGTGCTGGTCGACTGCCTGCAGCCGCTCAACAGCGGCCCGCAGGCATTCAACGACATGCGTCTGGCGCTGACCCAGCTGATGCAGAGCTTCCATTACGGCAAACGCACGCTGTTTCGCCGCTTGTTTTCGCCGACCATCGACAAACTGATGTTCGCCGCCACCAAGGCGGACCATATCACCGCCGATCAGCACGCCAATCTGGTGTCCTTGCTGCAACAGCTGGTACAGGAGGCGTGGCAAAACGCGGCGTTCGAGGGCATCAGCATGGATTGCGTCGGCCTGGCCTCGGTGCAGGCGACCGAGAGCGGCATCGTCGATCATCAGGGGCAACGCATTCCGGCGTTGAAGGGCAACCGCCTGAGCGACGGCGCACCGCTGACGGTGTTCCCCGGCGAAGTGCCCGCCCGCCTGCCGGGGCCGGCGTTCTGGCAGAGCCAGGGGTTCCACTTCGATGAGTTTCGTCCGCGCGCCATGAGCGTGGACAGCCCGTTGCCGCACATCCGTCTGGATGCGGTGATGGAGTTTTTACTGGGAGACAAATTGCGATGAGCGAGCCGATCAAACCGCGTATCGATTTTGACGAACCGCTGCAACCGCCGCAGGAACCGGCGTTGCGCGCCGGCGTCGCTTTCGATGCCGAGCAGGCGGAAAGCTTTTTCCCGGCGGCGCCGGAGCTGCAGCAGGAAGAGGAAGAAGGGCGCGCCGAAGGCATCATCAACGCCGCGCTGAAACCTAAACGCAGCCTGTGGCGCAAAATGGTCAGCGCCGGCCTGGCGCTGTTCGGCGTCAGCGTGGTGGCGCAGGGCGTGCAGTGGGTGCATACCGCCTGGGTGCAGCAGGACTGGATCGCCATGGGCGGCGGCGTGGCCGGCGGCCTTATCGTGTTCGCCGGCGTCGGTTCGGTGGTCACCGAGTGGCGGCGTTTGTATCGGTTGCGCCAGCGCGCAGAAGAGCGCGACGTGGCGCGCGAGCTGTTGCACAGCCACGGGCTGGGGCAAGGGCGCGAATTCTGCGAGAAGCTGGCGCGCCAGGCCGGGCTGGATCAGGGGCATCCTGCGCTGCAGCGTTGGCAGGCCTCGTTGCATGAAACGCAAAACGATCGTGAAGTGGTGGAGCTGTACGCCAAACTGGTGCAGCCGGTGCTCGACAACCAGGCGCGGCGCGAAATCAGCCGCTCCGCCGCCGAATCGACGCTGATGATCGCCGTCAGCCCGTTGGCGCTGGTGGATATGGCGTTCATCGCCTGGCGCAACATCCGTTTGATCAACCGCATCGCCGCGCTGTACGGCATTGAACTGGGCTACTTCAGCCGCATTCGTCTGTTCCGACTGGTGCTGTTGAACATCGCTTTCGCCGGCGCTTCCGAGCTGGTGCGCGAAGTGGGCATGGACTGGATGTCGCAGGATCTGGCGGCGCGGCTGTCGGCGCGCGCGGCGCAGGGCATCGGCGCCGGGTTGTTGACCGCGAGGCTGGGCATCAAGGCGATGGAACTGTGCCGCCCGCTGCCGTGGCTGGAAGGGGAAAAACCGAAGCTTGGCGATTTCCGCAGCCAGCTGATCGGCCAGTTGAAAGACACGCTGAAAAAGAGCGACGGCAAAGCCAAATAACCCCCACGACGGCGCTATCAGGGCGCCGTTTTCTCAACGGCGCCAACGCCGGACGTAATCGAGACTTGACGAAAGTCGATCCCCCTGTGAGTGCGTGATAAATCTCTGCAAAATTAATTCTGGTTGTGATAACTCTCTGTTTGTAGGCTAAAATGACGCCGATGCTGTTATCCGCTTGCGTTTAAAATCAGCAACCACGGCAATAAATCGGAGTTCTGTCAACTTTTGCTGACAGACTGCTTCTACCGCCCGGTGCGAGGGAGTATCATCATCGTCAACGATCCCGCACCTGCAGAGATAAGGCCAACACTGATGCGTTTGGAAGTATTTTGCGAAGACCGCCTCGGTCTCACTCGAGAATTACTCGATCTTTTGGTATCGCGCAGCATTGACTTGCGTGGCATCGAAATCGATCCCATCGGCCGCATTTACCTCAATTTCTCCCAGCTGGATTTCGATACTTTCCGCGCGCTGATGGCGGAGATACGCCGCATCGCCGGCGTGACCGATGTGCGCACCGTCAGCTTTATGCCTTCCGAACGCGAGCATCGCGCGCTGCGTGCGCTGCTGGAATCGATGCCGGAACCGGTGTTCTCTATCGATATGAAGGGCAAGGTCGAGCTGGCCAACCCGGCGGCGCAGGCGCTGTTCAGCCTGAACGAAGACAAGATCCGAAACCAGACCGCCGGGGCGCTGATCGGCGGCTATAACTTCAGCCGTTGGCTGGAGAGCGAGCATACGGCGCCGCATTCCGAGCGGGTGGTGATCCGCAGCCAGGACTTCCTGATGGACATCACGCCTATCTACCTGGAAGACGAACAGCAGCAGCCGGCCGCGGTCGGCGCGGTGGTGATGCTGAAGTCCACCGCACGCATGGGCCGCCAGCTGCAAAATCTGTCGGTGAACGACGATACTGAATTCGACCACATCGTCGCGGTGAGCGCCAAGATGCGTCACGTGCTGGAGCAGGCGCGCAAGTTGGCGATGCTCGATGCGCCGCTGCTGATCGTCGGCGATACCGGTACCGGCAAGGATATTCTGGCCCGCGCCTGCCATTTGCGCAGCCCGCGCGGCAAACAGCCGTTCCTGGCGCTGAACTGCGCCGCACTGCCGGATGACGTGGTGGAGAGCGAACTGTTCGGCCATGCGCCGGGCGCTTATCCCAACGCGCTGGAAGGCAAGAAGGGCTTCTTCGAGCAGGCTAACGGCGGCTCGGTGCTGCTGGATGAGATCGGTGAAATGTCGCCGCGCATGCAGACCAAACTGCTGCGTTTCCTCAACGACGGCACCTTCCGCCGCGTTGGCGAAGAACATGAGGTGCACGTCGACGTGCGCGTGATCTGCGCTACCCAGAAAAACCTCACCGAGCTGGTGCAGCGCGGCGAATTCCGCGAAGATCTCTATTATCGCCTCAACGTGCTGACCATCACCATCCCGCCATTGCGCGAGCGTCCGCAGGACATCATGCCGCTGACCGAGCTGTTCGTGGCGCGCTTCGCCGATGAACAGGGCGTGGCGCGGCCCAAGCTGGCGAACGATCTGGGCGGTTTCCTCAGCAAATATGGCTGGCCGGGCAACGTACGCCAACTGAAAAACGCCATCTACCGCGCGTTGACGCAAACCGAAGGCTACGAGCTGCGGCCGCAGGATATCGTATTGCCGGAGTTCGAGGTGGAGATGTCGTTGGGCGACGAGGTGCTGGACGGCTCGCTGGACGACATCAGCAAGCGTTTCGAGCGCTCGGTGCTGACGCGCCTGTATCGCACCTATCCCAGCACCCGCAAGCTGGCGAAGCGACTGGGCGTTTCCCATACTGCCATCGCCAACAAGCTGCGCGAGTATGGCCTGAGCAGCCGTAAAGGCGGCGCTGAGGGCGAGGAATAAGAAAGGCGCCGTGCGGCGCCTTTAATGGGTATCCAAAGCCGGCGAACGCCGGCTTTGTTATTTCAGCGCAGCCAGCGCCGCGTCGTAGTCCGGCTCGGTGGTGATTTCGTTCACCAGCTCGCTGTACAGCACGTTATCCTGGCCATCCAGCACCACGACCGCACGCGCGGTCAGGCCTGCCAACGGGCCTTCGGCGATTTCGACGCCGTACGCCTGCTTGAATTCGGTGCCGCGCAGGGTGGACAGGGTAACCACGTTGCTCAGGCCTTCCGCGCCGCAGAAGCGAGACTGCGCGAACGGCAGATCGGCGGAGATGCACAGCACCACGGTGTTATCCAGGCCGCTGGCCAGCTGGTTGAATTTACGCACCGAAGTCGCGCAGACGCCGGTATCGATGCTAGGGAAGATGTTCAGGACTTTGCGTTTACCCGCGAAGCTGCTCAGCGCCACGTCTGACAGGTCTTTGGCAACCAGTGAGAAGGCCTTGGCCTGTTCGCCCTGCTGTGGCAGCTTGCCCGCTACGCTGACCGGATTGCCTTGAAAATGTACTGTCTGAGTCATTGCTAGATTCCTTTTACAGGTGTTTATACAAAGGGTATGAACCTGATGAAACGGTGCGCCGGTAACGGCATTTAACATCAGGTTCACACCCTGGCGCCAGTTTATGACAACCGGGGCGGATTGGATATCAAAGTTTGCTAAATAGTTGTATATATTAGGCTGTTCTATAAAACATCACCGGCGCATCAGCCTGGCTGAATGCGCAGTTTTCGCTCAGGAGCCGTTATGAGAGACATGCGTTTTTACCCGGAAGCCTGGCCGCTGCATACCGCCTTCGTGATTGCGCGCGGCAGCCGCACCGAAGCCCGGGTGGTGGTGGTCGAAATCGAACAGCAGGACGTGCGCGGCATCGGTGAATGCACGCCGTACCCGCGCTACGGCGAGAGCGAGGAATCGGTGATGGCACAGCTGGCAGAGATGGCGCCGGCGATCGCACAAGGCATGACCCGCGAACAGCTGCGGGTGCAGATGCCGGCGGGCGCCGCCCGCAACGCGCTGGATTCGGCGCTGTGGGATCTGGAGTGCCGCCTGCACGGGCAGAGCCTGTGGCAGCGCAGCGGCGTGACGGCCCCGGCGCATATCCGTATGGCGCAGACCGTCAGCATCGGCACGCCGGAAGCGATGGCCTTCGCCGCGCGTGAACTGGAGCAGCAGGGCGCCACGCTGCTGAAGATCAAACTCGACGATCACTATATCAGCGAACGATTGGTGGCGATCCGCGCTGCGGTGCCGCAGGCGACGCTGATTGTCGACGCCAATGAGTCCTGGCAGGCAGAAGGGCTGGCGGCGCGCTGTCAGTTGCTGGCCGATCTTGGCGTGGCGATGCTGGAGCAGCCGCTGCCGGCCGGTGACGACGCCGCGCTGGAGCACTTTATTCATCCGCTGCCGATCTGCGCCGATGAGAGCTGCCACACCCGCGCCGATCTGCCGCGGTTGGCGCAGCGCTATCAGATGGTCAATATCAAACTGGACAAAACCGGCGGCTTGACCGAGGCGTTGGCGCTGGCGCAGGCCGCGCGCGAACAAGGATTCGCTATCATGCTCGGCTGCATGTTGTGCACGTCGCGGGCGATATCTGCCGCCTTGCCGCTGGCGCCGGCGGCCCGCTTCGTCGATCTGGACGGCCCAACCTGGCTGGCGCGGGACGTCGAACCGGGCCTGGCGTTCGAATGCGGGGCGATCGTCGATATCGCCCCGTAGGGATTAATTCGGGTAGGTCAGCAGCTCGGTCATCGCGTCGATGTAGCGCTCGCTGGCGGCATCGGCGGAGATCGGCGGGAATTCGGCGGTGATGCACGGCAGCGACAGATCCGCGCACCAGCTGCCGAACGAACCGGGCGTTTCATAACCGACGCTGGTCACCAGCGGCAGCTCGAACTTATGCGCCAGCCAAACGCCGAGTCGCGAGCTGGCGGGATCTTCGATGCAGGCCAGCGGCTCATGGAACGACACCACCCAGTGCGGCTTCAGGCGATGGATCAGGTGACACAGCGCCTGAGTTTCCGGTTCGGAACCGGGGCGCCCGCCGGTGGAAAGCTTGACGTCGCGCACCGGCGCCGCGCTGTTCCAGCGGTAGACGGTGTCGCCGGAGCGCCAGTTGGCGGCCGGGAAGTTGCGGTTCAGATCGACGCCGTTGGCATTGGCGCGCAGCCCCAGCTGGCAGCCGTCGGGGTTGACCGCCAGCACCACGTGGTGACGCAGTTGCTCGGGCGCAATGCTGCGCAGCGCGCAGGACAGGGTCACGATGGCGGCGCTCTCATCGCCGTGGGTGCCGGCGATGATAAGCCCAGTCTCCGGGCCGCTGACCGCCGCCGGGAAATAGAGCAGCGGCGCGCCCAGCAGCGAGCTGCCGTAATTCTCTCCTGCGACGGCCAACTGGCCACGTTCACTGCGCGGTCGATGTTCGGTCATGGTGTTGTCCCTGAGTAAAAGGCCGAGAGTCATTGTCATTTTATTCAGTGTATTACGCTTTGAGGCATCTTTCCCATCGCAATTGTGCGGCGTTTGCGCGATCTGTGACGCGGCGGCGGCGAAAACGCCAATTAAACCGCACCTGGCCTGACGCTGTTGTTATACTAACGGCAGTGCTAAGCCAATCACCCGCAAGAGGATTTAACATGCCAGTAGCCAGAATCATCGCCAGCTATAGCGAAAATGAAAATGATACCATCACGCTGCTGTGCGGCGTGGACGCTGAAAACCAGATCCGCCAGGGGGAGTGGTTCGGCGTGGTGAAAAACGACGACGGGCGCGGGGACGAATCGAACTATCCGTTCACCCTGCATATCGATTACCAGAAAGATGTCTTCTACCTTGATTACGGCTACGACGACGCCGACGCGCGTCAGCTGCAAAAAACCGATATTTCGGCCCGTCCGCTGGCTGAGAAAGGCTTTTTCACCGTGTTCGATGAAGAAGAGGGCGAAGAGTTCAGCTACCGCATCGACAGCATCCACCTGTACGACTGACGGTCGCTGCTGCAAACACCGCCCGTGCCGCCCTGCGCCGCACGGGTTTTTTTATCGCCTGAATCGCACTTTTTGCAACTTCTCGGCCGTGAGCGCTAGGCCGGACGGATCTTGTGCTATATGATAAAAAATTCAGATGGTTAACGGGGGAACATCATAATGACGGGAAGAAAAATGCAACGGGGTTTTCGTTTGGCGCTTTGCGCGGCGGCGATCGGCGCCTGTATGAGCAGCGCCATGGCGGCGCAGGTTCCCCCGGGCACCGCGCTGGCGGCCAAACAGGAAATCGTGCGCCACATTAAAGACGAACCGGCCTCGCTCGATCCGATCAAAGCGGTTGGCCTGCCGGAGGCCCAGCTGGCGCGCGATCTGTTCGAAGGGCTGGTCAATCAGGACGCCAACGGGAAAGTGATCCCCGGCGTCGCCACACGCTGGCAGACCAGCGACAACCAGACTTACATTTTCCATCTGCGCAAAGACGCGCGATGGTCAAACGGTGACCCTGTCACGGCGAAGGATTTCGTCTACAGCTGGCAGCGGCTGGTAGAGCCGAAAAATCTGTCGCCGTTCGCCTGGTTCGCACAGCTGGCGGGGATCCAGAACGCCGAACAGATCATCAGCGGCAAATTGCCGGCCGATCGCCTGGGCGTGTCGGCGCCGGACGACTACACGCTTAAAGTGCAGTTGGACAAACCGGTGCCTTACTTCGTCAGCCTGACGGCCAACTTCAGTCTGTTCCCGGTGAATAAGGCGGTGGTGGAAAAATACGGCAACGACTGGACCAAGGTCGGCAATCTGGTGGGCAACGGCGCGTTCAAACTGCAGGAGCGGGTGGTGAACGAGAAGCTGGTGCTGACGCCTAACGATCATTACTGGGATCATGCGCATACCGTGCTGACCAAAGTGACCTTCGTGCCGATCAACCAGGAATCCAACGCCACCAAGCGTTACCTGGCGGGTGACATCGACATCACCGAATCCTTCCCGAAAAACATGTATCAGAAGCTGCTGAAAGACATTCCGGGGCAGGTGTACACGCCGGACCAGCTCGGCACCTATTACTACGCGTTCAACACCCAGCGCGCGCCGACCAACGACGTGCGGGTGCGCCAGGCCTTGTCCTACGCCATCGATCGCAAGATTATCGCGGAAAAAGTGTTGGGCACCGGCGAAAAACCGGCCTATCACTTCACGCCCGACGTGACCGCCGGGTTCAAACCGGAGGCGAGTTTGCTGCAACAGCAATCGCAGGCGGAACTGGACGCGCAGGCCAAGGCGTTACTGCAGGCGGCCGGCTACGGCCCGAACAACCCGCTGAAGCTGACGCTGCTGTATAACACCTCGGAAAGCCACCAGAAGATCGCCATCGCCGTGGCCTCGATGTGGAAGAAGAAGCTCGGCATTGACGTCAAGCTGCAAAACCAGGAGTGGAAAACCTATATCGATAGCCGCAACACCGGCAATTTCGACGTGATCCGCGCCTCCTGGGTGGGTGACTATAACGAAGCGTCGACCTTCCTGTCGCTGCTGACCTCCACCCACAGCGGCAACATCGCCAAGTTCAAGAATGCGGACTACGACAAGCTGCTGGCGCAGGCGGGGCGGGAAACCAATCCCGCGGCGGTGACCGCCGATTACAACAAGATGGAGCAGATCATTGCCGATCAGGCGCCGATCGCGCCGATTTACCAGTACACCAACGGCCGCCTGATCAAACCGTGGGTAAAAGGCTACCCGATCACCAATCCGGAAGACGTGGCCTATAGCCAAACGATGTATATTATCAAACACTGATTGGGCTTATTTTCCGCCCCCGCGTAATGCGGGGGCTTTATTTTTTCGACGGTGCAACGAAGAGGGTAATTAATTTCTCCACGCGATAAACCCCGTTTAATAATAAACAGGGTTGCCATCATCACATTATTTTCGCTATTTCAGAGAGTGGTTACGCTTATAGACAGTCCCGCATGGCATCCACTACCACCCGGCCGCTCATGTCGGTTTGGGTGATGCGATAGCTGGTGGGATAAGAGCGGCGAGTGCTGAAACGATCGTGGACGGAGACCTTGCCAATCTGCAGGCCGGCGGCGTTTTTCACCACAAACTCACTGATCTCTTCCTGGCCCTGGTTTTGCAAATGGATATTGCTGATTTTTTCCAGCGTGTCACTGGCGTTTATTTTTAAATGGTCGCGTAACATAACTACCTCCTCGTAGTGAGAAAAGTATATGCCCCTAAAATTTGCGCTGAAACAGCTTTGTGTTGATTTATTATTATCATTTTGAATTAAAATTGATAGCAATATGTTAAGTCATAATAATAACGGCATTGCCAGCGCTTTATCGGCGATATTGTCTGATTTATCGGCAAGGGTTTATTTCATTGCCGTTATTATTAGTCTGCATTAATGGGGAAAAGTGCCCGCCTGGCCGCCGGGGCGGGAAATACGCAGGCGACGTTGTGCCCGCAGCCGGGAACGATCGTTAACCGATGCGGCTTCTCCGGCGCCAGATAACGCCGATCGTAGTCGGCGTAGGCCAGGGCGCGTTGTAAACGGTAGGGGCCCTGCAGCTGGGCGGCGCAGGATTTGTCGAGTACTCGATAGTAGGCGCCCGGCGCGGTACCGGTATCCTCGGCGGCGGCCAGATAGGTGATATCGGCCGCCACATAGCGCAGGCGGGCCGCGTTTGCGGTGCGCTGCAGGTGAGCGGGAAGCGCTTCCAGCCCGTATTTCCATCGGTTGGCCTGTGGGCACTGGCCGGCGTTCACCGTTTGCCAGCGGAATCGACACGTTTTTTCACTGCTGCAGCGCTCCCCGTTGGTTGGCTGGGGGCGCAGATTATCAAAGTAGAGCCAGCTGCCGGGGTCGGCTACCACATAGCGCAGACGCACTCCGCCTGGCGGATGGGCAAAGCCGACATAATGCTGCACGAACTGGGCGCCGGCGGAAAAACCGGCCACGGTTATCGACTGCAGCGACGGCCAGCGCCGTTTCAGGTCGGCCAGCAGGCTATCCATGGCGTTGAACGAGCCGGTTTTGCCGTCATTATCCAAACCGCCTGCGATCCAGGAGCCGCAGCGCCACAGAGCGTCGCCGTCTTGCGGCTGGGGCAGACCGGCGGAATGGCAGTGGGCGGCGAGTTTTTCCGGCACCGGGAACAGCGGGGCGACCAGCAAGCCGTTGTCTCCCGCTCCCTGCGCGGCGTCGATCGCCGCTTGCAACGACTTGGCGGCGTCGCGTGGATGCCCGTGCATCACCACCAGTGCGGTGCGTGGCTGGGGGGATTGAGCGTGAGCGACAAAATAAGGCAGTGAACCCGCCGCCGTCGGCGCGTGATAGGGCGTGGCGAGACGCTCCAACAGCGGCTCTGCACGAACCGATTGGCTCAACAACAACAGAGCGGCCATTGCGATGCAGCGCAGGCGGCGCATCCTCGTCAGGTCCGGCGCAGCGCAGTGCGCATTTGTTTCAGAACCTCCCGGCATCGTTGTTCCTCACGCGCTCGTTGATAGTAGCGATAAAAGGCGCGTTCCGAGCTGAGGTTACCCGCGCGTGCCAACTGCCTGAAGGTCAGATATGTCAGGCTGAGCATAATGATAATAAATAATAAGCCAGGGAACAGCAGCTGCCAGCCGTTGGTTATGCGTGCATTAGGCAGATAGCTGAGTGAATAGGGCGTAATCAATACCCCTAACTGCTGGAGTCCCCATTGAGTCAAAGCGGGGAACAGTACCAGCAGCGTAACGAACACCAAATACAGCAAAAAGTAGCGGCAGGAAAGCAGGAAACGTTTGAAAGCGTTATTGGCGCTTGGCCGCAAAACGAAGCCTGCGGACGTGGCGCGCAAGATTTGCTGGCGGCCACCGGTGAAACGATAGCGTTCCAGCGCCGCTACGCTGTCCGGCAATGCCAGCAGCAGCTGCAGCGCAACAAGGCCGGCGCTGCTGTTGCCGATATAGTCGCGAAAGCGCAACAGGCGTATGGGAGCGCTTTGGGGCTTCTCGACGGATTCGAGCAGGTTTAGCAGCTTATCGTGGTTTTCCCGCCGAATGCGAAAAGGGGTTTTGACGACGGCGATAAACAGCGTAATGACGGTCGGTAAGACGATTTTCAAGATATCTGCGGCGCTGATTTGTAACATGCGAGTCTCCTCTCGGGCTGTCTTGCGTTCCTTGCGGCAGAAGTATAGACCACGCTTATAGGACAATGTGAAAACTGGCGTTACAGCTTGGCCTTTGATCTCCAAGGCGTTAACGCTAGACTCAGCAACATAAGCAAGACTGAGGGGATAAATGAATGGATGTGATTGAGGGGAGCGAGCTGCAGATCGCCGATGCGGTTTACGCTTATCAGCTGGACGGTAAGGGGGGCGTAACGCCGATCGAGCAGGATGACAAGATCACCTGCGACGCGCCGTGCTGGCTGCATCTTGATTACGCGCACCCGGCCAGCGCTGAATGGCTGAGTACCACGCCGCTGCTGCCGGACTCGGTGCGCGAAGCGCTCTCCGGCGAAAGCTCACGGCCGCGCGTCAGCCGCCAGGGCGAAGGTACGATGATCACCCTGCGCAGCATCAACTTCAACGCCAACTCACGGCCGGACCAGCTGGTCACCATCCGCGTATACATCACCGATAAACTGATTATTTCCACGCGGCACCGCAAGGTGTATTCCATCGATCAGGTGGTGAACGATCTGCAAAGTGGCGCCGGGCCGACCAACAGCGGCAGCTGGTTGGTGGAGATTTCCGATGCGTTGACCGATCACACCAGCGAATTTATCGAGGATCTGCACGACAAGATTATCGATCTGGAGGACGCCTTGCTGGAGCAGCAGGTGCCGGAGCGCGGCCAGCTGGCGTTGATCCGTAAACAGCTGATCGTGTTGCGCCGTTACATGGCGCCGCAGCGTGACGTCTTCGCACGGTTGGCCAGCGACCGCCTGCCGTGGATGAGCGATGACGATCGCCGCCGCATGCAGGACATCGCCGACCGTCTGGGGCGGGGATTAGACGATCTGGACGGCAGCATCGCGCGCACCGCCATCTTGTCCGACGAAATCACCACGGTGATGGCCGACGCGATGAACCGCCGCACTTACACCATGTCATTGTTGGCGATGGTATTTCTGCCGACCACCTTTCTGACCGGGTTGTTCGGGGTCAACCTTGGTGGTATTCCGGGCGGCGGTAATCCCCTCGGATTTGCGGCATTTTGCCTGATGCTGGTCGGGTTGGTGCTTGGCGTCGCCTGGTGGTTGAAGCGCAGCCGCTGGCTGTAGGCAAAAATGACGAAAACCCGGTTAACATTGAGCAATATCAACATTTAGCTGGGGGAAATGGGGCATGATCTCTCTCGCAGGTGAATGCAACGTCAAGCGATGGGCGTTGCGCTCCATAATTGTCTTACTTTCTTATTTTTGAATTACTGCATAGCACATTTGATTCGTACAATGCCGGTTTAATCACCGGCATTTTTTTATTCGGCTTCCACACTTCTTCAGGCCGCGCTTTCATCCCAGAAGCTGGCTTCAATCTTGTGCCCATCCAAATCCCGAACAAAGCAGCCGTAGTAAGCCTCACCGTAGTGCGGCCGCGAACCGGGCGCGCCTTCATCGACGGCGCCGGCCAGCAGCGCCTGACGATGGAATTCATCCACCTGTTGCTTGCTGGTGGCGAAAAAACCGACGTGCGTACCGTTGCCGGGCGAGGCCGGGCGGCCGTCGATCGGCACCTGCAGCCAAAACTCCGGGTAATCGCGGCCGTAACCGATGGCGCCAGGATGTTCCAACACGCGTCGGCAACCCAAGGCGGCCAGCGCACGATCGTAAAAGGCCGCGGCGGCCTCGAAATCGTTGGAGCCTAGCGAGACGTGGGACAGGCAGGGGGTAATATTCATTGCGCGCTCTCCAAGTGACTGTATAAATAAACAGTATAGGGTAAAAACGGCACCGCCCAGTAAATTTTGCGCAAACTGTGAACAGGATCGAGATCGTCGAGAGAGGGAAATGTCGCCGCTCGCAGGATGGCTAGCGGCGAGGGGGCTTATTTGATTTCCAGCACGTTCAACCGCTCCGGCGCAGGCAGCGCGTCGTCCGAGTCTTCCGGCTGCCAGCCGACCGGCTGCATCGGGATGTCTTCACGATCGAAGGCCAAATCGCCGCCGTCCACCACGGCGCTACCGTGGTGAATGCCTTTGAAATCGAACAGGTTGATATCGCTCAGGTGCGAAGGCACCACGTTTTGCATGGCGCTGAACATGGTTTCCAACCGGCCTGGGTAACGCTTGTCCCAGTCGCGCAGCATGTCGCCGATCACCTGGCGCTGCAGATTAGGCTGCGAGCCGCACAGGTTGCACGGAATGATCGGGAAGGCTTTGGCGATCGAGAAACGCTCGATGTCTTTCTCGCGGCAATAGGCCAGCGGACGAATGACTACGTGCTTGCCGTCGTCGCTCATCAGCTTGGGTGGCATGCCTTTCATCTTGCCGCCGTAGAACATGTTGAGGAACAGCGTCTGCAAAATGTCGTCGCGGTGGTGGCCCAGCGCGATCTTGGTGGCGCCCAGTTCGGTGGCGGTGCGGTACAGAATGCCGCGGCGCAGGCGCGAGCACAGTGAACAGGTGGTTTTGCCTTCCGGGATCTTGTCTTTGACGATGCTGTAGGTGTTCTCTTCGACGATCTTGTACTCTACCCCCAGGCTTTCCAGGTAGGCGGGCAGAATATGCTCCGGGAAGCCGGGCTGTTTCTGATCGAGATTGACCGCGATCAGCGAGAAGTTGATCGGCGCACTCTGCTGCAGGTTGCGCAGGATCTCCAGCATCGTGTAGCTGTCTTTACCGCCGGACAGGCAGACCATGATGCGGTCGCCTTCTTCAATCATATTGAAATCGGCGATCGCTTCACCTACGTTGCGGCGCAGGCGCTTTTGCAATTTGTTCAGGTTGTACTGCTCTTTTTGGCTAACGGATTGCTTTTCTGACATTTAAATCGTGCTCATTCTCAATGGGGGGCACTAGGGGCATGGCGTTGTAGACCGCGAGTTTACCATTCAACCGGCCGATTTTGATCATTATTCATCATCCTGCCGCCACGCGCCCGACGCGAGGCCTGTATGGTACGGATTGCGCGCAGGAATGCCAGCAGGTTTTATTGCTGCGGCTTACGCCGGCGGTAAAAGAACAGGGCGCGAATCGCTCGCGCCCTGAAGGGGATTACTCAGTGGCGGATTTTTCCGCCTTGCCGGCCAGCAGGCTGAGGAAGTCGTATTTCTCCTTCAGCTCTTTCTCGGCGGCCTGATACAGCGCGCTGGCCACTTCCGGCTGCTGCGAGTTCAGGCGGCGGAAACGCTGTTCTTTCAGCAGCGTTTCCGTCAGGCTGCTGTTCGGCGGCCGTGAGTCCAGCGCCAATGCGGCCTTGCCCTCGGCGCTGCGGCGCGGATCGAAGCGGTACAGCGGCCAGAAGCCGGTGGCGGTCAGCTGTTTCATCTGATCGTGACTGAGCGCCAGATCGTAGCCGTGCTCTTCGCACGGGCTGTAGGCGATGATCAGCGACGGGCCCGGATAGGCTTCGGCCTCCTGAATCGCTTTCACCGTTTGGTTAAGCTGCGCCCCCAGCGAGATCTGCGCGACGTAGACATGGCCGTACATCATCATGCTGACGCCCAAATCCTTGCGTGCCTTGCGCTTGCCGTGTTCACCGAACTTGGTCACCGCGCCGAGCGGCGTGGCCTTCGACTGCTGGCCGCCGGTGTTGGAGTAGCACTGGGTGTCGAGCACCAGCACGTTGACGTTCTCCGTCAGGCTGAGCACGTGATCCAAACCGCCGAAGCCGATGTCGTAGGCCCAGCCGTCCCCGCCGATCAGCCAGATGGATTTATCCACCAGGTAGTCGGCGTCGGCCGCCAGCTGGCGTGCGTCTTCGCCTTCGAGACTTGCCAGCAGCGCGCGTAGTTCGGCGATCTGCTTACGGCGCGGCTCCGGCGCCACATCTTCCATCTGCAGGGCATTGACCAACTGCTCCGGCAGCTGCGGTGCCAGCGAATTCAGCAGGCGCAGCACCCGCGCGCGATGTTGATCGACCGTCAGGCGGAAGCCCAGGCCAAATTCGGCGTTGTCTTCGAACAGCGAGTTGGCCCACGCCGGGCCGCGCCCTTCGGCGTTGGTGGTGTACGGCGTGGTCGGCAGATTGCCGCCGTAGATCGACGAACAGCCGGTGGCGTTGGCGATCAGCAAGCGGTCGCCATAGAGCTGGGTCAACAGCTTGATGTACGGCGTTTCACCGCAGCCGGAGCAGGCACCGGAGTACTCGAACAGCGGCGTGATCAGCTGCGAGGTGCGAATATCGATGCGCTCCAGCTGCGTCGGATCGATTTCCGGCAGCTGCAGGAAGAAGTCGTAGTTGTCTTTCTCCGCCGTCAGATTATCGAGGCGGGAAGCCATGTTGATGGCCTTGATCTCCGGGTTCTGGCGATCTTTCGCCGGGCAGACCTCGACGCACAGGTTACAGCCGGTGCAATCTTCCGGCGCTACCTGCAGCACGTATTTCTGGCCGCGCATATCGCGCGCTTTGACATCCAGTGACTGCAGGGAGGCGGGGGCGTGCTCCATCTCCGCCGGCTGAACTACCTTGGCGCGAATGGCGGAGTGCGGGCAGGCGGCGACGCAGTGGTTGCACTGGGTGCACAGGTCGGGCTGCCAGATCGGGATCTCTTCGGCGATGTTGCGCTTTTCCCATTGGGTGGTGCCCACCGGCCAGGTGCCGTCCGGCGGGAAGGCGGAAACCGGCAACGCATCGCCCAGCCCGGCCAGCATCGCGGCGGTAACGGTTTTGACGAAGTCCGGCGCGGCGTCCGAGACCACCGGCGGGCGCATCGGGCTGCTGGCGTCGATCGGCTGCAGCGGGATCTCGGTCAGCGCGGCCCGGGTGGCGCCCAGCGCCTGCCAGTTGCGTTCGACGATCTCCTGGCCCTTGCTGCTGTAGCTGCGGGCGATGGCGTCCTGCAGCTGTTGCAGCGCCACGTCGCTCGGCAGGATCTGCGTCAGGTGGAAAAACGCCATCTGCATGACGGTGTTGATACGCGCGCCGAGCCGGCATTCGCGCGCCAGCTTGGCGGCGTTGATGATATAGAAACGCGCCTGGCGTTGGTGCAACAGCGCCTGAACCTCCTGCGGCAGGCTTGACCAGACCTCGTCGGCGCCGTAAGGGGTATTGAGCAGGAAGGTGCCGCCGGGCTTCAGGCGTTCGACCATTTGGTACTTATCGATAAACTGCAGCTGGTGGCAGCCGACGAAGTCCGCGCGGCTGACCAGGTAAGCCGAATTGATCGGCTGCTCGCTGACGCGCAGGTGCGACACCGTCAGGCCGCCGGCCTTTTTGGAGTCGTAGACGAAATAGCCCTGGGCATACAGCGGCGTGGCGTTGCCGATGATCTTGATGTTGTTCTTGGTGGCCGAGACCGAGCCGTCGCTGCCCAAACCGTAGAAAAGCGCTTCCAGCGAGGCGCGCTGCGGCAGGATTTCGTCGCTCAGCGGCAGCGAAAGCCCGGTGACATCATCGAAGATGCCGACGGTAAAGCGCGGGCGCGGCTGCGGCTGGACCAGCTCACGGAACACCGCCAGCGCGCAGTCGGGGCCGAACTCTTTCGACGACAGGCCGTAACGGCCGCCGATCACCCGCGGCAGCGTGGCGCGTTCACCCCGGCTGTAGGCTTCCGCCAGCGCGGTCATCACGTCCAGATACAACGGCTCGGCCAGCGCGCCCGGTTCTTTGGTGCGATCGAGCACCGCGACGCTGCGCACGCTGTCCGGCAGGGCGTCGAGCAGGTATTTGGCGGAGAACGGCCGGAACAGCCGGACTTTCAGCACGCCGACTTTCTCGCCGCGGGTCAGCAGGGTGTCGATCACCTCTTCGCAGGTGCCGGCGGCGGAACCCATCACCACCACCACGCGTTCGGCCTGCGGATGGCCGTAATAGTCGAACGGCCGATAGTGGCGGCCGGTAAGGGCGGCGAAGGCCGCCATGGCGTCGATCAGGTGCTGGCCGGTGGCGTCATACCACGGGTTGGTGGCTTCACGCGACTGGAAATAAGTGTCCGGGTTGGCGGAAGTGCCGCGCACCACCGGATGATCCGGCGACAGCGCCCGGCTGCGGTGAGCGTCGATCGCCGCCTGCGGCAACATTTGCCGCAGCGTATCGTCGCTGAGCGGCACGATCTTGTTGATCTCGTGCGAGGTGCGGAAGCCGTCGAAGAAATGGATAAACGGCACGCGCGCGTTGAGGGTGGCGGTCTGCGAGATCAGCGCGAAGTCCTGCGCTTCCTGCACGCTGCCGGCGCACAGCATGGCGCAGCCGGTCTGGCGTACCGCCATCACGTCAGAATGGTCGCCGAAGATAGACAGCGCGTGCGTGGCCACGGTGCGCGCGGCGACGTGCAGCACGAACGGCGTCAGCTCGCCGGCCAGTTTGTACAGCGTCGGGATCATCAGCAGCAGACCCTGCGATGACGTGAACGAGGTCGACAGCGCGCCGGTTTGCAAGGCGCCGTGCACGGTGGCGATCGCGCCACCTTCCGACTGCATTTCCACCACCCGCGGGATGTCGCCCCAGATGTTTTGCCGGCCATCGCCGGACCAGGCGTCCGCCTGCTCCGCCATGGTAGAACTTGGCGTGATAGGGTAGATGGCAATCACTTCGTTGGTGCGGTAGGCCACGGAAGCGACTGCGTTATTACCATCTGTAGTTATCATCGACATTACCTTTTCATTGCTCACAAAGCCGCGAAAGCGCACTTCCGCAGTAATGGGAAAAAGTCTAACAGAGGGTTTGAACGTGGCTTTATCGTGTTTGTGTGGCGGGTGATAAATCGCCAAGGGCGTATTTCCTCGCCGATTGGGGACCGGCGGCAATAAATTGTTTTCACCGTTTAAAGACAATTTATTTCCGGCGCGTCATAATTGCGCATCAGCAAACTGACAGAAGAAAACCATGAGCGCATTTATGTATTTGACGATGGCGATAGTCGCGGAAGTGATCGCCACCACCATGTTGAAAGCCTCCGAGGGCTTTACCCGCCTGTGGCCGTCGCTGCTGGTGGTGCTGGGCTACGGCGTGGCATTTTGGGGGCTGTCGATGGTGGTCAAGAGCATGCCGCTGGGCATCGTGTATGCGATTTGGTCGGGCATGGGGATTGTGCTGGTATCGATCGCCGCGGTATTCGTTTATCAGCAAAAATTGGATTGGCCGGCGATCGTCGGCATGGGATTAATTATTGCCGGCGTGCTGGTGATTAATTTACTGTCCAAAGCCTCGGTACACTGAGTGTTATTTTAATGTAAAAAAAGGCCGGCGTGACAGTAAGTCGCGCCGGTTGAAGAATTCAGCCATCATTCACTGAAAATAGTGGAATGCTAATTACTTAGCGCCGCCAGCATAGACGTAAATATCCTTCTCTCCGGTAGCAAAAAATGCGCCGTCTTACTCAAAGCACGCGAAGATAATGAATACCGATATCGCGAGAGAAACTTCCTCATCGGCAGCGGTGACGTTATCACTTTCTGCGTGCGGCAGGGGCCTGGCAGCGGGTGGCGCCGTCACGTTTGGCACCGCGCGCCGGTGCGGAAATATTCTGCAAACAAAATAAATGTTCGGCCGGTGCAAAAAAATGACAAATAATGGCTGGAATATATTTTCATTATTTATATATCGAGCTAGATTAAACAAGTTTGCATCAAAGATAGCGAAACGTGTCCGCCAAGTGACGCGCGTTATCAGCAATGGCGATTTTACACAGCGCAGTTCCGGGTTCAGGAGTGGGATAATGACGACATCAAAATGGCTGCTTGCCAGCGCCGTGCTGCTTTTAGCCGCGTGCAGCAGCAATAACGAAGAGCCAGTACAGCAGGGCAACAGTGCCAGAATCAATACGTTGCAGACCAGCGCCGGTTGCGCGGCGGTCGGCGGCGTCACCACCATCGCGCACAACCTGAACGGTGAAGCGCTGCGCATGTGCCAGATGCCGAACGGCAAGCAGTGCGAAGAACGCACGCTGGGCCTGGGCAGCTGCGCCGGGTAAGCCCGCGGCGCCAGGCCTGGCGTGCAGGATCAATACACCCAATCGCGCAGGGTATAGATAAGCGTGTGGCCGCTGCCGTTGAGCGTCAGTTGCTGGGCGTTTAGCGTTACTTCGGCGCCGTTTTCCAGCACGGTGCCGATCACCCGATCCCAGCGGTTGCGCTGTTCATCAGGGCACAGCCTGCGGGTCGAGGCCAGCGGTTTCACCGTCAGCACGCCGTCGCGTAATTGCCCCTGGCCGAAGAAGCGGTTGCACATCGCGCCGGAGACATGCAGGCTCTCGCCGAACTCCAGATTGAGCAGGCCGCCGCCCGCCGGTGACATCGCCGTTTCGCCATCCACGCTTTGCAACACGAAGTTGTGATGCAACAGATCGCCTGGCGTGACGGCCGTGTGTGGTTTCATGCTGCACCCCGCTAAGGCCAGCGCCGCAAGGGCGGCTACCGTGGTTTTTCTCATCGCGCGCTCTCAAATAAACAGGGCGCCGCAAGGGCGCCCCGAGGTTACGCTCAGGCGTTCAACTGGTTCGGGCAGGTTTCGCCGCGATCCAACTGGCTGATGTTCTGCAGCGTGGTTTGCGAAATACTGGTCAGCGCCTCTTCGGTCAGGAAAGCCTGATGGCCGGTAAACAGCACGTTGTGGCAGGCCGAGAGGCGGCGGAACACGTCATCCTGAATCACGTCGTTCGACTTGTCTTCGAAGAACAGATCGCGTTCATTCTCGTAAACGTCCATCCCCAGCGCGCCGATTTTCTGCTGTTTCAGCGCATCGATGGCGGCGGTGGAGTCGATCAGCGCGCCGCGGCTGGTGTTGATCACCATCACGCCGTTTTTCATCATCGCGAAGGCGTCGGCATTCAGCAGATGGTGGTTTTCCGGCGTTAGCGGGCAATGCAGGGTGATCACGTCGGACTGCGCGTACAGCGTTTTCAGATCGACATATTCCGCGCCCAGTTCCAGCGCCTGTTCGCTCGGGAACGGATCGTAGGCCAGCAGCTTCATGCCGAAGCCTTTCAGAATGCGCATCGTCGCCACGCCGATTTTACCGGTGCCGATCACGCCGGCGGTGCGGTTGTGCATGTTAAAGCCGATCAGCCCTTCCAGCGAGAAGTTGGCGTCGCGCGTGCGTTGATAGGCGCGGTGAATACGGCGGTTCAGGCACATCATCATGCCTACCGCGTGTTCTGCCACAGCTTCCGGCGAGTAGGCCGGCACGCGCACCACCTTGATGCCCAGTTCTTGGGCGGCGTCCAGATCGACGTTATTAAAACCGGCGCAGCGCAAGGCGAGAATTTCGACGCCCAGCGCCGCCAGTTCTTCGAGCACTTCACGGCTGCCGTCGTCGTTGACGAAGAGGCACACCGCCTTGCAACCGGCGGCCGTTTTGGCGGTTTTTTTACTGAGTAAAAAGTCGAAGAATTCCAGCTCATAGCCAAACTGCTGATTCACCAGTTCGAGATATTTACGGTCATACTGTTTGGTACTGTATATCGCCAATTTCATCGTGGTTTCTCCACCGTGATTTTGTGATCAATTTAACAGATTTTAGTAAATTCGACAATTGGTTAGCAGTTTGTCCAGTGCGGGGTTTGTTCGATCAGACAGCGGAATGAAACCGGCCCGCATTGGGCCGGTTCACGCGATGTTAGCGAGCGATTTCCGTGTAATGATGCTCATCGTAGTCATGGGTCAAATACCCGTTGACGGCATCGTTAAAGGCGATCCAATGCGGTGTTTTCTGGTGCGCCGCAAGCGACGCCTTATCGTCCCAGTTTTCAATCAGCGCATAGCTGTTTTCATCGTTCTGGCATTGCCAAAGCTGGTAAAAAGAGCAGCCGGTTTCTTTATTGGATTCCTGCACCATGGTGTTGAGCAGGCTGAGAAACGCGGGTCGCTTGGCCGGGTTGACCTGAAAAAAGACGTTAAGCGTGATCATGGTTTATTTCCTCGGTCGGGAATGAAACTGGATATCTCCAGGGGGCAGCATTGTGCTGACAGCGAGGATTTTACGGGCTTGATGACTGACTAAAAGTGAAATAAAGTTCGTGAGTTATTCACTTTTGGTGAAGGCTTGATATGTTTAAACGTGCCCAGTTAGCCACCTTTTGCATGGTGGTGGAGTCGGAGAGTCTGACGGCAGCGGCGGAGAGGCTGTTTTGCGTGCCCTCTAACGTGACCAAGAAATTAAAAGAGTTGGAAACGGCGTGTGGCGTTACGCTATTTGATCGTGAGCGCAATCGGTTGTCGCTTACGCCGGAAGGCCGAGCGCTTTACCATAAGGCCAAGCGCTTTTTGGCTATCGAAGAGCGGGCGCGAGCGCAGCTTGAACAGGATCCGGTGCAGGGTGAACTGAAGCTTGGCGCGCTGGATATCGCCTTGAGCCATCATCTGCCGCAAAAGTTGGCGCATTACCGTGCGCAGAACCGCCGTGTTCAGTTGAGTGTGGTGCAGGGCTATTCGCTGGATCTGGAGTTTCAATTGCAAAAAGGGACGCTGGACGTGGTGTTTTCTGATGGGCCGATAGAACATCCGCAGTTGCAGAGCCGTCGTGCTTTTCAGGAGCGTTTGGTCTTCATTGGCGGGGCGTATCAGCCAGCGTTGTTGGCAAAAAGCGATCTCTATGTTTATTCGCGGCAATGCCACTATCGCCATCTGGTGGATACCTGGTTGCAGAAGCAGCAACTCATCCCCGCCGCGCTGCTGGAGGTGGAATGCTACGACGTGATATTCGCCTGCGTCACCGCGGGGTTGGGGTATGCGTTTGTCCCTGAAAGCCTGGCGCGACAGCGAGAGGTTGCGTATATCGAGTGCGGGAATGAAATGCGCAGCGATATTTATGCTATCTGGCGTAAAGCGAGCGACAGCCACATAGTACAGGCTTTTATTGAGGCCGTGATTTGAAATTAGCGGCAAAAAAATCCCCACGGGGGTGTGGGGAATGGCTTCTCTAGTACACAGTTAGCTAGCAGCTGAACTTTTATTAGAATGGTTGCAAGACTATTAATCATCAACGGTAACGACAATAACAAAAGTCTGAAAACTGTCCTATTTATGTGATGTATATGTAACGAAAATCTACAACCCGCACACGTTTGCGCCAAAAAGGTGCAAATCGCTTCTGCGACCGCACTCAGCTTCACCCTATGTCAAATTCGTGCCATCATTATTGTCAATTCAGGCATAGACTTAATGGATGCCTAACTCAGGAACGAAGCAATCATTTAATGACCAGGCGATTGAAAGTATTCATAGGGACGGTGGCGGGCTGCGCAATTCTGGTGCTGGCGTTGTGGCAAACTTTGCCGCGCTGGCTGCCGGGGGTGTTATCGCATTGGTTGCCGGCGGGGAGCCGCCTGGAGTTGCAGGATAAATTGCATTGGCATCAGGGCGGCCTGACGCTGGCGGGGGCGCGTTTCACCGCGCAAGATTGCCTGCTGGCCAACGTCGGGTCGACGCGGCTGGCTTACCGCCAGGGCCGTTGGCAGCTGTCGAGCGATAAGGTCAGCGTCGATAGCGCCTGTTTGTCAAAACTGCCGAGCGGCGACGCCAACAGCGCGCCGCTGGCGCTCGATCAATTGCAGCGGCAACTGCCGGCGCTGGATCTCACCATTAATGATCTGACGCTCATTCCCTGGCAGCGCTATGCCGGCAAGCTGCAGCTTTCCTCCGGCCCTGACGGGCAACGCCTGCATTATCGGGGGCCGAATCTCAGCGCCGAGGCACAGCTGGATGAAAAACAGCAGCTGACGTTGCAGAGCCTGAGCGTCGTCCCACCCAACAGCGCGCAACCGCTGCACCTCGCCGGCAAGATAACTCTTCCGCTGGATTTGGCCAGCCTGCCGACGCAGGGCGCGCTGCAGGGGGAAATGCAGACCGCCTATCTGGAAAAACCGGTATTGCTGGACATGCGCTGGCAACAGCAGCAGGGCGTGTTGACGGTAAGCGAAAAAGGCGACGATCGGCCGCTGGCGGTGTTGCCGTGGGAAGTGACCCCGCAGCGGGTCAGCATCAAGCAGGGCGAGTGGCGTTGGCCATACAGCGGGCAGCCGTTGAACGGCGGCCTGAACATCGCACTGCACGACTGGAGCAAAGGGTGGGATGAAACGGAGATCAGCGCGCGGCTGAACGTGATCACCGCCGGCCACAACGGCAAGGGCAATGCGGTGCTCACCCTCGGGCCGGGCAAGGTAGGGTTGACCGACAGCGATCTGCGCTTCCAACTGACCGGCCAGGCCAATCTGGCCGACTTCTCCACCACCGCGTCAATCCCGGGCGTGATCGGCGGCAGCATTCTTAATCCGACGCTGGTGCTTCAGCCAGGTTCGCTGCTCCGTCTGTGGGGCAAGGTGACGCCGGAAATGACGCTGGAAGAGGCGCGTTTGCCGCTGGCGGGCGTGAAGGTGACCGCCGCCGGCATCACCGGCCGCCTGCAGGCGATTTTGAGCGCCAGCGACAGTTATTGGGGGCGCTTCAAGCTGCACCTGGACGGCCAGGCGCAGGATTTCTGGCCGGACAAGGGCGACTGGCAGTGGCGTTACTGGGGCAACGGCCGGTTGCCGCCGCTGCAGGCTGCCTGGGACGTCGCCGGCAGCGGCCGCTGGCAGGACAGCGAGCTGGTGCTCGACAAGCTCTCCACTGGCTTCGACAAGTTGAAGTACGGTCTGGTGACGGTCGCCGCGCCGCGCCTGAGCCTCAACCAACCGCTGCGCTGGCAGCGTGATGAACAAAGCCCGCAGCTCAACGGCGAACTCCAGCTGGCGGCGGATAAGGTCAGCTTCAGCGACGGCGGCCATCTGCCGGCGCCGGTGCTGGCGCTGCAGCTGAGCGGCCGTTCGCCGGACAGTTTCCAGCTGCAGGGCAAACTGCAGGCGCAGCAGATCGGGCCGATCGCGCTGCGCGGCCGCTGGGACGGCGAACGCCTGCGCGGCGAAGCCTGGTGGCCGAAACAGTCGCTGAAGGTCTTCCAGCCGCTGCTGGCACCGGATCTCAATCTCACGCTGCGCGACGGCGAGTTTTACGCGCAGTCGGCGTTTTCCGCTGCCCGTGAACAAGGCTTCGAGGCCGGCGGCCACTGGGTGGTGAAAAACGGCGGCATGTGGCTGAAGGACGGCGAGATGAGCGGCCTGGACTTCATCCTGTCGTACCGGTTCAAGCAGCATCAGTGGCTGCTGGGTGCCAAACAGCCGGTGTCGCTGCGCATCAAGTCTTTCAGCAACCTGTTCGAGATGCAGAACATTTCCGCCGATCTGCAGGGCACCTATCCTTATAGCGAAAGGCAGCCGCTGACGTTGAGCAACGTCGGCGTGGACATGCTCAACGGGCATATCAGCCTGTCGGCGCTGCGGTTGCCGCAGCATGACGCTGCGGTGCTGAAACTGGACAAGGTCGATCTCAGCGCGCTGTTCACCGCCCTGAAACCGAAGCAGTTCGCCATGTCCGGCCGCGTCGACGGCGAGCTGCCGCTGTTCCTGAACCACCCCAAGTGGCTGGTGCAAAACGGCTGGATCGCCAATGCCGGCACGTTGACGCTGCGGCTGGACAAAGACATGGCCGACGCCATCGGCAGCAACAACCTGGCGACCGGCGCGGCGATCGACTGGCTGCGCTATATGGAAATCAACCGTTCGCACGCCCGGGTCGACCTCGACAACCTGGGTGAGTTGACGCTGAGCGCGCGCATCGACGGTATCAACCCGCAGAAGAGCGCCAAGCGTGAGGTGATCCTGAACTATCGCCATCAGGAAAACGTGTTTCAGCTGTGGCGCAGTTTGCGCTTCGGCGACAATTTACAGGAGTGGCTGGAGCAGGCCCTCTCACAACCTGGGGAGCAACAATGAAAATCATGAGTGTGTCGGCGCTGGCAGCGGTGCTGTGCGTTTCGCTGCTGAGCGGCTGCGTGCCGCGCATCGAGGTGGCGACGCCGAAGGATCCGATCACCATCAATATGAACGTCAAGATCGAGCATGAAATTCATATCAAAGTGGATAAGGACGTCGAAAACCTGCTGAAAACCCAAAGCGGTCTGTTCTAGGAGCCGACATGAAAAAACGTTATTTGTGGCTGGCCGGCGCCGCCTGGTTGTTCAGCAGCGTGGCGATGGCGCTGACGCTGGATGAGGCGAAGCAGCAAGGGCGGGTGGGCGAAACCCTGAGCGGCTACATCGCGCCGGTGAAGCAGGACGCGGAAACGCTGGCGCTGGTGAAGCGCATCAACGCCGGCCGCACCGAGAAGTATCAGGAAGTGGCGGACGGCAACCATATCGCCGTCGACGAAGTGGCGCGCATGGCCGGGCAGAAGCTGGTGACGCGCGCGCAGAGCGGCGAGTATGTGCGCGGCATCAACGGCCAGTGGCTGAAGAAATAAAAAAAGCGCGCCGTCTGGCGCGCCAAAAGATACGGATAGATGATTATTATGAGGGTAGTGCAGGTTTGACAGGACTTGCCTCTTGTCCGGCAGGGGCTTGGCGCCCCTGCGCAGAGTCTTAGGCAGCAACCACCTGAGACAGGGCCGCTTTCGCGTCTTCCTGTGCTTTGGTCGCCACTTCCGGGCCGTAGGCGATACCTTCCGCGAAGACGAACTCCACGTCGGTGATGCCGATGAAGCCCAGGAACAGACGCAGGTAAGGTTCTACCAGGTCGGTTGGGGTGCCTTTATGGATGCCGCCGCGGCTGGTCAGGATCACGGCGCGTTTGTTTTTAACCAGGCCTTCCGGACCGTTTTCGGTATAACGGAAGGTCACGCCGGCGCGGGCAACCAGGTCGAAATAGTTTTTCAGCTGGGTCGGGATGTTGAAGTTGTACATCGGTGCGGCAATCACGATGACGTCATTGGCCTGCAGCTCGGCGATCAGCTCGTCCGACAGGGCCAGCGCTTCTTGTTGACGTGGAGTCAACGGCGCATCGGAAGGACGCAGCGCGCCGACCAGTTCACCGTCCAGCACCGGAATTGGCTGCGCGGCCAGATCGCGCACGGTGATGGTGTCGCCGCTGTGGGCGTTGCTCCATTGCTCTACGAAGAAATCGGCCAGTTGGTTAGACTGAGAGTAGGTCGCCAGGATGCTTGATTTCAGAACCAATACGTTGCTCATCGATAATTCCTTACGTTGTGACAGTGACATCAGGACTCAGCGTCCCTTGCATGAACTACATGCTATTCACATTCCCCCCACAGTGATAGCGCAATATTTCGAGACCTTCGTTCGATTTTATTGAATGACATGGCGACGCTTTACTCGCGGAAGTAGGGGGAGAAAGCCGTTTGTGATAGGCTGTACGGCTAAAGCAAAAAAATCGCTAAAAAAACACCAAACCGTTGCCAAGCCTGGCCTTGGCGGCGAAGAAACAAGGAACACCGAACGTGAAATCTCCGCTCGAGGCACTGCCGGCCCAACTGGGTGAGCTGATGCTCCGCGATCAACAACGCCTGCGTCGTCGCCTGCAGGGCGCACGAAAAATCAAAAATCCCGATGCTCAGCTGGCGGTTGCCGCCGAAGTAGAAAGCGACATCGCGGCGGCGCGGCAAAAAGTGCAGGCGCGCGCCGCGTCTTGCCCGCGTATTACCTATCCGGAAAGCCTGCCGGTCAGCCAAAAAAAGCAGGACATTTTAAACGCCATTCGCGATCACCAGGTGGTGATCGTCGCCGGGGAGACCGGCTCGGGGAAAACCACCCAGCTGCCGAAGATCTGCCTGGAACTGGGGCGCGGGGTGAAAGGGCTGATCGGCCATACCCAACCGCGCCGCCTGGCGGCGCGCACCGTCGCCAACCGCATCGCCGACGAGCTGGAAACCCCGCTCGGCGGCAGCGTCGGCTACAAGGTGCGCTTCAACGATCAGGTGGGAGAAAATACCCTGGTCAAGCTGATGACCGACGGTATCTTGCTGGCCGAAATTCAGCAGGACCGCCTGCTGATGCAGTACGACACGCTGATCATCGATGAAGCGCACGAGCGCAGCCTCAACATCGACTTTATTCTCGGCTACCTGCGTGAACTGTTGCCGAAGCGCCCGGATCTCAAGGTGATCATCACCTCGGCGACCATCGATCCGCAGCGCTTCTCGCGCCATTTCAACAATGCGCCAATCATCGAGGTTTCCGGCCGCACTTACCCGGTAGAGGTGCGCTACCGCCCGGTGGTCGACGACGGCGACGATACCGATCGCGACCAGCTGCAGGCGATTTTCGATGCGGTGGACGAGCTTGGGCGCGAAGGACCGGGCGACATTCTGATCTTCATGAGCGGCGAGCGCGAGATCCGCGATACCGCCGACGCCCTGAACCGCCTCAATCTGCCGCACACCGAAGTGCTGCCGCTGTATGCGCGCCTGTCGAACAGCGAGCAGAACCGGGTGTTCCAGTCGCACCACGGCCGGCGCATCGTGCTAGCCACCAACGTGGCGGAAACCTCGCTGACGGTGCCGGGCATCAAGTACGTTATCGATCCGGGCACCGCGCGCATCAGCCGCTACAGCTTCCGCACCAAGGTGCAGCGCCTGCCGATCGAACCGGTGTCGCAGGCCTCCGCCAACCAGCGTAAAGGGCGCTGCGGCCGCGTGTCGGAAGGGGTGTGCATCCGTCTGTACTCCGAGCAGGATTTCCTCTCGCGGCCGGCGTTTACCGATCCTGAAATTCTGCGCACCAACCTGGCGTCGGTTATTTTGCAGATGACCTCGCTGGGACTGGGCGATATCGCCGCGTTTCCGTTCGTCGAGGCGCCGGACAAGCGCAACATTCAGGATGGCGTGCGCCTGCTGGAAGAGCTGGGGGCGATCACCACCGCCGACAACGGCCATTACCAGCTGACGCCGCAGGGCCGCCAGCTGGCGCAGTTGCCGATCGACCCGCGTCTGGCGCGCATGGTGCTGGAAGCGCAGAAGAGCGGCAGCGTGCGCGAGGTGATGATCATCACCGCCGCGCTGTCGATTCAGGATCCGCGTGAGCGCCCGATGGACAAGCAGCAAGCCTCGGATGAGAAACACCGCCGCTTCGCCGACAAAGACTCGGACTTCCTGGCGTTCGTCAACCTGTGGGATTATCTGCAGGAGCAGCAAAAGGCGAACTCTTCCAGCCAGTTCCGCCGGCTGTGCCGCAACGATTTCCTCAACTACCTGCGCGTGCGTGAGTGGCAGGATATCTATACCCAGCTGCGCCAGGTGGTGAAAGAGCTGGGGCTGCCGATCAACAGCACGCCTTCCGACTACCGCAGCGTACACACCGCGCTGCTGACCGGTTTGCTGTCGCATATCGGCCAGAAGGATGCGGACAAACAGGAATTTACCGGCGCGCGCAACGCCCGTTTCTCCATCTTCCCCGGCTCTGGCCTGTTCAAGAAGCCGCCGAAGTGGACCATGGTGGCCGAACTGGTGGAAACCAGCCGCCTGTGGGGGCGCATCGCCGCACGTATCGAACCGGAATGGATCGAGCCGCTGGCTCAGCACCTGGTGAAACACAGCTACAGCGAGCCGCACTGGTCGAAGTCGCAGGGGGCGGTGATGGCCAGCGAAAAGGTCACGCTGTTCGGTCTGCCGATCGTCGCGGCGCGCCAGGTCAACTACGGCGCCATCGATCCGCTGCTGTGCCGCGAGCTGTTTATCCGCCATGCGCTGGTGGAGGGCGACTGGCAGACGCGCCACGCCTTCTTCCGCGAAAACCAAAAGCTGCGCGCCGAAGTGGAAGAGCTGGAGCATAAATCGCGCCGCCGCGACATTCTGGTGGACGACGAAACGCTGTTCGGCTTCTACGATCGCCGCATCCCCAACGACGTGGTTTCTGGCCGTCATTTCGACAGCTGGTGGAAGAGCGCCGCCAAACAGCAGCCCGACCTGCTGAACTTCGAAAAAGAGATGCTGATCAAAGATGGCGCCAACAAGATCAGCGCGCTCGACTACCCGAACTTCTGGCATCAGGGCAACCTCAAGCTGCGGCTGAGCTACCAGTTCGAACCGGGCACCGACGCCGACGGCGTGACGGTGCACATTCCGCTGCCGATCCTCAACCAGGTGGAGGAGCAGGGCTTCGAATGGCAGATCCCCGGCATCCGCCGCGAGCTGGTGATTGCGCTGATCAAGTCGCTGCCGAAGCCGGTGCGCCGCAACTTCGTGCCGGCGCCGAACTACGCAGAAGCGTTCCTTGGCCGCGTAACGGCGCTGGAATTGCCGCTGCTAGACGCGCTGGAGCGCGAGCTGCGACGCATGACCGGCGTGACCGTGTCACGTGATGACTGGCAGTGGGATCAGGTGCCCGATCACCTGAAGATGACCTTCCGCGTAGTGGGCGAAAAAAACCAGACGCTGCGCGAAGGCAAAGACCTGGCGGCCTTGCGCCTGCAGCTGAAAGAGAAGGTGCAGGAGACGCTGTCGGCGGTGGCCGACGACGGGCTGGAGCAGAGCAACCTGCATGTCTGGAGCTTTGGCCAATTGCCGGCGTTTTACGAGCAGAAGCGCGGTGGCTATTCGATGAAGGCGTACCCGGCGCTGGTGGATGAAAAGGACAGCGTGGCGATCCGGCTGTTCGACAGCGAAAGCGAGCAGCAACAGGCGATGTGGCAGGGCACTCGCCGCCTGCTGTTGCTGAATATTCCTTCGCCGATCAAATACCTGCATGAAAAGCTGCCGAACAAGGCCAAGCTGGGGCTCTATTTCAACCCGTACGGCAAGGTGCTGGAGCTGATCGACGACTGCATTTCGTGTGGCATCGATAAGCTGATCGCCGAACACGGCGGCCCGGTCTGGCAAGAGGAAGGCTTTGCCCGCCTGCAGGAGCAGATCCGCGCCGAGCTGAACGACACGGTCGTCGAGGTGGCCAAGCAGGTTGAGCAGATCCTGACGGCGGTCTTCAACATCAACAAAAGACTGAAAGGCCGGGTGGACATGTCGTTGGCGCTGGCGCTGTCGGATATCAAGACCCAGCTCGGCGGGCTGGTTTACCGCGGCTTCGTGACCGGCAACGGCTGGAAACGCCTGCCGGACACGTTGCGTTACCTGCAGGCGATCGAGCGCCGGTTGGAAAAACTGGCTATCGATCCGCACCGCGATCGCGCGCAGATGCTGCGGGTGGAGCAGGTGCAGCAGGCCTGGCAGCAGTGGCTGAACAAGCTGCCGCCGAAGCGACAGCAGGAGGAAGAGGTGAAAGCGGTGCGCTGGATGATCGAAGAGCTGCGCGTCAGCCTGTTCGCGCAGCAGCTGGGCACGCCTTACCCGATCTCCGACAAGCGCATTTTGCAAACTATCGAGCAGCTTTCGGGTTAAGCTCGGGCGCACCGGCCGGCAAGCGGCCGGCGCACCACAGGCTCAACAGGCCGCACAGCAGCAGCGTGGCGGCCAAATCCTGCCCGCGCGCCGCGATCGTCAGCCCCAGGCCGATCAGCAGATAGTACAACAGCCCGAATAACGCGCCGGCGGTGCCGAGTTGCTGCCGGTAGCGGCTCAGCGCCTGGCTCAGCACATTCGGAATAGCCAACCCGAACGCCAGCATCACCAGCGCGCAGGGAAGCAGCATCCACAGGCTGTGTTGCCACCAGAATAATGCCACGCCGCTGGCCACCGCCAGCAACCCGCCCAGCAGGATCTGACGTTTGGCGCTGACGCTGCGCGCCAGCAGGTGGCGGTTCAACAGCGCCCCCGCCATGCTGCCTAAAGCCAGCATCACCCCCGAGTAGCCAAACTGCTGGCTGCTCAACCCCAGCCTTTCGAACATGAACGGCGCCAGGCTGAAGTAGCTGAACACCATGATATTGAAGCTGGCGACCAGCAGCGCCGAACACCAGATGTGCCGATCGCGCAGCATCGTCATCAGGGCAATACCCGGTGCGGCGGCCGTTGCGGTTTGCCGCTGCCGCGTTTCCGGCAATGTGCCGTAGCTCCACAGCAGCAGCGCCAGCGCCCAGACCGCCTGCGCGGTGAAAATCGCCGCGCTGCCGCCCCAGGCGACCAGCGCGCCGCCGGCAAACATTCCCAGCAGCGGGCTGACGGAGAGCGCGACGCCGACCAGCGCGAACATGCGCCCCAGCGCCGGGCCTTGATAGACATCACGCAGCATGGTTTGCGTGACGATTGAGCCGACCGCTGCGCCGAAGGCGATCAGCGCACGGGCGGCCAGCAACAGCGTGAAACTGCCGCTCAGTAGGGCGATGCCGGCGCCGGCGAGATAAAGCGCCAGGCCGGCCAGCATCGCCGGACGGCGGCCGAATCGATCGCAGAAGGCTCCCCAAAAGGCGACGCCGAGAGCGAAGGCGAAGAAATAGATGGATAACGTCTGCCCGGCCTGCGCGGCGCTGATGCCGAAATCGCTGCGGATGGCGGTGAGCGCCGGGCTGTACAGCGTTTCCAGGATCTGCGGCGTCATGATGGCGGTGACGAGCAGCGGTAAAGATAAGCGTTGCATGATGCACATTCTCCCTAAAAGTTAATGCGGCCAGTATAGGGAGCGGCGCTTTGTGCGATTACAATCATTAGGACAAAAAATAACAGATATAGGACAATTTGATGGCGCTGATTCAACAGCATCACCCGTTCGACCCGGATCGGCTGCCGGCCCCGGTGCTCGGCATTGCGGCTGAACTGGCGGAGCACGACTCCGGGCTGCATTGGCATCAGCGTTCGCAGCTGCTGTATGCGCCGCAGGGGTGCATGACGGTCACGCTGGCGCAGCAGTGGTTGATTCTGCCGCCGACGCGCAGCGTCTGGATACCGGGCGGCATTGCGCATCGGGTGCAACTGCGCGGCCGCGTCGCGTATCGCTCGCTGTATTTCGATCCGGCGCTGACGGCCGCCATGCCGCCACAGGCTGCGGCGCTGGCGGTGAACCCGCTGTTGGCGGCGATCGTCGAGCGCATCGCGCACTGGCCGCTGGACTATGCGTTGGCGCAGCCCCAGGCGCGCGATTTGCTGGCGGTGCTGATCAATGAGCTGAGCGAGGCGCAGCGCGAGAATACCCAGCTGCGGCTGCCGCAGGATAGGCGTCTTGCCGCCTGGCTGGCGACGCTGCCGGAGCGCGACGAATTGCCGGGGTTGGCGGCGTTGGCGCAGTGCTTGAATCTGCACGCCAAAACGTTGACGCGGCTGTTTGTGCGGGAAACCGGCCTGAGCTATCAGCAGTGGTGCCAGCAGTGGCGGCTAATGCGCGCGATCGAACTGCTGGCGACGTTGCCGTCGGTTAGCGCGGTGGCGCAGCGGTTGGGGTTTTCCAGCGACAGCGCATTTATCGCTTTTTTCCGCCAGTTCACCGGCACCACGCCACGGCGCTATATGCAAGGGGGCCGATAAAGCACAACGGCGCATAATGCGCCGTTGTGAGAGGGTTATTTGCCTGCCGCCAGGGCGTCCAGCGCTTCGCGGATGCCGGGCACCGCCAGGGCGCGGTTATCGGCGCGGTAGCGATCTTTCGCCGCCGGCGCCGAACTTTGGATGGCGATCAATTGCCAGCCGTCGGCGGTTTTCAACAGCAGCGGTGAGCCGCTGTCGCCGGGCAGGGTATCACATTGGTGCGACAGTACGCCTTGCTGGGCCCAGCCGGTGACCTTGCAGTTTTGGTGACTGTAGAGGTCATCCAGGTGGTCTTCCGGGTAACCCGCCTGAGTTATCAGCCGTTTGGCCTGTTTCAGGGCCTGGGTCAGCGCCTTGCTGTCGCCTTGCCACAGCGGCAACGGTGCGATCGGCAGCGGCTTTTTGTCTTTCAGACGGATCAGCGCAAAGTCATAAGCGGCCGCGGCGGGCGGGACGATCCAGCCATCACCGTCCGGCTTCAGCTTATTGCCCAGCTTGCTGTCGACCAGGGTCTCGATATTGCCGGTTTGATACTGCCAGGATTTATCGCCTGCCACGAAGCGCAGAGCGATGGCTTTATCCAGTTGTCCGGGCGGCGCCAGCACGCAGTGGCCGGCGGTCAACGCCAGGTGCGGGGAGATCAGCGTGGCGGTACACAGATTGCCGCTGGCGGTTTCGACCTGGCCGATGGCCTGCCACGGCTGGGCGGCGGTATCCGTGACCTTGATTCGTTCATCTTTGCCGAAAAACAGACGCGTTTGCTCGGCCTTGGACGGGCCGTCGGCGCGTGCCGCCTGAGCAGCGATGAGCGGGAGTGAGCACAGCAACAGTAAAACGGATATGCGCATAGATCTCTTGCCTGACAAATACGGATCATCCATAAACACACTGAATGCTAACTATAGACTGATTTAGCAGCCATGTGGATGGGCAATAATTGATTTTTCAATAATTTCCCGCCGTCAACGCGGCGGGCTACAGGTAAAAAAAGACGGCGATCAGTCCGCAAAGGATCAGGGCGGTCAGAACGATCTCAAACAGGTAGCGGCGCAGCATCAATGAGAATCCCCCGATGAAAAAACACCCGGCGAACCGGGTGTCGTAAACGTCAAGCCTGAAGCGGTGAGGGGACCCTCACGTCATTATGCTTTTTTGTGGCTGGCTTTTTTGTGGTGCTTTTTTGCCGCCTGGGCTTTTTGAGCCGGGGCTTTCTTGCCGTGGTGTTTCACCTGAGCTTTAGCCGGCGCAGCGGTGGCGGTGGTTGCGGTAGCCGCAGGTGCGGTGGTGGCCGCCTCGGCAGCGAAAGCCACGGAAGACAGACCCATTGCAGCGGCAACAACCAGAGCTAATACTTTTTTCATCGCAGAATCCTCAACATGACTTTTTGGGTATCAACCCCACTGCGGGGCCGTTGAGAGGATAGTAGGCAAACGGCGCCCGGCTTTCCGTGAGTGATTGGTTTCGGCTTGTAACCTAATGTACAGGGCGGCGGCGGCAAGGGGGATTGCTGCTATAATGACCGCCAGGCGCGATAAAAGGGATTTAAAATGAACGAGATAACGATTCGTTGTGGCGTGACCGAACAGGGCGAGGTGCCGCTGGCCTATGAGGACTGGGGCGATGAGGCGCACCCGCCGCTGCTGCTCATCATGGGCATCGGCGCGCAGCTGTTGCTGTGGCCTGACGACTTCTGCCGCGCACTGGTGGCCAAGGGGTTTCGGGTGATCCGTTATGACAACCGCGATGTTGGCCTTTCCGGCAAAACGCAGGCGCAACGCACGCAGCCGTTGTGGCTGCTGATGCTGCGCGCCCAGCTCGGTTGGCAAACGCCGGTGCCTTATACCCTGGCGGACATGGCGGCGGACGCGGCGCATCTGCTCGATCACTTGCGCATCCCGCGGGCTCACGTACTGGGTGCTTCGATGGGGGGGATGATCGCCCAGGTGCTGGCCGCCGAATACCCGCAGCGCGTCGCCTCGTTATGCATCTTGTTCTCCAGCACCAATCAGCCGCTGTTGCCGCCGCCGGCACCTTCGCTGCTGTGGCTGTTGGTGCGCCGACCGGCGGCCGATTTGACGCTGCAGCAGCGCCACGAGGGGATGAAAACCTTCCTGCGTGCGCTCGGTACCCGATTTTACCCGCCGGAGGAGGCGGAACTGGATGCGTTGGTGCATCGGCTGTTGAAGCGGGGCGTGGATCCGGAAGGCATGCAGCGGCAACTTTCCGCGTTGCTCGGCAGCGGCGATTTGCGTCGCTACAGCCGGCGTATTGCCGCGCCGACGCTGGTCATTCACGGCGATCGCGATCGGCTGGTACGTAAGGCGGGGGGAGTCGCGATCGCCCGCACGGTCGTCAACGCCAAATTGCATATTATGCCGGGCATGGGGCATGACCTGCCTGCTCCGTTGAGGCCGCAGCTGGCGGCGATGGTCGCCCGTCATGCGCTGGGATGAGAGATCGGGTCGCCGGCGTCTTTCACTATTTTAGTTACAACATACTAATGGTGAGTGGCTACCCGCCACTCTGCGGCCAAGGCGATGTCGGCACAGAACGTGCGTTATGAAGCATTATCCGGTCTTGCAGGCGGGAAAAGGGCGCGGCAGAGCCGCGCCAGGGGAGATTACAGGTAGCGGTTTTCCAAATGCTGACGGAAGTAGTGTGGGTTGAGCGCTTCGCCGGTCGCGTTGGCGATCAGCGTCTCGGTCGGGAAACGGCTGCCGTGGCGCCAGATGTTGTGCTGCAACCAGTGGAACAGCGGCTGCAGGTTGCCGGCGGCGATATCCTCGTTCAGCGAAGGCAACGCCTGACGCACGCTGTGGAACAGCTGCGCGGCGTACATCGCGCCGAGCGTATACGTCGGGAAGTAGCCGAAAGCGCCGTCGGTCCAGTGAATATCCTGCATGCAGCCGTTGCGGTAATTGCCGATGGTGTCGAGGCCGAGGTAAGCATGCATCTTCTCATTCCACAGCGCCGGAATGTCTTCCACTTCGACCTCGCCTTCGATCAGCGCTTTTTCAATCTCGTAGCGCAGGATGACGTGGGCAGGATAGCTCACCTCGTCGGCGTCGACGCGGATCAGGCCCGGTTTAACGCGCTGGTTGAGGCGAATGAAGTTGGCTTCTTCCAGCGCCGGCTGTTCACCAAACTGCGCAGTGACCAGCGGGCGCAAGATTTTCAGGAATTCATTGCCGCGCGCCAGCTGCATTTCGAACAGCAGGCTCTGCGATTCGTGGATGGCGGTGGAGCGGGCCAGGGCGACCGGCTGGCCGAGCAGATCGCGCGGTAGATTCTGCTCGTAGCGGGCGTGGCCGGTCTCGTGCACGATGCCGAGCAGCGCGGTCAAAAACTCTTTCTCGTTGTAGCGCGTGGTGATGCGCACATCTTCCGGCACGCCGCCGCAGAATGGGTGGGCGCTGACGTCGACGCGGCCGTTGTCGAAGTTGAAACCGAGCAGCTTCATCACGCTGAGGCTCAGCTGGCGCTGGGTGTCCACATTGAACGGCCCCTGAGGCGTCTGGCAAGCTTCATTGGCCTGTTTGGCCACCACGCGCTGCAGCAGATCCGGCAGCCAGGTTTTCAGATCGCCGAAGATGCGGTCGAGATCGCTGCTGCGCATGCCCGGTTCATACAGGTTGAGCAGGGCGTCGTAACGGCTAGTGCCGGCCGCCTGTGCGCGGATCTGCGCTTCTTCCCGACTCAGCTTAACCACCTCGCGCAGGTTCTCGGCGAAGCCGTCCCAGTCGTTGGCTGGGCGCTGGGCGCGCCAGGCGTGTTCGCAGCGCGCGCCGGCGAGCGACTTGGCTTCGACCAGCGACGCCGGCAACAGCACGGCGTCTTCATATTGGCGGCGCATTTCGCGCAGGTTGGCGCGATCGAGTTCGTCCAGCGTCTCTTGCTGCGCGCGATCCAACAGCGCGCCGGTGCTTTGTGCCGTTAAAATCTGGTGCTGCAGCACGCTCAGCTCGGCCAACGCTTCGGAGCGCGCCTTGCTGCCGCCCGGCGGCATCATGGTTTGCATGTCCCAACCGGCGATGGCGGACAGGTGGCCGAAACGCGACAGCCGGCTGAACAGGGCGCGCAGGTGATCGTAAGCAGACGTGTTGGAATGTGCAGATGTCATTATTATTCGGCTCCAATGAGAAGGTCCGGCGGCATTACGCCAGATCGGCTTTTAAACTGAATGTCGGCTTCACCGGCCAGCAGAAACGGAAGCTGGCGCCGCCGAGCGAACTGCCTTCGACGAACACCTGTCCCTGGTAGGCGACGGCGATGGAATGGACGATGGCCAGCCCCAACCCGCAGCCGCCGGTAGCGCGATCGCGGCTGGGGTCGAGACGGACGAAAGGTTCAAACACCCGTTCGCGTTCTTCCGGCGGAATACCCGGCCCGTCATCCTCGACCTGCAAGCAGGCGAGGTCGCCGTCAAACCACAGGCCAACGCGCAGGCGCTGTTCGGAATAGCGCAGCGCGTTGTTGACCAGGTTGTCGAGCACGCGCTCCATCAGGCGCAGATCGACGCCGCCAAAGTCGCCAACGTGCGGGATATCGAGCTGGATGTCGCGTTCCTGATGAATAAGACGGATATCATCGACCTTGTCCTCGAGCCACTTTGGCAGATCGATGGGTTCAATGTTTAACGCAACCTGCGGACGGTCCAGACGGGCATAGGTCAGCAGCTCGTCGATCAGTGACTCCAACTGGCCAATATCGCGGTTCAGCGCCTGCTGCTCGCTTTCAGACAGGTTATCGCTCATTTCGAGCCGGTAACGCAGGCGCACCAGCGGCGTGCGCAGTTCGTGCGCGATGCCGTCGATCAGCTGTTTCTTGCTGGCGATCAGGGTGTTGACGTTGTCGGCCATCTGGTTGAACGCCACGCCGAGCCGGCTCAGGCTGGAGGTGGGATCGAAGTGGGTGCGTTCATCCAGATGCCCGGCGCCGAGCCGCTGGGCGGCGTTTTCCAGCTTGAGCAGGTCTTGCCAGTGCGGCCGCATCCACAGAAACACCGGCAGCGCCAGCGACATGCCGATAAACACCAGTAACACCAGATCCAGCAGGCGCATCTGGTGCAGATAGAACAGATAAGGAATGGGACCGACCACCAACACGTAGTGGCTGCGCGGAATGCGCTGCATAAAGGTGTACTGATCGTCGAGGGCGATGATTTCCCCCAGCCGCAGCCGTTTTTTCAAATCCTCGCTCAGCTCCTGTTTGCCGAGCGGTTCGATATGCAGCTTGAACGACAGGTTGAGATCCAGCGTGGCGATGGTCTTGTTCCAGTCTTTCAGCGGGATTTCGCGCAGCTCGCTGCGCATCAGGTACAGCGAACTTTTCATCAGATCGTCCATCGACTGGCGGCCGGCGCGCTCGGCGGTCACCTTGTACACCAGGCCGACCAGCATCGCCATCACCAGAAAACAGACGAACAGCAGCAGGAAGAACTGGACGAAAAGTTTTCTCATTGTTGCACCGATGCCCAGGCGTTAGGGGCGAACAGATAGCCTTTATTGCGCACGGTCTTGATGCGGAACGGCTCCAGCGCGTTGTCGTACAGCTTGCGACGCAGGCGGGAGATCGCCACGTCGATGCTGCGGTCCATGCCGTCATAGCTCACGCCGCGCAGGTTTTGCAGCAGCGCCTCGCGATCCATGATCTGCCCGGCGTGGGTCGCCAGCTCCCACAGCAGATCGAAATCCGAGGTGGACAGCGTGACAGTTTCTTCGCCCAGCGTGACCTGCCGGTTGACCGGATCGATGCACAATAGCCCGAAATGCAGCGCGTTGTGCTGGGTGAGCGGCTGAACCGACTCTTCTTTCGGCTGTTGGCTGTGTTGGCGCAGGTGTAAACGCAGGCGTGCCAGCAACACCGCCGGCGGCGTGGTTTTCAGGATATAGTCGTTGGCGCCCATCTCCAGCGACAGGATATGGTTCATGTCGCTGTCGAGCGAGGTGAGCAGCACGATCGGGCCGGGGAAGGTGGGGCGCAGATCGCGGCACAGCGTCATGCCGTCTTTGCCGGGCAGCATGATGTCCAGCAGCACCAAATCGGGTTGCTCGCGCTCGATGCGCGCTTGCGCGCTGTCGCCGCGCGGCTCGATCAGCACCTCGATGTCGTGTTTGCCCAGATAGGCGGCGATCAGCTTGCCGACTTCAGGATCGTCTTCCACAAAAACAATTTTATGCATATGCCCGTGTTTTAATAATAAAAGCGGATTTCAGCATAGCGCGGCCCGCAGGGATGCGCCATGCGGATCTTTGCCTCAGCGCAGCGGCCGCCCGCCGTCGACGCCGTGGGTGCGGCCGGTCACGTAGCGGCTCTCCAGCAGGTAGTTCACCAGATTCACCACTTCGCTCTCGCCCGGCGCGACCTTCATCAGCGACTTCGCCAGCGCCTGCTGGCGATAGGCTTCATCGTCGCCCGCATTGAAGATGATCAGCGCCGGCGCAATGGCGTTGACCTTGACCTCCGGCGCCAGCTTGCGGGCAAACGATCGGGTCATATTGTCTAGCGCGGCCTTGCTGGCGGCGTAGGCGATGTGTTTGTCGCTGCCTTTTTCCACCACGTAGTCGGTCAGATGGATGATATCGGCGCCGGCCTGGCCCTGGCCGGTCAGGCAGGATTCGAGCAGCTGATTGAGCAAATAGGGCGTGTAGACGTGAATTTGCAGCATCGCCGCCATCACCTGCTCCGGCGGGACCTCCGGCGACTCGGCCTGCCAGGCGCTGGCGTTATGGATCATCGCGCGCAGTTTGGGGGCCACCTGCCGCACCTGGTCGGCGAAACGGTAGATACCTTCGTGCGTGGAAAAGTCGCCCTGAATGCAGCAGGCGCCCAGGGCCTTCAACTCGGCCATCGCCGGATATTCGCTGCGGTAGGCGATGATGACGGGAACGCCGCGCTCGAGAAACGCTCTGGCGAGCGCCAGCCCGATGCGCCGCGCGCCGCCGGTAATCAGCACCGGGGCAGAGTTGGGGTGTTCCATTGATTAAAGCTCCTGGACAGACTGGCAAACAATAGGGGAATTATGCCATCATACGGCGGAAAGTCGTTAAAGCTTCGCATGATTATCCATTTCTGGATGTAAGATCCCCAATGCATTTCAGGTTGCCGTCCGGCGGCGGCTTGAAAGACCACGGGTTAACACTGGCCATGAGAGGAATAAGGGGATGAACAGCAATCACCTTGCATCCATCGCGCGCAGTGAGAAAATCTGTTTCGACTACATGGATTTTCTGTCCGCATCGTGCAGGAAGCACTGGCGCTTTGTTGATGCTATTTATGGTGTGATGCCGATCTTCGGCATGGTGTTGAAATCGCGCGTGACCACGTCACAAACGCGCAAAGAGCAGTTGAAAGAGCTGGCGCTGCAGGTAGTGTCGACGCAGGTCAGCGATGAAACCAATATCGTGCGCCTGATTGACCTGGCGCAGCAGCAGGGCCTGACGGTGTTTGATATTCAGCTGCCCTATGCGCTGGAAGCGCAACAGCTGGCGGCCATTCAGAAAGAGTGCGCGGAAGGCATCGCGATTGCCCTGGTGGGTGAGCGTATGACCGTCACCATTCCCTCTAAAAGCTGACCGGGAATCAACCCGGCCGCCCGTTCATGGTTAGGCAATTGACCTCGCGCGATAGCCTAACCATGAACGTGATATTCCGCGCCGCGTAGCGCTCGGCCTCTAAAGTCGGGTCCCGGCATTGGGGCCGGAGCGCAGGGTATAAATGCTGTCTATATGAATCAGCACCGCGTATTTCGGCGGCTTCATTCCATTTTTTTCTGCAAATGCCAGCGCATCGTCAAACGGCTTGCCCGCCAGGAACAGTTCCGGAGTGCCGACGAAGCGGTAACCGTCCAGCGCCTCGCGGTCGATGACCACGACGGCCATTTTCGATCCTTCCCTGATATTTTGCAGCGTCTGGCCACCGGTATTTTCGTTGTAAATCAGCGTACGGTCATCATAGAGGCGCAGAGAACGCTTGGGGCCGATATCGGGCACGCCGCTCGGGCTGCTGGTTGCCTGCACAGGCAGCTGTTTGGCCAGCATTTTCTTCATGTCGTCATTCAATTCATTCATTGGCAGATTGTCCCTCAGGTCGTGGTGTCGTTGTTAATGCACGTTGGCGGAATGGTTTGCCGAGGGTGCGCAGACGCTGGTTTCCGGCAGCCGGTGCTCGCGCAGCACCTGCAGCGTCTCTATTCGGAAACGCAGCAGGTGCCGTTCGGCGACCTGCTGCATCTGTTCGCACAGCGAGGTATCGTCCATCACCTGCTCGATGGCGAGCCGGGCCTGATGCACGTGCGGCTCAACGCCGCGCAGGGGCTTTTGCCGCAGGCGCAGATGGGTCATGTTGTTGAACGTGACGATCAGCGCGGCAAGGGCAGACTCGAAAATATTCAGTGCTTCAAATCTGGCGGCATAGTCCGCATTCAGCCAGGGTTTCTCGGCGAGGATCGCCTGAGCGACATCCAGCGCCTGCTGATAGTGCGTCATTGCCAGGCGATCGCGCCGCTGATTGAATTCCGTGTTGCCCTCGGCGATCAACGCTTCCCAGGCGGCAAACAAGGGTAATGCGTGCAGCAGTTTCTCAGCCATGAAATGCCTTCCATTTTCAGCCAGTCTTCATCCGCCGCCTGACGCTTTTCGCCAGGGGCACTCGCGTCTTACCGTTAATACTTAGATGATAATGATAATTAATTGCATTTAAGATCGCAAGCGTGGAAATTGACCGATCAACAGCGGGGAGAGAGGTAAAAAGTGGAAAGAGGGGAAGCGAAATGCGGCTGACGGGCAGCCACATTGGCAGGCGATGTTAGTGCAGCATAAACCAGCCGGCAGGCAGCGTGGCCACCAGCAGCAAGAAGATGCTGCTCTTTTCCAGGCGGTTGAGCAGATTGATATCCCGATGGCCGCGACGGGCATACATGAACACCAATAGCCCTGGCGCATACAGCAGCACTGACATCAGCAGGTGCATCAGCCCGGACGCGTACAACAGCCACAAACCATAGACGCAGGCACCGGTCGCGGCGAAGATCAGGCGCTTGTCGCGGCGGCGATAAGCCACCTTGAACAGAAACGCGCCGACCAGGAAGTAAGGCACCAGGATCATTTCTGAAGCGATGGTCAACAGCGAGTTGTAGTTACTGCCGGTCAGCCAGATCAGCACCAGCGCCAGCTGCACCGCGATGTTGGTCAGCCACAGCGAAGAGGACGGGGCGTGATGGCGGTTCTGCTTGCCGAACACGCGCGGAAACGCGCCGTGCTGCGCGGCCAGCAGCAGCACTTCCGCCGCCATGATGGTCCAGCTCAGGTAGGCGCCGCACACGGAAATGATCAGGCCGGCGGCAATGATCACGTCCCCCCACGGGCCGATCAGTTCCACCATCAGTACCGCCATCGACGGGTTGCGCATGTCGGCCAGTTCGCTGCGCGGCACCACGCCCAGCGACAGCAGCGTGACCATCAGATACACCGCCAGCGCCGACAGCACCGCCAGCATGGTGGCGCGGCCTACGTCTTTCTTATTGCGGGCGCGGGCGGAAACTACCACGGCGCCTTCCACGCCGATAAACACCCACAGGGTGATCAGCATGGTGTCCTTGACCTGTTCCCACACCGGCTTGCCGAGGGCGATACCTTTGAAATCCAGCGTGAATACGTCCATTTTAAAGGCGATCGCCGCCAGAACGGCGAACATTCCCAATGGCAGCAGCTTGGCGAGGGTGGCCGCCAAATTGATGCTGGCGGCAGTTTGCACGCCGCGCAGCACCAGCGCATGCACGATCCACAGCAGGGCGGATTCGGCGATCAGCGCCTGCCAGGTATTGCCGTCACCGAGAATAACGTTGCCGCCGCGATCGGTGAAAATACTCAGTGCCGCGAACACGATCACCAGATACGAGACGTTGGCGATCACGGCGCACAGCCAGTAACCCCAGGCGGAGCAGAAGCCCATCAGCTCGCCGAACCCTTCTTTGGCGTAGGTGAAGATGCCACCGTCCAGATCCGGACGCAAACGCGTAAGCAACAGCATGGCGAACGCCAAAAACAGAATGCCGACGCCGGTGATCCCCCAACCCAGCAGCAGTGCGGCGGGGCTGGCGACCTGCGCCATGTTTTGCGGCAGACTGAACACGCCGGCGCCCAGCATTGAGCTGAGCACCAAAGCGGTTAGCGCGGTAAGACCGAGTTTTTTTTCCAATGACGGATCCTGAACGCAGAATAAACAACTGGAAGGGAACTGCTTGGCGGCAACAATGTATTAACAACCACTGCGCGAATAGACAATAGCCCTAAAAATTGGCGCAAATTCTACGGAGGGATGCTTAGAGATGCAATGATTGAATATGCGGAATTTACAAAAAACTATTCAACGAGTGGTGAAAAGAATGGCAATAAAAACGGGCAGCTCAAGGGCTGCCCGATGGTAAACCGAAAAGCGGGTTTTATTTGAACAGATCGGCGCTGACGGTCAGGTTGCCGCCGCTCTTGTTCTGCCATTGGCGAGTGACGTGATAGTACTTGGCGCCTTTCTCGGCCGCGCGTTTCGCCACTTCGGTGGACACGTCGGTCATGCTGTTGAAGTGGCCGGTGAAGGTGACGGAATCGAACGGCACCATCTGCGCGGCGGTCACGTTGTTCACTTCCTGGATTTTGGTGCCGTTAGGCAGCGTGACGGTATAGCGCTGGCCGGTAGAGGACTGGGTTTCGAAGAAACGGCCCACTTCGCGGCTTGGCGAACCGGAAGACGCGACGCCAGGAATTTCGACTTTTGCTGCAGCGGCACCGCCGGCGGCCAGTGCGGCGCGGCCGGCGTCAGAATCGGCCGGAATGGCATCCGGGCTCTGCACGCGGCGTTTTGGCGCATCGGCCTTATAGATGTAGGCGGTAACGAACTGGTTGCCGCCGGAGTTGGCGTCAACCTGGCGCACGATGAAGAACGAGGCCGCGCCTTTTTTCTTCGCTTCTTTGGAGATGGCGTCGTTGATGTCCGGCTGGCTGCGGTAGAAACCGCTGACGCTCACGGTATCGTAAGGCTCCAGCAGATAGGCTTCCTCTTTAGGCAGTTCGTTCACGCCGTTAAATACGCGGTATTTTGGTGTTTTGCTCACTTCTGGCGCATCTTTATGATAAAGGTCTGCGGTGACGCGCCAGTTGCCGCCGTTGTTGCTGTTGTTGCTGTCCTGGATATAGAAGGAATCGGCACCCAGTTTGTCTGCACGGCGGGATACGGCGTCGACGGCTTCATTGATGGCATTGAAGCGGCCGGTAATCGTGATGCGATCAAACGGCTTCAGCGCCGCTGCTTTCTCAGGAGTTAACTCTTGCGCCGCATGAGCAGACAGCGCGGTGAGTGATAACAAGGCTGACGCGATGATCGTGGTCTTCAGCTTCATAAAAAATCCTTTCGCCTAGCGCATTAACGTTTATAACGTACTGAACTGTTTAAGTGTAATTCAGCCGTCGATTATTACATGTAATTCTGAAAACTGTCTCAGCATTTTATGTTATCCCGTGCGACAAATCGCCGACGGTGACACGGGGCGCACGGATGGCGCCATCGTCATAAGTTTCCATAATAAAGGCTCTGGTGTCATTAATGTTAATTATTCACAAAATGATAACTTTTATGCTTCTTCGCCGCGCGTGGCCATAAATCGTTACGCCGGGCGTAAACCTCTTGTCACGCAGAATATGCTGTTATGTATGGATTTTTTCACGGTAAATTGCGATTTGTCATATCACGCGCGGCATTTTTATGTAAAAACAGAGCTGAATGCGTAAGCAATTATGGATCATCGACCTTATTTTCAGTAGGTTATAGTTGGCGTCTGAAATCAGTGTGGGCAAGTTAACCCCTCGCTCGCCGGCGGCGTCATGCTATGGGCAGGAAAATAATAAACATCATCCAAGACAGGTGAGAAGGGAACATTATGCGTATTGGTGTACCAAGAGAGCGGTTGGCCAATGAAGCCCGGGTCGCAGCCACGCCGAAAACGGTGGAACAACTGCTGAAGCTGGGTTTTACCGTCGCGATTGAACGCGGGGCGGGCAAACTGGCCAGTTTTGAGGACGTCGCCTACGAAGCCGCAGGCGCGGCACTGGTCGACGAAAGCGAAGTGTGGCAGTCGGATTTGATCCTGAAAGTCAATGCGCCGCAAGACGACGAGATCGCCTTGATGCGCGAAGGCAGCACGCTGGTCAGCTTTATCTGGCCGGCGCAAAACCCCGAATTGATGGCCAAGCTGGCGGCGCGCAACGTCACCGCGCTGGCGATGGACTCGGTGCCGCGCATCTCGCGCGCCCAGTCGATGGATGCGCTGAGCTCGATGGCCAACATCGCCGGCTACCGCGCGATCGTCGAAGCGGCGCATGAGTTCGGCCGTTTCTTCACCGGCCAGATCACTGCCGCCGGCAAAGTGCCGCCGGCCAAGGTGATGATTATCGGGGCCGGCGTGGCCGGCCTGGCGGCGATCGGCGCGGCGGGCAGCCTCGGTGCCATCGTGCGCGCCTTCGATACCCGCCCGGAAGTGAAAGAGCAGGTGCAGAGCATGGGCGCGGAATTCCTCGAGCTGGATTTTGAAGAGGAAGCGGGCAGCGGCGACGGTTACGCCAAAGTGATGTCTGAAGCCTTTATCAAGGCCGAGATGGCGCTGTTCGCCGCGCAGGCGGCGGAGGTGGATATCATCGTCACCACCGCGCTGATCCCGGGTAAACCGGCGCCGAAACTGATCACCAAAGAGATGGTGGCATCGATGAAACCGGGCAGCGTGATCGTCGATCTGGCGGCGCAAACCGGCGGCAACTGCGAACTGACGGTGGCCGACACCATTAGCGTGACCGACAACGGCGTGAAAATCATCGGCTATACCGACCTGCCGAGCCGCTTGCCGACCCAATCTTCGCAGCTTTACGGCACCAACCTGGTCAACCTGCTGAAGCTGCTGTCGAAAGAGAAAAACGGCGAGATCGACATTGATTTCGACGATACGGTAATCCGCGGCGTTACCGTGGTGCGCAGCGGTGAAATCACCTGGCCGGCGCCGCCGATCCAGGTCTCCGCCCAGCCGAAAGCGGCGCCCGCCGCCGCACCGGTCGCCAAACCTGAAGCCAAACCGACCTCGCCGTGGCTGAAGTACGGCCTGATGGCCCTGGCGATCCTGCTGTTCGGCTGGCTGGCGGATGCGGCGCCGAAAGAGTTCCTGTCGCACTTTACCGTGTTCGCGCTGGCCTGCGTGGTCGGTTACTACGTGGTCTGGAACGTCAGCCATGCGCTGCATACCCCGTTGATGTCGGTCACCAATGCGATCTCAGGGATTATCGTGGTCGGTGCGCTGTTGCAGATCGGCCATGGTGGCTGGGTGAGTTTCCTCTCCTTTATCGCCGTGCTGATCGCCAGCATCAATATTTTCGGTGGGTTCACCGTCACTCAGCGCATGCTGAAGATGTTCCGCAAGAACTAAGGGGTAACAAATGTCTGGAGGATTGGTTACAGCTGCATACATTGTTGCCGCTATTTTGTTTATTTTCAGCCTGGCGGGCCTGTCGCGCCATGAAACGTCGAAGCAGGGCAACCTGTTCGGCGTCGCCGGTATGGCGATCGCGCTGATCGCCACCATTCTGGGGCCGGATTCCGGCAACGTCGGCTGGATCATCATCGCCATGATCATCGGCGGCTCGATCGGCGTCTATCTGGCCAAGAAGGTCGAGATGACCGAAATGCCGGAGCTGGTGGCGGTGCTGCACAGCTTCGTTGGCCTGGCCGCGGTGCTGGTCGGCTTCAACAGCTACCTGGATCACGGCGCACCGATGGAGCCGGTGATGGCGAATATCCATCTGACCGAAGTGTTCCTCGGCATCTTTATCGGTGCGGTGACCTTCACCGGCTCGATCGTCGCCTTCGGCAAGCTGCGCGGCATCATCTCTTCCAAGCCGCTGATGCTGCCGAACCGCCACAAGCTGAATCTGGCGGCGCTGGTGATCTCGTTCCTGCTGCTGGTGGCGTTCGTGCGTACCGACAGCGTGGGCTGGCAGGTGGTGACGCTGCTGCTGATGACGGCGATCGCACTGGCGTTCGGCTGGCATCTGGTGGCCTCGATCGGCGGCGCGGACATGCCGGTGGTGGTGTCGATGCTCAACTCCTATTCGGGGTGGGCGGCGGCCGCGGCGGGCTTCATGCTGAGCAACGATCTGCTGATCGTCACCGGCGCGCTGGTGGGCTCTTCGGGTGCGATCCTGTCTTACATCATGTGCAAGGCGATGAACCGCTCGTTTATCAGCGTGATCGCCGGCGGTTTCGGCAGTGACGGTTCGTCCACCGGCGACGCCGAAGAGATGGGCGAATACCGTGAAACCACGGCGGAAGAGGTGGCCGAGCAGCTGAAGAACTCCACCTCGGTGATCATCACCCCGGGTTACGGCATGGCGGTGGCGCAGGCGCAATATCCGGTGGCGGAAATCACCGAGAAACTGCGGGCGCGCGGCGTGAAGGTGCGCTTCGGCATTCACCCGGTCGCGGGGCGTTTGCCGGGCCACATGAACGTGCTGCTGGCGGAGGCGAAGGTGCCGTACGACGTGGTGCTGGAGATGGATGAAATCAACGAAGATTTCCCGGATACCGACACCGTGCTGGTGATTGGCGCCAACGACACGGTGAACCCGGCGGCGCTGGAAGATCCGCGCAGCCCGATCGCCGGCATGCCGGTATTGGAAGTGTGGAAGGCGCAGAACGTGATCGCGTTTAAACGCTCGATGAACACCGGCTACGCCGGCGTGCAGAACCCGCTGTTCTTCAAGGAGAACACCCAGATGCTGTTCGGCGACGCCAAAGACAGCGTGGAAGCGATTCTGCGGGCATTGCAGAAATAGCGTTTTAAGAAAAAGTGATTTATGCCGGCAAGCCATTAAGCCGGCATTTTTTTTATAATTTCCACTACACGTTCGTGTCATATGTATGCGTGCTGTTTGTTCTATTTCGTGCCTAAGAAATAAAAAAAGATAGTCACTCCTGAAATTTGGTTTTATAAATCCCTGACATAACCCGCCCGATGGCATTGCGCTTCAAGTGAGTCTTTCTTGCTGCAAGACATACCTGGCCGATCCACAGCACGTCTGGATCGTCGTGCTTATGCAGCCAATGCGTTGTCCTTCGATATTTTTTATAACACGCTGATGATGAGTAAATAAAAGGCCATGAAACCATGAGTAACCTTTTTAAAGATCCGCGCGCCTGGGCGTTATTGGCCGCGGCCAGCTTGACTATCATGTCAAATGCGACCATCGCTCCAGCGTTACCGGGGTTGCAAGCGCTGTTCGCCAGTCAACCTCAGGCGGAATTATTGACACGCCTACTGGTACCCGCTCCTTCGCTCGTGGTGGCGCTGACGGCGCCGTTTATGGGCGTATTAGTCGACAACGTTGGTCGAAAAAAACTGTTGCTAATCGGTACGTTGCTCTATGCATTGTGCGGCACGGCAGGTCTATATCTCCCTGATTTATATTCTATTCTAGGTAGTCGATTGGGACTCGGTCTCGCCGTCGCGGCGATTATGACGGCGCAATCCGCATTGATTGGCGATTATTTCTCAGCGCATATGCGAGGCCGTTTTATCGGTTATCAGACGGGTGCCAGTCATTTTGGCGGTTTGCTTTTCGTGACGGTCGCCGGATTATTGGCGGCGCATGATCCTCGGGCGCCATTTTGGATTTATGGTCTGGCGATATTATTACTGCCATTTTTTATAAAGGCATTGCCCGAGTTTTACCATCATCGACACGATGAAAAACAACCCAGGAATGAGTTAGAGGGTAAATCCAACGGCTATTTTATCGTAGCAATGATGGCAGTCGGCGTGCTGATTACGATGCTGGTTTATTATGTCGTTCCTACGCAAATACCTTATCACTTGGTGAATCGCGGATTTACTCATCCAGAAGCGGCGGGTTGGGTCTTGGGAACACTGATGATAACCGGTGGCATATCGGGCGTACTTTATGGGGCCATGCGTACGCATTTGGGGGAGATTGTGACGCTGTCGAGCGGTTATTTGCTGGTGGCGTCGGGGTTCGCCGGATTGGCGTTGACCCACTCAATCGGCGGGTTGGGCGTCTCGGCCGGGTTGGCCGGTGCGGGGATCGGTTTCGTGATGCCCGCGTTTATGGCGACCGCGCTCCATGCTGCGTCTCCAGGCCGGCGTGGCGTTGTGGCAGGGGTGATCACGTCATCGCTCTTTGCCGGGCAGTTTTTATCGCCGCTGGTGAGTCAACCGTTGGTATCGAGATGGGGATATAACGTCATGTTTCTGATTTTAGCTGGTGCGTTGATCGTGACCGGAATTGCGCTGAGCGCCGCCTTAATGTTGACGCGGTCACGGGAAAACGATCATTGAACTGCAACGCCCCGGAAGCAGTGCGCTTGCGGGGCGTAAGCAGCGTTTATGCAGGCTAATCTTCGTCGTCGTGCTCATCGTCTTCATCCGCCTCGATCGGGCAGTTGAAGTTCTCCGGCTTAATCACCAGCAGATCGCATTTCAGATGGTCGATCACATGTTCCGCGGTGTTGCCGATAAAGGCCGCCGAAATGCCGGTGCGGCCCAGGGTGCCCAGAACCACCACGCCGGCCTGCAGGTGTTCGGCCAGATCGGGGATCACCTCTTCCGGCAGGCCTTTTTCCACGTGGGTGAACTCTTCCTTAATGCAGAATTTCTGCCGCAGCGCCTTCATGGCGATCAGATGCTGGCCGCGGATGGCGTCGTTGTAGACGCTCGGATCGAAATCGGGTAGCTCGATGGCGATGTTGATCGGGGTGACAGGATAGGCGCCAACCAAGTGAACCTCGGTCTGGTTGACGTTTTCCGCCAGTTCGACGGTTTCTTGCACCAGTTTGATATTGAGCGGGTCGTGATAGGGTTCTTCGCTGGCCAGATTGACCGCCACCAGCGCTTTTCCGCCTTCCGGCCAGGGCTGGTCTTTTACCATCCACACCGGGCAAGGGCATTTGCGCAGCAGGTGCCAGTCGGTGGGGGTGAAGATCACCGATTCCAGCCGATCGTGCTGGTGCGCCATTTTCAGCAGCAGGTCATGCTGGCCTGAAAGCACTTCCTGAATGATGGCTTCGAAGGGGCGGTTATGCCAGACCACTTTGATTTCGATCGGCACGCCGTCGTTGAGATAGAAGCGGCACTGCTCGTTGATCCAGGCGGCGCGTTGGCTGATCACACCTTGCCGCATCGCCGTTCTTTCGTCCGGGGAGAGCAGGGTCGTCATTTCGTAAGAGAAGTCATAAATGGGCAGGAAGGCTTTGATGCGCCCGCCGTTCCGTTTCACCAGGTACACGGCGCGGCGCAATGCCGGCTGATCGTCCTGATTGGGGTCAATAGCCACCAGAAGATTCTGATACTTCGCCATAGGGCCTCCTTACAGCTGAAATCAACAGTCTGTTAATTTACAGAGTAACCCAACATTGAAAAACAGAACAACAACAGAAGCGTGCCGGATCAACAATTTCGGTGAAATGTTGATCCGGCAGGGGAATCAGGCGTTGACGGTCACGTTGATGCGTGGCGTACCGGCCAGCACCGACAGGGCGTCGGCGTTTTCGATGGTGATGTATTTGCCTTTCACGCTGAGGATTTCGCTTTTCTGGAAGCGGCCCAGCAGGCGGCTGATAGTTTCCACCGTCAGGCCGAGGTAGTTACCGATGTCGCCGCGGGTCATGGTCAACCGGAACTCGCGCGGCGAGAAGCCACGCTCCGCAAAGCGGCGCGACAGGTTGTAAACGAACGCCGCCAAGCGCTCTTCGGCGTTTTTCTTCGACAGCAGCAGGATCATGTCCTGGTCGCCTTTGATCTCGCCGCTCATCAGCCGCATGATCTGCTGACGCAGATTAGGCATTTTGCCGGACAGGTCATCGAGGGTTTCGAACGGGATCTCGCACACCATCGAGGTTTCCAGCGCCTGAGCGAAGCTCGGGTGCTTCAGGCCGCCGATGGCGTCGAAGCCCACCAGATCGCCCGCCAGGTGGAAGCCGGTGATCTGCTCGTCGCCTTGCTCGGTGATGGTGTAGCTTTTGATGGTCCCGGAACGGATCGCGTACAGCGACTTCAGCTCGTCGCCGGCCTTGAACAGGGTCTGGCCTTTCTGGATGGGCTTTTTCCTCTCGATAATGTTGTCGAGCTGGTCCAGCTCGTGGGCATTAAGGGTGAAAGGAATGCACAGCTGGCTGATGCTGCAGTCCTGGCAATGGATCGCACAACCACCAGACTGGATACGACGAATCACGCGTTTTTCCGGGATCATAGATTACGCTCATTCAATAATTGATATGAGTCAATTTTAACATCTTTTGCTGCAGCTGATAAGGGTGGCATTAGCATGAATAGGGGTATTGTGTGCGAATTTTGCGCACACATGCCGCCGATTATTCTGTATCGGACTGAAGTTATGAGTATTATTTGTGACTTATGCGTTTTATTCACACAGGTTATTGATAGTGCCAAAGCGGGCACGAGCGCGGCGTAGAGCAACGTGCTTTATTAAGCAGCGCCAAACAATGGCGCTGGATGAGCTCATCGCCGCGGCTACAGCAAACTTTTCGGTAGGTAACCTTCGTGCTGCAGCAGCCACTGCTTGCGCTGTACGCCGCCGGCATAGCCGGTCAGCGCGCCCTGCGAACCGATCACCCGGTGGCAGGGCACCACGATGCTGATCGGATTTGAACCGTTGGCCATGCCGACTGCGCGCGAGGCGGTCGGACGACCGATGCGTTGCGCCAGTTGGCCGTAGGTCAGGATCTCGCCGCAGGGGATTTGGCGCAGCTGTTGCCACACGGTGCGTTGGAACTCGGTGCCGGCGGTCATCACCGGCAACCGATCGATAATGCCCAGTTCACCGGCGAAATAGCGTTGCATCGCGTCGGTCAGCCCGTTGGGATCGCGCTGCTCGCGCAGGGTGAAGCGATCGGCGCGGTAGTGGGTATTCAGCAGCTTCATCAGGCGCGCTTCGTGATCGGTCCAGTCAATCGCCCGCAGGCGCCCCTGTTCATCGGCAATCAGCACCAGTTCTCCCACCGGCGTGGCGGTACGATCAATCAAAAAAGTCTGCATCTGGATCACTCCTCGGTTTGGTGTGGCGATTATCGCATGAAAGCGGGGGAAGCGATGGCGGATTTCGGACATGCTGATGGGCAACCGCAGGGCTGCCCAAATAGCTGGCTCAGGGTAAGCCGGGGAGTCATTGCACGTTAAATTTATAAAATAAATTTATAAGTCATCAAGGCAAGTTGTGTCTTGTTTATTATTTCATCAGACATTAACGCTTTGGCGTCACTTATAGCTGATGGTCACGCGCTTTAAATGGGGATCGTTATTCACTATTTCGCTGGTGACGGCAGAGACTAATTCTTTTGGCATCGATTTTAACGAAGAGGAAATATACCCGTTCTGATATTCCGTCACTTTACCGAAGCAGTTGGAGATAAGCTGTTCATCCTGATGTGTGATAGTGCAGGCCGGGGTGGTAATGGCGCCGGTGAAGCGCACGACACCGGAGGCGACCTGGCTGCCGGAAAGCGGTTTTGCTTGCAGAGCGAAGGGCAGAATGACCAATGCGCTTAATACAGCTAAGTAATGGTTCATACGCTGTTCCTCTTAGAGTGAAAAATACTGCCAATTAAAAAACAAGCGCGCTTGTTTTCATCAAATAAGCTATTTCGCCTGGCGAAATAAAAACGAATGGGCAAAATTCCTACTGCCTGCATCCAATGAATTTGATAATAGGGAGGTAGGGTGAGCAAAACCATGATTTGGATCATAGTGAAGAGCGGTTAATGGTTTTCGGCGCGGGCAGGGTAAAAGGCTGTGATCGCTCTCTCAGGAAAGCAGGGCATGGCGGGATGTTTTCGCCCCCGTGGTGCGGCCGCAGAAACCGGGGGCGAGAGCGGGCTTACAGCATGCCGCTGCTGCCGCAGATGCGGATCTTTTCCGCCACCACTTCTTTCATCGCCAGCTTGCCGGGGACGATGTATTTGCGCGGGTCGTTGGCATCCGGGTGCTGTGAAAAGTAGCTTTTCACCGCATCGGCGAAGGCGATTTTCAATTCGGTGGCGACGTTGACCTTGCAGACGCCGAGCGAGATCGCGCGCTTTACCATTGCTTCCGGAATGCCGGAGGCACCGTGCAGCACCAGGGGCACGTCCACCTGTTCGCGGATCAGCGCCAGGCGCTCGAAGTCCAGTTTCGGCTCGCCGTGATACAGGCCGTGGGCGGAACCGATCGCCACCGCCAGCGAATCGATGCCGGTGGCGGCGACGAACTCGCGTGCCGCCACCGGGTCGGTATAGAAGCTGTCCGCCGTATCGACGATCAGATCGTCTTCCTGCCCGCCCAGGCGGCCCAGTTCTGCCTCCACGCTGGCGCCATAGCGGTGGCACAGGGCCACTGCGGCGGCCACCTTGGCGATATTCTGCTCGAACGGCAGATGGGAACCGTCGATCATCACCGAGCGGATGCCGCTTTTCACCTTGTGCTCGATGTCGTCCAGCGCTTCGTGATGATCCAGATGCAGCGCCAGCGGCAGATCGTAGCGGTGCGCGGCCGATTGGCAAATGCCGATCAGGTAGTCGGTTCCGGCATAGCTGAAGGTGCCGGGCGTGCCGGCCATGATCACCGGTGAGCGCAGCTCGGCGGCGGTTTCCGCCACCACCTGCACGGTTTCCAGATTGTGGACATTAAACGCCGGGACGGCGTAACCCTGGCGCTGCGCCTTGAGCAGCATTTCTCGGTTGGCTATCAGATACATGGGATCTCCTTACAGCTCTGGGGAAGGAAAACGGTAAATCGTCACGCCTTTCACCACCCGGTTGACCTCGCCGGTCGGGCAAGGGTTGTCCGGGGTCAGCCCCAGCGCCAGCGAACTCTCGAAGGCCAGCATCTGGGTGAACAGCAGGTACGGGAACAGCAGCCAGATATCGTCAGCCGCGTCGTGCATATGCAGCAGGGCACCGGAAAGGGGTTGGCGTTCGCCGGTCAAACCGACCAACTGCATCGCCAGCCCGTCGCGCTGCAGTTCGTTCCACAGATCGCGGTCATACTGGCGGGCATAGTCGCCGTGGGAGAACATCAGCACCACCAACGTCTGGCCGTCGACCATGAATTTCGGGCCGTGGCGCAGGCCGAGCGGCGAGTCGTAGCGCGTAACGATGCGCCCGGCGGTCAGCTCCAGCATCTTGAGCGAGGCCTCTTCCGCCAGGCCGGTAAAGCAGCTGCCGCCGAGGGTGATATAGCGGCGGAAACCGCTGGCGGCCAGCGCCTTTACCTGTGGCTGCAGCGTTTCGCGCAGCGCGCGGCAGCGCTGCACCATGGCGTTTAACGGCGCCTGAGCGGCCTCGAGCGAAAGCGGGCCGAGCAGCAGCGCGGCGCTCAGCATCATGCAGCTGAAGCTGGAGGTCATGGCGAAGCTCTGATCGTTGGAGCCTTGCGGCATCACCAGCGAACAGACGTTGTCGCGCCGATGCGCATACTGCGCCAGCTTGCTGTCCGGGTTGCAGACCAGCATCAGGTGGTAGCTTTCCGGCAGCAGTTGGTCGGCCAGCTCCACCGTCGCCACGCTTTCCGGGCTGTTGCCCGAGCGGGCGAAGGAGACCAGCAGCGTCGGCCGCTCAGGATCGAGATACTGCCGCGGGTTGGCGACAATATCGGTGGTGCCGTAGGCCGCCACGTCGCGGCCGGTTTGTTCGCGCAGCCAGGGTGCCAGGGCGCGGCCGGCGAACGCCGAGCTGCCGGCGCCGCACAGCACGATTTGCAGGCGCGGATTGGCCAGCAGCGGCGCCAGGAACGGCTGCCACTGCGCCTGTTGATCCTGCAATTGCCGGTGCAGCGCGGCCCACAGCTCCGGCTGCTGCCAAATCTCTGCGGCGGTGTGCCAGGCGTTGCGCTGCTTCAGCCAATCCGCCTCGTAAGAGAAATACGCGTTCATGATGACAACTCCTTAAAAGCCTCGGTTAACGGTCGGCGATAATCACGTCGATCCCTAAATGGTGCAGCGCCTGCAGATAGTGTTCCGGAATGCGGCTGTCGGTGACCAGGCGGTGGATCTGGCCGATTTCGCGGATCATGCAAAAGCTGGTGCGGCCGAATTTGCTGGCGTCGGCGATGGCGATCACTTCGCGCGCCACCTCGCACATCACGCGGTTCAGCTGCGCTTCGCCCGGATCCGGCGTGGTGATGCCGCCCGCCAGATCGAAACCGTCGACGCCGAGAAACAGTTTGTCGAACCGGTATTGGCGCAGCTGCTGTTCGGCGGCGGGGCCGTACAGCGACCAGGCCTTGCGGCGCACGCTGCCGCCGACCACCATCAGATCGATCTGCTCGTTGTTGGCCAGCTCGAAGGCGATGTTCAGCGCGTTGGTCATCACTACCAGATCCTTTTTCCCCGCCAGCTGCGGCGCCATCTGGCTGGTGGTGGAGCCGGAGTCGAGGATGACGGCGTCGCCGTCTTCAATCAGCGCCGCTGCCGCGCAGGCGATGGCGTGTTTTACATCGCGATTGATGCGGCCCTTGTCCTGCAGCGGGCGATCGAAGGCGAACTGTTTGTTCAACATGGCGCCGCCGTAAGCGCGCACCGCGCAGCCGTGCTTTTCCAGCTGGCGCAGATCGCTGCGGATGGTGACGCTGGACACCGAAAACTGCTGGCTGAGCTGTTCCACGCGCACCGAGCCTTCGCGGCACAGCTGGTCGATAATTAATTCCCGGCGTTTTGCGGTATTGATCATTAACGCAGACTCCTGATTTACCTGTAGCCGTGCCCGACCGCGGCTTAATAAGCCGCAGCGATACCGACCGGAGCGCTTTCAGTTGTTCGTGGCGAATTACAGCAAACGAAACACTGAAATGCAATTGATTAATTTTAAAATATCTATATCTATCAGTTGGTTATATTTTATTTTGCTTTCGATTGAGCGGCAACCGAAAGCGGTGTCAACGCAAAGTGAAAACGGCAAATTCGTTATTTTTCAGTCGACAATTCTCGCGATGGCTTTATTCGGCCCTGCGGCGGCGAAAGCCGCAGCGATAATTCGGTAGCCGCCGGGCTTTCACTGTTTTTTTATGCCGCCGCCTGTAATAGCGCCGCGCCGCGCACGCCGCTGCTGTCACCGTGCACCGGCGGGAATACCGCTGCCGGTTCCACGCCTGGCAGCAGCCAGCGCCGCATCGCCGTCGGCAGCAGCCGATACAGCTCGCCGACGTTCGACAACCCACCGCCCAACACGAAGGCATCGACGTCCAGCAGCAGCTGCAAACCGGCCAGCGCGCTGGCCAGAATGTCGACGTAGACGGTCATCAGCCACTGTGCGAGCGGATCCCCCGCGCGGTAGCTGGCGACCAGCGCCGGCACGTCGGCGGCGGGATGGGCAACGTGGCGGCTCAGCGCCAGCAGCCCGCTGCCGGAGACGTAGCGTTCAAAGCAGCCGATCAGCCCGCAGTTGCAACCGAACAGCGGCAGATCGTAACGCTGCGCCAGCTGGGCCGAGATCGGCATATGGCCCCATTCGCCCGCCAGCCCGTTGCGCCCCTTGTGCAATTGCCGGTTCACCACCAGACCACCGCCGGCGCCGGTGCCGATGATGGCGCCGAACACCAGCGGCAGATGGGCGGTTTGCGGCGTGCTGGCTTCCGACAGCGCGAAACAGCGGCAGTCGTTCTCGATGGCGATCGGCCGCGCCAGCGCCTGCGTCAAATCATCCGCCAGGCAATGCCCGGTCAGGCAGGGCACGTTGACCGCCAGCTGGCGGCGGCTGACGGGATCGGTGATCCCCGGCAGGCCGATGCCGATGCTGCCGCGCGTATGCAGCTCGCGGTCCGCCTGCTCGACCAGCCCGGCGATGCAGGCCACGAACTCGCCATAATCGCCGGTTGGGGTGCGCACGCGCTGAAGCAGTACCTGATTGAGCCGGCGATCGTAAGCGGCCATTTCGATCTTGGTGCCGCCGATGTCGAAACCGTAACGCATCTCTCTCGTGCTCATGGTCAGGCTCCGTTCAGGGCGATCACCGCCGCTTCGCGGCGCGCGCGTTCGGCGGCGAACACCATCAGGTGGCTCTCCAGCGCTTCCGCCGGGCCGGCCAGCACCTGGCTCGGATCGTTGGCGCGAATGGCCGCGATAAAGTGCTGCATCAGGTAGTAGTCGCCGCCGCCGTGGCCGGCCATGGCGTGCAGATCCTGGCCGGCGTCGGTGTCGTAATGCGTTTCACCGTCGTCGAGGAACGAGGTGATGCGGATATGGCGGCCATCGCCCTCCAGGCAGCCGCGGCTGCCGAAGATGCGGGTGTGGCGATCTTCGTGGCGGGTAAAGGCCGTCATGGTGAACGACGCGGTGCGGCCGCCGGCGAACTGCATGTTGACCACCTGATGATCGACCACGTTATTGTCGCAGCGGTAGACGCAGCGGCCGTAGGGCCCGTCGCGCAGCGCCGCCCGCAGCGTCGTCTGGTCGGGTTCCGGCGTCAGCACGCGCAGAAAGCCGGGCGTGGCCTTGTGGTCGTCGCCCAGATAGATGCGTTTGGCGGAATAGGGGCAGGACGCCTCCACTGCGCAATCCAGGCAGTTGTCCGCCGCGCCAGCCGGTTGGTTTTCCCGGCGGAAGTGGCGCAGGTTACCGAAGGAGCTGACCTGCTCGCAGGGCTGTTCCATCACGTAGCGGATCCAATCGATGTCGTGGCAGGATTTCTGCAACAGCATAAACGCGGCCTGCCGATCGTTGCGCCAGTTGCCTCGCACGAAGGAGTGCGCCTGATGCCAGTAGCCGACCGGCTCCAGGTGTTGCAGGCTGACGATGTCACCGATCGCGCCGTCGCGCAGCAACTGCTTGAGCTTTTGGGTATAGCGGGTGTAACGCAGCACGTGGCCGACCGAGAAGATCAGCTTTTGGCGCACCACCTCGGCGACGATGGCGCGGCACTCGTCGGCGTCCGGCGACAGCGGTTTTTCCAGCAGCATGGCGTAGCCCTGGCGGGCGAAGGCCAGCGCCGGTTCCAGGTGCATCTGATCCTGAGTGCAGATCAGCACCGCGTCGGCCAGCTTGCCGGCATCGGCGGCCTGGCGCCAGTCGGTGAAGACGTTTTCCGGCGCGATGGCGTGCTGCGCCACGAACGGCTCGCGGTAGGCGTCGCGCGGTTCCGCCACCGCCACCACCTGCATCAAATCGGGGTGCGCCAGCGCATAGCGCGAGTAGATTTCACCGCGCGCGCCGGCGCCGACCACCAGCACCCGTACCGGGCGCTGGGCAACGTTGTTGGGTTGTGTTGACGACATTGCTGATACTCCGCTGTTGTTATTTGAGGTTTTGGCCGCTGAGCTCGTCGAACAAATGCGCGCGCGTCAGATCGAATGCCAGATGAACGCTTTCGCCGAGACGCGGCTCCCAGTCCGGCAACGACGCCATGCGCAGCACGAAACGCAGGTCGGCCAGCTCACAGTGCAGCAGTTCTTCGTTGCCCATGCGCTCGATGGTGACGATCTGCGCCGGGAAGCAATTGGCGCTGCCGGGCGCGCACAGCCGCAGGGACTCCGGCCGGATACCGAGGCACACCCGCGCATGCGGATAGTCCGCCAACTGCCGTTGCAGCGCCGGCGGCAGCTCGAGCGGGTGCTGCAGGCCGATGCGCAGCCGCACCGTTTGGCCGTCGCGCACGATCGCCAGATCGTGCAAATTCATCGACGGGCTGCCGATAAACTCGGCAACGAAACGGTTGGCGGGGTGGTGGTACAGGTTGATCGGCTTATCCACCTGCATGATGGCGCCGCGGTTCATCACGCAAATGCGATCGCCCATGGTCATCGCCTCGACCTGATCGTGGGTGACGTACACCATGGTGGCGGCGGCGCCTTCCTGCTTCAGCTGGTTGTGCAGTTCGATCAGCTGCACGCGCATCGACACCCGCAGCTTGGCGTCGAGGTTGGACAGCGGCTCATCGAACAGGAACACCTTGGGCTTGCGCACGATGGCGCGGCCGACCGCCACCCGCTGGCACTGGCCGCCGGAGAGCTGGCCCGGCTTGCGCTGCAGCAGGTTGGTGATCTCCAGTTTTTCCGCCGCGTCGCGCACCCGGCGATCGATCTCGGCCTTGCTCTCTTTGCCGATCAGGCCGAACGCCATGTTCTTGTACACCGTCATGTGCGGGTACAGCGCATAGTTCTGGAACACCATGGCGACGCCGCGATCCTTCGGCATGCTGTCGTTGACGCAGCGATCGTGGATCAGGATTTGCCCCTCGCTGACGCTCTCCAGCCCGGCGATCATCCGCAACAGGGTGGATTTGGCGCAGCCGGACGGGCCGACGAACACCATAAATTCCCCGTCCTCAATGTCCAGATTGACGCCGTGCAGCGCGTGGAAACCGTTGGGGTAGACTTTTTTAACGCTGTTTAACTGAATTCCGGCCATGTCGTTTACCTTGTCTGCGCGTTAGCCTTTCACCCCGGCGCTGGCGATGCCCTGGATGAAATAGCGTTGGAAAATAATGAACAGCATCAGCATCGGGATCACCGCCATCAGCGCCCCGGCCATCAGCAACGGGTATTCCACCCCGGCGCGGCTGGAGAGCGAGGCGAGGCCAACCGGCAGCGTCAGCTTCTCGGTGGTGGTATTGACGATCAGCGGCCACATCAGGTTGTTCCAGCTCCACAGGCCGTTGATGATGACGCAGGCGATAATGCCCGGCCGGATCAGCGGCAGCATGATGCGCCAGAAGATGGCGAAGTAGCTGTAGCCGTCGATCAAGGCCGCTTCTTCCATCTCCTTCGGCACCGCCAGAAAGAACTGGCGCAGCAGGAAGGTGGCGTAGACGCTGAAAATGCCCGGCAGCACCAACCCGGTGATGCTGTTGACCAGCCCCAGCTTCTGTACCACCAGGAATTGCGGGATCAGAAACGCCTGGCCGGGCACCATCAGGATCGACACGCACACCAGGAACACCGCGTCACGGCCGCGAAAATGCAGGCGCGAGAAGCCATAGGCGGCCAGGGTGGCGATCGCCATCTGCAGAGTGACGGTGAAGAAGGTCGCCAGCAGCGAGTTGAGATAAAAACCGGCGAACGGGATTTCGTGCATCACCCGGCCGTAGGCCTGCAGGCTGGGGTGCGCCGGCAGCAGCGTCAGCGGGATCTGGATGCTTTCGGCCTGGGTTTTCAACGAGGTCACTAGCATCCAGATAAAGGGCACCACCGAGGCCAGCGCCGCCAGCCCCATAAACAGGTACACCAGCGTTTTCTTGCTTGCGTTCATGAGCAGCTCCTCAGCTGACTTTCAGGCGCTTGCCGATCGCCATTTGAATCAGGGTGATCACCAGCGTGACGGCGAACAGCACCACGGTGATGGCGGAGGCGTAGCCTTTTTCCTGCAGGTAAAACGCGTACTTGTAGAATAGGTTGGTGACGGTCATCACGTCGTTTTCCACCAGCGCGCGGTCGAACATCAGGAACACCACGTCGAAGACTTGCAGGATCTCGATAAAGCTCATCACCGACACGAAAAACAGCGTCGGTACCATCATCGGCAGCGTGATGCAGAAGAAGCGCCGCAGGGTGCCGATACCGTCGATATCCGCCGCCTCATACAGCTGGCGCGGAATGCTCTGCAGCCCGGCCAGCAAAATGATGATCTTCAGCGCCAGCGACGACCAGATGATGATGATGGACACGCTGATGCGCACCACGTCCGGATCGGACAGCCAGGCGACCGGCGCAATGTGCAGCAGGCCCAGCGCCTGGTTGATCAGGCCGAAATCCTTGTTGAACAGCCATTGCCACACCATGGCCACCGCCGCGGGCATGGTGACCGCCGGCAGGAACAGCAGGGTGCGCAGCAGGCCTTTGCCACGGATGTTCTGGTTGAGGCCGATCGCCAGCAGCAGCGACAGGCTCAGACTGATCGGTACGCACACCACCACGTAGAACAGGGTGTTGGCGGCGGCGGTGTAGAAGTCGTCGTCTTCGAACAGGTTGAGATAGTTATCGACGCTGATGCTGCTCCAGCGCATGAACTGGTTCAGATCGGTAAAGCTGTAAAAAATGTTCTGCAAAAAGGGGACCAGGTAAAACACCGTGACCCCTAACAGCAGCGGCAGGATCATCACCCAGCCCCAGAAGCGTTCGGCGCGTTCGAGCCGATTGAGCGCGGGGCGGGCGGTGCGCCGGGATGATTTCAGGGTGACCGTAGCCGTTTCTGCCAGCGACATGTTGCCATTCCTCACCTATCACTTTCAGCGTGGGTCCACCGCGGCGCACGCTCGGGGCAGCGCGCCGCAGCGGGGCGATTACTGCTCCATGACGCGCGCGATCTTCTTGACCGACTTGTCCATTTCCTGCTTGGCGTCCGCGCCCATAAAGATTTTCTTCAGGCTGGCGATCCACATGTTCTGCCATTTCGGCGTATTGGTGCCGGCGGTGGGGTAAGCCTGGGTCACTTCAAGGGTCTGGATGTAAGGCGAGACGTCGACTTTCTGGATCTGCTGCGCCCAGACCTTGGCCGCCGTCTTGTTGGCCGGGATCACCACCTTGGCCAGCTCCGCCTGCGAGGCTTCGCTGCTCATGAAGGCGATATATTTCCAGGCGGCCTGCTTGTGGGCGCTTTTGGCCGACATGGCGAAGGCCAGGCTGTGCGCTACGCCGGACTGCCGTTCGATTTTCGGCATCATCACCACGCCGATGTGATCGTTGATCAGCGGGTTGTTGGCGAACGGCGCCGCCAGCCAGGAACCGGCATAGACCATCGCGGCGCGGTTGGACTGGAAGATGTTCTCGGTTTTGACTTCGCTCATTTGCTGGGCGCTCGGCATCAGGCCGTCTTTCATCATGCCCTGCAGCTGCTGGTAGACCCAGATGGATTTGTCGTTGGCGATGTCGGTGGGCTGGCCGTCTTTCGGCACGATGTGATTGCCGTTTTGGAACAGCAGGTTCATGTAGCTGTCCTGGCCGTCGATGCTGAGATCCATCACCAGCGGGAAGGCGGCGCCTTTCAACCCATTTTTCAGCGCGGTAGCCTTGCTTTTCAGGTCGTCCCAGCGCCAGTCGCTGGTGGGGTAGCTGACGCCGGCCTGATCGAACAGTTTTTTGTTGTACCACACGGCGATGGAGTCGACGTCGCGCGGAATGGCCATCTGTTGGCCGTCGTACTGGTAGGCTTTCACCGAACTGGCGACCACGTCGTCCAGTTTAAGGTCGCTGTCCTTAATATAGGGCGCCAGCGGCTCCATAATGCCGTTTTTGGCGTATTGCACAAAATAAGGCATATTGATCCAGAATATATCCGGCGCCACGCCGCCGGCGGCAGCAGAATCCAATTTAACGAAATACTGCGCAGAGGGCGTTAATTCTATTTCTATTTTTATATCCGGGTTGGCCTGTTCAAAGCGTTTGGCGATTTCCTGTTCGGCAGGTAATTGGTTTCTGTCCCAAACGGCATAGCGCAATGTTATTTTATCTGCGGCGTGGAGCAGGGTAGGTAATAATAATGCGCTGGCAAGAATAGAGTGCGCCAGCAGGCGTCCGGTATTTTTTATCGGTGACATTGCTTTCCCCTCGGTGAGCGACGAATAACGTTTTTCGCAACATAAATTCTTTCTATCCCTTAACTTTCAATGTGTCAATACACCCCCGGATGCCCAAAAATGGGGCGCGAATGTTTCACTGTTGTTAAAACCGAAAGGCTTTCACGGCCAAGTGAAAGGTTGTTTTGTTCACATTTCGTTAACCTGCTGGTGGGTTTTCTCCCTGCTGTCGCGGCATTTAGCGGCCCTCGCCGGCATAGGAATAACTGATAACCCTTGCACCATAATGGGGATTAAAAACATTTTTATTGTGCAAGCATCAGCTTCTTTCATTTTTGTGATGCAAATAAACAAAAAAATCGGATTGCGGCAGTCAAAGAAGGGCGTGGGAACGATTTTTATTACCGGCTATTGTCTGTGGCGATAAAAGGCGCTAGCCTGAATTTCACCGTGTTTATTCGTCCAAAATAAAGAGGGCAGAACATTATGCACCTGTCTCTGGTATTTACCCATTGCCTGGAGAAAGTATTTCACCGCCACAGCGTGCCATCTATTTCCGTGGAGGAACGGCTGAGCGGGTTAAATAACGAGGTGCTTTCCTGGCAGGCGGTGTACTGTTTGCAAACGCCGGGTAACGAAACCCGCCATGAGCTGTGTTATCAACTCGACGGGCCGCTGGCGGAGTATATCAGCGTGCGCCAGGTGCAATCGGTGCCGAGCGGGTTTCCCTGTTATCGCGAGACCGACGAGAATTACCTGACGACCGAGCCGGGCTTATTTCCCGATCCGCTGATACCGCTGCCGCAACGGCGTTTTTTCGCCGCCTGCCGCTATTATGGCAGCCTGTGGTTGACCCTGACGCCGCCGGCCGACGCGCAACTGGCCGGCGACTTTCCGTTGACCCTGCGGCTGCTGGATGCCCAGAGCGGCGAGGCGCTGGCCGAGGCCACGCTCACGCTGCATCTGGTGCCGGTGGCGTTGCCGCCGCAAACGCTGTTGCACACCGAGTGGTTGCACACCGACTGCCTGGCGGATTACTACCGTCTGGCGGTGTTCAGCCCGGATTACTGGCGCGCGGTGCGCCACTTTGTGCGCTGTGCGGTGCGGGCCGGGGTCAATATGCTGCTGACGCCGCTGTTTACGCCGCCGCTGGATACCGCCGTCGGCGGTGAGCGCACCACGGTGCAGCTGGTGAGGGTGACGCGATCGGCGCAGGGGTATGGCTTCGATTTCAGCCGCCTGGCGCAGTGGGTGGCGCTGGCGCAGGAAGAGGGCATCGAGCACTTCGAAATCGCGCCGCTGTTTACCCAATGGGGCGCGGCGCATGCACCGAAGATCGAGGTGGAAGAGCAGGGTGAGCCACAACGGCTGTTCGGCTGGCATACCGATGCGCAGGGCGAAGCGTATCAGCGTTTTCTGCAGGCGCTGCTGCCGGCGTTGACCGCCTGGTTCCGCGAACGAGGGCTGGAACGGCAGGTGTGGTTCCATGTTTCCGATGAGCCGACGCTGGACAACCTGGCGGCCTACCGGTGCGCCGCCGCCGCGCTGCGGCCGTTGCTGGACGGCTTCCGCACCTTCGACGCGCTGTCGGATTTCGCTTTCTATCAGCAAGGCCTGGTGGAAACCCCGGTTGCCGCTACCGACCATATCGATCCCTTTATCGAACACCGGGTGCCCGGCCTGTGGGCCTATTACTGCTGCGTGCAGAAGACCGAGGTCGCCAACCGGTTCTTCGCCCAGCCTTCGGCGCGCAACCGCATATTGGGCGTGCAGCTGTATCTATATCGCATCGCCGGCTTTCTGCATTGGGGATTCAACTTCTATAACAGCGCCCATTCGCGCGAGCGTATCAATCCGTACGCGGTGACCGACAGCGGCCATGCGTTTCCCTCCGGCGATCCGTTCGTGGTCTATCCGGGCGAGGATCTGCAGCCGGTGGAGTCGCTGCGCCTGCGGGTGCTGCACCAGGGGCTGCAGGACATGCGCGCGCTGCAGCTGCTGGAGAGTTTGACCGACCGGGCGACGGTGGAGGCGCTGATCGAACGCGAGCTGGGCATGCGCATCACCTTCAAGCGTTATCCGCACCAGGCGGGGCCGCTGCTGCGTCTGCGCGAAACGGTGAACCGCCGCATCGAAGCGTTGCTGGCGCCGATGTGAGGGCAAGTGGGGGCGAAAATGCGTCTTTCGCCCCCAAATCGCCATTACTTTGCTATACCTGATAGTCGATGGATTCATTTTATTGTCATGTAACTGACACGTCAGAGTCACGGCTCTGGCTTAAGTTTGCAGCGACTACGTCAGGAGATAACGCGATGTTCAGCCTGGATTCTCTGTTGCAAGATGCATTTCCACACCGCAATACCCCTGCCTGGCAGCGCAGCCTGCTAAGAACCCTTCTCTTCGAAAAAGAATTCAAACAGTTCGCCGCCGACTATCCCCACCTGAAAGGGCTCGATCTGATCGAGCAGGTGGTGGACTACTTCAACCTCAGCTGCGAGCTGGTGGACGGCGATCTGGAAAACATTCCGAGCCAGGGGCCAGTGGTGCTCGTCGCCAATCACCCGATCGGCTCGCTCGACGGCCTGGTGCTGCTGCGTGCCGTCGCAGCGGTGCGTCCGGATGTGAAAGTGGTGGCCAGCCAACTGCTGACCTACATCGAACCGCTGCGCAACCTGTTCGTGCCGGTGGATAACGTCGCTTATAAAACCAGCCGCAAGCAGATTGAAGGCATGCAGCAGCAGCTGGACAATCAGGGCGCGCTGATCCTGTTCCCGGCCGGAGAAGTGTCGCGCATGAGCCCGAAGGGTATACGCGACGGCCACTGGCATACCGGCTTTCTGCGCCTGGCCGCCAAGGCGCGCGCGCCGATCGTGCCAATCCACATCAGCGCGCGCAACAGCAACCTGTTCTACTTTACCTCGCTGGTTTACCGGCCGCTGTCGACGCTGCTGCTGGTGCGTGAAATGTTCCAGCAGCGGGGCGGACGCATCAAGATCCGCGTCGGCGGCCGTGTGCCGTTCGCCAGCTGGCACGACGGCCACACCAGCGCCAAGGATCTGGCGGAGCGTTTTCGCCGCCACGTGTATCGCCTGGGCCAGGGCAAACCGGGGCTGTTCGCCAGCGAGTCGCCGATCGCGCTGCCGGAAGAGCGTCTGGAGCTGAAAAAGGCGTTGGCGAACTGCGAACGGTTGGGGGTAACGCCGGACGGTAAAACCATCTACCTCTATCGCCGCCGCGACGAAGCGCGCACGCCGATCCTGCGCGAGCTGGGGCGTCTGCGCGAGATCGCCTTCCGCGCGGTAGGGGAAGGTTCCGGTCGCCGCCGCGATCTGGACAGCTACGACGACGACTATTATCACCTGGTGCTGTGGGATGAGGAGGAGCTGGAGATCGTCGGCGCCTATCGCTTTATCCCCACCGCCGAACAAATCGAACGCAAAGGGCTGGAAAGCATCTACAGCAACAGCCTGTTCCACTACGACCGCGATATGGAACCGATCCTGGCACAGGGCATCGAGCTGGGGCGTAGCTTCATTCAGCCGGCCTATTGGGGCAAGCGCGGGCTGGACTATTTGTGGCTGGGCATCGGCGCCTACCTGTCGAAATACCCGCAGTATCGCTATCTGTTCGGCCCGGTGTCGATCTCCGGCGGCATGCCACTGGCGGCGCGCGATTTGCTGATCGCCTTCTATCGGCTCTATTTCTCGCCGGATCACGCGTTCGCGCAGTCGCGTCGGCCTTATCCCGCATCGCTGCCGCAGGTGCTGGCGCAGTTTGCCGGGGACAACTACCAGGAAGATCTGGTGCGGCTGAAGAGCCTGCTCAGCAACATCGGCTGCTCGATCCCGACGCTGTACAAACAGTACACCGAATTGTGCGAGCCGGGCGGGGTGCAGTTTATCGACTTCGGCACCGATCCGGCGTTCAACAACTGCATCGACGGGCTGGTGCTGGTGGATACCACTCGGCTCAAGCCGTCGCGGTATCAGCGTTATATCGCGGTGCACCAGCCGCAGCCAGCCGAGACGGCATGACTACAGTCTGACTCATGCCTTTTTGATCTAAGCACGACCTTGGGGCCGGCGACGGGATAGCGCTACGATAAACGCTTTGCTTTCCACCGCCGGAGCCCGTCATGCCTCACTCGTTTATCCCGCCGTTATTGTCCGCCGATGAACCTTCTGCCGCTGCCGTTGAAATCCCGCGCGGCAAAGCGCCCTTTTTGCTGCTGTGCGATCACGCCGGCAAGGCGATACCGCAATCCCTCGGCGATCTCGGTTTGCCGCCGGGGGAGATCGAACGCCACATCGGCTGGGATATCGGCGCGCTGTGCGTGTCGCGCCATCTGAGCCGTCAGCTGGACGCCACGCTGATCCACCAGCGTTACTCACGGCTGGTGATCGACTGCAACCGGGCACCCGGCATTGCCAGCTCGATCCCGCATTTGTCCGAGCTGACGCCGATCCCCGGCAATATCGGTATCGACGCCGAACACGCGCTGGCGCGCGAGCGCGAGGTGTTTTTGCCGTATCACCACGCCATCGACGATCATCTGGGGCAACGCCAACTGCGCGAACTGCCGACGGCGGTGATCGCCATGCACAGTTTTACGCCGGTGTTCAAAGGGGCATCGCGCCCCTGGCAGGTGGGGCTGCTGTTTAACCGCTACCCGGAATTTGCCCATCTGCTGGCCGAGTTGTTGCGCGAAGAGGGGGATTTGCAGGTGGGGATCAACGAACCCTATGCGATGACCGACGCCACTGACTACACGTTGCCGGTCCACGCAGAACGTCGCGGTTTGCCTTATGTCGGCATCGAAATCCGCCAGGATCTGATCGCCGACGAACGCGGGCAACAGGCGTGGGCGAAACGTTTCGCACGCCTGTTGCCGCAGGCTTGGCAGCGTTGGCAAATTTGACTTTAGGAATATTCCCAGAGATGATAACCGTAAGGAATACGTAATACGTCATTAGAAAAAAAGTCAGGAGAGACGTGTGGAGCACAGCGATAACGGACTGTTTATCAAACGGGAGCGTTTTGAAGTTCTGGCGATTCTGCGTGAAATTTGCAAACAACGCACGCCGCTGCGCGTAGAAAATCAGCAGCACCGGTTTCAAAGTCTGTTATTGAGCGTCGGGCCGGACAATATCGTGTTTAGCGGTGAGGAGGCGGAAAACGCCATCGACGGCGCCTGCACCATCGTGATTGAAAGCAACGACGCCAAAATTGAGTTTTCCGTCGGCCAGGCGGAACTGACCGAACATCAGGGCGTCCAGGCCTGCTCGACTCGGCTGCCGCAGGAGTTGGTCTACATCCAGCGCCGTCGCCAGTTCCGCATCACCACGCCGCACTGGCGCCAATTCTTCTGTACCGGCGAATACCCGGACGGCACGCCTTATGAGCTGCGGATCCACGATCTGTCCGCCGGCGGCGTCGGTTTGCGTTTCGACGGCCCGCTGCCGGATTTCTTTCAGCCGGGTCTGCAGTTCAAGAAAGCGGAGTTGGATCTGGGCAGCTACGGCAGCTTCAAGGTCAACATGGAGCTGGTGGTGGTCAACGACGATCAGGAAACCGACGATAACGACCAGGTGGTGCACTTCTCGCGCCTGTCGTGCCGCTTCCTCAAGCTGGGGCTGGCGATGGAGCGCAAAATTCAGAGCGCGGTGTTCGCCTTCGAGCTGGATTTCAACAAAAAGAAAAAACGCTGATATTTATCAGGGGCGGCACGCTGCCCCTGACTCTCCACAGGCCTTACGGTTTTAACGCCCGCAGGCTGCCGATTTCTTCCCAACCGAAATGCGCCGCTTCGGCCAGCACGTCGCACACTTCGCCGCCGGCGGCGACCACGGCTGCGTCGAGCGCGGCGCCGTGCAGCAGATGGCTGACCAGCAAGGCGGCGAACAGATCGCCGGTGCCTTTGACCGCCGATTTCACCTTCGGATGGGTAAAGCACTGCGTTTCCTGCCGGGTGACCAGCATCAATCCCACCTCGTCTTCGTGCTGCGCGACGCCCGGCGCGCTGGTGACCAGCACCCATTCGGTGGTGTCGTTCAACAGCGCCTGCGCGGCGTGCTGCGTCTGCTCTTGGCTGCTCAGTTGCCGGCCGCACAGCTGTTCCAGTTCGAAGCCGTTCGGCGTCAGGCCGTTGGCCAGCCGCAGGAACGGCGAGCGATAGCAGCTGACGATGCGCTCATCCACGTAGATCCCTTCGCCGTAATCGCCCATCACCGGATCGATATAGATTTTTATTTGGGGATTGATCGAGCGCACCCGCTGCAGCCAGTTGGCCAGAATATGGCACTGCATCGCGTCGCCCAGATAGCCGACAATCACCGCCCGGGTGCGCTTCATCACGCCACGGGCGATCAGATCGTCGAGAAAGCCGCCGAACCACTCGCCGGAGATGACGCCGCCGTGCGGCTTGCCGTAATAGGGCGGGCAGCCGAAAAGTACGCTAGGCACCTGCAGCGCTTCCAGCCCCTTTTTTAACAGGGCGCGGTAGGCGATACCGTTGCCGACGCTGCCGTAGACCACCTGAGATTGAATGCTGATCACATCGATGGACGGTGATCGCAAGGGAGCAGTTTGTTGCATGAGTTACATCCTTGGTTCGTTATTATCCAGCCAGCGTGCGAAAACCTGCCGCGCGCGCTGTTCCAGCTGTGCGCCGTGGCGCGCCGCCTGTTCGCGCAGGCTCTGGGGCGCGATGTCGGCCAGTTCCAGCTCGCAGGCATGGCCAATCAGCCAGCGTTCGATATCGCGATGATCCGCCTCCAGATGGAACTGCAGGCCGAGCGCGAACCCCTGATAGTCAAAGGCCTGATGCGGGCAAACCGCCGTGCCGGCCAGGCAGCGGGCGCCCTCCGGGATCATGAACATATCGCCGTGCCAGTGCAGCACCGGCGTATCGGCCAGCGGCGCCAGCACCGAGTCGTCTTGTGCCGTGAGCGTGGTCAGCGGGGCGAAGCCGATCTCTTTGACGCCGAGCGAGATCACGTCGGCGCCCAGCGCCTGAGCGATCACCTGGGCGCCAAGACACACCCCGAGGGTCGGGCGCCGCTGCGCCAGGCGCTGTTTGACCAGCGCCAATTCATGGTCGAGAAAATCATAGCGCAGCGCGCCGGAAAAGTGCTGGGCGGCGCTGATCGGCCCGCCGAGCACCACCAACAGATCGGTCTCTTCATTATTGATAGCACGAATATCATCACGCCCGGCATCGTAATAGTCGATTTGATAGCCACGCAGCGAGAGCAGGGAACCGAGGATGCCCAGGTTTTCGAAATTGACGTGTCGAATAGCGACGGCTTTTTTCATTGTTTAACCTCGTGAGCGTGGGTGAACGGCGTCAGCGCCAGCGACTCGCCCAGTACGGTGATGCCTTGCGCGCCGCTCTGGTAGACGATGCGGCGTTCGCTGATCTGGCTGAGCTGCACCTGATACCCCTGCGCGGCCGGAAACAGCGCGCACGCCTGCTCCAGCTGATCGGCCGCCCAGGGCGTGAACATCTGCAGGCGGGCAAAGGCTTTTCCTGCATACTGAATGTCGAGCACGTAATGTTTATCCATGGAACCCCTTACTTTTGGCCGCGGAAACGGGTAATCTATTTTGAACTAGTACAAAAGGATTTATGTATGACTTCATTGTATGCAAAAGGCGGCGGCGCTGTCCAGATTGCCGAGCAGATCGCCGCACGCATCAAAGACGGCGCACTGCGGCCGGGCGAGCTGTTGCCGCCGGTACGCCAACTGGCGGCGGAGCTGGAGGTCAACCCGAATACCGTCGCCAGCGCTTATGCCCGATTGCGTGATGCCGGCCTGGTGGCGACGCGCGGGCGGGCGGGAACGGTGGTGCTGGAACCGCCGCTGGCGGCGGTGAGTGCGGCCTATGTGCCGCGTCAGGTGCCGGCGGGGATGTGCGATCTGGCCAGCGGCAACCTGGATGCCGCCCTGTTGCCGGCGTTGGCGCTGGGTGCGACGGAGGTGTTCCCGCAGCAAAACGGCTATGACATCAGCGGCGATCTGCCGGTATTGACCGGTCTGGGGCGTGAGTGGCTCGGCCGCCAGGGCGTTAGCCTGGGGGAACCGGCGGTGTTCTCCGGCGCGCTGGACGCGATGGAAAAGGCGCTGCGCTGCCATGTGCAGCCGGGCGCGGCGGTATGGGTGGAAGATCCCTGCTGGCCGCCGCTATTGACGCTGCTGCGCCACCTGCGTCTGCGGCCACTGCCGCTGGCGATGGATGAACAGGGGTGCCGGTTGCCGGAAAGCGGAGCGGCGGGCGCGGTGATCCTGACGCCGCGCGCCCACAATCCGACCGGCGCCTCGCTCTCTGCGCAGCGCGCGCAGCAGTGGCGGCGTTTTCTCAGCGAAAATCCGCAGTGTCTGGCGATCGTCGACGACTTCTGGGGGCCGCTGTCGCAACAGCCGCTGCATCTGCCGTTCGACGGCGATGGCGGCCTGTACGTGCTGTCGCTGAGCAAGTTTCTCAGCCCGGATCTGCGCATCGCGCTGGCCTGCGGCAACCCGACGTTGCTGCAGGCGATGCGCGCCGATCAGTACATCAGCGAGCGCTGGGTCAGCCATATCTTGCAGCAGATTGCCGCCAGACTGTGGGGGCAGGCCTTGCAGGAAGGGCAGCTGCAGCGGGCGCAACAGGCGTATCAGGCCAGAAGGGATGAACTGGTGCGGCGGCTCAATGCGCTGAATCATACGGTGCTGGCGGTAGGTGAAGGGCTGCATCTGTGGTTGCCGGTGCGGTCGGAAACCGCCGCCACGCAGCTGATGGCGCAGCGGGGGTGGTTGGTGCAGGGCGGCGAGCCTTTCCGCCTGAAGGGCGATCCTGCGATCCGCGTCAGCCTGGCCAACGTGGTGCCGACGCAGCTGGCGTCGTTGGCGCAGGATCTGGCCGACGCCATGCGGATCCGCGCGGCGATCAACTAGGCCGGCGTCAGGTTCTCCTCCGCCAACTGTCGTAGTGAGGTTAACCGGGCGGTCGGTTCGGCGATCGGCGTGTCGATGATGAACTCGTCCACGCCGTACTGCAGCTGCAGCTGCGCCAGTTGCTGATGCACCTGCTGCGCGGTGCCGAGCAGGATATGGTTTTCTCGCGGCTCGATGCGGTAGTCGGTGGCGCCGGCCTGCTGCACGAAACTTTCCGCCTGCGCCAGGCTGCCGACGGTCACGCTCTGCTCACCGGCGACATGTACGCGGTATTGCTGTATATCCGCCGCCAGCGCCGCGGCCTGTTCCGCACTTGGCGCCACGATCGCCGCTACCGCCAGCAGCGCCTTGCGGCCACCGCTCAGTGCGGCATAGTGCGCCAGTGCCTCCCGGATATCTTGCGGATTGCCGTTCAGATGCGCGGCGAACACGAAGGCCCAGCCGGATTCGGCCGCCAGCGTCGCGCTCTCTTTGCTGGCGCCGAGCAGGAAGCGCTGGGCGGCATGCGGCGGCAGCGGCGTGGCGCTCAGGCCCGGTTCGGCGTCGTCGTTCAGATAGGCGGTCAGCTGCGACAGCTGCTGTGGAAAGGCCGGTTTGTGTTGCCGGTCATGGGCGGCCTGCAGCGCCTGGGTGGCGAGCGGCAGCCCGCCGGGCGCTTTGCCCACCCCGAGATCGACGCGCCCCGGCGCCAACGCCGCCAGCAGGTTAAAGTTTTCGGCCACCTTGTAGGCGCTGTAGTGTTGCAGCATCACGCCGCCGGAGCCGATGCGAATGCGCGACGTCTGGCCGAGCAGGTAGCCGATCAGCACTTCCGGCGACGGGCAGGCGAGCTGCTGCGTGTTGTGGTGCTCCGCCAGCCAGAAACGTCGGTAGCCCCAGCGTTCCGCCTGCTGCGCCAGATGCAGCGTGCGCGCCAGCGCCTGCGCGGCGCTTTCCCCGTCGGCGATCGGACTCTTTTCCAATATGCTCAAGGCATAAGCCATTTTCCCGCTCCTTTCCTCATCAGATATGCCTGACAAATACCATGCGGACGGCGTGCGCCTTAATACTGATTGGCGATAGGATATTCCATTGATCCAAAACGAATTTGGATATGCGCAGAACGGTAAAACAAGCGCGGGCTTCACGCCGCGGGATTCCATGATTAACAATAAAATAATTATCATTATAAGCATTTTTTGTTGCGAAAATGTTATATTTTCCCGCTTTACTCATGGGGCAAAGAACCTCTAACCTGGATATCGTTATGCCTGCTGTTCCTGTCTCGGGGGATCTTTCTGTGCCCGTATTCGACCAATGTTCACGCGTTGGAGAAAATAATGAGTAAAGGAGATGCTGAATGAAAGCTGCCGTATTGAATGCGAGTAATGGGATATTTAGCGTTGAAAATATCCAGATAGATAAACCGAAAGGGCGCGAAGTTTTAGTGGAAGTGAAGGCGTCGGGCCTGTGCCACTCGGATCTGCATATGGCCGAGAGCGACTTCGGGGTGCCCTTGCCGGCCGTATTCGGCCATGAGCTGGCCGGGGTGGTGAAAGAAATCGGCCCCGACGTGCGTGAATTCAAGATTGGCGATCACGTTGTCGGCTCGCTGATTCAATACTGCGGCCATTGCGAAGCCTGTATAGATGGCCGTACGTACCAGTGCGAGCATCCCGAAGAGACTCTGCGCGACGAGGCTGAGGGGCAACGGCTGAGCCGCGATGGGCAGCCTGTTACGCCGGTGTTCGGCACATCGGCATTTGCCGAGTTTACGCTGGTACACGAAAACCAACTGGTCAAAGTGCCGGATGAATTACCGTTTCCGCAGGCGGCCATCCTGGGGTGCGGCTGCGTGACCGGCGCCGGTGCAGCGATCAATACGGCCAACGTCAAGGCGGGGGACACGGTGGCGGTGATAGGTGTCGGCGGTGTGGGGCTCAATGTGATCTCCGGCGCGCGATTGGCGGGTGCCGGCCGCATCATCGCCATCGATATGCAGCCGGCGAAGGAGGCATTGGCGAGCAAATTTGGCGCTACCGATTTCATTAATGCCGGTGATGGCGATGTGGTGGAGCGAGTGCGAGCCTTGACCGCAGGGGGCGTGGATCATGCATTCGAAGTGATCGGCCTCAAGTCGACGTCGGAACAGGCGATCAAAATGGCGCGTAAGGGCGGAGGCGCTTTTCTTATCGGCGTCCATAAACCGGGTTCGACCATTAACGTCGAGGTGTTGAACGATCTCTTACTGAATCAGGTATCGGTCACTGGGGTTTATATGGGCTCGACCAACATTAAACATGACATACCGATGTACGCCAATCTTTACCTGCAGGGGCGTTTTAATCTCGACGATCTGATCTCGAAAGAGATCAATATCGCCGAGATCAACGACGCTTATGAAGCGCTGAAGAGCGGCACCATCGCCCGCAGCATCATCACGTCATTCTAGCGCGCCGAACCGTCACCCCTCGAGCCAGGCCTTCAGACGAATGGCGTCACGGTAGTGGCCGTAGCGCGGCTGCGCGCCGAGCAGGATCATCACCACCGGCTGCCCTTTGATGGTGGTGCGCATCACCAGGCAGTGGCCGGCCTCGTCGGTAAAGCCGGTTTTCTGCAGCTGAATTTTCCAGGCCGGATTGTTGATCAGGCCGTTGGAGCTGCGGTAGACCAGCTGGCCGCGGCCAGGGCGCACGATCTGCTGCTTGTCGGTGCTGAAGCGGCGAATCGACTGATAGCGATAGGCGTGATTGACCATCTTCAGCAGATCGTTGGCGGTCGCCACATTGCGCGGCGTCAGCCCGGTCGGATCGTAGAAGCGGCTGCGTTTCATGCCGATGGCGCGCGCTTTCTGGTTCATTTTCGCCACGAAGGCTTTGCGCCCGCCGGGATAACTGCGGCTCAGCGCCGCAGCGGCGCGATTCTCCGAAGACATCAGGGCGATGTGCAGCATGTCGCGGCGGCTGAGCACCGAGCCGATGGTCAGGCGCGAATGGGTTTTTTTCAGCAGATCGCGATCGGCGGCGGTGACTTTCAGCCTGCTGCCCATCGGGCGTTTACTGTCCAGGGCGACCATGGCGGTCATCAGCTTGGTGAGCGAGGCAATCGGCAGCACGCGGTTTGGCTGCTTCTGATAGAGCGTCTTTCCGGTGCGTTGATTGACGACCAGCACCGATTTGGCATTCAGCACCAGCGGCGGTGCAGCGGCATGCACGGGCGCCAAAACGAACAGCAGGCTGAACAGGAGAGCGGCGCCGAAGCGCCGGGCAGGCAGACGGAGAAAAGCGTGAGATAAAAGCATAACGGCGGCAATAGTGACCCTAAGTGATTAAAAAATATCAAAAGAGTCTGCCCGGCAAATGTGAAGAAAATAGGGCGATAATCGCTCAAACTGTTACAACAATCCCTTTTGTCGCAGCGTGAAGCGGGTGGCCTCGTTCAGATCGTAGTCCGCGAGACGCTCGCGCGGCACCCAGGCGTAGTCGTCGAACTCGTCGTTGATCGTCACGTCGCGGTTGGCGGCCTGGCAGTCGAAAATCAGGTAAATCATGTAGATTTGCTCCCGGCTGCCGTCGGCGTAAGTTTTGATGCGCACGTCGTCGCGGAAGGTCCAGGGCGTGATGCTGTCGAGGATCAGCCCGGCGCCCAGCTCTTCGCGCACTTCGCGCCGCAGCGCCTGTTCTATTTGTTCACCCGGCTCGACGCCGCCGCCGGACAGCGCCCACTGGCCGGGAAACACGCCCTTGTGCGCCGCCATTTTGCACAGCAGGAAGGCGTTATCGTTTTCAATCAGCGGGCAGACAATGATGCGTTGGCGCATGGAGGACTCCGGTCAAAATGGAAAGCAACCACTTTAACATGGGGTTTGGCCCGTTAGCATGAGAGAAATCAACGCGTTGTATTTGCGCAGAGAAGCGGCAACCGCCTCTCTGCGCTAAGGTCAGTAGATTTCCGGCACCACCATGTTGTCCGGCACCGGGCTGCGGTGGTACTCCGGGCTGCGTTTGCGCTGCGGCAGCGTGATGACGTTGCCTTCAGCTTCCTCATAAGGCACCTGCTGCAGCAGGTGGGTGATGCAGTTCAAACGGGCCTTTTTCTTGTCGACGCCCTGAACCACCCACCAGGGCGCTTCGGCAATGTTAGTGCGCGCTAACATGATTTCTTTGGCCTCGGTGTAGTCTTCCCAGCGGCGGCGGCTTTCCAGATCCATCGGGCTGAGCTTCCACTGCTTGAGCGGATCGTGAATGCGGCTGAGGAAACGCAGCTCCTGCTCCTCATCGGTGATCGAAAACCAGTATTTGACGATTTGGATGCCGCTGCGCGTCAGCATTTTTTCGAATTCCGGCACGCTGCGGAAAAACTCCTCATACTCTTCGTCGTTGCAAAAGCCCATCACGCGCTCCACGCCGGCGCGGTTATACCAGCTGCGGTCAAACAGCACCATTTCGCCGGCGGCGGGCAGATGTGCGATATAACGCTGAAAATACCACTGGGTGCGTTCGCGATCGTTCGGTGCCGGCAGCGCCGCTACGCGGCAGGTGCGTGGGTTGAGGCGCTGGGTGATGCGCTTGATCACGCCACCTTTGCCGGCGGCATCGCGGCCTTCAAAGAGGATCACCAGCCGGTGGCCGGTGCGCATCACCCAATCCTGCAGTTTCACCAGCTCGCCCTGCAGGCGCAGCAGCTCGCGGAAGTAATGCTTGCGCCAGGCCTTTTTCTGGTCGCTGTCCACTTCCGTCGCGTCGAAGCGCAGATCGTCCAGCTCCATTTCCAGCTCTTCGTCGTAGCTGTCGTAAAATTCTTGCAGCAGGCGCTGGTTGAAACCGTCATCGCGGTTGAATTCATGCATGGTCATCAGATTTTCTCCGTATCAGCCCGGTGTTAGAAATGGTTGAAGATCCAGTACAGCACCGCCGACAGCAGCACCGAGGCCGGCAGCGTCAGCACCCAGGCCATCAGCAGATTGCGCAGAGTGGCCATCTGCAGGCCGGAGCGGTTGGCGGCCATGGTGCCGGCGATGCCGGACGACAGGACGTGCGTGGTCGAAACCGGCAAGCCGAAGGCGTCGGCCGCGCCGATGGTGGTCATCGCCACCAGTTCGGCGCTGGCGCCCTGGGCGTAGGTCAGGTGCGATTTACCGATCTTTTCGCCCACCGTCACCACGATGCGGCGCCAGCCGACCATGGTGCCGAGCCCCAGCGCAATCGCCACCACCACCTTCACCCAGAAGGGAATGAAGCGGGTGGCGTTGTCGAGTTCGCCCTTCAGCGCGTCGAGGTTGCGCTGCGCGTCAGGATTGATCTGCAGCTGTTGCTCTGCCTTCAGGTGCTTGATGGTCTCGGACGCCAGATACATGTCGTTGCGGGTGTTTGACACCGCCTGCGCCGGGATCTTGTCGACCGATCCGTATTGGCGGATTTGATCGCCGATCGCGCCGGTCAGCTGCGCCAACGCCGGCACCACCTCCGGCGTCAGCTCGCTGGTGCGCACATAGCCGGTCAGGACCTCGCGCGGTGGCGTTTGGCCGCCGGCCGGGAACTGGTGCAGCAGCTGGTTTTTAGTCACCTCCGCCAATGCCGCCACCCGGGGAATTTGCTCCGGCGGCATCGAACGGTTCAGGGCGTAGGCGATCGGCATGGTGCCCACCAGGATCAGCATGATAAGGCCCATGCCTTTCTGCCCGTCGTTGGAGCCGTGGGCGAAGGAAACGCCGGTGCAGGTGAGGATCAGCAGCCCGCGGATCCACAGCGGCGGCGGGGTATTGCCTTTAGGGGCGCTGTACAGCTGGCGGTTCTTGACGAACAGCTTCAGCGCCAGCAGCAGCAGGCCGGCGAACACGAAGCCGATCACCGGCGATAGCAGCAGCGCGTAGCCCACCTTGATCGCCTGGCCCCAGTCCACGCCGCTGGTGCCGGTGCGGCCGTGGATCAGGGCGTTGGCGACGCCGACGCCGATAATCGAGCCGATCAGCGTATGCGACGACGAGGCGGGCAGCCCGAGCCACCAGGTGCCGAGGTTCCAGATGATGGCGGAGAACAGCAGGGCGTACACCATGGCGAAACCGTTGCCGGTGCCAGCCTGCAGGATCAGCTCGACCGGCAGCAGCGAAATGATGCCGAAGGCCACCACGCCGCTGGAGAGCAACACGCCGAGAAAGTTGAAGAAACCGGACCACACCACGGCGACCATCGGCGAGAGCGAATGAGTGTAAATCACCGTCGCGACCGCATTGGCGGTGTCGTGGAAGCCGTTGACGAATTCAAAGCCCAGCGCGATCAATAGCGCCAGCCCCAATAATAAAAACGGAATGTAACTGGTATAGACGGCGCCGGCATCGCTGACGTCGTTAAATAAGTTCACCCCGGCGAACGCGATCCCCAGAATTAATAAGAACACAAAAAAAAGAACAGTGAGTCGACTGTTCTTTTGATGCAGTTTAGGCAGGCTGGAGGCGGCCGGCACACCCGTTTGAACGGCGCTGTTATCGCTCATAATGACCTTCCCGAGATGTTTGAATGCGGTATCTTTCGCCTGAAAAGTATTCTGAATGAATGTGGCTTTTTTATGACGAAAATATTAATCATCGAGAAAGATGAAAAGAATTAACGCAGGCAATTAAAGATTGCTATAACAGCGGAGAGTGTTGGGTTAACGGCGGTAAGCGAGATAACGCGTTATGGCGCAAATGTTAGCAGAAAAGATGCACAAGCTGGATTTTGATGATGAAGTGACCGGGCTGATCTACGGCCACGTGTTTCGTTCCGGTGAGCCGCCGGCGCGGCTGAACTCACAGCAGGTCTGTCAGGCCTATCAGGCACTGCCGCCCGGCGACGGTTTTATCTGGCTGCACCTCAATCTCAACCACGCGGCGGCGGAGAAGTGGCTGAAAAACCATTTCGCCATTTCCGATTTTTTCTTTCACGAGATCCGCCACGGCTCCCACACCACACGCATCGAGCGCCAGGGCGACGATCTGTTCGCGGTGCTCAACGATGTGATCTTCCACCCTGAGGAGAGCAACCCGGAAACGGCGACGCTGTGGCTCTATTGCTGCCGCGGGCTGGTGGTGACCGTGCGTCACAAACCGGTGCGACTCATTGAACGGCTGCTCGGCCGCCTGACGGCGCTGCAGTTGGCCTCGTCCACCGAACTGCTGGCGCACCTGCTGGAAGAGCAGGAGGACGTGCTGGAGCAGGTGGTGCGGCAGGCCAACCAGTATGTCGATACCATTGAGGATCGCCTGTTGACCCGCCGCGTCAAACGCAACCGCGCCGAGTTGGGGCGCATGCGCCGCATGTTGCTGCGCTTTCAGCGCCTGCTGGCGCCGGAGCCGGCCGCGCTGTTTCGCCTGTTGAACCGCCCGCCAGCCTGGCTGAGCCGTGAGGTGGTGCAGGATCTGCGGCAGTTTACCGAAGAGTTCACCGTGGTGTTGAACGATCTCGCCAGCCTGACCGAACGCATCCGGCTGCTGCAGGAGGAGCTGGGCGCCAAGCTGATGGAGCAGAATAACCGCACGCTCTATACGTTGACGGTGATCACCGTGCTGGCGCTGCCGATCAATATCGTCGCCGGTTTCTTCGGTATGAACGTGGGGGGGATCCCGCTGGCCAGCAATCACCACGGTTTTATCCTGCTGGTGTTGCTGGTCGGCAGTTTTACGCTGATCGCCGGTTATCTGGCGTTCAGGCGCAGGGACGAGACGTAATTACAGGCGGGCGCGGTACTCTTCTTCCAGCCGGGCATGGGTGCTCCAGAACGGCTGCGGCGCCCGATCGTGCAGGCGATCCAGCAGGATATCCAGATGGGTGTGCCAGCCGCCGGCGACGCTGAGCATCTCGTCGCGGTTGGCCAAGCGCCGGTGGGTGACCGTCAGCAGCACCGCGTTTCCCTGTTCCGTCAGTTCGAAGGTCACTTCGGAAGGGCGGCCCTGATCCTGCTCGGCCCAGGTAAAGCTCAGCAGACGCGGCGGGAACAGGCAGGTGATGTGGCCGCGGTTGCTGACGCAGCCGCCGTGCTGTTTGTACTTGGCCGGCGGTGGTTCATGCTCGCCCGCCAGATCGGAGTTGCGAAACTCCAGCTCCAGCGGCGCGCCGTTCTCCAGCTTCATGGCGCCGGCCGCCAGCCAGGTGGCGCGCTTGTCGGATTCGGTCAGGTAAGCCCACACCCGCTCGATGGGGCCGGGCAGCAAGCGCTGGATGCGCAGCGTGCCGGGTTCGATAATCATGCCGTAATCATTCATGGTTCACTCCTTGGGAGGAAGCTGTTCGGGCTGCAGCAGCGCCTGTTCGAGCGCATCCAGCCGTTCAGTCCAGAAATGTTCATAGGTTTGCAGCCAGTGCATGGCCTGCGCCATAGGCTCGGGTTCGAGCCGGCAGATATGGTTTCTTCCTTGCACGGTGCGTTGCACCAGGCCCGCATGTTCCAGTGCTTTCACGTGCTTGGAGGCGCCGGCGAACGACATCTGCAACGGCGCGGCCAGTTCGCCGATGCTGCGTTCACCGCCGGCCAGCGCGCGTAACATCGAGCGGCGGGTCGGGTCGGCCAGCGCATGAAAAATGGCGTCCAGCTGTGAGGAAGATAATTCAACCATATGGTTGAATATAGAACAGGCGGGCTAATATTCAACCGTTTTGTTGAATATTTTTTGCCCCGGCGAAAAACCGGGGCGAGGATCAGGCGCCGGTGTGCGCCAGCAGTGCGTTCAGCAAGACGTCGGCACCAGCGGCGGCCCAGTCGGGGGTAATGTCTTCCCGTTCGTTGTGGCTGATGCCGTCCACGCAGGGGATGAAAATCATGGCGGTCGGGGCGACGCGATTAAGATAACAGGCATCATGGCCGGCGCCGGAAATCATGTCTCGATGGCGATAGCCTAATGCTTGCGCGGCGTGGCGTACGCTGCCGATGCAGCCCCGATCGAAAGCGACCGGGGGATATTGGAAGATGCGCTCGACGCGAGCGGTCAGGCCTCCGTCGTTGATTTGGTTTACCGCCGCCAGCAGGCGTTGCTCCATCTGCTCCAGGGTAGTCTCCTCAGGGTGACGGAATTCGACGCTGAAAAAGACCCGGCCCGGCACCACGTTGCGTGAATTGGGGGTGATGTGCGCCATGCCCACCGTGGCGCGCGCATCGGGCGCAAAATCCCAGCCGATGCGGTTGACCGCCGTCACCAGCTCGGTGAAACCCAGCAGGGCGTCGCGGCGGCGATCCATCGGCGTGGTACCGGCATGGGCGCTGAAGCCGACGACATCCAGCTCGTACCAGCGCTGCCCTTGTGCGGCGGTCACGACGCCGATATCGAGGTGTTCCGCTTCCAGAATCGGCCCCTGTTCGATGTGCAGCTCGAAGGCGGCGTGGATCGGCGTGCCGCCCACCGGGTGTTCGCCGGCGTAGCCGATGCGTTCCAGCGCGTCGCCGAGGCTGACGCCATGCTCGTCGCGGCGCGACAGGCCGTACTCGAGATCGAAGACCCCGGCGAACACCCCGGAGGCGATCATCGCCGGCGCGAAGCGCGCGCCTTCTTCGTTGGTCCAGTTGATCACTTCAATTGCGCGTTCGGTGACGATCTGCCGATCGTTAAGGCTGCGAATAACCTCCAACCCGGCCAGCACGCCGTAGATGCCGTCGAAACGGCCACCGCGGGGCTGCGAGTCGCCGTGAGAACCGGTAACCACCGGCGCCAGCTCGGGCCGCGAGCCTTCGCGGCGCAGGAACATGTTGCCCATCCGATCGACGCGCACGCTGCAACCGGCCTCCAGCGCCCAGAGACGCAGCTGGTCGCGCGCCTGCCGGTCCTCTTCGCTGAGTGCCAGCCGGGTGACGCCGTTGTCGGCGATGGCGCCGAACTGCGCCATCACGTGCAGGCTTTGCCACAGGCGCTCGCCGTTGACCCGATACGTCATTGCTCTTCTCCCGGCGTTTTGGCGGTGTAGCGGAAATCGCAGCAGGGGGCGCCGGACATGATGGTTTGGCTGCGCTGCAGCTCGACCTCCGGGGCATAGCCGACGATAAACTGGCTGTCACGTGCGCAGGAGAGCAGGTGGCCGATTTCCCCCAGCCCCATCTCGTGATACATCTCGGCATAGCGGCAGCGGGTGACGTTATAGTCGAAGTGCTGTTCATCCTGGTTGATCACCTCGACGCGCAGCGCATCATCTTTTTCCCACAGGTACTGCAAGGCGGCGAAGCTGCGCAGATCCGCGCCGCCAGGCTCCTGCGCGGCGAAGCGTTTACCCGCCTCGATGGCGGCATTCTCGATGGCTTCGCCGATCACCGCCTGAGCGCGCACCTTGCCGATTTCACGCACCAGAATCTGGTAGATGGGTTTGATGATCTCCGCTTCGATCTTTCTGCGGGCCAAAATGCCCAATTCGTTGTTTGCACAGCTCATCGCCTTGCTCCTCTTGATTTATTGTGGTTTGGCGCCGCCCAACACGGTTTGCGGCTGCCATTTGCCGTCCACTACCCGGTACAGGGTGAAGCTCGGCTGTTGCAGGTTGCCCTGCGCATCGAAGGCAATGGCGCCGGTCACGCCCTGGTAATGTATGGCGCGCAGTGTTGGCAGGTAATCGGCCGGATTGGCCGAGCCGGCCTGTTCGATGGCGGCGATCAGCACCCGGGTGGCGTCGTAGGCGAAGGGCGCATGCAGTTCGATGTGGGTGTGGTAACGATCGCGGTAGGCTTGTTCAAACGCCTTGCCGCCCGGCATCTGTTCCAGCGGCAGCCCTGGCTCCAGCGCCACCACGCCTTCGCCTTCTCGCTGCGCCAGCGTCAGGAAGGTCTGGCTGACAAAGCCGCCGGCGCCCATCAGCTGCGCGTTCATGCCCAGCTGTTTCAGTTTGCGCGCCAGCGGCGCCGCCTGGGAGTCCACGCCGCCGAAGAAGATCAGATCGGCGTTTTTGCTGCGCACGGTGGTCAGCACGGCGCTGAAATCGACGGTCTTGTCGTCGACATACTCGCGGGTGACCGGCTGCACGCCCTGGGCCTGCAGCGATTTGATGAACTCGTCCGCCAGGCCCTGGCCGAAGGCGGTGCGATCGTCGATCACCGCGATGCGCTGGGCTTTCAGCGTTTTCACCGCATACTGCCCGGCATAGTTGCCGCCGTCGTCGTCGTGGCCCATCACGCGGAAGCTGGTGTCAAAGCCTTGCTGCGTGTAGCCGTGGCCGGTGGCGACCGGTGCCACCTGGGCGATGCCGGCGTCGTGGTAGATGCGCGCCGCCGGGATGCTGGTGCCGGTATTCCAGTGGCCGACCACGCCGGCCACGCCTTCATCGACCAAACGCTGCGCGACGGCCACGGCGGTGCGCGGATCGGACTGATCGTCCTCGGACAGCAATTTGAAGGTGACCGGTTTGCCGTTCAGCGTCGGCTTTTGTGCGTTGGCGTCGGCGATCGCCAGCCGCGCGCCGTTTTCGAGATCTTTGCCGATGCGCGCGGAAGGGCCGGTCAGCGGCCCGGCCAGGCCGATCAGCACGGTGTCGTCCGCCAGCGCCGAGAGGCTCAGGATCATCGTCACGGCGGCCAGCGCCAACGGCTTGATGCGAAAGTTCTGCTGCATGTCATACTCCTGGTGCGGTTAAAGGTAACAACGGTTATTCACCCAAATAGATCTGTTTGATTTTTTCATCGTCCAGCATGTCGGCGGAGCGGCCGCTGTGGCTCAGGCTACCGCTGTCCAACACATAGGCGCGATCGGTAGACTCCAGCGCCAGGCGGGCGTTCTGCTCGACCAGCAATAGCGTGACGCCGTCACGGGCTAACTGTTTGATGACCGAAAAAATGGCCTCCACCACAATCGGCGCCAGTCCCATCGACGGTTCGTCCAATATCAACAGGCGCGGGCGGCTGAGCAGCGCGCGGCCCATCGCCACCATCTGCTGCTCGCCGCCCGAAAGCAGCCCGGCCGGTTGATGCAGGCGTTCGTTCAGGCGTGGGAAGGTGGCGCATACCCGTTCGAAATCGTGCCGCACCGCCGGTTTGTCACGGCGCGCATAGGCGCCCAGCTGCAGGTTTTCTCGCACTGTCAGGCGGGTAAAAATGCCGCGTCCTTCCGGCACCATCACCAGCCCTTGCTGCAGCAAGCGGTGCGGCGGCACGCCGCGAATCGAACGGCCGTCGAACAGGATGTCGCCCTCGAACGGCTGCAGCCCGGTCAGCGCCCGCAGGCTGGAGGTCTTGCCCGCGCCATTGGCGCCGATCAGCGTGACCTGTTCGCCGGCGTTGACCGTAAAATCGATGCCTTTGACCGCATGGATGCCGCCGTAAGACACGTTGAGTTGTTTAACGCTCAGCAGGGCTTCAGACATGCGCGCTGCCTCCCAGATAGGCCTGAATGACCGCCGGTTCACGCCGAACCTGCGCCGGTTCGCCTTCGGCGATCGCTTTGCCGTAATCCAGCACCGTCAGGCGATCGCACAGGCCCATCACCAGCTTGACGTCGTGTTCGATCAACAGCAGCGTTTTGCCGCTGTCGCGAATGCGCAGCAGCAGTTCGCGCAGCGCCACTTTTTCTCCGGCGTTCATGCCGGCCGCCGGTTCGTCCAGCGCCAGCAGCCGGGGCTCGGTCGCCAGCGCGCGGGCGATCTCCAGACGGCGCTGGTGGCCGTAGGCGAGATCGCCGGCGCGGTAATGGGCGAATTGGCCGATGCCGACATACTCCAGCAGCGCATGGGACTTGTCGCGCACCGCCTGTTCCTCCTCCCTGGCGCGGCGATGGCGGGCGATCGCCGCCCACAGGCCGTTGCGGGTACGTACGTGGCAGCCGACCATCACGTTTTCCAGCACGCTCATTTCGTTGAACAGCCGCAGGTTCTGGAAGGTGCGGGCGATGCCGGCCTGCGCCACTTTATCGATCGCCTGGGGCCTGTAGCGCTGGCCCGACAGGCGAAACTCGCCCTCGTCGGCACGGTACAGGCCGGTGATTAGATTGAAGCAGGTGGTTTTACCGGCGCCGTTCGGTCCGATCAGGCCGTAGATCTCCCCCTGGCGGATGCTCATGCTGACGTCATCCACCGCTGTCAGGCCGCCGAAGCGTTTGCTGACGTGGTGTAAAGCGAGCAAAGGCGTCATGCGGCGTTTCCTCTTAGGTGACGGGCCGGCCACAGGCCCGCCGGGCGATACAGCATCACCAGGATCAGCGCCAGGCCGTAAAACAGTTGGCGGATAATTTCCGGGTCGATCAGCACCTGGCCGAACAGCGCCTGCTGCAGCGGCCCCATGCTGCTGCGCAGCAGCTCCGGCAGGGCGGCCAGCAGCAGCGCGCCCAAGATCACGCCGGGGATGTGCCCCATGCCGCCGAGCACCACCATCGCCAGCACGGCGATCGACTCTTGCAGGGTGAACGATTCCGGCGACACGAAGCCCTGAAACGCGGCGAACAGCGCGCCGGCCACGCCGCCGAAGGTGGCGCCGATGGCAAAGGCCAGCAGCTTGAAGTTGCGGGTGTTGATGCCCATCGCCCGCGCGGCGTCCTCGTCTTCGCGGATCGCCGTCCACGCGCGGCCAATGCGCGAGTTTTGCAGCCGCAGGCTGATAAACAGGATCGCCAGCAGCAGCGCGGCGAACAGGTAGTAATAGAGGTACAGGCCGGAGAAGCGCACGCCGAACCACTCATGCATGCCGGAAAACTTCAGGCCGAACAGGCTGACCGGATCGATGCCGGAAATGCCTTTGGGGCCGTTGGTGAGGTTGACCGGGCGATCGAGATTGCGCATCAAAATACGCACGATCTCGCCGAAACCGAGCGTGACGATCGCCAGATAGTCGCCGCGCAGCCGCAGCGTCGGCGCGCCAAGCAGAATGCCGCACACGGCCGCCAGCAGTGCCGCCAGCGGGATCAGCCACAGCATCGACAGGTGCAGCCCGTCGGGGAACCCCTGCAGCAGCAGCGGGAACTGCTGCGTCAGATGCGGTGACGACAGCAGCGCGGCCAGATAGGCGCCAACGGCGTAAAAAGCGATAAAGCCCATGTCCAGCAATCCGGTCATGCCTACCACGATGTTCAGCCCGAGCGCCAGCATCAGGTACAGCAGCGCGAAGTCGACGACGCGCACCCAGTAGTTGCCGCCGGCGGCGCCCGCTACCCAGGGTGCCAGCAGCAGGGCGAGAATGAACAGCGTGAGCCCCAGCCTGGCGCGCCGAGGCGTGGCCAGGGGAAGCGTGGAAGTTAAAACGGTCATCGTGATGTCCTTATGCGCGCGTGGCGATGCGTTCGCCCAACAGCCCGGAGGGGCGGAAGACCAGCACGGCGATCAGCACCAGAAACGCGAATACGTCCTGGTAGTTGCTGCCGAAGACGCCGCCGGTCAGCTCGCCGAGATAGCCGGTCCCCAGCGATTCGAACAGTCCCAGCAGCAATCCGCCGAGCATCGCGCCGCGCAGGTTGCCGATGCCGCCGAGCACGGCGGCGGTAAAGGCTTTGATGCCGGGCAAAAAGCCCATCGAGAAACCGGCGTTGCCGTAATTGCTGGCCATCATGATGCCGGCTACCGCCGCCAGCGCGCCGCCGAGCGCAAAAGTCAGAACGATGATGCGGTCAGGACTGATGCCCATCAGGCCGGCGACCTGCGGGTTTTCCGCCGTGGCGCGCATGGCGCGGCCGAAACGGCTGTGTTCGACCAGCAGCCAGAGGCCGGCCATGACCGCCACGGCCACCGTCAGCGTGACGATCGCGGTGCCGGTGATCACCGCCGGTGCATGTTCGGCGCTGCCTGCGGTCAGGGCGATGGGCGTCATCGGCAACAGCTGCGGAAACATCAGGGGATTGCGTGACCAGATCAGCATCGCCAGGGTTTGCAGCAGCAGCGAGACGCCGATGCCGCTGATCAGCGGGGCCAGGCGCGGCGCAGTGCGCAACCGGCGATAGGCCAGACGTTCGATCGCCATCGAGGTGATGGCGCAGACGGCCATGGCGAACAGGGCCGCCAGCAGCAGCGTGGCGTAGGGCGAAAGCGCGGGAAAATGATGCTGCAACACGCCGATCGCCGACAGCGCGCTGAGCGCCCCGACCATCAGCACGTCGCCGTGCGCGAAGTTGATGATGCGCAGGATGCCGTACACCATGGTGTAGCCGAGCGCGATCAGCGCATAGATGCTGCCGAGCATCAAACCGTTGACGGTCTGCTGTACCAGCGTATCCATAGGGAGAGTCCGGAGATAATGAGTCAGGAGGCTCACAGTAGAGAATTTAAAAAAATTGTAAAATACGGAAAAATACTTTCTTATACAAAAAACAAGTGATTTTAATGCGTTGATTTTTATGTATATTAAATAAACCCTTCTTCCTAATTTTCTATAAAACAATCGATATATGAAAAAAACAGAACAGTACGATGAGCCGTTGCCGATGCTGCCGAACGATCCGCCGCTGCGCGCCGTGCGGGCGTTCGAGGCCATCGCGCGCCTGGGCAGCATCAGCGCGGCGGCGAAGGAGCTGATGATTTCGCCTTCGGCGGTCAGCCATCAGCTGAAAACGCTGGAGGCATTTTTACAGATGCCGTTGACCGAAAGGCAGGGGCGCCATCTGGTGCTGCGCAGCGAGGGGCGGGAATATTACCGCTCGATCCGCTCGGCGTTTAACGTGCTGCGCCAGGCGACCGAACACGTGCGCGAGCAGTCCGCGTCGCGGCAGGTCACCATCAGCCTGATCCCGCTGTTCGGCATGGGTTGGTTCATTCCGCGGCTGCGCGGCTTTCTGCGCGAGAATCCGGATATCGATATCAATGTGGTTTACGCCAACCACCGCAATTACCTGAGTGACGCCGCCGATCTGTCGATCCGCTTCGGGGTTGGGCAGTGGAGCGGCTATCGCAGCGAAAAGCTGATGTCCGGCCAAATGGTGCCGGTGTGCAGCCGGGCATTCAGCAAACTGCACGGTCTGCTCGATACGCCGGATCAGCTGACGACGCTGCCGTTGCTGCACGACGAAGAGCGCAATACCTGGATGCAATGGTTTCAGCAGGCCGGCGTTAAACGCCCGCTGCGCAGCATCGGGCCGATGTTCGAAGACGGATTGCTGACGCTGGCGGCGGTGCAGGCGGGATTGGGGTGTGCGCTGATGCGCGAGCCGTTAATCGCCCAGTACCTTGAGAGCGGTGAGTTAATCAAAATGTTCGATCTGCCGATCGACGACGGCCGCGATTATTACCTATGCGCCCGCCTGGATAGCGAATTGTCGCAGGAGGGCGAAAACCTGCGGCAATGGCTGCGGCGTGAGGCGGTGGCTCAGAACGCCGGGGCATAATCTACAACCAACGCGTCTTTCAGCACCTGGCGGCTTTGCAGTAAAGTGCCGGTTCCTCTGTAGCGATAAGGTATGACGATGCTGTTCGACTTAAACCAGCAGGCGGCCGAACTGCCCGAGGCCTGGCGTTCTGCCGTGCTGGGCCGCGTCGGTGCGGCCAATATCAAAGTGCTGCGCATGGATGAGCGCAGCATTGCGGATGAAGTGCATGATTACAGCGAAGGGTTGCTGGTGATCAGCGGCCACCTGCGGCTGCAGGTGGCGGGGGAAGAGGTGGTGGTGCGGGCCGGTCAACTGTATCAGGCCGCGGCCGGCGTGCCGCACCGCGTGTTGCCGGGCAGCGAAGGCACGCTGGTGATTGTCGATCTGCCGGAGGATTAAGCGCCGCCCAAGGCCGTGAGTGCCACGTTCACCGCCGCCAATAGTCGCGTTTCAGTGACGCCGTCACGCGCCTGAATCGACAGGCCGTGCAGGAAGACGGCGAAAAAGTCCCCCAGGCTATCGGCGTCGGTGCCGGCCGGCAGTTCGCCGGCTTGCACCGCCTGCCGCAACCGTTCGACGATCTGCTGGGTGCGCTGCAACCGATGCTCAGCCAGCCAGGTTTTGAGCCCGTCGTTTTCCGCACTGACGCTGGCGGCGGAGGAGACCACCATGCAGCCCTGCGGCAGATCCGGCCGGCTGTAGAGCCGCACGGCGTCTTCCAGCAGGCGTTTGATCGCCGGGCGAATGCCGCTTTCCTGCGCGAAGGCGCGATCGGCGAAGCCGCCTTCCTCGGTTTCATAACTGGCTATCGCCTCGCGGAACAGCTGTTCTTTGGAACCGAACGCCTTGTAGATGCGTGCGGAAGCAATGCCCAATTCCGCCACCAGATCCGACATCGAGGTGCCTTCGTAACCCTGGCGCCAGAATAAGTTTCGCGCCTTCAATAGCGCCTGTTCGCGATCGAACTCGCGCGGTCTGCCTGCCATTCGCTGCTCCAATTTACCGGCCATTCAGCGACATAGGATCGCTTAAATCGGCGGGAATACCAATGTCTTTATAAATTTCGCTTGCGGTCATCGCACTTTGCTCCTATTGTTTGTTAATCGACAACCAATAGGAGTTTACGATGAAAACCCTCAAAGGTCCAAGCCTGCATCTCGCGCAGTTCAGCGATGAGAACGCGCCATTCAACAGCCTGCCCGCCATCGCCGAGTGGGCGGCGCAGACCGGCTTTAGCGCGCTGCAGATCCCGGCCTGGGATCGGCGTTTATTCGACGTGGCCACCGCCGCGGAAAGCCAAACCTACTGCGATGATTTGACCGGCATGTTGGCGGAACAGGGGTTGGTGGTCAGCGAATTGACCAGCCATATCTTCGGCCAGCTGATGGCGGTACACCCGGCTTACGATGCGCTGTTTGACAGCTTTGCGCCGCCGGCGCTGCAGGGCAATCCGCAGGCGCGCGGCGAGTGGGCGCGGCAGCAAATGCTGTTGGTGGTGAAGGCGTCGGCGCGGCTCGGGCTCAGCGAGCTGGGCACCTTTTCCGGTTCGCTGGCCTGGCCCTATCTGTTCCCGTTCCCGCAGCGCCCGGAAGGACTGATCGATACCGCGTTCGACGAGCTCGCCAAACGCTGGCTGCCGGTGCTCAACGCCTGCGACGAGCAGGGCATCAACCTGTGTTATGAAATTCACCCGAGCGAGGATCTGCACGACGGCGTGACGTTCGAGATGTTCCATGAGCGCGTCGGCCATCATCCGCGCTGCCGGGTGCTGTTCGATCCGAGCCATATGGTGCTGCAGCAGCTCAACTATCTGGAGTTTATCGATATCTATAAAGAGGTTATCGGCATGTTCCACGTCAAGGACGCCGAGTTCAATCCGACCGGTCGCCAGGGCATTTACGGCGGCTATCAATCCTGGATCGATCGCGCCGGCCGCTTCCGCTCGCTGGGTGACGGCCAGGTCGATTTCAACGGCATCTTTTCACGGCTGACGCAGTATGGCTATTCGGGGTGGGCGGCGCTGGAGTGGGAATGCTGCCTGAAAAACCCGCAGGACGGCGCGCGCGAAGGCGCAGCTTTCATTCGCGATCGCATTATCCGCGTCACCGACAAAGTGTTCGACGACTTCGCCGGCGCGCCGGTCAACCCACAACAGATCAATGCCTTGCTCGGCATTCGCTGAGCCTAATCCTTCAGGGAGTCACCCCATGCAATACCTACAGAACGAGGTCCCGTTGGCGGATCTCGCGGCGGAACACGTCTATCTCCAGGTCAACGGCCGACGCATTCACTGCGTGGTGGCCGGTGAAGGGCGGCCGGTGCTGCTGATCCCCGGTTGGCCGCAAACCTGGTACACCTGGCGCCATGTGATGCAAGCACTGGCGGCGGCTGGTTTTCAGGCGATCGCCGTCGATCCGCCGGGCATCGGCGATTCTGACAAGCCCGCTGGCGGCTATGACACCGGCAGCATCGGTGCGACATTGCACGCGATGATGGCGCAATTGGGCCATGAACGTTACCGACTGGTTGGCCACGACATCGGCATGTGGATCGGATACGCCATGGCGAGCGATTTCCCGCAGGCGGTGGAGCGTCTGGTGCTGACGGAGGCGGTGATCCCCGGTCTGGCGCCGCCGCCGCCGATTTTCGTCGCACCGGAGGAGAACATTTTCCTGTGGCATTTCATGTTCAATCAGCTGGCGGATTTGCCGGAGACCCTGACCCAGGGGCGTGAGCGGGAGTATCTTGGCTATATCTTCAACCGCTGGTCCTATCGGCGCGATCGGGTGGCGGCGGAGGTGTATATCGCGGCTTACTCAGCGCCTGGCGGCCTGCGCGCCGGGTTCGACTATTACCGGGCGATCCCGGAGACCGTGCGGCAGAACCGCCTGCGCGCCGCCAGGCCCCTGACGATGCCGGTGTTGACGGTGGGGGCCGAGCACGCCACCGGCGACGCGCCGCTGACGACGCTGCGGGGCAATGCGCACGATCTGCGGGGCGAAACGGTCGCCGGCTGCGGGCATTTCATTACCGAGGAGTGTCACGAGGCGTTTATCACACTGATTACGCCGTTCTTGGCAGGAGAGCCGCATGCCGCTCGATGAACGCATTGCCGCTTTTTTGACGGCATCGGCCGATGCGCCGCCTCCCGCGTCGCTGGCGGAAATGCGCGCGGCCACGGAAACCGGTTTACGCCAGCTGCAGGGCGAGGCGGAACCGAGCGGCGGCGTCAGAGACGTTACGGTGGTCGCCGCCGATGGGTATCGGATCGCGCTGCGCGCCTATCTCCCAGCGGGGGAAAACCGCGCCGCCGCGCAGCCGGCGATGCTGTTCGCCCACGGCGGCGGTTGGTGCCTCGGTTCGCTGGCGCTGTACGATCGGCCCTGTCAGGCGCTGGCCAACGCCACCGGCCGGGTGATCCTGTCGGTCGACTACCGTCTGGCGCCGGAATACCCGTTTCCGCAGCCGCTGGAAGATGTCTATCAGGCGCTCTGCTGGGTGGCGCAACAGGCGCCGCAGTTGGGGATCGACGCGCAGCGCCTGGCGGTGGGCGGCGACAGCGCCGGGGGCAATCTGGCGGCGGCGGTCGCGCTGCTGGCGCGGGATCGCGGCGGCCCGCACATCGAGCGCCAGCTGCTGCTGTACCCGGCGCTCAGCCGCGAGATGGCGACGACCAGTTATCGCGAGTTTGCCGAGGGGCACTTTCTGACGCGCGACGCGATGGTATTTTGTTGGCAGCAGTATCTGGCCCAGCGGCGCGATCCCGGCGCCGAACCGCTGCACGCCGCCACGTTGCGCGGGTTACCGCCGGCCACCATCCTGAGCTGCGAATATGATCCGCTGCGCGATGAGGCCGAGCAGTATGCGCAGCGGCTGCGCGAGGCGGGCGTGCCGGTGCGCTGCGAACGGTTGCCGGGCATGGTGCATGCCTGCATTCACATGCTGGGGCTGACCCCGGCGGCGCGGCGGCTGTTCGAACTGGCTCGCGAGTAAAAAAAAGCCCCGCACAGCGGGGCTTTTGGCCATTCATCCGACACGCGGTTAACGGCCGGCGACGGTGACGAAGCGGGTTTCCAGGTAGGACTCGATCGCTTCACTGCCGCCTTCGGTGCCGTGACCGGAGTCTTTCACGCCGCCAAACGGCGTTTCCGGCAGGCCGAAACCGATGTGGTTGATGCTCAGCATGCCGCTCTCCACGTCGCGCCCCAGCGCATTGACGGTGGCGATGTTGCGGCTGTAAGCGTAGGCGGCCAGCCCGTACGGCAGGCGGTTGGCTTCGGCGATCGCCTCGTCATAGGTGGCGAACGGGCGCAGCAGGGCGACCGGGCCAAATGGTTCTTCCGACATGGCGCGGGCGCTCAGCGGTACGTCGCGCAGCACCGTCGGCTCGAAGAAGTTGCCTTTGCCCGCCACGCGCTTGCCGCCGGTGCAGGCTTTTGCCCCGTGGGCGACGGCATCCTGCACCAGCGCCTCGATATTGTCGACGCTGCGGCCCAGCACCATCGGCCCCATGGTCACGCCGTCTTCCAGCCCGTTGCCGAGTTTGAGCTCACGCACGGCGGCGGTGAATTTCTCCACGAAGGCTTCATAAACGCCTTGCTGGATCAGGAAGCGGGTCGGGGCGATACAGACCTGGCCGGCGTTGCGGAACTTGGACTGCGCCAGCTCTTTGGCCGCCGCGTCGAGATCGGCGTCGTCGAAGATCAGCACCGGGGCATGGCCGCCCAGCTCCATGGTGGCCTTTTTCATATGCTGGCCGGCTAGCGCCGCCAGATGCTTGCCCACGCGGGTAGAGCCGGTGAAGGAGATCTTGCGAATGGTCGGATGTGGGATCAGGTATTCCGAGATTTCCGCCGGGGTGCCGTACACCAGCGCGATCACCCCGGCCGGGATCCCAGCGTCGGCGAAGGCTTTGATCAGCTCAGCCGGCGAGGCCGGCGTTTCTTCCGGGCCTTTGACGATGATGGAACACCCCGCGGCCAGCGCGGCGGACAGCTTGCGCACGATCTGGTTGATCGGGAAGTTCCACGGTGTGAAGGCGGCCACCGGGCCGACCGGCAGTTTGAGGGTTTGCTGCTGCACGTCGCGGGCGCGGGACGGAATGATCTGCCCGTAGGTGCGGGTGGCTTCGCCGGCGAACCAGTCGATGACGTCGGCGGCGTTGAGAATTTCGACTTTGGCCTGTGCCACCGGTTTGCCCTGTTCCTGCGTCATGACGGCGGCGATGGCGTTGGCGCGTTCGCGCAGCAGCGCCGCCGCTTTGCGCATCAGGTTGGCGCGCTGGTGCGCAGCGGTGTCGCGCCAGACGCTAAATCCGCGCTCGGTGGCGGCCAGCGCCAGATCGAGATCCTCTGCGGCGGCGTGCGCCACCTGACCGATTACTTCGTCGGTGGCGGGGTTGGTGACCGGCAAGGTTTTCCCGGCCAGTGCGTTGCGCCATTGTCCATCGATATACAGTTGAGTATCCGGATACATTGTTGCCTCTTGTTTGCGGAGTGTCAGGGGCCGATGAGCTTCGCGATGCGGCTCGCCTGAAAGGGACAGGGACCTTAACCCTACGCCGAATGGCGGCGATCGTCCAGGCGAGGGGCACGAAAGCGCCAGGGCGGCTACTCAACCGGCGATGTTTTGGCTATGCTGAGCAGATTGTCAGCACGGACGAGGAGGTCGGGTGCAAGGGGTACCACAACAGTTTCCGTTCGAGAAGGATTGCGCGCAGTTCCGGCATTTGTCGCATCTGCCGGGCGTCGAACTTTATCAGGCGCATATCGAACGCTATGCCTTCGAGCCGCATACCCACGACGCCTTCGCCATCGGCACCGTAGACACCGGGGCGGAGCGTTTCCGCTATCGCGGCACGCAGCACCTGGCGGCACCGGGCGCGCTGGTGCTGATGAACCCCGACGAGCTGCATACCGGCGAAGCCGAAACGCCGGGCGGCTGGTGTTATCGCATGCTCTATCTGGCGCCCGAGGCGCTGGAGCAGCTGTCCGGCGATCGGAGCCAGTGGTTCACCGATGCGGTGCGCCACGATCCGCGGGCGGCGCAGCGCCTGTCCGCCATTCTCGCCACGCTGTGGCAAACCGACGATCCGCTCACGCTCGACGGCCTGCTGTTGGAGGCGGTCGAGCTGCTGCACCCGCATATCCGCACCGGGCAGCGGGAAAAAGCCGAGGCGGCGCACCGTTTCGAGGTGGTGAAAAGCTACCTGCACGACAACTTCGCCGAGGCCGTGACCCTCAGTCAGCTGGCCGAGCTGGTGTCGCTCAGCCCGTACCATTTCCTGCGCAAGTTCAAGGCCGAATACCACGTTTCGCCGCAGCAGATGCTGATGGCGATCCGGCTGTCGCAGGCCAAACGCATGCTGGAGCGCGGCATGCCCGCCGCACAGGTGGCGGCGGCGGCGGGGCTGACCGATCAGGCGCACCTGACGCGCGCCTTCGCCAATCGTTACGGCGTCACGCCAGTGCGTTTCCAGAAACAGGTGAAATTGGGCTAAAACAGCAACCTGCTACAATAATTCCTTCCCGCGTTTTCGCTACTCTGCCGCTGTCTCGTCGGGCGGGTTGGCCGCACCGGCCGTTTGTCGGAGTCGTTATGTTCATTGGCGTTGTGTTTGCCCTGGCCGCCGGGCTGATGTGGGGATTGATCTTCGTCGGCCCGCTGCTGGTGCCGGATTATCCCGCCGCGCTGCAGTCCACCGGGCGCTATCTGGCCTTCGGGCTGATCACCTTGCCGCTGGCCTGGCTCGATCGCCGCCGCCTGCGCAAGCTGCGGCGCCAGGATTGGCTGGAGGCGCTCAAGCTGACGGCCATCGGTAACCTGCTGTACTACCTGTGCCTGGCCAGCGCCATTCAGCGTACCGGCGCACCGGTATCGACCATGATCATCGGCACCTTGCCGGTGGTGATCGCCCTCTGCGCCAATCTGTTTTACGGTCGGCACGACGGGCGGCTGGCCTGGGGCAAGCTGGCGCCGGCGCTGTTGCTGATCGTCTGCGGGTTAGCGTGCGTGAACGTCGCCGAGCTGCGCGGCAATGCGCTGCCGGTCGATGGCTGGCGCTATCTCAGTGGCCTCGGGTTGGCATTGTTGGCGGTGGTGTGCTGGACCTGGTTCCCGCTACGCAACTCGCGCTGGCTGCGGGAGAACCCGACGCAGCGGCCGGCCACCTGGGCCACGGCGCAGGGGCTGGTGACGCTGCCGCTGGCGCTGCTGGGCTATCTGGCGGTCTGCGGCCAATTGGCGCTGAGCGAACCGGCGTTCGCCTTGCCGTTCGGCCCGCGCCCTGAGGTATTTATCCCGCTGATGCTGATCATCGGCGTGTTCTGCTCCTGGCTGGGGGCACTGTGTTGGAACGAAGCCAGCCAGCGCCTGCCGACGGTGTTGGTGGGGCCGCTCATCGTGTTCGAAATTCTGGCGGGGTTGGCCTATACCTTTCTGCTGCGCCAGGCCTGGCCGCCGCTGCTGACGCTGGCCGGCATCGTCTGCCTGATCGCCGGCGTGGTGTACGCCATGCGCATCAAGCCGCAGCCGGTGGTGGTGGCGTTGGAGGACAAGCCGGGGTGACGCCCGCCGCGAAGGCGGGCGCGAGGGTTAACGCTTGCTGTGGTGAATGATCTCTTCGGCCACGTTGCGTGGCGCTTCGGCGTAGTGGCTGAATTCCATGGTATAGGTGGCGCGGCCCTGCGACATCGAGCGCAGGGTCGTCGAGTAGCCGAACATCTCGGACAGCGGCACCTTGGCGCGAATTTCCTTGCCGCCGCCGCCCGGTATCTCTTCCATACCCTGCACCAGACCGCGGCGTGAGGAGAGGTCGCCCATCACGTTGCCGGCGTAATCCTCCGGTGTTTCCACCTCCACCGACATGATCGGCTCAAGGATCACCGGATCCGCCAGGCGGCAGGCTTCCTTGAAGCCGAAGATCGCCGCCATGCGGAACGCCTGTTCCGACGAGTCGACATCATGGTAAGAACCGAAGGTCAGGTGCACCTTGACGTCTACCACCTGATAACCGGCCAGTACGCCGTTGTTCAGCGCCTCGAGCACGCCTTTTTTCACCGCCGGGATAAACTCGCCCGGAATGACGCCGCCCTTGATCTCATCGAAGAACTCGAAGCCTTTGCCGGGTTCGTTCGGTTCGACGGTCAGCACCACGTGGCCGTATTGCCCTTTACCGCCGGACTGGCGCACGAATTTGCCTTCCACGTCGGCCACCCGCTTGCGGATGGTTTCGCGGTACGACACCTGCGGCTTGCCGGTGGTGGTCTCCACACCGAACTCGCGGCGCATGCGATCGACGATGATCTCCAGGTGCAGCTCGCCCATGCCGTAGATGATGGTCTGGCCGGATTCTTCATCGGTGCGTACCCGGAACGACGGATCTTCCGAAGAGAGGCGCTGCAGCGCGATGCCCATTTTCTCCTGGTCGCCCTTGGTCTTCGGCTCGATCGCCTGGGCGATCACCGGCTCGGGGAAGGTCATGCGTTCCAGCGTGATGATGGCGCCGGGGTCGCACAGCGTATCGCCCGTGGTGACGTCCTTCAGGCCGACGCAGGCGGCGATGTCGCCGGCGTGCAGCTCGTCGATGTCCTTACGATCGTTGGCGTGCATCTGCACGATGCGGCCGATGCGCTCCTTTTTGCCCTTGATCGGGTTGTAAACGCTGCTGCCTTTGGCCAGCACCCCGGAGTAGACGCGCACGAAGGTCAGCTGGCCGACGAAGGGGTCGGTCATCAGCTTGAACGCCAGCGCCGAGAATTTTTCGTTGTCGTCGGCTTTGCGGGTGATGATTTCATCGTGTTCGCCGTGGCCCTCCATCGGCGGCACGTCGAGCGGCGAGGGCATCAGTTCGATCACCGCATCCAGCATGCGCTGCACTCCTTTGTTGCGGAACGCCGAGCCGCACAGCATCGGCTGGATTTCGCCGGCGACGGTGCGCACCCGCAGCCCGTGGACGATCTCCTCTTCGCTCAGCGGCACCTGGTTGAGGTATTTCTCCATCAGCTCTTCCGAGGCTTCGGCGGCGGCCTCAATCATGTTTTCGCGCCACTCCTGCGCCGAATCGCGCAGCTCGGCCGGGATCTCTTCGAAGCTGAAGCTCATGCCCTGCGAGGCCTCGTCCCACAGGATGGCCTTCATCCGCACCAGATCCACCACGCCGCTGAAGTGATCTTCGGCACCGATCGGAATAACGATCGGCACCGGATTGGCTTTCAGGCGCTCGATCATCATTTTGCGCACGCGGAAAAAGTCCGCGCCGATGCGGTCCATCTTGTTGACGAATGCCAGCCGCGGCACCTTGTATTTATTGGCCTGGCGCCAGACGGTTTCCGACTGCGGCTGCACGCCGCCCACCGAGTCATAGACCATCACGGCGCCGTCCAGCACGCGCATCGAACGCTCCACTTCAATGGTGAAATCGACGTGCCCGGGGGTGTCGATGATATTGATGCGGTGCTGCGGATAATTATGCTGCATGCCGTTCCAAAAGCAGGTGGTGGCCGCCGAGGTGATGGTGATGCCGCGCTCCTGTTCCTGCGCCATCCAGTCCATGGTCGCCGCGCCGTCATGCACTTCGCCCAGCTTGTGGCTGACCCCGGTGTAAAACAGAATCCGCTCGGTGGTGGTGGTCTTGCCGGCATCGATATGCGCGGAGATGCCGATATTGCGGTAACGTTCGATAGGGGTGGTGCGAGCCATAATCAACCTTTCTTAGCCGCGTGAAGGAGAGCGGCTTAAACAGCATGAATAATGGTGATAATCCTCATAGGGTTATCCGCCGGATCGCAGAGCCTCGCTCTGGTCACAAACTAATCGTAGTTGAAGGCGTTGGTTTTTTTAAGCGATGGCTGTGATAGATGGAAGTTTGCGTGCATAACGGTGCCGGTGGGGGAAAGGGCGATAATGATCATACGGCAGCTACATTTGTCGTTGAAATACAGAGAGGCCGATGAAGTCCATTGGGTATTGGCAGACAAGAAACCGTCAATTGATATCAATAATATTTATTGCAATAGGTAAGCATCATTTAACTGAATAATAAAGAGAGTGAAATTCTAGGTGTGTTGTCAATTTCCCATGGATATTGATGATGTTCAATCTCTCATTTTTGATAAAAATAAAAAAATAAAAACCTCACGCAGCTGACGGTATTTTGCACACCCTCATTTCAAAGCTAAATTGATCAATTTGCGAACACCTTTGTCCCGCGGGGCTTGAAGTGGGTGAGTAAGGAAAATCTTATAAATCATAAGGATGATCTTTTTTTTGTTAAATGCATTTTTTGTAAATTTTTGTTACATATTTTTATTTTTACTCGCTTAACTAATGTTTCTACACTCCCTGCCTATCGGTTTTTATCTGAATTTTTCATTTCAGAAAAATGCCATAAAATATCGTGTCATCTTGCTAGTGAATGGAATGCGCTTGCTTTTTTTCTCCGAAGTTTTAATTCGCGTTGGATAACGTGACTCGGGGTGTTGTTGTGGCAATATTAGCCTTTCTTATTTTTTTCTCACTTGCATTGACCGTATCTATTAATTCATAGAACAGGGACAGCCATGTCTAATTCCTATCAGTCCGAGATCCCCAAGGCTCGCGTCAATATCAAACTCGATCTGCACACCGGCGGTGCTCAGAAGAAGGTCGAATTGCCCCTTAAACTGATGGTCGTGGGAGATTACAGCAACGGTGCCGAACAACGTACGGTGTCCGAGCGTGAAAAGGTCAATGTCAATAAAAACAATTTTGACAGTGTGTTGGCAGAATTCTCTCCTGCTGTAAACCTGGCCGTTGAAAATACGCTGGCCGGCGATGGCAGTGAAGAAAATGTCAGCCTGGCCTTCCGTGAGATGAGTGATTTCACGCCGGAGCAGGTTGCCCGTCAAATTCCACAGCTTAAAGCCATGCTGGCCATGCGCAATCTCCTGCGTGACCTCAAAGCCAACCTGCTCGACAACCAGGCCTTCCGCAAAGCGCTGGAAAAAATCCTGCTCGACCCGATGCTCAGCGCTGAACTGCGCAGTGAGCTGTCCGCGCTGGCGCCGAAGCAGCCATAACGGTCGCGATATTTAACGGATTAATAAGGAAATGCTGATGTCTGTAAAAAATGAGAATGCCGTGGGTGGCGAAAGCATCGTGTTGGAGCGGTCGCAAGCCAGAGGCGTGTATACCTCCCTGTTTGAAAAAATTAACCTGAGCCCGGTGTCTGAGCTGAGTGCGCTGGATATCTGGCAGGATGCGCAGGCGATGTCGGATGCAACGGCAGACGAGCGGTTAACGGCCGGGATGCAGGTGTTTCTGGAGTGCCTGACCAAAGCAGGTTCGAAAGTCGAAAAGCTCGACAAAACCCTGATTGACCATCATATCGCGGAGCTGGATCACCAGATTAGTCGCCAGCTGGATGCGGTGATGCACCATGAGGACTTTCAGGCGATAGAAAGCCTGTGGCGTGGCCTGAAGTCTTTGGTTGATAAAACCGATTTTCGTCAGAACGTCAAAATCGAACTGCTTGACCTGTCAAAGGAGGACTTGCGTCAGGACTTTGAAGACGCGCCGGAGATCATTCAGAGCGGATTGTACCAGCACACCTATACCGCAGAATACGATTCCCCGGGGGGAGAGCCGATTGCTGCGCTGCTTTCCGCTTACGAGTTTGATGCGTCTGCGCAGGATGTAGCGTTGTTGCGCAATATCTCGAAAGTGTCTGCCGCCGCCCAGACGAGTTTCCGACAGGCCGTTCCGGTGGAAGAGCGGTTTCGACAGTTGAGACAGTTACCTGAAGATTCACCGCTGCGCCAGCAGCAGATCCTGCAAGCTGAGCAGCACCTACGGGCGCAAATCTACTCGCTGGCTCAGGAAAGGCACCGTGACTGATATCAAGGCACCTGACGTGCCCTTAACGGTTATTTTCTGACGTTAAACAACGATTATTGGGTAATAACATGGTTACGATTTGCGTCGATGGGGAAAATAAAACCCACCAAATTACGGACTGGACGTTATGGCCAGGAAAAGAGAGCGGAGAGCTCATGCTGAGCTGTCGTTTTCGTAGCGGGAAAAAATATACACGCCCGCTTTCTGTCTGCCAGATAACACCGACCAGACCCCTGCAAAATGTTTGACTCGAGCGGAAGGGGGGCTCTGTCACCTCATTGGCTCAGAGAGTGATTGTTTATGGCGATAAATATGCGGTTGTTTATTACCCTGGAAATAACAGACCCTACGTAATGAAAACGCTAGGGCTCGATTTTCAGGTGTGCTCTGAATTTACAGAGCAAGCCGCGTTTAATTATTTCATCCGTGTGGCTAACGACCGCATTTCCCATGCCGCTGGAAACGACAGGAGTATCGCTGAGAATGTTCTTCGGCAGCTCAATAAGATTATTCCCCATCCGGATACGGCTCTGCATGCATACTGTACAGGGAAGAGTAAAAAACGTGAGCCTCCGAGAGAGATGATTTTTCCGTTTGGTCTTAATGAAAGCCAGTTGCTCGCAGTAGAACGGGCATTTTCTTCGCAGGTTTCAGTTATCGAAGGCCCCCCGGGTACAGGCAAAACACAGACTATTCTCAATATTGTCGCCAATATTTTGATTCAGAATAAAACAGTGGCGATTTTATCCAATAATAATACTGCGGTCAGTAACATTTATGAAAAGATGGACAAGCACAGGCTGGGGTATCTGATAGCCCGGCTGGGGAGCGCAGAGAATAGACAACAGTTTTTTGCCACGCCAGCTTCGCTTTTTGATGAGATATTATCAGATTCACCGCCGGCACAAGCAATTGATGATGTGCTTCAAAAAGTGAAAAAACACCTAAGTACCCTTAACCAGGTTGCTTCGTTGCAGGCCGAAATTAATGAGCTGCGTGTTGAATATGAATACCTGCAGCAATGGCAGGAACAGAATCCTTGGGCGGAAGGTTCCTTTGCCGGCAGTTACCGCTTATCCACCCGTAAAACAACCGATCTGATGGCTTACATTCATTATCTTTCCGATCGCCGGATTGGGTTGAAAAACAGGATTGACTTGCTGTTGAATTTCAGGATCTTGAAAGTGAAGCCGTTAGCCAATCAGGAGAAAAGGCTGGCGCTTTTTACTTCCCTTCAACTGTTTTATTATGAAAAAGCCATCCAGGAAAAGAAAAAGGCTCTGGCTGAGTGCAATGGATTATTGGCGTCGGCTGATTTTAATTTTTTACTGGAGCAGCTGACATCGTTGTCCATGCTTTATTTGAAACGACATTTTCGGGAGAGCATTCCAGCGGCAACCTCATTTTTGGCGGATACATATCGGCATGATTTTGATAGTTTTATAAAACGCTTTCCGGTTATCGGCAGTAGCACGCATTCAATTATTAACTCTATCGGTCAAGGTGCGATTTTTGACTATGTCATTATCGATGAAGCCTCTCAACAGGATATTGTTCCCGGCATCCTTGGGTTGGGGTGTGCACGTAATGTGATTATTGTCGGCGATCGCAAACAACTCCCACATGTTCCGATCTTACATCCGAGCACGCCTCCGGCTGAGCACTATGATTGCGTAAAATACAGCCTGCTGGACTCTCTCTGCATGTTATTCAGGGAGACGGCGCCTGTTACGCTGCTGAAAGAGCACTATCGCTGCCATCCTAAAATCATCCAGTTCTGTAATAAGCAATTTTATGACAATGCACTGATCCCACTGACGATAGATTCTGGCGAAGCCTCATTATCTTTAGTGATCACGGCAAAAGGAAATCATACCCGTAATTTTTCAAACCTCAGGGAGCTTGAATCCATAGAAGGGCATTACTGGGATGAGGGTAGTAGCAGAGGGTACATTGCGCCCTATAATGCACAGGTTAATTTGGCGGAGGCGGTGCTGCCGGCCGATTTTGTAAAGTCAACGGTGCATAAATTCCAGGGGCGAGAGTGCGATGAAATCGTGTTTTCTACCGTGTTGGATAAAAAATACGCTAGCCGGCAAAGTCGGAACATCGCATTTGTTGATGATCCTAATTTGGTGAACGTGGCTGTTTCCAGGGCCAGAAACAAATTTACGCTGGTGACCGGCGATGATGTTTTTGCAAGTCAGGGTAGGCATATTGCCGCACTGATTCGTTACATCAAATACTACGCTAACGACGGAGAGGTTTTCGAGAGCCCGGTGATATCCGCGTTTGATTTGTTATACAGCGAGTATGATAAATCATTGGAGCGGCTGAATAGTCGGTTAAATCCAGATGATTCGCGTTTTAAGTCAGAGCAGATCACTGCCAGTTTGTTAAGGGATATTCTGTCGCAGGAGCGCTACCAAGGCATGATGTTCCATTCACAGATAGCACTTAACCAGTTGGTATCGTTGGCGCAAGGGGATTTTTCCCCCAGAGAACGCTCATTTATGCATAACGGGGCCAGCTGTGATTTTGTTATTTACTATAAGGTTGGAAAGATCCCACTAGGCGTTATCGAAGTGGATGGCGGTTACCATCGGGAAAAGACCCAGATTGAGCGCGATGCACTTAAGAACGACATACTGAAGAAATGCGATCTGCCACTGCTCAGACTTCGTACGATAGACAGTGACATAACAGGAAAGCTGGATTCATTTCTGTCAGGCCTGTCGGATTAAAATCGGATCAAAAGCGCGGCACACCAGGCGCGTGTTCGCGCCAACATCGATGGAGGTCATCATGCTGTCCGGCATTACCCGGCATTCTGTCGCTACAGATGAAAAGGGGGGATAAACCCCCACTGAAAATTTCAGGCTAGATGCGCAAACAGGCATAGAAGCGATTTTATTGATTTTGCTAGCGTAATCAGTAGAACGCAAAACTCTATGCCGGTCTCTTTTCTTTAGGCCCTGGCGATTACGGCCAGCGGCCTGTTGTCGAGCGGCGCCTTCGCCGCTTATTTGCGTCCCAGCAAGAAGCCGAAAACGATGCCGACCGCTGCCGCAACGGCCACGCCGGCCAGCGGGTTGGCTTCCACCTGGGTTCTTACGCTGTCCGCTGCGTCTCGGGCGGCATAGCTGGCCTGGGAGGCGTATTTGCGCGCCGCACCGCGCACCTGATGTTCCGGCGAATCAACGGCTTTGCCGAACGCTTCTTCTACCGCGCCTGCGGCTTCATTGGTTTTGTCTTCCGCTTTACCAAACATGCTGCTCTCCTGTTCCTTGTGGGTTAACGAACCCTAAGCCTAGCAGGTGAACGGTAATTTTTGCAGCATTCTGTGCGTTATAAGAGCAATCCGAGCAGAGAAACGTCTTGCCGGGTGCGCGGTGACGGCTTCACCCGCGCGGCTTTTTGTGTTCTATTGGCTAGCGGTTTAACCGGGTATCGTTAACCTTTGACCGATTCGTTGAGTTGAAAGGACTCCCCATGTCAGTACTGCGTATTCTGGCGTTGCTCGCCGCAACCGCCGCCGCTTTGCCCGCCCAGGCCAAGCCTGCGCTCCACGGCGCGACGGCCGAGAACGGCATTCGTTGGCAATCTTGTCTAAACAGCGGTTTTCAACGGTGGTTCGATGAGGTGCCGCCGGCGGGGCTGCGCTGCGGTTACCTCGAGGTGCCGTTAGCCTACGCCACGCCGCCCGCTCATGCGGCGCAGGCGGGCGAACAGACCGTGCGTTTGGCGCTGACCCTGCTGCCCGCCACCGGGCCGAAAAAGGGCAGCGTGGTGGTGATCAGCGGCGGGCCGGGCCTGCCGGGCATCAATCCTTATTTGGGCAACGACGCCCACGTCGCCAGACTGCGAAAATCCTACGACATCATCGGTTACGATCCGCGCGGCGTCGGTCAGTCGACGCCGAAAATTTCTTGTCAGCTGGCCGAAGGCGACGAAACCCCGACGCCGGACGATAACGACGTGGCCGGCGCGGAGAATCAGACGCGCACCCTGATTGCCGCCTGCATCAAACAGACCGGCGCGGACGTGCTGCAACATATCGGCACCGACGAAGCGGTCAACGATCTGAACGCGATCCGCCACGCGCTGGGCGAACCGGGGCTGACGGCGGTGGCGTACTCTTACGGCACCAAGGTGGCGGCGCTGTATGCCGAGCGTTTTCCGAAGAAGACGCGCGCGCTGGTGCTCGACGGGGTGGTGGACCTGGCGGAGGACGATTTCACCCAGCGCATGAATCAGGAGCGAGGCTTCCAGCAGAGCTTCCTGCGCTTCGCCGCCTACTGCGGCAAAACCGACAGCTGCCAGCTGGGCGGGGGCGCCAATCAGGCGCTGCAGCGCTATCACGCTTTGCTGCGCAAGCTGCATGAGCAGCCGTTCGTTACCGCGGCGGGCTATGAAATCTCCGCTGATGACGTGCTGACGGTCACGCGTTCGCTGCTGCTGTGGCCGGAGCGCTGGCACGAGTTGGCGACCGTGCTGCGCCAACTCGATGCCGGCATTGCCGGGCAGCAGGTTTCCGATCTGATCGACGAAAGCTATTCGCCGGATGCCGATGACGCCCTGAACGTCATCACCTGCGCCGACGTCGCCAACCCGACGGCCGATCCGCAGCTGTTGCGCCGGCAGCGGCAGGAGATCAATACCGCCGCTTTGTATGCCCACTATCTGCCGTTGCACGAATACCCGCTGGAAATGTGCGATCTGTGGCCGTACCGCGGCAAAGATCGGCCGCACACGCCGGTGGCGTCCGCCGCGTTGCCGCCGCTGCTGTTCGTCGCGCAGCGCTACGATCCGACCACGCCGTACCGCAACGCGCAGGTGATGGCCGCCGCCTTTAAAAGCCCGCTGATCACCCGCGAACGCGACGGGCATACGCTGGCGCTGAACGGCATCGACAGCTGCGTTGACGAAAGCGTGGTGGATTATCTGCTGGCGCCGAAAAAGCCGCGCCACGACAGGATTTGCCGTTGAGGAGGCCGGGCTTCCGCCCGGCCTGACCGGTAAGTAAGTCGCCCCGTGTTTTAGAATTTCACATCTTCCGCCAACGCCAGCGTCACGAATGGGCCCGACAGGGTCTGGTTATGGTGGCGGATAATGGCTTCGGCGCTGAGCGCCTCCGTGTCCGAACAGCTATGAGCGTCGGCGGCCAGCACTATGTCAAATCCCAATTCCGCGCCGCGACGACACGCGGTGTCCACGCAGTATTGCGTTTTCATTCCCGAAATCACCAGCCGGCCGATGCCGGCGTGCTTTAGCCGTTCCGCCAGGCCAGTCTGGTAAAAACAGCTGGGGTGGGTTTTATCGATGAACCAGTCGGCACCCGCGGCGGTTTCCAGGTTGGGGTGAACCTGCCATAGCGGGCTGTTTGCGGCGATGGGGGAACCTGCCGGCCCCGTATGGCGGATAAACACCACGGTTGCATTTGCCAAGCGCGCGGTGCGTATTAACGCATTGGTCTTCGCCAGAAGTGTTTCGGCGGCGAACGGCGGATCGTTCGGTGAGGCAAACAGGCCGACCTGCATGTCGATAAGCAGCAGGGCGCTGCGCGGTGCGGGGAGGGTTGTCATTGGGATTCTCCGTCATGAAATTGCCGGCAAGTACGGAGAAACAAAACCCCGTCCATGGCTGGCGGGGCTTAGGGATACATCGTTAGCTGATGCGCACCCGTGCAGCCCGCCATTGTGTGGCGGTTGCGGTGGTGGTAGCGAGGACGTGCACGAAGTGTTTCATCGCGTTGATAATGCGCGGTGGTGAGGGGGACGTCAAGAGGCTCCCCCCAATGTCAGCCGGCGAAAATATGCGCCTGGCCCATCACGTTGAGATTGACCTGAGCGCCGGGCTGCAGGCCTTCGCGGCTGACGGTTTTGATCTCGATTTGCGCGCCGCCGGCGGCCATTTGCAGGTTGAGCGTAGAGACGAAGCCGGCGAAATCGATGCCGGTGATCACCGCCTGGCCGCGCTGCGCCGGATCGGACAAACCAATTTGAATCTGCTCCGGGCGCAGCATGATGCGCGCCGGGCCGCTGCGTTGCCGATCGTCGACGGCGATGCGCCCCAATGCGCAGTCGGCCCAGCCGTGCGCCAGTTCGGCGGTCAACACCAGCGTTTCGCCAAGGAAGCTGGCGGTCGGCTCATCGACCGGCCGCAGATAGAGATCTTGCGGCGCGCCCACCTGCGCCAGCCGGCCATTGCGCATCACCGCCACCTGATCGGCGAACGATAGCGCCTCGCTCTGATCGTGGGTGACCAGAATTGACGCCACCTTGGCCTCCGTCAGCAGTTCGGCGACCGCTTTGCGGGTGGCGGCGCGTAGGCCGGTATCCAGCGCCGAGAACGGTTCGTCCAGCAGCATCAGCCGGGGTTGCTGCGACAGGGCGCGCGCCAGCGCCACCCGCTGTTGCTGCCCGCCTGACAGCTCGTGCGGCCACAGCGCGGCCAGACGGCGATCCAGCGCCACCATCTCCATCAGCGCCTCGATGCGCCGCTGTTTCTCACGCTTGCTGCCTGTAAGGCCAAAACCGATGTTGCCGGCGACGGTAAAGTGCGGGAACAGCGCGCCATCCTGCGGGACGAAGCCGATGCCGCGCAGATGCGCCGGCACCCAGCCGCCACCGTTACCCATAGCTTGCCCCTGCAGCAGGATCTGGCCGCCGTCGGGGATTTCAAAGCCGGCAATGATGCGCAGCAGGGTGGTTTTGCCGGAGCCGGAAGGGCCGACGATCGCCGTGCGGCTGCCGGCGGCAACCTGCAGGTCGATGTGTTCCAGCACCCTGATGGCGTTATAAGATTTTTCGATACCGTGCAGTTCGAGCGTGCTCATAGTCCCGCCGTGCGTTTAGATTGAGAATAAAGAAGCCAGGTGAGCGGCAATGACAGCGCCACCATAATCAGCGCATAAGGCGCGGCGGCGACGTAGTCTATCTCGCTGGTCAACGCCCAAAATCCGGTGGCCAGCGTGCGGGTGCCGTTCGGCGCCAGCAACAGCGTGGCGGTCAGCTCATTGGCGATCGCCAGGAACACCAGCGCGGCGCCCGCCGCGGCACCCGGCGCCGCCAGCCGCAAGGTGGTGCTCCACAGCGCCTGCGCCGGCGATTTGCCGAGGCTGCGCGCCACGTTTTCCAATTCCACCGGCGCCTGCGCGATGCCGGCGCGCAGATTGATCAGCGCCCGCGGCATAAACATCAGCAGATACGCCAGCAGCAGGGTGATTTCGGTTTGGTAAATCGGCCGGAAGCTGTGAATGGTGATGGTTACCAGCGCCAGCGCCACCACGATGCCGGGCAGCGAGCTGGTCACGTAGTTACAGCCCTCCAGCACGCGGTACAGCCGGGCCGGATAGCGCACCGACAGCCAGGCCATCGGAATGGCGCACAGCGTGATCAGCAGCGCGCCGGCGGCGGACAGCGACAGCGTTTGCCACAGCGCAGGCCACAGTTCGGCGTTGCGCCACGCCTCCAATCCCCCCAGCCACAGCCAGCGGGCCAGGGTGATGAAAGGCACGCCCAGCGCCAGCGCGGTCAGCGAAATCGGCAGCAGCAGCGCCAGCGCGGCGAGCGGTAGTGAAAGGTGACGCGGCGTTTGGCTGCGGGCGCTGCCGGAACCGACGCGGGCATAGCGCGCGCGGCCGCGGCTGAGAGCCTCAAGCAGCAGTAACCCGAGGCAGCACAGCACCAATACGCCGGCCAGCATGTTGGCCGCCGGGCCGTTGAAGGTCGACTGGAACTGATCGAAGATCGCGGTGGTGAAGGTATCGAAACGGATCATGGCGTACAGGCCATACTCCGCCAGCAGGTGCAATGCGATCAGCAGGGAACCGCCCCAGACCGCCAGCTTCAGCTGCGGCAGCACCACGCGGAAAAACACCGCCGGTGGCCGGGAACCGAGCGAAGTAGCGACGTCTTCGATGCCGGGATCCAGACGGCGCAGCACGGCGGCGGCCGGCAGGTAAATGAACGGGAAATAGGCGAGCACCGAGATGAAGACGCCGGCGCTCAGGCCGTGCATCGACGGCACCAGGCTGATCCAGGCATAGCTTTGCACAAAGGCCGGCACCGCCAGCGGCGCGGTGGCCAATACCGCCCAGAGACGGCGGCCCGGCAGCGTGGTGCGTTCGGTCAACCAGGCTAGGGCCACGCCCAGCACGGCGCAGATCGGCAGCGTCAGCACCACCAACAGCAGGGTGTTCAACAGCAGTTCCGCCACGCGCGGGCGGAAAACCAGAGCGTTGACCGTTTGCCAGCCGGTTTCAAACGCCACGCCGATAACGAATCCCAGCGGTAACAGCGCCAGCAGCGACAGCAGCACGGCGCTGGCCACCACGATCGCCCCCGGCCGCGGGTGACGGGGAAGAACAGAATAACGCCGCGCGGTCTGCGCGGCGTGGGTACTCAGGTTTGACATAACGATCAACTACTCTCGGTTTGCCGCGGGCCTTACAGCAGGCCCGCCTCGGTCATCAGTTCGACCACCTTTTTACTGTTCAGCTGCGCGGCGTCTACCTTCGGCGCGTCCAGATCTTTCAGCGGCACCAGTTTCGGGTTGGAGGCCGCGCCGACGCCGACGGCGTATTCGAAGGCATTGTTGGTGCGCAGGATCTCCTGGCCCTGTTTGCCGGTGATCCACTTGATGAACGCCTGCGCCTGCTGCTGATGCTTGCTGGAAGCCAGAACGCCGCCGCCGGAGATGCTGACGAACGCGCCCGGATCCTGATGTTTGAAGTAATACAGCTTGATGTTGTTGCTGTTTTCGCCGGTTTTAGCGCCGTCCACGAACGGGTAGTAGTGATAGATCACGCCGCTGTCGACCTGGCCAGCATTGACCGCTTTCATCACCGTGCTGTTGCCCTTATAGGCGGTGAAGTTGGTTTTCATCGCTTTCAGCCATTCCAGCGTCGCTTTCTCGCCTTTCAACGCCAGCAGCGCGCTGACGATAGCCTGGAAATCCGCGCCCGACGGCGAGGCGGCCCAGCGGCCTTTCCATTCCGGCTTGGCCAGATCCAGCAGCGACTTCGGCAGCTGCGCGTCGGTCAGTTTGGCCGGGTTGTAGACGAACACGGTAGAGCGGGCGGCGATGCCGGTCCAGCGGCCGTGGCTAGGGCGATACTGCGGTTCCACCTGGGCTAGCGTCGCGGCATCCAGCGGGGCGAACAGCTTGGCGTTATCCACCAACACCATCGCCGGGGAGTTTTCCGTCAGGAACACGTCGGCAGGCGAAGCGCTGCCTTCCTGCACCAGCTGATTACCCAGCTCGCTGTCACCGCCGTTGCGCAGCGTGACCTTGATGCCGGTATCTTTGGTAAACCCATCGACCCAGGATTTCACCAGGTTTTCATGTTGGGCGTTGTAAATGACGATGCCCTGGTCGGCGGAGGCCGCCTGAGCGCCGAAGGCCAGCATCATCGAGGAGGCGAGCAGGGCGACGGGGCCGAGAGATGAAATACGCAGCTTCATGCAGTTATCCTTTTTAGCGTTCGAATGAGGAAAACGAATATCGCCTGGCAAGCGCAAGCAGGCCGATTTTAGCCAAGAACATCAATAATGATAGTGAAAACGATTCGTATTAAATTATTTTTGACGATCGCTCACAAAGTGAATTGCCCTAAGGATAAGTTAAGTTTCGGCTGGAATAATCTGTATTGATTGCCTGAATAGAATTGGGACGTGTTATCTCACAGTGAGCGGCCAACCTGCCATCGCAGGCGGCCGCCCGTCAGGCTTGCTTCTTGTCACGCCGGCACGAACTCACCGTTGCCGACGCCGAAGAATTGCCCGTTGATGCTGCCCGCGTACTGCGGCGGATGAACCAAAGAGGCCAGCACCCGACCATTCTCCAGCAGCGTCAGGACGATCGAACCGGGGTTGATGGCCAATTGCAGGGTTAACGGCACGCCGATCAGATTTTCGGCATCGGGCACGGTGCCTTGTAGATAGATCGTCGGGATGTTGATGTTACCGCCTGAGCCAGTGCCGGTGGCCTGGCCGATAAAACGCACCGATGTACCGCTTGATGGGGCATTGGGACCAATATTGGCGAGCTGTGCGGAAATTTGCACGGTCTCCGCATGTGGCGCGCAGCCACACCCGCATCCACAGCCCTGGAAGCTGAAGTAGCCGCAGATATTTTGTTGGCACCCGCATCCACACAAGGATTGCGGATGCACTTGCTGGTTGAACGCCGGTTTCAATTGCGGATGTTGGTTGAGCAGCGCCCGTCGGCTCTGCACTTCCGCGCTATAGGCGTCACGTGATTGTTTATTCAATGCGTTAGCCTGTTCAGGCGTAATATCTTGCAATGAAGGCATAGGTAAACTCCTGTTATTTTTGCTGAGTCAGTCTGAAGTGCATATCACGCTGAATCCGGTTAGCCACCAGACAGGTAATTGCATCTGAATGGAAATAGTCATTGCCTTCGAAAGAAAAACGGTATGGCAAGCAGACCGTTGCATCTTATCCTCACGGCAAGCGTTTATATTTCCGGTTTGCTCTTTCGGTAATTATTTTTGATTCAATCATTCGCCAGTTATTGATTTTACAACCGGCAGTAGCTTCATGTATATCTCGAAGCCATTTAAAGGTAGTTAGGTGTCATGGAGATATCAAGTGAGGTTTTTAATGTTATTTTTAAATTGAAATGCTACTGATTTACCTTGTCCATTATTTTACTGTTAATCTTTTTCTGCAACCAATTAATTAATATGAGTTAATTGATTGTTATATTTCATCCTGTTGATTTTTATTGAATTATTTTTTTGTGTATTATTTTTTAAATATTGTCAGTGTATTCATGGAGGTGACAGTTAAGTGTGGGTTTACATTTGACTTACATCAGTTTCTTGTCAACGCTGTAATGGCAATTAAGCAGTTGCAATGTTGACGTCTTGTTATCGATTGGCGTTCTTTTTCTTCAGTCTTTTCATATCGTTCTTCAGCGTCTCGTTCAGGTATTAATAACTCGGACTGTCAACGCGAATGACGAGCCATATTCAGTAAAAAATCGTGAGAGAGGTGCCTATGTCTAATGGACCGTTTTATACCAATCCTATCGTGGTCATCGATGTAGCTAATGATTGCGTGCATGTGGAAATGGCGATCGATGGGGGATTATACGAAAACGTGTTTCCGCTGTCGGTAGCGGCTAATGAACCCTATCCGAAATTGCTGGTGAATCTGGCGATCCAGGCGCAGGCGAGCGGCAAATCCTTAATGGTATGGGGAGAACCCGGCCCAGAGCCGGTTAAAGGCCTGCCGCTGTTTGGTATCACGACCGTGAACATCAAGTAGAGGACGGTAACGCACATTGGGTTTGAAAGCGAAAAGCGCGGTGAGGGATATTCCTTTGATAATGAAAGAAATTCAACACCGCTTTTGGTTATGACTCATAGCGATTAATGATTTAATTTATTCCACTGCCACATTGCATATTGAACGCGATAAAACACTTAACAGGGATATCGACGTGAAATATTCATTTAATGGCAAGAATTTGGCTGGTTTAATCCTCCTGGCTTTTAACGCGACGGTCGCACAGGCGGCCGATGTGCCGGCGGGCGCTAAACTGGCGGCGGTGCAAGAACTGGTGCGCGCCAACGGGTATGAACCGGCGACGCTGGATCCGAATCTGGCCGAGAGCAATGTGGAGTTCTACATCTTCAACGATCTGTTCGAAGGCCTGCTGCGCGTCGGGAAAGACGGCGAAGCGATCCCGGCGCTGGCGCAGAAATGGGAGCATCAGGGCAACGTCTGGACCTTCCATCTGCGGCCGCAGGCCAAATGGTCGAACGGCGATCCGGTGACCGCCGACGATTTCGTCTACAGCTGGCGGCGCCTCACCGATCCGAAAACCGCGTCGCCGTACGGCAGCTATCTGGCTTCGGCCTACGTGCTGAATGCCGCGGCGATCAACGCCGGCAGCAAGCCGCCGAGCGCGCTGGGCGTCAAGGCGCTGGACGCGCACACCCTGCAGGTGACGCTGTCGGAGCCTAACTCCTACCTGCTCAAGCAGCTGGTGCATTTCCCGGTCTTGCCGGTTAACCGTAAGGTGGTGGAGCAGTACGGCAAGAACTGGACTCAACCGGCGCATTTTGTCGGCAACGGTGCATTCCGCCTCAGCCAGTGGGTGGTAAACGAAAAGGTGGTGGTGGAGCGTAACCCGCAGTATTGGGACAACGCCAACACCGTGCTCAACAAGGTGACGTTTTTGCCGATACAGGGCTTCCCGGAAGTGGCGCGTTTTCGCGCCGGCGAGGTTGAGTTGGGGTATACCACGCCGCCGGAGCTGTATCAGCAGCTGAAAAAAACGCTCGGCGAGCAGCAGCTGGTGACCTATCCGCTGCTCTCTACCAGCTATTTCGCCTTCAACAACCGCCAGGCGCCGTTTAACGACCTGCGGGTGCGTCAGGCGCTGAATCTGGCGCTGGACAAAGAGATTATCGCCGGCAAGGTGCTGGGATATGGCCAACAGCCGGCCTGGACCTTTACCCCAACCGGCGCGGGAGGCTATAGCCTGCAGCCCGGCGCCGCAGCCGGCTGGACGCCGGAACAGCGGCACGCCCAGGCGAAACAACTGCTGGCGCAGGCCGGTTTCAACGCCGAAAATCCGCTGCGCTTTACCGTGCTGTACAGCAACGACGCCACCATCAAGAAGATCGTCATCGCCGCCGCCGCCATGTGGAAAAAGAACCTTGGGGTAGAGGCCAGCTTGCAAAGCCAGGAGCGTAAAGTGACGCTGGATAATATCAACCGCGGGCAGTATGGCGTGGCCTTTACCCGCTGGCTGGCGGATTACAACGATCCGTCTACTTTCCTGAACGTGTTCCGTTCCGACAGCAGCGAGAACAGCGCCAAATACCGTAACCCGGACTATGACCGCATTCTGCACCAGGCGACGGCGGCGCAGACGCCACAGCAGGTGCAGCAATATTTCCAGCAGGCCGAGGCGGTGCTGGCCGCCGATACGCCGGTGGCGCCGGTGTACTACGAGGCCAACGCCACGCTGGTCAAACCCTACGTGAAGGGGATCGATTTTACCCGTCAGGGCGCGCTATACGATAAAAATGTCTATATTCTTGAGCACTGAGAAATAAAAAAGCGGCTGATTTATATCAGCCGCTTTTATAGATTCGTGTTTAATAACATTATCCTAAATACTCCATAAACGACGGGCAATCTTTTCTTCCCGCTGAAGAAAACACCGCCTATACTGCGCCGGTAGTTTATATGCAGTATCTCGTTTGGCGAGGCTCCTATACAAACACAGGTTACTGATCTGACGACATCGAGAGATGCCCAAGGTTAAGACAGGCTTTATCGGATTAAGGTTCAGCCCAAAGTAACTTCCGAGCAACAATTCGGATACGTTGTATAGTGCTAAAACCTGGACGCGGAGATAGGCAGTCTGCACTCCCTCTGTGGTTACGCCCCTATGCGATTCGCTGTTGAAGTTCAAAACAGAAATAGGGACTGACAATGATCAAGTCACATCAACATTATTCTTCTCCGGCGCTGAGCGCGACTGAAACTCTCGACGAGACATCGGTCGCCGGCTATATGAACGCCGATTTTATTACTGTTCCCGCGACGATGACGGTCAATCATGCCCGGGAATATTTACTTTCACAGCTTAAAACGGACGAAATTCCCACCCGGGTATTTATTACCGCGGACGATTATCATCTGCGCGGCACGCTGTCGGTGAAAAAACTGCTGCAGTGCGACGAGCAGGATAAAGCGGTCGGCGTGATGATGGATCACAGCTATTTCCAGGTTTCACCCGACGACGATCGCAACGACGTGGCGCATCTGCTCGGCAAGGGCGGCCTGGACGTGGTGCCGGTCGTGGCGAACAACACGCTGGTCGGCGTACTGGGTGAGCGCGAGATTGCCCGGCTGGTCGAGGATGAAAATACCGAAGACGCGCAGCGCCAGGGCGCGAGCCTGCCGCTGGACAAGCCTTATCTGGAGACCAGCCCGTGGGCGCTGTGGCGTAAACGTTCGGTGTGGCTGCTGATGCTGTTCGTCGCCGAAGCCTATACCGGCAACGTGCTGAAGGCATTCGAAGAACAGCTCGAAGCGGCGATTGCGCTGGCGTTCTTCATCCCGCTGCTGATCGGCACCGGCGGCAACAGCGGCACCCAGATCACCTCGACGCTGGTGCGTGCCATGGCGCTGGGCGAGGTCAGCCTGCGCAATCTGGGCGCGGTGATCCGCAAAGAGGTCACGACCTCGCTGCTGATCGCCGTCACCATTGGCCTGGCGGCCTGGGTGCGCGCCTGGATCATGGGCGTCGGCATGGAGGTGACGTTGGTGGTCAGCCTGTCGCTGGTGGCGATCACCGTGTGGAGCGCCATTGTTTCGTCGATCATTCCAATGCTGCTGAAACGGCTCGGCATCGATCCGGCGGTGGTATCGGCGCCGTTTATCGCCACCTTTATCGACGGCACCGGCCTGATTATTTATTTCAAAATCGCCCAGCACGTTTTGGGGATTTAAACGGTTCCCGCACTAAACAGGGCGGGAATGTGACAAAAAAGAGGAGGGCGTTAAAAAGCCATGGATACCGACCAACCCCGATATTTAACGCAAGGGGCTTTTATCGATAACATTTAACCTGAGGACAAAATAATGGGAAACATGACTATTTTTATGGGATTCCTGGCAATGATCAGCTCGCTGGGCCTGTTGGCAGCCTATATGAGCACCAAATGGGATGATTGATGAACGCTAAAGATCCGCCTAGATGCATCCTCCCCGTAGCCGCTATTTATTATGGGGAGGATTTAGTGGCGCGCTGAACGCGCGGCCTGATACGGGAGTTGATAATAATGACGATTCTTATTTTGGGATTGCTCTACGCCATTTTAATGATCTCGGTGGGCGTTAATGAGATTTATTTTTATTCCACCGGAAAATCCAATTTTCTTACTAGCCTCATGCTGACATTCTCTGGCAGTATGCTGCTGATCGCCTTTGTCTGGCAATTATCCGCTAAAGTAAAAAAATAAATCACCGTTCGAATGTGAGCAGCATCATGCAAAATGAAAAACAGGCCGTGGCCAGAAACTCGATGATTGCCAGCGGGTTGCTGGCTACGGGCAAGTTCGTCGCCGGCATTTTTACCGGCAGTATTGGCCTGATATCCGAAGGGATCCACTCTTTTACCGATTTTATCGCCACCAGCATCACCTGGCTGGCGGTGCGCATCAGCGATAAACCCGCCGATGACGATCACCACTTCGGCCACGGCAAGGTGGAAAACCTGGCGGCGCTGTTCGAGGTGCTGCTGTTGTTGGGCGCCGCCGGCTGGATTGTCTATGAGGCCGGCAGCAGCCTGCTCGGGCAACCGCATGAGATCGTCGCGGCGCCGGTGGTGATTGCGGTGCTGTTGATTTCCATCTGCGTCGATTTCTTCCGCGTGCGGGCGCTCAACCGCGTCGCCAAAGCGACCGACAGCGCGGCGCTGGAAGCGGATGCGTTGCATTTCTTCTCCGATATGCTTTCGTCCGGCGTGGTGCTGCTGGGTATGGTGTTTGTGCTGCTGGGCTTTGGCCGCGCGGACGCCATTGCCGCGCTGATCGTCGCCGGCTTTATCTTCGTCGCCGCGATCAAACTGGGTAAACGCTCCTTCGACTCGCTGATGGATGCCGCGCCCGCCGGGGCTACCGAGGCGATCCGCGCCACGCTGGCGCGTTTTCCGGCGGTGCTGGCCTGCGACAGCGTGCGCATTCGCAACGCCGGCGCGGTGCTGTTCGTCGAAATCACGGTGGCGGTGTGCCGCACCTTGCCCCTGGAACGCATCGACGCGCTGAAGCGAGAGATCGTCGAGCAACTGCGGGAGCTGTACGCCAGGGCGGAATTCACCGTCATCGCGGTGCCGCAGACCCGCAGCGATGAAGACATGGCGACACGCATTCGGGCGATCGCCGCCAACCACGGCGCGCAGGTGCAGAATGTGACCTTGCAGCAGCTGCCGACGCGCATGGCGATCGGCATGGATTTGGCGGTGCCGGCCAACGCCAGCGTGGCGCAGGCGCATGACATCGCCACGGAGATAGAAGGGATCTTGCGCCAGGCGATCGGTGAAGACACCGAGATAGAGACGCACCTGGAACCGCAGACGCCGCATTGGCTGACCAGCGAGGATGTCGATGCGCCGGAGCTGGCCGATATTCGTCGCATCCTGCAGTCGGCGCTGGAGCAGGGGGAGAGCGTGCAAGACGTACACAACGTCCGCGCGCGCAAGAGCGACGGCGGCATCATCGTCAACTTCCACTGCCGGGTGTCGCCGGCGGTCACCATCGCCGCCGCGCACGATGCGGTCGATCGGGTCGAGCGCCGGCTGCGCTCGCTTTATCCGGCCATCACGCGCGCGATAGGGCACGTCGAGCCGATCAAGCCCGGCATTTGAATCAGCTCGGCCAACTGTGGATAGAGCGCCGCGTTGGCCAGCAGCAGCGGGTTGCCGCGTCGCAGCCCGTCGTTGTGCATAAAGTCATTCGCCACGCCGCCGGCTTCGAGCGTCAGCACCCACCCGGGCAGGCTGTCCCAGGCATTCATGTGCGGTTCGTAATAGCCCAGCAGCCGACCGGCGGCCACCTGGGCGGTCATCAACGCGCCGGAGCCGCTGCGCACAAACATCCCTCCAGCCTGCAGCAGGCGACAGAGAAAGCCGCTGAATTCCGTAGCCGAAGCGCGCGGGGAAATCCCGACGCCCATCACGCCATCCGCGACGCTGCGCCCGGCATGCACGCCGATCGGTTCCCCGTTGAGGAAGGCGCCACCGCCACGGCAGGCGCGGAACATCTCGCGGTGATTGGGATCGTAGATCACGCCGATCGTCGGCTCGCCGTCGATCACCACGCCTATCGCGATACACCAGGTATGCAATCCGTTCAGGAAGCAGGCGGTGCCGTCAATCGGATCGACGACCCAAACGCAGGCGGCGTTTTCGCCGGTGCTGCCGCTTTCCTCGCCGAGAAACCCATCCTGGGGGAAGCGGCGGCTGATCATGCGGCGGATCAGTGCCTCGACGCGGCGATCGGCCTCGCTGACCACGTCCTGCAGCCCCTGTTTGAAGTCGACCGCCAGGCTTTGCCGCCGTTGATAAAAGCTGAAGGCGAGATCGGCGGCGGCGCGGGCGATCTCACGCGCAAAGCGGTAGCGCGCCTCGATGTCCCGTGGGGAAAGTGAAGTCATGGCAGGCTCGATAGCAAAGAACGAATCGGTTTACCCTGCCATAAAAGGATGAAGGTAATGTGTCGCTCAGCGCGGCGGGGATGAAAAACGCAGCTGTATCAAGGCATCGGGGGCCGAAAGCGGTTCGGTCGTGGCCCCGGCCGGTATTACCGCGCGCCAAAATGCCAGCCCGCGCGGATTATCCGGGCTGACCGACAGCGACCAACTGCCGGGGTGCTGCGCGAACAAGGCGTGGGCGGCCCGTTGCCCCAGCCCGGTGCGCCGCCATTCGGGCTTGATGTAGAACTCCGCCATTTCGACGGTGGCGCTGTCCAGGCGCCGGACCAAAGCGAAACCGGCCGTTTGCCGATCGCTCAAAATCAAATAGGGGTAGCGGCCGGCCTCGCGCCAGTAGAGTGGCAAATAGGGGTAATCGCCATCGGCGACCAGCTCGTGAAGGCAATCGGACAGCATGACCGCCAGCAGCGGCCGCTGCGCGAGCGAGGCTTGCTCCAGGGAAAATGTCATGTTGCACTCCGTCAAAAAACAGGCCGCCGTTCGGCGGCCTGTGGGGTTAGCCCAGATTCAACCGGGCGGTGATGTCGGCAATCTCGCGGCGCCAACGCGCCTGAAGCGCCGGTTTCTGGTGCTTCGGCTTGCGCGCCAGGTCGTCCTCCAGTTTGCTTTCGAGGGCAAACAGGGCGGTCAACAGCGCTTCTTCGCTTTCCGGTCGCTCATGTGGCGTTGGGGCGTTTGCGTTGGCCTTGCCCGTCGCCGGCAACGTCGGCGCTTCACCCGCCAGGCGCTGATACACTGGCGCCAGATCGTGCCACTCCTCCAGTTTTTGCTGGTCGATCAGCCAAAAGCGGTTGCAGCTCTGTTCGATCAGCATCCGGTCGTGGGTGACCAACATGACGGCGCCGGCGAACTGGCGCAGCGTTTCCGCCAGCTCTTCTTTGCCCGCCATGTCCAGGTGGTTGGTGGGCTCGTCCAGCAGCAACAACGAATGGTTGGCCAGCGTAAGGCCGACGAACAGCAACCGTGAACGCTCGCCGCCGCTCAGCGAACGGATCTGCTGATGGTGGCGCAGGTAAGGGAAACCGGCGCCGATCAGCGCCATTTTCCGCTGTTCCTCGGTCAGCGGCGCAAACTGCGCCAGCGCTTCGCTCAACGTGTCCTCATCGTGCAGCTGTTGCAGGCTCTGATCGTAATAGCCGATGCGCACGCGCGGATGGAAGATCGCCGGGCGTTCCGAGGGAAGCGGATACGCCTGCCACAGCAAGCGCAGCAGCGACGATTTGCCACAGCCGTTGCGCCCGACGATGGCGATGCGATCGCCGCTTTTGACGCGCAGATGTTCCAGGCTGAACAGCACCGGCGCATCCGGCGCCGGGCGCACGGCCCATTGCGGCAGCGCCAGCAGGCGATCGGCGTCCAGCGCCTCTCCCTGCAGCCGCAGCCGCCACGGGCTGCCGGCGGTCAGGGTGGTCTGTTCGTCTTTCAACCGATCGACGCGCTTTTCCATTTGCTTGGCTTTGCGCGCCAGATCTTCGTTGTCGTAGACCTTGCCCCAGGTTGCCAGGCGTTTGGCGCTTTTTTCCACCCGATCGATCTCTTTTTGCTCGGCCTGGCGACGGTGCTCGTCCGCAGCGTCCTGTTCCGCCAGTGCGGCGCGCGCAGCGGAACAGGGCAAACGGAAGAACTGCAGCGTTTTGTCGCGCAGGATCCAGGTGCAGTTGGTCACCTGATCGAGCAGATAGCGATCGTGCGACACCAGCACGAAGCTGCCGCTCCAGCTGCGCAAGAACTGCTCCAGCCACAGCAGCGTGGGTAGATCCAGGTGGTTGCTGGGCTCGTCGAGCAGCAGCAGATCGGGCTGACGGATCAGCGCGCGCGCCAGCAGCAGGCGGGTGTGCTGGCCGCCGCTGAGGGTGCCGGCGGTCAACGTCCAGCTCACTGGTTCAAATCCCAGTTCGGCAAGCAGCGCTTCACAGCGCCAGCGTTCGCTGAGGTGTTGGCCCGCGGGCAACTGCGCCAGTACCGCATCCAGCAGGGTGCTGGCGTGCAGCTCAGGCGGCAGGTGTTGTTCGATGCGCGCCATCAGGCATTGGTGTGACAATGTCACCGTTCCGCTGTGGATGGGCAGGGCGCCGCTGAGCAATTGCAGCAGGGTGCTTTTGCCACAGCCGTTGTCGCCGATCAAACCGATGCGATCGCCTTTTTTCAGGCTGAAGGAAATCTCGCTCAGCAGGGTGCCGAACGCGTTGTCGTAACCGACAGATTGTGCAGACAGTAGTGTGCTCATTGCTTACTCAAGAGTTACAGGCATGACAATGCCTATCGTCAAACATCGCTGACGACAACCCGGTAAGCCGGAGGGAAGATCCTGGATTTTAGTAAGCTTCGCTCAAGCTGGGTTATCGCAGCACGATACCGGTAATGCTTGAGCGGCGACGATTACCAAAGAAGTGTGAGTGAAAAAACAATTCACACGTCAGCATAGTCAGTCTCCTTTTATTGGTTGCAGGTTAATCGGTGGCAGGAGTATAGAGCGCTTTGCGCCGCGCCGCCAGTGTAAAAGCGCCTGAATAATCAGCAAGCTAAGTACGACGGGGGCGCGTGGCACACAATGGGAATAATTACTGTATTTCGGCCGACATTAAGCAGCTATTATAATTAGCGTTTATGGTTAAGCGACGGTTCATCCGCCGCCTGTTCGTCTGTCTATCAGATAATGATGCTGAGCACTGAATTTATGTTAAAGCCTCGCCCGTTCCTGCTGTTGTTGTTATTGCTGTTGGGTTTGCAATTGACGCCGCTCGCCGCCGTCGCCGCCACCCAGGATGATCCCGCTGCCGAAAGCGCGCCCGATCCCGCCACGCAGCTGAAAGCCGCGCAAAAGCAGTTGGACAGCATGAAGCAGCTGGTTTCCAAAGCGACCACCGATACCCAGCTCAGCAAATTGCGGCTGGCGACCGACGATCTGGTCGCCGGCATGGAAAAGCTCGCCACCGATCTGCAGCCCGAGCAGGACAAACTGAAAGCGCAGCTGGACGTCCTGGGGCCGGCCCCGGCGGCCGGCGCGCTGCCGGAAACCCCGGCGGTAGCCCAGCAGCGCAACGCGCTGAACAACAGCAAGAAACAGCTGGACGATGCGGTAAAACGCGCGCAGGCCATCAAGACCAGCGCTTTCGATCTGGGGCAACAGATCGGCGATCTGCGCCGGGTGGCCTTTAAAACCCAGTTGGCGCTGAATACCGGCAGCATTTTGGGCATCAAATTCTGGGCGCCGGTGCTGCAGCCGTCCGAGAATGACGTGCAGCGGTTGGATCAGTTCAACGCCGAGATGAAAGCGGCCTGGGATGCCAGTTGGCAGGAGGAGTGGCGTTACGGCACGCTGGCGCTGTTGGCGCTGGCGGTGATTGTCTGGTCCTGGGGGCGCTATTTCTCCGAGCGTTTCCTCGCCTGGGTCAGCATCCGTTTCCTGCCGGACGGTCGTCTGCGCCGCAGCTTTATGGCGCTCGTCACCGTGGTGGTGACGGTGATCACCACCTCTATTGCGCTGAACCTGCTGTATTACGTCTTTGTTCGCGTGCAGCCGCTGCCGGTGATGCTGGAAGACTTCGCCGAAGGCTTCAACCGTCTGGGGATTTTCTGCGCGCTGATCGCCGGGCTGGGGCGTGCGGCGCTGTCGCTGAATCGCCCGTCGTGGCGTTTGGCTTCGCTGGACAATGAGGTGGCCGCCGGGCTGCGTTACTTCTCGCCGCTGCTGGCCGGCCTGGCGATGGCGTTCGGCACCGTGGAGCTGATCAACAACGTCGTCAGCGCCTCATTGGCCACCACCATCTTCGGCAACGGCCTGGTGGCGGGGCTGATCGGCATGGTGTTGCTGGCGGCGCCGCTGCGCGGCCAGCGCATTCGTCGCCGGCTGGAACAGCAGGGCGCGCACCTGGAAAAACGCACGCTGGTCGGCGGGCTGGTGCACATCGTCACCCTGGTCTGTTCGGTGGTGATCCTGCTTTCTCTGCTCATCGGCTATATCGCTTTCGCCCGCTTCCTGACCTACCAGCTGATCTGGGTGGTGCTGGTGCTGATGGCGTTCTATTTTATGGTGCTGTTCGCCACCGATTTGTGCGCCGCGCTGTTTTCGCCGCAGACCGTCAGTGGCAAGATGCTGAAGAAAACGCTCAGCTTCAAGGATCGCCATCTGGAGCAGATGGCGATCATCACCACCGCGCTGGCCAAATGTTCGCTGCTGCTGTTGATGATCGTCGCGTTGTTCAACGGCTCATTCGGCAGCACCACGCCGGGCTCGCTGATGGAGAAAATCGTCTCCATCCTGACCGGTGAAGGGCTGCAGCGTTTCAACATCGTGCCCGGTAACCTGCTCAACGCCGTGATCTGCCTGGCGATCGGCATCTATATTTTGCGCGCGGTGCGGCGCTGGCTGGGTTCTGAACTGCTGCCGAAAACCATCTCGGACGTCGGCATCCGCGCCTCGCTGGTGACGCTGTTCAGCAATATCGGCTATGTGCTGGTGATTCTGATCACCCTGGCGGCGCTGGGCATCCAGTGGAGCAACCTGGCGTGGATCGTCAGCGCCCTGTCGGTCGGTATCGGTTTCGGTTTGCAGGAGATCGTGAAGAACTTTATTTCCGGCCTGATCCTGCTGACCGAACGCCCGGTGAAGGTAGGGGATATGATCGGCATCGGCGGCGTGGAAGGCGACGTGCGGCGCATCAACGTGCGCGCCACCGAAATCCAGCTCAGCGACCGTTCCACCATGATCGTACCGAACTCGCAGCTGATCTCGCAGAACGTGCGCAACGCCACCATGGGCAACGCGCAAGGGGTAGTGACCATCGCGCTGACGTTCCCGACCTCTATCGATCCGGAGCAGGTGCGCAATATCTTGCTCAGCGCCTATAACGACTACGAAACCATTCTGGAAACGCCGGCGCCTTACGTGCGCTTTAGCCAGCTGGGGCCGGACGGCATTATCCTGAGCGTGACCGGCTACGTGCCGAGCCCGCGCATGGTCGGCGCCACCAAGAGCGAACTGCTGTTCAATATCCTCAAGCTGCTGCGCGCGCAGGAAGTGAGCCTGTCCAGCCCGCAGGAAGTGGTGTTTATGAAACAGCAGGCGACGCGATATCAGGCCAACGAAGAGGAACACTCCTCCTAGTCCTTCCTAAGGCGGCGGGCCATTAAGCGAAGGCCCGCCGAACGCGGCTAGTACATCGACGGCTCCACCGATTGCGAGCAGTCGCTGTTGGCGCTGGATTTGGTGCAGGTATAAGGCTCATTCGGCGATGCCGACGGCGCATTCGACGGGCCGCCGCCACCGCCGATACACCCACTCAGCATCAGCATCAAAAACACGAGAAGTAGTTTCTTCATCTCACCGTCCTCCATAGCAATTCCTTCTTTAAGTATATGTCGGGAAAGCGAACGGCACCGCTCGCCGGTGCTATCTATACTCCTTTGATACCGTTTCGCCGCACCGCGCCGGCGAACGAGGGGGGAAAGATGCAAACCGACGACGATTTGACCCACTTTGCTGCGCAGGGCGCGCCGCCGTTACCGCCCACTTCCTGGCAAGGATTTGTCGAACATGACGGCGCGCGCATCGGGTATGCCGCCTATGGCGCGGCTCCTACGGTGATCCTGCTGCACGGCGGCCTGGGCCACAGCGGCAACTGGGGGCATCAGCTGCCGACGCTGCTGGCCGCCGGGTATAGCGTGCTGGTCATCGACAGCCGCGGGCACGGGCGCAGCACGCGCGACGCCCGGCCTTACCGTTACGATCGCATGGCCGATGATCTGTTGGCGGTGATGGACGCGTTGCGGATCCCGCACGCCGCGCTGGCGGGCTGGAGCGACGGTGCCTGTGTCGCGCTTATCGTCGCCCATCGGGCGCCGCAGCGGGTGGACAGCGTCTTTTTCTTCGGCTGCAATATGGATCCCAGCGGCGTTAAACCGCCGGCCGCCAACCCGATCGTCGAGCGCTGCTTCGCGCGCCACGTGCAGGACTATGCCGCCTTGTCGCCGACGCCGGAGGAATTCGATGAATTCGTCGCTGCCGTGAGTCTGATGATGAGCAGCCAGCCAAACTACACCGCGCAGGCATTGGGGACCATACGCGTGCCGGTGACGGTCGTTCACAGCGAACACGATGAGTTTATCCGCGCCGAGCATGCTGCCTACCTGAGCGACAGCATCCCCGGCGCCCGTCTGGTGACGCTGCCGGGCGTCAGCCACTTCGCGCCGCTGCAGCGGCCGGCGGTGTTCAACCGCGTGCTGCTGGATTTTCTCGCCGATGTGATGCCGCCGCCTGCGCGTTGACGTGCGCTGTTCTATGCTGGAGGCGGGGCATTTTGACACCATCGAGAGGACATCATGAGCGAAAGCATCGTGGTCAGGCCGCTGGAAGCGCGGGATTACGCCGTCTGGCTGGCGCTGTGGCGAGGGTATAACGCATTTTACGGCCGTGAGGGAGCAACGGCGCTGCCGGACGAGGTGACGCAGACCACCTGGCGGCGTTTTTTCGACGCCTACGAACCGATGTTTGCGCTGGTCGCGGAGCATCAGGGTCAGGTGGTCGGGTTGACGCACTATCTCCTGCACCGCAGTACCACCCAACTGCAGCCTAACTGTTATCTGCAGGATCTGTTCACTGCGGAGACGGTGCGCGGCAAAGGCGTAGCACGGGCGCTGATCGCGGCGGTCTACGAGCGTGCGCAGCAGCTGGGGTTGCCGCGCGTTTATTGGAATACCCACGAAACCAACCAGACCGCCATGCGGCTGTACGACAAGGTGGCGGAGCGCCCCGGTTTTGTGATGTACCGCAAGGCGCTTTGACGTGGGGTGAAAAAATCTCCGCTCATTGCCCAATCTTATTTTATTTTTTATGAAAAAGGCGGCGATTTTTGCCGGTAACAGGCCGGCTGGGGCGCGGAATGCTCAGAGTGGCGCGGCCGCTTCAGCAGTTTCTGCGCCAGACGAGTAACTGCTATCAATACATTGATACACAAATGTATTTTCCCTTAATGAATAAACAGGTGCTCGGGCCGCCAAAACTGGCAATAATAGGCGGGTCGGCCGCTTATCTTCTCCTCATCGTCGACGGTTGTGACACGAACAAATTGTCACCTTACGCAGCAGAAGTCTCTGGATCCAAGATGCAAACCACCTCGTTGTCCGATACCCGGAAAATCTGGCCCGCACTCACCGTCTTTTTATTGGTGTTCGCAGTTTGCCTGTTGGGCATCGTCAGCCGTCCCGTCGGATTTTTGGCGGTATTCTGGCCGGTCAACGCCGTATTGCTGGCGGTTCTGGTGCGCCGTCCGCAGTGGGCCACGCGCGCCGGCTGGGGCATGGCGGTGCTGGGGTATCTGGCGGCGGATCTGCTGACCGGCAGTTCGCTGCAAAAAGCGTTGCTGCTGAACGCCGCCAATCTGACCGGCGTGGTGGTGGGGCATCTGCTGTTCATGCGGCTGTCGCCATCGGCGCGCACGCTGCAGCGTGGCGCCTCCAGCATGTACCTGTTCGGTATCTGCCTGGCTGCCGCCGCCGCGACCGGCGTGGTGGGCGCGGCGGCCTCGCAGTGGCTGTTCGGCAGGCCCTATTTGACCTCGCTGGCGCTGTGGTTCTCGTCCGAATTTACCAACTACGTCACGCTGATGCCGTTCATTCTGGCGTTTCCCGCCGATTGGCGGCATCGCCTGCGCGCGACCTGCGCCATGCTGATGCAGCGCAGCCAATGGCCGCATGCGGGGGGGAAACTGGCAGTGTTGGCGCTGCTGGCGCTGGCGGCGGTCTGCAGCGTGCTGATCGGCGGCCCCGGCGCAGTGATCTTTCCAATGCCGGTGCTGCTGTGGCTGGCGATGTCCTTTTCGCTGTTCAGCACCATGATCGCGGTGCTGGTTTATGTGCTGTGGTGCCATCTGGCGATCGATTTCGGGTTGCTTAGCACGACGCTCGACATGAAGGTGCTGCAGAACACGGTATCGATGCGCCTGGGCATCGCGCTGCTGGCGCTAGGGCCGATCGCCGTCGCCAGCATGAACTATGCGCGCAATGCGCTGCTGCGCACGCTGGAGCACGTGGCGAATCACGATGCGCTGACCCACGTGCTGACGCGCAATGCGTTTATGCAGCGCGGCGAGCGGGTGATTGATCAAAAGGGTGAGCTGGTGTGCGTCATGATGCTCGATATCGACTATTTCAAATCGATTAATGACCGTTTCGGCCACGACGGTGGCGATCAGGCGCTGATGGCCTTTACCCGCGCCATCGCCGCCGATCTGAGCGTCGATGACCTGTTCGGCCGCATGGGTGGGGAAGAGTTTGCCATCGTCTCGACGCTCGGCCAGCCGCAACAGGGGTTGCTGCTGGCTGAACGGCTGCGGCAACGCATTGAGACGGAATCGATCACCATGCCGGCCGGCCATCCGCTGCAGATCACCGTCAGCATCGGCATGGTGACCTGTCTGGGCGGTTCCGGCCACAGCCTGACCGACCTGCTCAAACTGGCGGATCTGGCGGTATACAAAGCGAAAAACGCCGGCCGTAACCGGGTTGCCACGCCGGAATCTTACCTGCCGAACGATCCTGACCGCTGAACTTCCGATCCGGGCCGCGCGCCTGCCGTCTAAACTGGTAGGGGAGCGCGGGCAACGTTGCCCGCGCTGAACCGACTGTCCTTAATCAGACAAGAGGATACCAGAATGAAATACGTAGACGGGTTTGTGGTGGCGGTGCCGGCCGCCAACAAGGAGGCTTATCACCGGCTGGCGGCTGCAGCGGCGCCGCTGTTCAAAGAGTTTGGCGCCACGCGCATCGTAGAGTGTTGGGGCGATGACGTGCCCGACGGCAAACTTACCGACTTTCGCGGCGCGGTGAAGGCGCAGGAGGGCGAAGTGGTGGTGTTCAGCTGGATAGAGTATCCCTCCAAGGCGGTGCGCGACGCCGCCAACGAGAAAATGATGAACGATCCGCGCATGAAGGCGCTGGGCGAGATGCCGTTTGACGGCAAACGCATGATCTTCGGCGGGTTCGCGCCGATCCTCGATGCGTAAAGGAGGCGCAGATGGCCAGAATTACGCAACATCTGTGGTTCGAAAAAGACATGGAAGCGGCGCTGAATTGCTATGTCGCGCTGATCCCCGGTTCGTCTGTGAACTGGTTTTCCGATCTGCCGGCGGATACGCCGAGCGGCCCGGCCGGCAGCGTGAAGCTGGCTTCCTTCACCCTGGGCGACCAGCGCTATGCGGCGATCGAAGCCGGGCCGTTGGATCCGTTCAATCACAGCTTCTCCGTGATGGTGGAATGCGACGATCAGGCGGAGGTCGACCGGCTGTGGGACGCGTTGAGCGAGGGCGGTGAGGCGGAGCAGTGCGGCTGGCTGCGCGATCGTTGGGGGCTGTGCTGGCAGATCGTGCCGCGGCGCCTGACCGAGTTGATGAACGATCCCGACGCCGCCCGCGTGCGGCGGGTCACGGAAGCGATGCTGCTGATGGGCAAAATCGACATCGCCGGCCTGGAAGCGGCGGCGCGGGGCTAGCGGAAAGAGAACGAGGAAGAGAAAGGATGCATCGAGAGCGGCACAGTATTGAACGCATCGGCTGGCTGCGGGCGGCGGTGCTCGGCGCCAATGACGGCATCGTCTCAACGGTCAGCCTGCTGCTTGGCGTGGCGGCGGCCAGCGCCTCGCATTCCGCGCTGATGATCGCCGGCGTCGCCGGGTGGGTGGCGGGCGCGATGTCGATGGCCACCGGCGAGTACGTGTCGGTGTCGTCGCAGGCGGACACCGAAAAGGCCGCGCTGGCGGAGGAACAGGCGGAGCTGCTCGAAGACTATCCGGGGGAGTTCCGCGAACTGACGTCTATCTACGTGCATCGCGGGCTGGACCCGGTGCTGGCCCGGCAGGTGGCGGAAAAGCTGATGGCGCATGATGCGCTGGAGGCCCACGCGCGCGACGAACTGGGCATTTCCGCCGCCACGCGCGCCCGGCCGCTGCAAGCCGCGTTGGCATCGGCCCTCAGTTTCTCTCTCGGCGCGCTGTTGCCGCTGCTGGTGGCGCTGTGGGTGCCGGTTGCCTGGACACGGCCGGCGCTGGTGGCATCGGCGCTGATGTCCCTCGGCATTCTCGGCGGCATCGCCGCGAAAACCGGCGGTGCGCCGATCTTGCCGGGCGTGGCGCGTATCCTGATCTGGAGCGCCCTGGCGATGGCGGTCTCCTCCGGCGTCGGCATGCTGTTTGGCGTCGCGGCCGGGTAGCGCCGCGTTTGCATTAATCTGGTGCACCTCAAGCTCAGTATTTATCATTTGTCAGCCGCCGGCGTTCACGGCATGGTGACGGCAACGCCAAATCAGTCAGGGACTCTTATGCAAAAATCACAGATTCAACCGTGGATTGCGCAGCATCCGCTGTTGCAACGAATGGTCGCCCTCGAGCCGATCACCTGGTTCAATCCGCGTGCGACAACGCTGGCCGCAGGCTTGCCCCATGTTGGCCTGACCGCCGCCGACGTCGCCGAAGCGGAGCAGCGCCTGGTGCGCTTCGCGCCTTATCTCGCCGCGGCCTTCCCCGAAACCCAGCCCACTGGGGGGATCATCGAATCGGAGCTGGTGGCGATCCCCGCCATGCAGCAGGCGTTGGATCGGCGCTATGGGCAGACGTTGGGCGGGCGCCTGCTATTGAAAAAGGACAGCCATCTGCCGATCTCCGGCTCAATCAAGGCGCGCGGCGGCATCTACGAGGTGCTGACGCACGCGGAGACGCTGGCGCTGGAGGCGGGGCTGCTGCAGACCGGCGACGACTACGCCCGGCTGTTTTCCGACGAGTTTCGTCAGTTCTTCCGCCAGTACCGCATCGCCGTCGGCTCGACCGGCAACCTGGGGCTCTCGATCGGCATCATCAGCGCGCGGTTGGGGTTTGACGTCAGCGTGCACATGTCGGCGGATGCGCGGGCGTGGAAAAAGCAAAAGCTGCGCGATAACGGCGTAACGGTGGTGGAGTACGCCGAAGATTACGGCGTGGCGGTCGAGCAGGGGCGCAAACAGGCGGCGAACGATCCGCGCTGTTTCTTTATCGACGATGAAAACTCGCAAACCCTGTTCCTCGGCTACGCGGTGGCCGGCGGCCGCCTGAAGCGGCAGTTCGCCGAACAGGGCATCGTGGTGGACGCGCAGCATCCGCTGTTCGTGTATCTGCCGTGCGGCGTTGGCGGCGGGCCGGGCGGCGTGGCGTTTGGCCTCAAGCTGGCGTTCGGCGATCACGTTCACTGCATTTTCGCCGAGCCGACCCATTCGCCCTGCATGCTGCTCGGGGTTTACAGCGGGCTGCATGACGGCATTGCGGTGCAGGATCTTGGCATCGACAACCGCACCGCGGCGGATGGGCTGGCGGTGGGGCGCGCCTCCGGCTTTGTCGGCCGGGCGATGGAGCGCCTGCTAAGCGCGTTCTATACCCTGAGCGACGAAGAAATGTTTGCGCTGCTCGGGTTGTTGGACAGGCACGAGCATCTCCAACTGGAGCCGTCCGCGCTGGCTGGTATGGCCGGGCCGTGGCGTGTTGCAGCCCATGCGAAGGCGCTCAGCGAGCAAGGCATCAGCGCCGAGAGTCTGGCGCAGGCGACGCATCTGGTGTGGGCGACCGGTGGCGGCATGGTGCCGCCGGCGGAAATGGCGAAGTATCTCGCCGCCGGGCAGACGGCGGAATAAGGCGCAGTAAAAAGGGGCGAAAATCGCCCCTGATTGCCTGTCGTGCGGTTACAGCTGTTCGCCGTTGCTGGCGATCACCCGGCGATACCAGTCGAAGCTCTTCTTGCGCGAACGCTCGAGCGTGCCGGTGCCGTCATCATGCTTGTCGACGTAGATGAAGCCGTAGCGTTTGCTGTACTCGCCGGTGGTGAATGACACGCAGTCGATGCAGCCCCACGGCGTATAGCCGATCAGGTCTACGCCGTCTTCAATCACCGCTTTTTTCATCTCTTCGATATGGGCGCGCAGATAGTCGATGCGGTAGTCATCGTTGATCCGGCCGTCCGCTTCCACCTTGTCGAAGGCGCCGAAGCCGTTCTCCACGATAAACAGCGGCTTCTGGTAGCGTTCATACAGCACGTTCAGCGAATAGCGCAGCCCGACCGGATCGATCTGCCAGCCCCAGTCGGAGGCCTTGACGTGCGGGTTCGGCACGTTGCCTGGGAAGCCGAACATGCCGTCGCTGCCGTCCACCGCGTTAGCCTGCAGGGCGTTGCTCATGTAATAGCTGAAGCCGATGTAGTCGGTGCAGCCTTCGCTCAGGATCTGCGCGTCCTGCGGCTGCATCTCGATTTTCAGCCCTTTGCGTTCCCAATCGCGCAGCAGGTAGCTTGGGTAGTAGCCGCGCATCTGCACGTCGGTGTAGAGATAGCGTTGGTGCATCGCCTCGACGGCGTACATCACGTCGTCCGGCTTGCAGGAATACGGGTAGAACGGCACGCAGGCCAGCATGCAGCCGATCTTGAATTCCGGATTGATCTGATGACCGAGTTTGACCACCTGCGCGCTGGCGACGAACTGGTGGTGCAACACCTGGTACAGCGCCTGTTCCGGGTTGTCTTCCTGGGTGTAATCCACGCCGGAACAGCAGTAGCCGAACAGTGGATAACGGTAGTTGCTCTGGTTGTTGATCTCGTTGAAGGTCATCCAGTACTTCACTTTTTCGCGGTAGCGGCCCATCACCACCTCGCTAAAGCGCACGAAGAACTCCACCACCCGGCGATTTTTCCAGCCGCCGTAGGCTTTCACCAAATGGTAAGGCATTTCGAAGTGGGACAGGGTGATCACCGGCTGGATGCCGTATTTCAGCAATTCGTCGAACAGATCGTCGTAAAACTGCAGGCCGGCCTCGTTCGGCGCCGCTTCGTCGCCGTTCGGGAAGATGCGCGTCCAGGCGATTGAGGTGCGGAAGCATTTGAAGCCCATCTCGGCGAACAGCGCCACGTCCTGCTTATAGCGGCCGTAGAAATCCACCGCTTCGTGGTTGGGGTAACGGTAGCCGTCGAGCACGCCGTCGGTCATCACGCGATCCACGCCGTGCGAGCCGCCGGACAGCACGTCGGCGATGCTGGGCCCTTTGCCGCCCCGATCCCAACCGCCTTCAACCTGGTGCGCGGCGACCGCGCCCCCCCACAGAAAATCCTTCGGCAACTGTTTCATCGTCAATGTCTCATCGGTTTATTTAATGAAGGGTAATAACGCTGCGTTGAGAATAGAGTAGCAAGACCGAAAGAAATGTCACGATATAACAAATCACCGTGGAAAGTGATTTGTCACAATAAAAAAACAGCCTGTTTTATTTTGCCGAATTAATATGCCCGAGCCGTTTACCGATGGTTTCAATAATGTAAAGTACGGGGATCTGCGTGGTGATATTGTGATGCCCGCCGATCAAATGCTGCGGAACGTGGTAGGAGAGGTTGAAGTCCGCCAGCCGCGCCAGCGAAGAGGTTTCGTTGTTGGTGATGCTGATGATCTTGCAGTGGTGCAGGCTGAACTGGCTGGCCAGCCGCAGGATCTCTTCGGTTTCGCCGGTGACCGACAGCATGATCGCCACCGCGTTTTTATACATGTCGCTGTTGACGGGATAATAAGGATCGTCGATGTGGGTGCTGAATTTCCCGACGTTGGAAAAGAAACGCGCGCCGTATTTCCCCAATGCGCCTGAGGTGCTGATACCGACGAAAATAATCCGCTCGGCGGCGGCGATATGGTGCACCGCCTGATCGATCAGCTGATTAAACTCTTCGTTGCTGACGCTTTTAAAAAAGCTGAGGATTTCGCCGATGCCGGAATCGACCGGCGGCGCGTCGGTTTGTTCCAGGTACAGCTTGAAACGGATGCGAAATTCCGAATAGCCATCACAGCCCATTTTCTTGCAAAACCGCAGCACGGTGGTGGTGGACACGCCGGCGGCCTCGGCCAGTTCGCGGATGGTCATGTACATCACTTGATTCTTGTGTTTGCTGACGTAGGTATAAACCATCAGCTCCAGGGCGTTGAGCTCAGCGATTGCTTTATGGGTAAACATGAGTCGGTCCGGCGGCTGAAAACGGGAAGCTTATCTGCGGGTTAACATAGCAAAATTCACCGCTGCTGGCACTGCCAGGCAAAAAGAAAAGCCGCACCAGTCAGGCGCGGCCCAGGGTTCACGACGAACAAATAAAGCAAAACGTTCCGGAAGACATGCCATGAAAACGCGTTTCATCACACCGGGTTAGCATAGGTCAGCGGATCCCGGCGGCAAAATGCCGGTTTCTGCTTTCTAAAGTTAAAGAACGGCAAAGCTATGGCGCCGCATCCCTGGCGCGTGAGCGCGCCAGCAGCGGCGGCACCAGTAGATACAGGGCGGCGGCCAACGCCCACACCAGGCCGGGCCAGACATCGCGCGTGGCGGCATACAGCGCCGTCGCCACCAGCGGCCCCGCGACGCCGATCAGGCTGCCCATGCTGGCGAGCGTCCCTTGCAGCTCGCCCTGATGGTCGTCGTCCACTTTGTGCGCCATCAGCGCCTGCAGCGCGGGTAACGCCATGCCGCCCGCGGCAAAGAATGGCAGCAGGGCGAACGGCGCCCAGCCGCGCGTGGCGACAGACAACAGCGCCAGGCCCACGGCGTCGGCCGCCAGGCCGATCAGCAGCGCTTTGCGCTCGCCGAGCCGCGCGACCAGCGGGCCGATGGCGAAGGCCTGCGACAGCGCGTGACAGGCGCCGTAGCCGGCCAGCGACAGGCCCGCCACCATCATGCTCCAGCCGAAACGATCCTGGCCGTATAAAATCCACAGCGTGGCCGGCGCCTGTGAAACCAGCGCCATGATCAGGTAAATGCCGGCGAGCGGCAGCAGGCCAGGCTTGCCGTGTAGCCGGCGCAATGACGAGAAGGGATTAAGGCGAATTTTCTCGGCGGCGCGGGGGCGGGATTTACGCGATTCGGGCAGCAGGAAAAACGCCATCACCAGGTTGAGGGCGTTCATCACCGCCGCCGCCAGGAAGGGCGCATGCAGATGCCATTCGCCCAGCGAACCGCCGAGCAGCGGGCCGACGATAAAACCGATGCCGAACACCGCGCCCACCAGGCCGAAACGCCGCGCGCGCTGGCCGGCAGGGGTAATATCGGTAACGTAAGCGGTGGCGACCGCCATGTTGGCGCCGGTGATGCCCGCCAGCAATCGCCCCAGATAGAGCCAGGCCAGCGTCGGCGCGAACGCCATCAGCAGGTAGTCGGCCGCCGCGCCGGCGAGCGAAATCAACAGCACCGGCCGCCGCCCGAAACGATCGCTCAGCGCGCCGAGGATCGGTGAAAACAGGAATTGCATCAAGGCGTAGGCCGCCAGCAGGGCGCCGTAATGCACGCTGCCGGCATCGAGACCACCCAGCGAGCGCAACAGCGCCGGCAGAATAGGCATGATCAGACCGATGCCCACCGCATCCAGCAACACCGTCAACAAAATAACCAGCATAGGTTTTTTCAAAATTGTGACTCTAACAGTGATAGAGTATTGAGTATTCCACAGTTACCCTATCAGTGATAGAGAGATGAGCGAAAAAAATACTGCGGCGCGTTTAACGCGTGAAACCGTCCTGCGCGGGGCGCTGGCGTTACTGGATGACATCGGCATCGATGCCCTGAGCACCCGCCGCCTGGCGCAACACCTGGGCGTGCAATCCCCCACGCTCTATTGGCACTTCAAAAACAAGGCCGAGCTGCTGAAGGCGATGGCGGAAACCATCATGTTGGATCACCGCGAAGAGGTGCCCGTCGACATCCCCTGGCAGGCCTGGGTGACCGCCAATGCAGTCAACTTCCGCCGCGCGTTGCTGGCTTACCGCGACGGGGCGCGCCTGCACGCCGGCACCCGGCCGCAGGAACCACAATTCGCCATCATCGAGGCCAAGGTGGCGCTGCTGTGCCGGGCGGGCTTTACGCCGGAACACGCCGTTAATCTGCTGTTCGCCGTCGGGCGTTTCGTGGTGGGTTGGGTGCTGGAAGAACAGCAAATGCAGCCCGATGATGCGCTGAACGAGGCCGATCGCCGGCGCTACCCGCTGCTGTGTGGAGGCTGGGCAAAGCTGCAGGAGAAGGGGGCAGACGCGTTGTTCGAAGCCGGCCTCCGGCTGTTGGTCGACGGTGCCGAGGCCGCGTTGACGAACGCCAATAATCACGGCGCGCAATCATAAAACCGGGCTTATCTATAGGAAATTTATAGAAAATACCCACTTTTCGTTAAAGCCATGGCGGCTACATTCCCTTAACATTATCAAGTCTTTTGATGATAATTATTAGCACGCTGCGCAATTATTCATCGCAGTGATGTTACGGATTAAATCCGTTTGCTTAAGGGATAGTTTCACCATGGAAATCAATGTTAACGGCCGGGTGGTTCCACTCGGCGATATCTCGCCCGAGACCCCGCTGCTGTACGTTTTACGCAACGATCTGCAATTGAATGGCCCCAAATACGGCTGCGGCCTGGGGGAGTGCGGCGCCTGCACGGTGCTGATCGACGGCGTCGCCGCACGCTCCTGCTCAATGCCGCTGTCCGCCGTAGGAAAAAAATCCGTCACCACCCTGGAAGGCCTGGGTACACCGGAGGCGCTGCATCCGGTTCAGCAGGGGTTTATTGATGAGCAGGCGGCGCAGTGCGGTTACTGCACCAACGGCATGATCATGACGCTGGTCGCGCTGTTCGAACGTGAGCCGGAGGCCGACGAACAAACCATCAAGAAAGAGCTGGCCTACAACCTGTGCCGCTGCGGCACGCATATCGAGATCCTGCATGCCGCCGAGCGCGCCCGCGATCTGCTGGCCGCGCGGAGGCAAGCATGAGCCGCCTCGAACTGACCCGCCGGCAGCTGTTGCAGGCCGGCGGTGTGGTGATGGTCAGCAGCCTGCTGCCTGCGCCGTTTAACGCCTTCGCCGCCGAGTCGGTTGCATCGCCTGCCGATCTGCCGCTGGATCGTGTGGACAGCTTTATCAGCCTCACCGCCGACGGCCGGGTGACGGCGTTCAACGGCCACGTCGATCTGGGCACCGGCATTCGCACCGCGCTGGCGCAGATCGTCGCCGATGAAATTTGCGTGCCGTTCGAGCAAGTCACGATGATCCTTGGCGATACGCAACGCACGCCGGATCAGGGGCCGACCATCGCCAGCGCCACCCTTCAGGTGACGTCGGTGCCGCTGCGACAGGCGGCGGCGCAGGTGCGAAACATGCTGACGGCGCTGGCGGCCAAAGCCTTCGAACTGCCGGCCGAACAGCTGACGGCGGCGGCGGGGCAGGTATTTGTGACCAGGAACCCAGGGCGATCGCTGAGCTATGCGCAGCTGGCGAGTGGGCAAAATCTGCACGTGATGCTGGATAAAAACGTGCCGCTGAACAGCGAACGGCAGAACCGCTATGTCGGCCGCGCCGTGCCCCGGGTCGATATTCCGGCCAAAGTGAGCGGTGAGCTGACCTACGTACACGACCTGCGCTTGCCCGGCATGCTGCATGGCCGGGTGGTGCGCCCGCCATACGTAGGCGCCGACAGCAGCGCGCCGTTGGGCGGCGGCCTGCTGTCGGTGGATGAAAGCTCGATCGCGCACCTGCCGGGCATCGTGAAACTGGTGGTGATCAACGATTTCATCGGCATCGTGGCCGAACGCGAGGAGCAGGCGATCGCCGCCATGCGCCGGCTGAAAACCACCTGGGAGCCCTGGGCCGGGTTGCCGGATCTGTCGCCGGAAGCGCTGCCCGCCGCGCTGGAGGCCAATCCGAAAACCGATCGCGTGCTGCGCGACGACGCGGGAACGGACGCCGCGCTGGCATTGCTGCATACCGAAGTGCAGGCCGACTATGTCTGGCCTTACCATCAGCACGCCTCGATCGGCCCTTCCTGCGCGGTGGCGGAGGTCAAAGACGGGCGGGCGCAGGTGTGGTCCGGCACGCAAAACCCGCACGATCTGCGCAAAGATATCGCCAGGCTGCTCGAATTGCCGCCTGGGCAGGTGCACATCACCCGCATGGAGGCTTCCGGCTGCTATGGCCGCAACTGCGCCGACGACGTCTCGGCGGACGCGGCGCTGCTGGCGCGGGCCACCGGCCGACCGGTGCGCGTGCAACTGATGCGCGAACAGGAATCCGGTTGGGAGCCGAAGGGTACCGGCCAGCTGATTCGGGTGCGCGGCGGCCTCGACGCGCAAAACCGGGTGGCGGCCTACGAGTTGAAAACCAGCTATCCCTCCAACAATGCCGTGACCTTGCCGCTGGTGTTGACCGGTAAGGTAGCCAACCGGGCCGACGTGCAGCAGATGGGCGATCGCACCGCCATTCCGCAATACGAATATCCGCACATGCGAGTGATCTGCCAGGACGCCGCGCCGATCGTGCGGGCTTCGTGGATGCGCGGCGTTTCGGCGCTGCCCAACGTGTTCGCCCATGAGTCCTGGATCGACGAGCTGGCCTGGCGCGCCGGTGAGGACCCGATCGCGTTTCGTTTGCGCTATCTGAACGATCCGCGAGCGGTGGCCTTGATTGAAGCCCTGAAGCGGCAGGCAAACTGGCTAGACGGCCCGGCGCACCGGGCGCGCGCCGCCGGCGCCGAAGTGGTGAGCGGCCGCGGCTTCGCCTATGCGCGCTATTTCCACAGCAAGTTCCCCGGCTTCGGCGCCGCCTGGGCGGCCTGGGTGTGCGATCTCAGCGTCAATCGCCGCTCCGGGCAGATCACGCTCGATAAAATCTTCGTGGCGCATGACTGCGGCCGCATGATCAACCCGGCCGGGGTACGCCATCAGGTGCACGGCAACGTCATCCAGTCCGCCAGCCGGGTGCTGAAAGAGTTTGTAACCTTCAACGAGACGGGAGTGACGTCTTTGGACTGGGGCGGCTATCCGATCCTGCGTTTCGACGAGCTGCCGCAGATCGATATCCAGCTGATCGATCGCCCGGAGGAAGCGCCGATGGGCGCCGGAGAATCCGCCTCGGTGCCGAGTGCGGCGGCGATCGGCAACGCGCTGTTTGACGCGCTCGGCGTGCGGCTGCGCGAGGTGCCGTTTACGCCGGCGCGGGTGCTTGCCGCACTGCGCGCTCAGGCCGGCCATTAACTCCCGTCACGAACAAGGACAGCAAAAATGAGTAAGATGAAAAAAATCGTCGGGTGGGGTGGCTTCACGGCGATCGCCGTGGTGGTGGCCGGCGTTGTCGCCAGCTGGCAACCGGAAATCACACCGCTCCCCGCCGATGCGACGCACCGTTTCAGCGAGACGCAGATCGCGCGCGGCAAAACGCTGGCCGATCTCGGCGACTGCGCGGTGTGCCACACCCGTTCGGGCGGCGAGCGCAACGCCGGCGGTTTGGCGATGGAGATCCCCTTCGGCACCATTTACACCACCAACATCACGCCGGACGTGGAAACCGGCATCGGCAGTTGGAGCTACGCGGCGTTTGAACGCGCCATGCGACACGGCGTCGATCGGCAGGGGCGCTACCTTTATCCGGCGTTTCCTTATACCGCCTTTACCCGCACGAGTGACGACGATCTGCAGGCGCTGTACGCCTACCTGATGTCGCAGCCGCCGATCAATTACCGGCCGCCGGCCACCGATCTGCATTTTCCGTTCAATATCCGCCAGGGCATCTTCGCCTGGAACCTGCTGTTCCTGACGCCGGGCGCGATGCAGGAAAACCCGGCTAAAAGCGCCGCCTGGAACCGCGGCGCTTATCTGGCCGAAGGGCTGGGGCACTGCAGCGCCTGCCACTCGCCGCGCAACGTGCTGTTCGGCGAGAAAACCGGTGGCGACCACCTGGCCGGCGGCGTGGCGGAAGGCTGGACGGCGCCGGCGTTGACCGGCCGCTCGCCTGCGCCGCTCGATTGGACGCAGCAGGATCTGGTCGATTTTATGCGTACCGGCTACTCGGCCAACCACGGTGTGGCCGCCGGCCCGATGGCGCCGGTGGTCGAAGAAGGGTTGTCCCGCTTGCCGCCGGCCGATCTGCAGGCGATCGCCGTCTATCTGCGCAGCTATCATCCTGAAACGGCGGCGGGCGCGACGGCGGCCACGTTGAACGCTCAGGCGGAACGCCAGGTGGAGCCCCTGAACTCGCAAGGCGCGCGGCTGTTTTCCGGCGCCTGCATGGCTTGCCATGCGCAGGAAAAAGGCGCGCAGATGGCGGGAGTGCGGCCTTCTCTGGCGCTGAACACCAACCTGTTTGCCGAGGTGCCGGACAACGCCATTCGCGTGGTGCTGGATGGCATACAGCGGCCAGCGAACGCCGAGCTGGGCTATATGCCGGGCTTCCGCCATAACCTGGATGACGCGCAGATCGCCATCCTGCTCAACGACCTGCGGCAGCACTATGCCGGTCAGGCGCCGTGGCCCGATCTGGTGGCTCAGGTCGGCCGCCTGCGCGCCGAAACCGCGCAGAAATAGCCGCCGGGGCTGGACAGGCGCGCCGCGTTGGCGACAATAGGGCCTTTCACATGGACAGAGGCAGTAAAATGAATACGTTAGACGCAATCCGCCAGCGCCGCGCCACCAAGCAGTTCGATACGCAGCACGTGATGACGCTCGAAGAGAAAAAAGCGTTGCTGACTATCGCGCTGCAGGGCGCGCCCAGCGCTTTTAACCTGCAGCACTGGCGCCCGTTGCTGATCGAAGATCGCGCCCAGCGTGAGAAAATTCGCGAGGCGGCGTGGGGGCAGGCACAGGTGACCGACGCATCGATGCTGGTCGTGCTGTGCGGCGATCTGTCGAGCTGGGAGTCACAGGTAAAAAACGTTTGGGCCGAGGCGGCGGAGCCGGTTCAGCAGTTCATGATCCCGGCCGTCGATCAGTATTATCGCGGTAAGCCACAGGTGCAGCGCGACGAAGTGATGCGCAGCAGCGGCATCTTTGCCCAGACGCTGATGCTGGCGGCCAAGGCGCAGGGCTACGACTCTTGTCCGATGGACGGGTTTGATTTCGACGCCGTGGGCGAGATCATCAACAAACCGGCGCACTATCAGATCGCACTGATGGTCGCCATCGGCAAGGCGGCGGGGCAACCTTATCCGCGCATCGGCAAACTGCCGTTCGACGAGGTGGTGAAAACCGACCGTTTCTGATCCGGGCGGTGAATGACAAAAGGGAAGGCTTGCGCCTTCCCTTATTTTTTTGCGACGCACAGTTCGTTCCAGTAGCTGAAACGGATGCGCCGTTGCAGGCGGTGATGCCACATAGAACACTCCTTCTACCCTACACGGTTTAAATAAATAGCACCACGCCGGGCGCAAGACGAATGCCTTATTGTGCATAGCTTGCCCGCCGGACGGGATTAACCGGTTTTATCAACCCGCCGGATGATCGGCGAGAGCCGCCAGCCGAAGTTCATGCCCGCTGCGGCGCCCAGGATTGCCAGCGTGCCCAGCAGCTGCAGCAGACTGAGGCGGTGGCCGAACACCGCCCAGTCCACCACGATCGCCACCGCCGGGTAGATGAACGACAGGGCGCCGACCAGGGCGGTGGGGATCTTCTGAATGGCGCCATACAGCAGCGTAGACATCAAGCCGGTATGCAGCAGGCCGAGGGTCGCCAGCAGCAGCCAGTCGAGGGGGGCCGCAGGCGGCGTGGCCAGGCCGGCGAACGGCGCCAGCGCCAGCGTGCCGACGGTCAGCTGAATCAACACGATCAGCTGCGGCGGCAGCGCGGCCAGCTGTTTGACGATCGCCGCCGCAATGGCGTACATCAGGGCCGCGCCGAGCGCCAGCGCCACGCCGAGCAGGTAGTCATCGCCGCCGCCGTTTTGCCGGCTGGTGACGATCAACACCATCCCCGTGAACGCCAGCAGAAGCCAGCCCAGCCGGTTAGCCGTCAGTTTTTCGCCAAACAGCAGCGCCCCCAGCGCCACCAACATGAACGGCTGAACGTGGTAGGTGACGGTGGCGACCGCGATCGAAGCATGCTTGTAGGCGGCAAACAGCAGCGTCCAGTTGAGCACCAGGGCGATCCCCCCGAGGATGGCGAAAGCCAGCTGGCGCCGGTTGATCGCGCCTTGCTTTAACTGACCGAGTGCGGCGCAGGTCGCCAGTATGGCCAGCGCGCCGAACGCGCAGCGCCAAAACACCACCGTCGCGGGCGGCTGCCCCAAAATGAGCACCGGCCACCCCACGGTGCCGGAGATGGTCATGGCGAGGATCATTTGCATTGCGCCGCGCGTTTTCGTTTTCATGTCGTATCCCTCGTTGCCTGACCGGACTTGTGGCGAAGCGGTTTAATCATTAAAATGAACAATCGAACATTATGATGAACATGGATACGAGTGTTCGTCAAGTCGAACAAATGGATGACATAACGAACATGAGTGACAATCGGATGCAGAACATCACGCCCATCGGCCTGCTGTCGGCGGCGATCCGCCGCGAACGGGAGCGGTTGAACCTGTCGGTGACCGAGCTGGCGAAGCGCGCGGGCATCGCCAAATCCACGCTGTCGCAGCTGGAAGCCGGCAGCGGCAATCCCAGCCTGGAAACGCTGTGGGCGCTGGCGATGGCGCTGGACGTGCCGGTCAGCCGGCTGATTTCACAGCCGAGCAGGCAGGTGCAAGTGATCCGCGCCCATGAAGGCACGCCGGCGCTGTCGGAGCAGGGCAACTACGCCGCCACGCTGCTGGCCACCTGCCCGCCGGGGGCACAGCGCGATATTTACCGGCTGCGGGTGCAGCCCGGCAAAGCCAAACTTTCTCGGCCGCATCCCCCCGGCACCGTCGAGCATGTGATTATCAGCAGCGGGCGGGCGCGCCTCGGGCCGGCGGACCAGCCGCTGGAGCTGAGCGCCGGCGATTACATCAGCTACTCCGCCGATCGCGAGCACGTTTTCGAGGCGCTGGAGCCGGAGACCACCGCCGTGATGCTGATAGAACAGGGTTAGCAGGGCGTTGAAGGTCCGTTTATTGAAAATGATTCTCAATTATATTAGTGTGCCCGCCTGTTTTGACGCCGGGACGGGCGCGTAGCCCGGCGTCGCCGTTTATTGCCCTTCAAGGACCGAAGATGAAAATCGCTATTCCTTCCCTGCTGTTACTCGCCGGTTTGACGGCAACGCACCCGGCCACCGTGTTGGCCGTTGCACCGCCCGCCGCGGCGGATCAGGGCCAGAACGACACGGCCAACAACGATTTCAGCTTCGTACGCTATCGCGCGGATTACCGCGTTAACGCCAACGCCACCAACGTGAAGACGGAAAGCTACGAAGTGCTGCTGAAGACCAAGGCGGCGGTCGAGAAATTCAGCCAGATCCGCCTGAGCTACAGCGAAAAAATGGAAACGCTGGAGGTGGTCGCCGCCTACACGCTGACCGCCGACGGCCAGCGCCACGACGTGGCGCCCGATCGCATCTATACCCAGGAAAGCTACTCCAGCGCCACGGCGCCGCTGTATGCCGACCGCAAAGTGCGCGTCATCGTGTTCTCCAACCTGGCGCCGGGATCGCGCGTGGTGTATGAGCTGCGCCGCACGCAAAACACCCCGTATTTCCCCGACTATTTCGGCCTGTGGGAGACGTTCAGCGTTTTCGATCAGTTCGACGACGCCGAAGTGACGCTACAGGCGCCGGCCAAGCTGCCGATGCATATTTTCACGCGCGGCGTGGAAGGCGGGGACCAGCCGCAGATCCGCGACGGTCAGGCGCACTGGCGCTGGCATTATTCGCGCAGCGCGCCGATGAAATCACAAAACTGGGCGGCGGACAGCTGGACCTTCAGCCCGACCATCATGGCCAGCACCTACCGCGAGTGGCCGCAGTTGGCCAAGGCCTACCAGCTGAAGGCCGGTGCGGCGGCGCAGGTGACGCCGGGCATTCAGGCGCTGGCGGACAACATCACCGCCGGCATCAGCGATCGGCGCGAGCAGGCGGAGGCCCTCTATCGCTGGGTGGCGCAAAACATTCGCTACGTGGCGGTGTACCTGGGCAACGGTGGGCTGGAGCCGAATTCGGCGCAGAGCATTCTCGACAACCACTACGGCGACTGTAAGGACCACGTGGTGATCCTGGAGGCGTTGCTCGCCGCCAAAGGCATTGCAAGCTCGCCGGTGCTGATCGGCATGGACGAAGGCCCGATACTGCCTAAGGTGCCGCTGCTCAGCCGCTTTAACCACGCCATCACCTACGTGCCTGAATTCAAACTGTACCTGGACTCCACCAATCCGTGGGCGCGGTTCGGGCAGCTGCCGGAAGGCGACCTGGGGGCACCGGTGCTGCTGACGCGCGACGCCAAGCTGGCGCGCACGCCGGGCAGCGACGAGCAGCCGGTCAAGAGCGCGCTGAGCGTCGATTTCGTGTTCGACAAAGCGGGCAATCTGCACGGGCAAACCGAGCGTCGGCTGAGCGAAGTGGAAGAGATTGACCTGCGGGGCTACTTCTCGCAGATCAACCGGCAGAACCGGACGCAGGCGGAAGCGTCGATCATGTCCGCCTCCGGCATCGACGGCAGCGGCGAGGTGGCGATGAACAGCGATCCGCTGGATCTCAAAAAACAGTTCGGTTACCGCTTTCGCTTCAAGGCGGATGACTACGTCGATTTCGGCGTGGTGGGCGGCATGACGCTGCCGAATCCGCCCGGCGGCAAATCGTTCCGCACGCTGTATACCACCACGCCGGCGCCGGACAACGAAACGCCGTTCTACTGCAGCGCGCAGCGCTACGACGAAACCTACCGTCTGCAGCTGCCGGCCAACGTGCCGATCATCGCCATTCCGCAAGACAAGCAGTTCCGCAATGCGGCGGGCGACTATCGCGTGGCGTGGCGGCGCGACGGGCAGCAGGTGATCGTCAATCATCGCCTGCAGGTGAACGCCATTCGCGGCAAGGAAGCGCTGTGCCAGGCGCAGGATTACCCGGCGTTCCGCGAGCTGTTCCAGCAGGTGCGGCGCGGTTTCCGCGGCCAGGTGGTGTACGGCGAATTGGCCACCGGCAAGTAAGCCGCTGCCCGTAGCTGGATAAAAAAAATGGCCCCCAAACAGATAAGAGTTTGGGGGCCCGTAGCGTTCCCTCTAGGCGATATTGACCGCGCGCACCTCTTTGGATCTCAGCGTCACGCGGATCGGCACCGATTTGTACGAAGGCGTGCCGCTTTCCTCATCGATGTAATGCAACGGCACCAGCACGTTGGCCTCCGGATAGTAGGCGCCGACCGAACCGGCTGAAATGTTATAGGCGATCACCGTGATGCCCTCCAGGCGCTGAGTGCAGCCCGGCAGCGCCGTTTCCAGGTCCACCACGTCGCCATGCTCCAGCCCCAAACGTTGCAGATCGCTGTCATTCATGAACAAAACGTCGCGCCGGCCGAAAACCCCGCGGTAGCGATCGTCCAGGGCATAGATGGTGGTGTTGTACTGATCGTGGCTGCGCAGCGTAATCAGCCGCAGCGTGTCTTGGTCTGCGATAGTCTCATCTTCATGCAGCCCGCTGAACACGGAAAACATCGCTTTGCCCGTCGGCGTCGGCCACCGGCGCTCGGTCGGCGGCAACGGCATGCGGAAACCGCCCGGCTGGCGGATGCGCGCATTGTAATCGTCGAAGCCCGGAATGGTTTTTTCGATCAGATCGCGGATCACATCGTAATCTTCGATCAGCTCATCCCAGGGCACCTTACTGGCGGGCATCACCGCTTTGGCTATGCCGGCCACGATGGCGGGTTCCGAACGCAGCAGTTCCGACGCCGGTTTGAGTTTGCCGGACGAGGCATGCACCATCGACATCGAATCCTCCACCGTCACCGATTGCCGCCCGCCGGCCTGCCTGTCCAGTTCGGTACGGCCCAGGCAGGGCAGAATGAGGGTTTCTTTTGCTACCAACAGATGGCTGCGGTTGAGTTTGGTGCCGATATGCACGCTTAATTCCAACGCTTTCATCGCCGGGAAACTTTGCTCGGGGTCCGGCAGTGCCACGGCGAAGTTGCCGCCCAGGCAGATCAACGCCTTCGAGGCGCCGTCGATCATCGCCTGCATGCATTTCACGGCATCATGCCCGTGGGCTTTGGGCGGCGTGAAGCCAAACACCGTTTCCAGTTTCGCCAAAAAATCGGCCGACGGTTTTTCAGTGATGCCGACGGTGCGGTTGCCCTGCACGTTGGAGTGACCGCGCAGCGGGCAGATGCCGGCGCCCGGTTTGCCTATGTTGCCGCGCAACAGCAGCAGATCGGCAATCAGGCGCACGTTGGCGGTGCCTTTATTGTGCTGCGTAATGCCCATGCCGTAGGTCACGATGGTGGCGTTGGATTTTGCGTAGGCGGCGGCAACCTGTTCCAGATCCCGGCGCGCCAGGCCGCTCTCCGCTTCGATAGCCTCCCAATGGGTGGCCGCCAGATCGGCGGCGAAAGCCGCAAATCCTTCCGTGTGCTCGGTAATGAAAGCGTGATCCACGGCATTGCCTTGTGTTTCATCCAGCTGCAGCAACGCCTTGGCGATGCCTTTCAGCGCCGCAGCGTCGCCGCCGGCTTTGACCTGATAGTAGGTTGAAGCGATGGGGGTCGAACTGTAGGTCGCCATTTCGATGACGTTTTGCGGATCGGTGAAACGTTCAAGCGCCCGCTCGCGCAGCGGGTTGAACACGATGATCGGCACCTTTTTGCGCGCCAGCTCATGCAGCGTGCCCATCATGCGCGGATGATTGGTGCCCGGATTGTGCCCGATGGAGATAACCAGCTCCGCGCTGTCAAAGTCATCCAGCGACACGGTGCCTTTGCCGATGCCGATCGACTGCGGCAGGCCTACGCTGGTCGGCTCATGGCACATATTGGAACAGTCGGGGAAGTTATTGCTGCCGAACTCCCGCGCAAACAGCTGGAACAGATAGGCCGCCTCATTAGACGCCCGGCCGGAGGTATAAAACTCCACCTGCTCCGGCGGCAGCGTCTGCAAGACGGCGGCGATGCGTTGAAACGCCTCGTCCCAGGCCAGCGGGCGCAGGGTGTCCGTCCCGGCGTCATAGAACAGGGGCGTGGTCAGGCGGCCATAATCCTCCAGCTCATAATCGGTCTTCTGTAGCAGCGACGTCACGGTGTTTTGCGCCAGGAATTCGGGCGTCACGCGCTTGCTGGTTGCTTCCCAGGTCACGGCTTTGGCGCCGTTTTCGCAGAACTGGAAGGTGGAGCGATGTTCTTTATCCGGCCATGCGCATCCCGGGCAATCAAAACCGTCGGGTTGATTGGTGCGCATCAGCGTCACCGGTGCTTCTAAGGTGTCCATTTGCGTGCGCACGGCGATGGCCGTCGCTTTCAGCGCGCCCCAACCGCCGGCGGGCCCATCGTAGGGATGAACCCCGGGTACTGCTCGTCTTTTCGCCATTGTTGATTGCCTCCGACACCGCTTACGATAACTGCAGGTGATTGGTTTACTGTGAATATTATTTTTATCGTCCAAGACGGAACGCAGACACCGTCGCCGTTAAACGCGGGCCTGTCGATTCAGTATAGATGAGTGAAAAAGGGGGCCGCGGCAGTCAGTGCGGAGAGAGCGGCGGCCCGTTTAACCGGAGACGGGCCGCCGGGGCGTTACTTTTTCACCACCAGGCCCACGCCGCGGCCGCGCGGATCGGACGCGGTTTCCGGCGTGCGGCCATCGATGCGGATGGCCTGAATATCCCCCATGTTCCAACCCTGATCTTCGAGGGTGTAGCCCATGGCCTTCAGCTCGTCCGCCGGTTTGCCGGTCAGCGGCGCAAAGCTGTCATAGTAGAGGGTGTCCTTCGGCAACAGCTGATGGTGCACGCGCTGGGCGGCCACCGCCTGCGCCAGCGGCAGATGGTAATCGTAGAGGTTGTTGATCACCTGGAAGATCGACGTGAAGATGCGCGAGCCGCCCGGCGTGCCGATCACCAGGCTGACCTCGCCGTCGCGAGTGATGATGGTCGGGCTCATCGAGGAGAGCATGCGTTTGCCCGGCTCGATGGCGTTGGCGTCGCTGCCCACCACGCCGAAGGCATTGGCGACGCCGGGTTTGGCGCTGAAGTCGTCCATCTCGTCGTTAAGCAGGAAGCCGGCGCCTTTGACCACCACGCCGCTGCCGAAGTCCCAGTTGAGCGTATAGGTGTTGCTGACCGCGTTGCCGGCGGCATCGACGATCGAGAAATGGGTGGTTTGGTGGGTTTCCAGCCCCGGCCGCACCTGTTCGGTCGGTGAGATCGCCGTCGGGTTGATTTCGGCGGCGCGTTTTTTCAGGTAATCGGGAGCGATCAGCTGCGCTTCCGGCACGTGAGTGAAATCCGGGTCGCCGAGGTAGTCGGCGCGATCGGCGAACACGCGTTTTTCGATTTCCGCCAGCAGGTGGATATAGCGCGCCGAGTTCAGCGGCACGCCCTTGAAATCGGCGGCGCGATCTTCTTTTATCCCCAGCAGCTGCGCCAGCGCAATGCCACCGGAGCTGGGCAGCGGGGCGGTATATACGGTGTTGCCGCGCCAGCTGATGCGCATCGGCTCACGCCATTTCACCCGATAGTCGGCCAAATCCGCCGCGCCAATCAGCCCGTTATCGCGCTGCATTTGCGCCACCAGCAGGCGCGCGGTTTCGCCGTGATAAAAATCGTCGGCGCCCGATTTGGCGATGCGCTCGAGGGTGGCGGCCAGCTCCGGCTGTTTGAACACCGTACCGGGCTTCATGGTGCCGAAATAGTCGCCAAAGTTGGTTTTACCGGCGAACAGCTTGTTGGCGTCTTCACGGTACTGATACTGCTGATCCGCCACGGTGAAACCTTGCCGGGCGTAGCCGATCGCCGGCGTCAGCAGTTCGGCCCACGGCAGCTTGCCGAAGCGCTTGTGGGCTTCCCACAGCCCCAGCACGGTGCCCGGCACGCCGGCGGCGCGACTGCCCACCAGACTGAGATTTTCGATCACTTCGCCTTTCTCGTTCAGGTATAGGGTTTTGCTGGCAGCCTTGGGTGCCACTTCGCGGTAGTCGAGGAAATAGGGTTTGCCGTCGACGTACAGCGTCATAAAGCCGCCGCCGCCGATATTGCCGGCTTCAGGGTAGGTGACCGCCAGGGTGAAGGCGGTGGCGACCGCCGCATCGACCGCGTTACCGCCGGCCTGCAGAATGTGCGCGGCGACTTTGGCGCCATACTGATCCGGAGCGGCGACCGCGCCGGCGGTCAGGTCGGCGGCAAAGGCGGCGGGAACGGTGCAGGCCAGGGCCACGCTCAGAGCTATCGTTTTCAATAAACCGGCAGACATAGACGATCCTTTTAGCGATTTTCAGTTATCAGGTGAATTCAACTAATTATTTTGAAACAGCAGGTTAGCGCGTTTTCTTCGGGCTGTTGCGGCGCTTTATTGAAGGTAGCAGCGGTCAGGCGGGGCCGCCTGACCAGAGTAGCGAAGCGTGACGTGGCGCGTTATGCGCCGGCGGGCAACGCCGACTGCAGCCATTGGCAGAAGTGCCGGGCGAGCGGGTTGTGTTCGCTGTCGCGGTGCAGCAGCCACGCCCAGTGGGCGCCGCGCACGCGTTGCTCGGTTAACGGTTGCAGCAGCCCAGCGTCGCGCGCGTGCTGCGCCAGCAGTTGGCTGACCAACGCGATGCCGAGGCCATTGCAGGCGGCGTCCAGCAGCAGACCGGGATCGGAGAAGTTCAGCCCGCTGTCGCGCTGGCCGACGTGCGCGCCGCCCGCCACCGTCCAGTGGCTCCAGTCCATCTCCCGTTCGCCATGCAGGGTTACGCGCTGCTCTGCCGCCAACGCCAGCAGGCTGGGGTGGCAGGCGGGATAGAGCCGGTCGGTGCAGAGCACGTTAAAGGTGCAGTCCGCCTGCGCGCTGAGATCGTCGCGGATCGCCAGATCGATACTGTCCGTCGCCATATTCGGCGGTTCAAAGCTGGTGAACAGCCACAGGTCGACTTGCGGATGCTGCCGATTGAAGTCGCCCAGCCGCGGCATTAGCCAGTGGCGGGCGAAAGCCGGGGTGGTGTTGACGATCAGCTGATTGGGTTTGCGGTACTGATCCAAACGGCGAATGCCAACGGCCAGCTGTTGCAGCATCACCTGCGCGGTGCTGAACAGATCGTGGCCGGCGTCGGTCAGCACCACGCTGCGGCCGGTGCGGAAGAACAACGGCTGCTCCAGAAATGCTTCGAGGCTGCGGATCTGCTGGCTGATGGCCGACTGGGTAAGGTGCAGTTCTTCGGCAGCCTGATGAAAACTGCCCAGGCGCGCCGCGGCTTCGAAACCGCGCAGCGCGCTCAAGGGGGGCCAGTGTTTTAACATTATCGATAAGCCTGTCTAATCAGATATCCACTAAATATATCGTTTGTCGCGGTGGCAGGGGAAGACTAGCGTAAGATTCAACCGCATAAACGTGAATTATTCGGTTAACTTTTTGAATTATAAATGATTAAAAGAGGTCTTTAATGTCAACTCGCCGCGTGTTTATTAAACAGCTTTCCGCCGTCGCCGGAGTCGGTCTGACGGCTTCGTTGGGCATTTCGTTACGCGGTCACGCAGAAGCTGCGCTTAATCCGGCCTGGCGGATGCCCGACGAAGGGGAACCGCAACAACGGGCGTTTCTCGCCTTTGGCGCGCAGCGGGCCATCTGGGGCGAATTCACGGCGGATGTGCAGGCGGCGCAGGGGCGTATCGCCCGCGCTATCGCCGAGTTTCAGCCGGTGACGGTATTTTGCCGCGAGCGCGAACGACAATTGGCCGAGGCCACTTGCGGCAGCCACAACGTCAGCTATGTCGTCACCGAGCTGGATGACATCTGGGTGCGCGACTTCGGCGCCAATTTCGTGGTCAACGGCGCCGGCGAACTCGGGGCGGTGGATTTCAACTTCAACGGCTGGGGCAATAAACAGCGGCATGCCAAGGATGCGCGCCTGGCGGCGTTTGCCGCCAATCGTTACGGTGCCGCTCAACTGCGCCGCAGCGCACTGACAGGCGAAGGCGGCGGTATCGAAGTGGATGGGCACGGCACCGGCATCATGACCGAAAGCAGCTGGGTGAATGCGAACCGTAATCCGGGCTGGAGCCGGGACCGGGTAGAGCAGGAGCTGAAAGCGATGCTCGGCTTGCGCAAAATTATCTGGCTGCCGGGCATTAAAGGCCGAGACATCACCGACGCCCACGTCGATTTTTACGCCCGCTTCGTGCGGCCGGGCGTAGTGGTGGCCAACCTGGACACCGATCCGGCCTCTTATGACCATGCGGTTACCCAGCAACATCTGGCGCTCCTCAAGGCGGCGACCGACGCCGACGGCCGCCGGCTGCAGGTGCATACGCTTTCGCCGCCGCTGGCGCCGCGCGACAGCCGATTCAGCCGCAACAACCCGGATTTTGCGGCGGGCTACATCAACTATTTCGTCATCAACGGCGCGGTGATCGCCCCGGAGTTTGGCGATCCGCAGGCGGACCGGGCGGCGCTTGAGCTGCTGACGGCGCTCTATCCGCAGCGCAAGGTGGTGCAGCTGGAGATCGATGCCATCGCGGCCGGCGGCGGCGGCATTCACTGCGCAACCAACCAACTGCCGGTGCATGGCAAGCCGGAACGGTGAATGTTCAAAAAATGCGCACGCGGTTGTTTGTCGCCATAGGGTGTGGTTGGCTGAGTGGAAACATAAGGAGGCAATAATGAACGACTCACCCTTGAGCATTCCCACCTGGTATCGCGATCCGCACGCAGAACAGGCCATGGCCTATGGCCATGCGCCTATTTGGCGCCATCTGATCGGTTTGGTGCCGGAAAATGAACTCTCCGGTGTCAGCGTGCTGGACTTTGGCTGTAATCAGGGCGGCTTTTTGCGTTTACTGCACCAAATTCGCCCATTCCAGCAGGCGGTTGGCGTCGATATCGCGCGCCAATCCGTCGATGAAGCCAACCGGCTAAAAGGGAACCTGCCGGTGGTTTATCAAACCGACACGCGGCTGCACGGGTGGGATAGCCACTTTGATATCGCCTTCAGCCATGAAGTCATCTACCTGATCGAAGACATTGCGCAACATGCCGCCGATATGCTGCGGGCGCTGAAGCCGGGCGGCGTTTACTATGCGGTGACCGGTTGCCACACCGGCAACCCGCTGTGGCCGCAGTGGCGCGAAAGGGTAGCTGAGCAGACGCATACCGTGGTGCAGGATCGCTCGCTGGCCGACTATGCGCGCATTTTCTCCGCCGAGGGGTTCCAGGTCTCTGCCCGCCGGTTGGGCTTTTCCGGCTTCGTGCCCTATGAGCCGGACGGCTGGATGCCGGATATCGCGGCGGCGATCGATTACTATTGGCGCACCAAAACGGTGTTCAGGTTGGTCAAACCATAAAATCCTACGCGGCGCTCGGTACGCCGCCGCTGACGAGATAAGATGGCGAAATTTATGATGGATTAGGATACGCAAACAATGGACTTTCGTTTGAACACCCGGTTATCCCTGCTTATGGGCTCGCTCTTGGCGCCCGCTATTGGGGCTAGTGCCGCTACGCTTACGCTCGATAATCAGGATCCGGCGGCGGTGTATCTCATTCAGGACGCGAAGCTGATTCAAGAACGTGAGGGGGTGAAAATCGCCGGGCAGTCATACCGTTATTTTGTGCTTCAGCTTGCCGACAATCTCCAGTATGAAGGTTATATCACCCGATGCGCCGACGACGATGCCGATAAATTGAATGAACAAGCGCGGCGACAATTAAACCGTTGTACCGAACAGGTGATCGACGACCTGGATCGGTTGATGGAAAAGACCGCCAACTTGGCATTCGACTACGGTGGCACGCAAAACGTTTATCGCGGCGAAGAACATTCAACGTCTTATTATTACTATTCGTTTGCCCGCGTGGCCCACTATTATCAGACCGAAGACGGACGTCATCCCCTGTATGGCCTGGTTTATCGTTGCAAGCAGCCGGCGAGCGATGCTCATCGGGAGCAAGAGCCTACTACGACTGAAACGACGCAGCCGCCGGCTGAAGTGGAACGCTTTATTGCATTGGCTAAAAATCGCTGCGGCAATGTGCTGAAACCACGCTGAACGATATTGCTCCTCCGTTTCCCGCTTCGACAAGATTTTACTCAATCCTTACGCAACCCTTTCAGAAGCGCATTCCGGCATTCGATATATTGAGAATAGTCATTCTCAACAGGATCGTATTGCAATGCAGAGGAAAACGCTTTTGGTGCTGGGGCTGTCGCTGTTGCTGGCCGCCTGCGATGGGCAAAACGCCGGTGCGCCAGCCGGCGCGGGCGGTGAGCAGGAGGTCGGCGTGGTCACGCTGCGCGGCCAGTCAGTGACCCTGAGCAGCGAGTTGACCGGCCGGGTCAACGCCACCATGACTTCCGACGTGCGGCCGCAGGTCGACGGGATTATCAAGCAGCGGCTGTTTACCGAAGGGGCCGAGGTCAAGGCCGGGCAGGTATTGTATCAAATCGACCCATCCAGCTATCAGGCCAGCTACGATCAGGCCGCCGCCCAGCTGAAAAACGCCCAGGCCACGGTGCAATCCACCCGGCTCAAGTCGCAGCGCTATGCGGCGCTGGTGAAAGAGAACGGCGTTTCACAACAGGATGCGGACGATGCCAAAGCGGCCTATCTGGCGGCCGTGGCGTCGGTGGCCCAGTATCAGGCGGCGCTGGAGACGGCGCGCATCAACCTCGCCTATACCCAGGTGCGGGCGCCGATCGCCGGGCGTATCGGCATCTCGTCGGTGACGCCGGGCGCGCTGGTTACCGCCAGTCAAACCGATGCGCTGGCCACCATCCGCGCGCTCGATCCGATCTATGTCGATCTGACCCAGTCCAGCGCGCAGCTGCTTAAACTGCGGCGCCAGCAGGCGGCGTTACAGCGCGGCGCGGTCACGCCAGTCGCCATCAAACTGGAGGACGGTTCGCCTTATGCCCACGCCGGCAAGCTCGAGCTGACCGAGGTGGCGGTGGACGAAGCCACCGGTTCGGTCACGCTGCGCGCGGTGTTCCCCAACCCCGAACATGAGCTGCTGCCCGGCATGTATGTCCACGCCACGGTGGATAACGGCGTCGATCCCAAAGCGATTCTGGCGCCGCAGCAGGGCATAACCCGCAACGCCAAAGGGGAAGCCACCGCGTTGGTGGTGGACGAACAGAACAAAGTGGCGCAGCGCACCGTCAGCGCCGAACGGGTGGTGGGCAGTAATTGGCTGATCGGCAGCGGGCTGAACGAAGGCGATCGCCTGATCGTCGAGGGCACCAGCAAGGTCGCGATCGGCGCCGCGGTGAAGCCGGTTGAAGTCTCGGTCGACAAAACCCAACGCGAGGAGCAGTGATATGGCGCAGTTCTTTATCCGGCGGCCGGTATTCGCCTGGGTGATCGCCATCATCATCATGCTGTGCGGCCTGATGTCGATCAATTCGTTGCCCGTTTCGCAGTACCCGGACGTCTCACCGCCGCAGATTTCCATCTCCGCCACCTACCCGGGCGCAGACGCGGAAACGCTGGAAAACAGCGTCACACAGGTGATTGAGCAACAGCTCACCGGCCTGGACGGCCTGCTGTATTTTTCTTCGACCAGCAGCTCCAGCGGCTCGGTCAGCATCAACGTCACCTTTGATCAGGGCACCGATCCGGATATCGCTCAGGTGCAGGTGCAAAACAAGGTGCAGCAGGCGGAAAGCCGTTTGCCGAGCGCGGTTACCGCGCAGGGCGTGACGGTCAAGAAATCCCAGAGCAGCTTCCTGCTGATCGTCGGGCTGTATGACGAAAGCGACAAGGCGACGATGGCCGATATTTCCGACTATCTGGTCAGTAACCTGCAGGATCCGCTGTCGCGCATCGAGGGCGTGGGGGACGTGCAGGTGTTCGGCTCGGAATACGCGATGCGTATCTGGCTGGATCCGACCAAGCTGGCAAGCTATGCGCTGATGCCTTCCGACGTGCAGACAGCGATCGAAGCGCAAAACACCCAGGTGTCCGCCGGCAAGATCGGCGATCTGCCGGCCGCCGCCGATCAGCAGCTGACCGCCACGGTAAAGGCGCAGTCGCGGCTGCAAACACCGGAACAGTTTCGCAATATCATCCTGAAAAGCGACAGCAGCGGCGCGCTGGTGCGGCTGGGCGACGTGGCGCGAATTGAGCTGGGCAACGAGGACTACTCCGCCAGCGCGCACCTCAACGGCCACCCGGCGGCGGGGATCGCGGTCAAGCTGGCGGCGGGCGCCAACGCGCTCAACACCGCCAAGCTGGTGAAGGCCAAGGTGGCGGAATACCAAAGCGCGATGCCACAGGGCTACAAGGTGGCCTACCCGAAAGACAGCACCGACTTTATCAACATTTCGATCGAGGAGGTGGTGAAAACGTTGTTCGAAGCGGTGGCGTTAGTGGTGGTGGTGATGTTCGTGTTTCTGCAAAACCTGCGCACCACGCTGATCCCGACCATCACCGTGCCGGTGGTGTTGCTGGGCACCTTCGGCGTGCTGGCGGCGTTCGGCTATTCAATCAATACCCTGACGCTGTTCGGCATGGTGTTGGCGATCGGGCTGTTGGTGGACGACGCCATCGTGGTGGTGGAAAACGTCGAACGCGTGATGCGTGAGGATAAGCTGCCGCCGCGCGAGGCGACGGAAAAATCGATGCGCGAAATCACCGGCGCGCTGGTCGGCATCGCGCTGGTGCTGTCGGCGGTGTTTCTGCCAATGGCGTTCTTCGGCGGCTCCACCGGGGTGATCTATCGCCAGTTTTCGATCACCGTCGTCTCCTCGATGGTGCTATCGGTGGTGCTGGCGTTGACGCTGGCGCCGGCATTGTGCGCCACGCTGCTAAAACCGGCGCACGACGCGCAGACCGACAAGGGCTTGCTGGGCAAATTCAACCGCGGCTATGACCGGCTGCAGGAGAAGTACGCCGACAAAGTCGGCGGGGTGATCCACCGGCCGACGCGCTATCTGCTGCTGTACGGCCTGCTGTTGATCGCCGCCGCCGTGATGTACCTGCGTTTGCCGACCGGCTTTCTGCCCAACGAGGATCAGGGCACGGTGATGGTGCAGTACACCTTGCCGGCCGGCGCCACCAACGCGCGCACCTCGGCGGTGAGCGAAGCGGTGACCGCCTATTTCCTCGACCAGGAAAAGGCCAACGTCAGCACCATTTTCACCATCAACGGTTTCGGCTTCAGCGGCAGCGGGCAAAACGCCGGCATGGCGTTCGTCAGCCTCAAAGACTGGAGCCAGCGCAGCGGCAGCGCGAACACCGCCGACGCCATCGCCAAACGCGCCATGGCGCACTTCGCCTCGCTGCGCGACGCCCAGGTCTTCTCCATGAGCCCACCGGCGATCGACGGTTTCGGCCAGTCCGACGGCTTCACCTTCGAGCTGCAGGCCAAAGGAGCGACCACCCGCGCCGAGCTGCAGGCGATGCGCGACCAGATCGTTGCCGCCGCCGGCAACAACCCGGCGCTGCTGGCGGTGCGCGCCAACACCTTGCCGGATACCCCGCAGCTGCAGGTGGAGATCGACAACGGCAAGCTGCAGGCACTCGGCCTGAGCGCCGCCGACGTCAACAGCACCCTCAGCAGCGCGTTCGGCAGCACCTACATCAACGACTTTATCGACCGCAACCGGGTGAAAAAAGTCTATATGCAGGGCGATGTGCAGTACCGCGCCAAGCCGGAAGATCTCGACCGCTGGTTTGTTCGCGGCACCAATGCGTCGGGCGCCAGCAGCATGACGCCGTTCTCCGCCTTTGCGTCTTCGCATTGGATCTACGGGCCGGAAAATCTGTCGCGCTATAACGGGCTGTCATCGTTCGAGATCACCGGGCAGGGCGCCGCTGGCGTCAGCTCCGGTACGGCGATGAGCGAGATGGAGAAGCTGGCGGCAACATTCTCCGCCGGCAGCAGCTATTCCTGGAGCGGGCTGTCCTATCAGGAGCGGCTGACCAGCGGCCAGGCGTCGTCGCTGTACGCCATTTCGCTGATCGTGGTGTTCCTGTGCCTGGCGGCACTGTATGAGAGTTGGTCGATTCCGTTTGCGGTCATGTTGGTGGTGCCGATGGGCGTGGTGGGTTCGCTGCTGGCGATCACCCTGCGCGGGCTGGAAAACGACATCTACTTCCAGGTGGCGCTGCTCACCATCATCGGCCTGTCGGCGAAGAACGCCATTCTGATCGTCGAGTTCGCCGAGGAGATGCACCAGCGGGGCGAAACGCTGATTGGCGCGGCGGTCCACGCGGCCCGCATGCGCCTGCGGCCGATCCTGATGACCTCGCTGGCGTTCACCGCCGGGGTGCTGCCGCTGGCGGTATCCAGCGGCGCCGGCGCCAACAGCCGCATCGCCATCGGCACCGGCATCATCGGCGGCACCATCACCGCCACCGTATTGGCCATCTTTTTCGTCCCGCTGTTTTATGTGTTGGTGCGCCGCATGTTTACCCGTCGGCCCGCCAACCCGCCGTCACAGGCAGGAGAATAACGTGTTGCAACGAGTCATGATGTTAACTTTACCGCTGCTGCTGACCGGCTGTCTGTCGCTGGATCCGCACTACCAGCGCCCGGCGTCGCCGGTGCCCGCCAACCTGCCGCAGGGCGAGGCCGGCGGCAACCAGGCGCTGAGCTACCCGGACGTCGCCTGGCGCGACTATGTCCAGGATGCCCGGCTGCGCCAGGTGGTGGCGCTGGGGCTGAACAGCAGCCGCGATCTGCGCGAGGCGATCGCCAATATCGCGTCGGCGCGCGCCCTGTATGGTGAGCAGCGCTCGGCGCTGTTCCCGACAATCAATGCCACCGCCGACGGCAGCCGCGGGCGGGCGCTGACCGGTAACGGCAACGCCACCGCGCTGAGCCAAAGCTACGAAGCCGCGGCCGGCGTCAGCGCATTCGAGTGGGATCTGTTCGGCAAAAACGCCAGCCTGTCGCGCGCTGCGTTCGAAACCTATTTGGCGAACTCGGAGGCGGCGAAAAGCACCCGTCTGACGCTGATCGCCGATATCGTCACCGACTGGGTGGCGGTGGCGGCCGAGCGCAGCAATCTGGCGGTGGCGCAGCAAACGATGGCGAGCGCCAAACGATCGCTGGACGTCACGCGTAACAATCAGCAGCACGGGATTGCGTCGCTGGTTGACGTGGCGTCGGCGGAAACCGTCTATCAGCAGGCGCGATCGGACGCCGCCAGCTACGCCACCAGCGCTGCACAGGCGAAAAACGCGCTGGATTTGGCGGTAGGGCAAAGCGTGCCGGAAAACCTGCTGCCGAGTGGCATCGAGGCGCTGGGCGGGATCATGCGCGATCTGCCGACCGGCGTCTCTTCGCAAGTGTTGCTGAAGCGGCCGGACGTGCTGCAGGCCGAGCATAACCTGAAATCCGCCAACGCCAATATCGGCTCGGCGCGGGCGGCGTTCTTCCCGTCGATCAGCCTGACCGCCAGCGGCGGCGTGGGCAGCGGTGAACTCTCCTCGTTGTTCAGCCACGGCGCCGGCGTCTGGTCGTTCGCACCGAGCATCAGCCTGCCGATCTTCAGCGGCGGCTATAACACGGCTCAGCTCAACTACACCCAGGCGCAGAAAGACCTGTATGTCGCCACCTATGAGAAAGCGGTGCAGACGGCATTTCAGGAAACCGCCGACGCGCTGGCGCGCAAAGCCACGCTGCAGGAACAGCTGGCGGCGCAAACCGGCTATGTGGGGGCGGCGCAACAATATTATCGCCTGGCCGAGCTGCGTTACCGCCAGGGCGTGGACAGCTACCTGACGCTGCTGGACGCGCAGCGCACGCTGTACACGGCGCAACAGGCGCTGATCGCCGCGCAGCAGACCGCGTACGACAATCAGGCCACCCTGTATAAAGTGTTGGGCGGCGGCGTTACCGCCGAGCGGCAGGGGGATGGCGTCCTCGCCGACCAGACGACGCTCAGCCGCTAACCGTCGACCGCGCGCGCCAGGCATTTGGCTGCGCGCGGTTTTTTTATGGAAAGTGTAAAGAAACAGAAAACCCGGCCGGCGGTCAGAACTCGCCGCGGTGAGCAGAGTCAGACAGAGAACCGCATTCATCTTTTATACATACCGGCTCGAGGTCGTCATGGCAGAAGACATTCAGCAACAGGTCATCGCGCTTATCGCCGCCTTCAACGCATCAGGGCGGCTGAAGAAGGGCGTAGCCATCACCCCGGAAACCGAGATTAACACCGCGCTCAACCTGTCGTTCAGCGATTCCAATACGCTGATGCGCCGCTACTTCGATACCTTCGGCGTCGACAGCGGCAACTATAATCACGAACTGTATTTCCAGCCCCCGACCAACACCGGGCGCTGGTTTTCCCCCTCAGCCTGCAAAGAACACCCCCGGCCGCTGTGCGTGTCGATGCTGGTGCGTTCCGCGCGCGCCAAACGCTGGCTGTACGACATCCACTTCCTGATCGAGCAGCTCCGCTAGCGCCGCGTTACTGTTCCAACACCTCGGCGAACTTCGCCAGCCACTGCGGATGCGCCGGCCAGGCCGGGGCGGTGACCAGATTGCCGTCGACGTGCGCCTGATCGATGCCGATCTCCGCATAATGACCGCCGCCCAGCCGCACTTCCGGCGCGCAGGCCGGGTAGGCGCTGCAGGTGCGGCCTTTCAACACCCCGGCCGCCGCCAGCAGCTGCGGGCCGTGGCAAACGGCGGCGATCGGTTTTTTCGCGGCGTCAAACGCCTGCACCAGCGCGATCACGTCGGGGTTCAGGCGCAGGTATTCCGGCGCCCGGCCGCCGGGGATCAAGAGCGCATCGTAGTGCTCTTCTTTGGCGGCGGCGAAGTCGGCGTTCAGGGTGAAGCGGTGGCCGGGTTTCTCGCTGTAGGTCTGCGCCCCGTCAAAATCGTGGATTGCGGTCTGGATGTAATCGCCGACGTCTTTGCCGGTGCACACGGCGTCCACCCAATGACCGATCATCTGCAATGCCTGAAACGGCACCATGGTTTCGTAATCTTCGGCGTAGTCGCCGACCAGCATCAGGATCTTTTTCTTGCTCATGATCACAACTCCTGCGGGATAGGGATTGCCTAAGGTATAGCCCAGTGCCCCTGGGAATGCGAACCACAAAGCGCCTATCTATACTCGTGATACTGCGGCGCTTTTCTCGCCGCTCAACCCCAGGGAGGATCCCCGATGCTGAATCTGGCTACCTTGCTTGAAGAGAGTGCGCGCACCTGGCCGGAGCGGCCGGCGGTGATACAGGACGACAACCCGCTCAGCTATCGGGCGCTTAACGACATGGCCAATCGGGTGGCGAATTTGTTGGCTGCGCGCGGCGTGCGGCCCGGTGAACGGGTGGCGCTGGCCTGCCCGAACCGGCCGGAGTTTCCGGCTATCTATTACGGCATTCTCAAAAGCGGCGCGGTGGTGGTGCCGCTGAATATTCTGCTGAAAAGCGCAGAGTTCGACTATTACCTGGCGGATTCGGCGGCGGTGGCGCTGTTTTGTTTTGAGGGCAGCAGCGGCCTGCCGCTGGGGGAGGAAGCGCTGCGGGCGGCGGCGAAGGCGGAGCAGTGCCGCGAGGTGTTTATCATCGGCGATCGGTTGCCGCTCGAGGGAGAGCGTTTCAGCGCGGCGATAGCCGAGCAGGCTACCGAATTCGCTTCGGCGACGACGCTCGAAAGCGACACCGCGGTGGTGCTGTATACCAGCGGCACCACCGGCCGCGCCAAAGGGGCGGAGTTGACCCACGCCAATCTGGTGCTCAACGCCTTGGGATCGGTGCGGCTGTTCGACGGTTCGGAGACGGCCCCCGATCGTCACCTGGTCACGCTGCCGCTGTTCCACACTTTTGGTTCGACTGTGCAGATGAACGCCGGGTTTGCCGCCGCCGCCACTCTGGTGCTGGTCGAGCGCTTCGACGCCGCGCAGGCCATCGCGCTGATGCAACGGCACGGCATCACCTTTTTCGCCGGAGTGCCGACCATGTATTGGGCGCTGTTGAATGCGCTGGATGAACACACGGATATCGAACGCTTGCGCAGCACGCTGCGTATAGCGGTGTCTGGCGGCGCCAGCCTGCCGCTGCAGATCCTGGAGGATTTTTCGCGCCGCTTCGGCGTCAACATTCTCGAAGGATATGGGCTGTCGGAGACCAGCCCGGTCGCCACCTTTAACCATCCCCACCGCGTGACCAAACCCGGCTCCATCGGTCAACCGATCTGGGGCGTGGAGGTGCGCCTGCTAGACGCCACTGGGCAGCCGGTCGACGGCATCGATCAGGTCGGGGAGATCGCGGTGCGCGGTTACAACATCATGAAAGGTTACCTGAATCGCCCCGAAGCGACGGCGGAGGTGCTGGAAAACGGTTGGTTCCTCACCGGTGACCTGGCGCGCCGCGACGCCGACGGCTTCTATTTCATCGTCGATCGGGCCAAGGACATGATCATTCGCGGCGGGTTCAACGTCTATCCGCGCGAGATTGAAGAGGCGCTGATTCGCCATCCGGCGGTGTCGTTGGTGGCGGTGATCGGCGTTGAACACCCGTCGCTGGGCGAAGAGATCAAAGCGGTAGTGGTGTTGAAAGAGACGGAAGAGCCCATCGAGGAGGAAACGCTTATTGCCTGGAGCCGGGAGCGGCTGGCGGCGTACAAGTATCCGCGCATCGTCGAGTTCGTCGAGCGTTTGCCGATGACCAGCACCGGTAAGGTGTTGAAGCGCTGTTTGCGCTGAGGAAAATCCGGCCTGCCGGGGCAGGCCGGGATACGGGCATCAACCTGGGTAGATGCCGCGCTCTTTACGTGCGGTCAGGATGCGTTCACAGGCCACGATGTAAGCGGCGGTGCGCAGGCTGCACTCTTTCTCGGCCGCCTTGTTCCAGACGTGGACCATGGCGTCGGTCATGATTTTGTCCATACGCTCATTGATCTCGGACTCGCTCCAGAAGTAGCTCGCCATGTCCTGCACCCACTCGAAGTAACTGACCGTTACGCCGCCGGCGTTACAGATAACGTCCGGGACCACGGTGATGTTACGGGAACGCAGAATGTCGTCTGCCTCTGGGAAGGTTGGGCCGTTGGCGCCTTCCAGCACCAGCTTGGCGCTGAGGATTTCAGCGCGCTGGCGGGTGATCTGGCCTTCCAGCGCAGCCGGGATCAGGATGTCCATGTCGACTGACCAGAACGCTTCGCTTTCGATCTCGCTGGCGCCCGGGAAGCCGGCGATCTGCTTGTGCTTGACCTGGTATTCGGTCAGCGCGGCCAGATCGATGCCATCGGCGTTGAACAGGGTGGCGGAGTGGTCCTGGATGGTGACGACGCGTGCGCCGACGCCAACGAACAGGCGAGCCGCTTCGCTGCCCACGTTACCGAAGCCTTGTACCGCCACTTTGGCGCCTTCGATTTGCACGCCCAGACGTTTGGCCACTTCGCTGCCGGTGACGAACACGCCGCGGCCGGTCGCTTTCTCACGGCCCAGGGAGCCGCCGAGGTGGATTGGCTTGCCGGTGACCACGCCGGTGATGGTGGTGCCGTGGTTCATGGAGTAGGTGTCCATCATCCAGGCCATCACTTTGGCGTTGGTGCCGACGTCCGGCGCAGGAATGTCTTTCTGTGGCCCGATGATGAAGCCGATTTCGCTGGTGTAGCGGCGGGTCAGTCGCTCCAGTTCACCTTCAGACAGTTTGAACGGGTCGACGCGGATGCCGCCCTTGGCGCCGCCGTACGGCAGGTTGACCGCGGCACACTTGATGGTCATCCAGGCGGACAGGGCCATCACTTCGTTCAGATCGACGTCAGGGTGGAAGCGGATGCCGCCTTTACCCGGCCCACGCGACAGGTTGTGCTGTACGCGGAAACCTTCGAAGTGGCGGATGGTGCCATCGTCCATCTGCAGCGGGATATCAACAATCAAAGCGCGCTTAGGGTGACGCAGCGTATCAACCCAGCGTGACAGCTCGCCGAGGTAAGGGGCGACGCGATCGATTTGTTGCAGATATGTAGCCCAAGCGGTGGTGCTGCTGTCTGAAGCGTAGGATAGCTTTTCCATAACCAACCTTTATATATTAGAGGTATTTATTTCGTTTAACCGTGGATTAGCAAGCGCATAACACTTTGCGACGCTAAATTTACCACTAATTATGCCGGTTGTTAGCCCCCCTCTCATCGGGCCAGCGGGCGGTTTTTCGCCGCCTGCAGGGCGATAAATGAATAGTTAATTACTTTTTGTCGGTGGTGAGCGAGCACATGCATAATTTATGCATATAAAGCGCATAAAAACCCTTTTTATCTATTTTTCAGAAGCTTGAATGTGATCAAAAAGTTTCATTTTATTTAACTGCCATGTTGACAATGGCATTTCCCCTCGCCAGAGTTAAATTAATGTTAAAACGGCTCCGGCGTCGTTTTTTTGTTGCACAAGGGAAAGTATAACCATTTGATATTGTAGTGTTTACCCACCACGCTCAGGCTTTGTACGCCAAACGTGGGCGCTACGCGGCTCACGAGAGCATTTTCTCGGCACCCATTATTATTACCTCCCTGTTACAACGGGGCGGGCAGCGTTCGGTCTCAATTTTATTGCCGGTTAGAGCGCCCACGGGCGTTTCACTCCTGCTGCAGCCGCACATCGGTTGCTTAATCGCCTTAATGACGGACAGGTAATACCATGAAAAAAAATCACTGCGATCGGCTGAACCCAGGTTCAGCCGAAGGGCCAAACTGTGCCCAAACCCTGCAGCGCGGGCTGAGCGCGCGCCATATTCAACTGATTTCGATCGGCGGCGCCATCGGCACCGGGCTGTTTATGGGCGCCGGGAAAACCCTCGCGCTGTCGGGCACCTCCATCGTACTGACTTACGCCATCGTCGGCTTTTTCATGTTCATGGTCATGAGGGCGATGGGGGAGCTGCTGCTCACGCGGCTCGATTATCGTTCGTTCGCCGATTTCGTCTCCGAATACCTGGGGCCGCGCGCCAGCTTTTTTCTCGGCTGGTCCTACTGGCTGAGCTGGGTCGTGACCTGCATTGCCGACGTGGTGGTGTGCGGCGGCTACGTGCAGTATTGGCTGCCTAACGTCTCGCCCTGGCTGCCGGCGCTGCTGACGCTGGGGTTCTTGTGTCTGTTCAACATGCTATCGGTCAAGATGTTCGGCGAAGCCGAATTCTGGTTCGCGATGATTAAGGTGGTGGCGATCGTCGCGCTGATTGCCACCGGCGTCTGGATGGTGTTCAGCGGCTGGACCTCGCCGGACGGCGTGACCGCTTCGCTGCATAACGTCACCGATCCCGCCATTTTCATGCCACACGGCATCTTCGGCTTCTTCGCCGGTTTCCAGATCGCCATTTTCTCCTGTACCGGCATCGAGCTGCTGGGCACGATGTCGGCGGAGACCAAAAACCCGGAGAAGGTGCTGCCAAAGGCGATCAACGCGATCCCGGCGCGCATCATCGTCTTCTACGTGTGCTCGATGCTGACCATTATCGTCGTCACCTCGTGGAGCCACATTTCACCGGACAGCAGTCCGTTCGTGATGCTGTTCGATCGGGCGGGGCTGCCGGCCGCCGCGGCGGTGATCAACTTTGTGGTGCTGACTTCGGCGATGTCCTCGGCCAACAGCGGGGTGTATTCCAGCACCCGCATGCTGTACAGCCTGTCGATGGAAAAGCACGCCCACGGCCAGTTCCGCATTCTGTCCCGCACCACGGCCATTCCGATCCGCAGCCTGCTGTTTTCCTGCTTCTGCATGGTGTCCGGCACCTTGCTGCTGGTGCTGGTGCCGAACGTCATGACGCTGTTCACCCTCGTCTCTACCGTGGCGGCGATCCTGGTGGTTTACAGCTGGGGCATGATATTGGTCGCCTACCTGGTATATCGCCAGAAGCGGCCGGATCTGCACGCCGGTTCCCACTTCAAAATGCCGGGCGGGGTCGCAATGGCCTGGCTGACGCTGGCATTTTTCGCCTTTACGCTAGTGCTGATGGTGTTCGATCGCGATATGCTGATCGCGCTATGCAGCATGCCGCTGTGGTTTACCACGCTCGGCCTGATCTGGCGCTATCGGGTCCGTGACAGCGTGGCGCGCGAGAGCTACGTGTTTTATCGGCGTGGCGCCGAGGCGGAATAACCGGCGAAGGATGCGCAGTTGCCGCCGCTCGACTCGGCAAGCGGCGGCAACTGCGGTATGCTAAGCGGCTGAACCGCAAACCAAACCGGGCCATACGGAGACACCCCAGCGTGCCGAACTCTTCTTCTCAACTCGAACTTTTGCGATCGGTCGCCGACGGCATTTCCGCGCTGTTTTTCCCGAATGCAGAAGTGGTGATCCACGATCTGGCCACCAACAAGATTGCCTATCTGGCGAACAACCTGTCGAAGCGCAAACCGGGTGACGACGCCGGGCTGGAAGACTTCGAGCTCGCCGGCGGCGCCGGCGTGACCGGCCCCTATGAGAAGCTGAACTGGGACGGCAAAAAGATGCGCTCGGTGAGCATCGCCGCGCGCGACGAGCAGGGCAAGCCCAGCTATCTGCTGTGCATCAACCTGAGCACCGCGATGTTCGAGGACGCCCGCAACGCGCTGGACATGTTCCTGTCGGTCACGCGGCTGCAGCCACAGCCGCAAGAGCTGTTCAAAGATGACTGGCAGGAGAAGATCAATACCTTCCTGCACGATTGGCTGCGGCGCGAAAACGCCGCGCTCGGCGCGCTGAGCCGCGAACAGAAACGGCGGCTGGTCAGCGATCTCTATCATCAGGGGGCGTTCAAGGCCAAAAGCGCCGCGGACTACATCGCCAACGTGCTGTCGATGGGGCGCGCCACGGTGTACAAGCATTTGCGGGAATTGAAGCAGGAGTAAAGGCGGCGGGAAAGGCGGAAGAAATGGGCGGCGCTGGCCGCCCATTTTTGTTACCAGCGGTAGTTGACCGAAGCGATGATGCTGCGGCCGCTGCCGTAGAAGCAGGCGTACTCGCCGCTGCAGGATGAAACGTATTTCTTGTCCGTCAGGTTCTGCACGTTGAGCTGAAGCGCCGCACCGCGCAGCGCTGACGAGGCCTGACCGAGGTCATATTTCACCATGGCGTCGTACAGCGTGTAGTGCGGTACGTCGTACTGGCCGGTGGCGTCGGCCGGCGCATCGCCGATGTAACGCACGCCGCTGCCGACGGTCAGGCCGTTCAGCGCGCCGCTCAGGAAGCTGTAGCTGCCCCAGGCGGATGCCGCGTGGCGCGGGATGCCCGCCGGGCTGTGGCCAATTTCGTCCGCCGAGTTTGAGTCTTTGGTCACTACGTCGGTGTAGGTATAGGCGGCGGTCAGCTTGATTTCCGGCGTTGGTTGGGCGTGCACTTCCGCCTCAATCCCTTTGGATTTCACCTCACCGATCTGCTCGTAGGCGGAGGTGAGACGGTTGTAAGACGCCACATTGCGCTGGGTAATGTCGAACCAGGAGAGGGTCAGCAGGGTGTTGCCGCCCGGGATCTGGTATTTCACGCCCACCTCGGTTTGTTTGCCGGTGGTCGGCTTGAGCGGATCGGCGCCCGGCGCGCTTGGGTACAGGTTAGGATCGAACGAGGTGCTGTAGCTGACGTACGGTGAAATGCCGTTGTCGAAGGCGTAAAGCAGGCCCGCGCGGCCGGTGAACTGGGCATCGTTGTAGGTCTGCTCTTTACCGCCGCTGGTGCGATCGCGGGTGTTGACCTGCGACCAGTCCTGACGACCGGACAGCAGCAGGTTCCAGTTATTCCACTCCAACTGGTCCTGCAGATACACCCCGATCTGATTCAGCGTCTTCAAATCGCTGGAAGCCAGCGCCAGCGTGCTGCCATCGATGCTGGGGCGAACCGGGTTGGCCCAGTCGATCGGGTAATCGTTGCCGCGATCGCGATACATCTTCGAATCGATATGGCTGTAGCGGTAATCCAGCCCGCCCAGCACCGTGTGCTTCACCTCGCCGGTGTCGAACAGGCCCTTCAGCTGGTTATCCACGCCAAACTCGTTGGTCATCTGCGTTTCATGCTGCGCCATGCGGGTGACGGTGTGGTCGTTAACCTTCGAGTTTACGTTATAAACCAGATATTTATAGTCTTCATCACGGTGGGTGAAGCGCAGGTTCTGGGTAAACGACAGCGCATCGCTGAAGTTATGCTCGAGGCTGTAGCCGATCGACGCCTGCTCGCGCCGCGACTTGTTGAAGCTGGGTTCGCTGACGTTGAAGTCATAGGGCACATAGCCCGCGCTGGTCGGGAACAGCGTGCCGGCACGCGGCAGGAAGTTGCGCGATCCGGCTTTCGGATCGTTCTGGTAACTGGTCAGCAGCGTAAAGCTGGTGTCTTCATTCGGCAGCCAGGTGAAGGCCGGCGCGATGGCCACCCGTTGCTGCTTGCTGTCTTTGACAAACTCATGCTCGGTTCTGGCGATACCGTTCAGGCGATAGAACAGGGTGTTGTCGTCGTTGAGTTTGCCGCCGAAATCGAACGCCGTTTCCGCCAGATGGCGGTTGCCGGTGCTGAATTTGACTTCGTGAATGCTCTGGGCGGTAGGGCGTTTACTGGTCATCACCACCACGCCGCCGGGGCTGACCTGGCCGTACAGCACGCCGGCCGGGCCATGCACCATCTCCACGCGCTCCAGCAGCCAGGGATCGATCTGCCCGGCGCCGCCGTTTTGGCTCGAGAGGCCAAAGTGCAGGCCGTCGAGCAGCTTGGGCGCATAGCGGAAGCCGCGGCTGATCACTTCGTCATTGCGGTTGGAGTTGCCACGGTAGGTGGTGATCACCCCACTGGTGTAGTTCAGCGCGTCGGCGACCGACGCCGGCTCCTGATCGTTCATCTGCTCGCGCGTGACCACCGAGATGGACTGCGGCGTTTTGCGCAGAGGGGCGGCGGTCTTGGTGCCGGCGGCGCTTTCTTTGGCGACGATCCCTTTGACCGGCGCGGTCACGCTGTTTTGCGCGTCGGCGGTCACCAAAATCGTCTCGTCCGCCGCGGCGGACGCGTGTTGCGCCAAGGGCAGTAAGGCCAGCGCCGATCCCAGCAACAGACGCTTGGCGGCCGTCGCCTCCGCATTTCCGTTTGCTATCCCTTTGTTTTTAATCTTCATTATCTCTCCTGCATACCTGCGTTGTGTGTCATGCCACCCTGATAAACCCCGAAATGCCGACAAGCGGTCTTCTCCCGTCGACGCGGAAACGCCGTGTGTGCACGACGGTAAAAATCCGACAAATAGTATTGAAAATGATAATGAGTATCAATACGATTGTCAGGTTTTGTAAAAATCACTCGTGTTATGTAAGGGGCGCTATGGAGTTTTTGCCGGAAAAGAGGCCAGAAAGCGGTCATGAGGGATTGGCGGCGCAATGGCTGCGTGAAGAGGCGGCAGGACAGCCTGCGTGGTGGCAGAAGGTGGCCTCACACGGCACGCCCATCGTCGAGCCGCACGATGACCGCCACGTCAAAATGACCTGGCTGTGGCGCGATCCCGCCGGCGATGAACGGCACTCGCCAATACGCCGCGTTTACGCCGATATCAACGGCATTACCGATCACCACAGCACGTCCCCCAGCAGCCTGACCAGGCTCCCCGGCACCGACGTTTGGTACGGCGCCGCCGTTATCGATCGCCGTTGGCGCGGCAGCTATAGCCTGATCCCTATTACCGATCGGGATCTTCCCCCCGTATTCAGCGACGACGAAACGTTGCGCGACCGCCAGCAGCGCGCCTGGTGGGTATCGCTGTTCCCGTTGGCGATCGCCGATCCGCTGAATCGCCTCTCGCTGGGGCCGTCTCATCGCCCGCGGCCGGTTTCCCTGGCGCAAGGGCCGGATGCCGACGATCAAAGCGCCTGGCAGGCCGCCGATCGGCCATGGGACGAGGCGCGGCTACAGCTTTTTCAGTGGCGCAGCGAACGTCTGGATAACCAGCGGCGCGTTTGGCTGTATGCCAGCGGCGACGCGGCGGTGGAAGCGAATCGCCCGCTGGTGCTACTGCTCGATGGCCAAAACTGGATCGAAAGGCACGCGCTGTTGCCGGTGATCGAGCACGAAACGGCAAGAGGGCACCTGCCGCCCGCGTGCTGGCTGCTGATCGATGCGATCGACGGTGAACACCGGGAAAACGAGCTGCCCTGCAACGCCGCCTTCTGGCAGGCAATCATCGAAGAGCTGCTGCCGCAGGCGCAGAAGCGCGAAGCGTTCAGCGAGGAAGGGGCGCGCACCGTCGTCGCCGGCCAAAGCTACGGCGGGCTGGCAGCGTTATATGCCGGTGTGCACTGGCCGGAACGTTTCGGCCACGTGCTGAGCCAGTCCGGTTCCTTCTGGTGGCCCACGGTGCAATTCGTTACCCAGTTCGAAAAACGCCACGAACTGGAGGAAGGCTGGCTGATACGCCAGGTTCGGCAACGCGACGCGGCGGCGCCCACGCTCACCGTGATTCAGCAAGCCGGCGATCGGGAGGCGGACATCGAATTCGTCAATCGCCAGATGCATCAGGCGCTGACGGCGGCGGGGCACCGCGCCGAATACCGCGTGTTTTCCGGCGGGCACGATGCGCTCTGCTGGCGCGGCGGCCTGGTGGACGGCGTGCGCCAGCTGCTTTCCGCGATGAAATAACCCACACATTTTGACAGACAGGTAATGAAAATGACTCAGGAACAACAAAACCCGTTCGATGACGAAAGCCTCCGTTTCACCGTTTTGGTCAACGCGCAGCAGCAGTATTCGCTGTGGCCGCAGTTTGCCGACACGCCGCAGGGGTGGCGCGTGCTGATGGGGCCGGCGTCGCGCGGCGAATGCATCGACTACATCGAAACGCACTGGCAGGACATGCGGCCGGCGGCGCTGAAAGCGGCGGATGCGGCGCGTTAAGCGCCAGGCAGCCACATCGATACATTCCGTTTGAGGAAAAGGACAGACACCATGTCAGAAACGCTTTCTTTGCCGGATACTCAGGTCGAGTATCGGGATTATCCGCTGGTTGCAGCACAACCGGGGATCTGGATCGCCGACCAAATCGCGCTACGCCGCAACGGCTTCGCCGTGGCGCACTACACCGAACTGCACGGCGCTATCGACCGCTCGGCGCTGGAGCGTGCCATCCGTCAGGGGCTGGCCGAAGCGGATACGGTTCAGGCGCGGTTCTTTGAGGCGCAGGACGGCCAGCCGGTGCAGCGTTTACCGTTGATAGCCGACCCTGCACGCGTGCAGGCGCCGGAGTGGTTCGATTTCAGCACGCAGCCGGACGCCGAACAGGCGGCGCTGGCGCTGATGAACGACGATCTGGCGCAGGATTTGCCGGCGGACGGCGAACGGCCGCTTTATCGCCATGCGGTGATCCGCGTCAGCGCCGAGCGCTGGTTCTGGTACCAGCGCTTTCATCATCTGACCCTGGACGGCTTCAGTTTCGAAGCCATCACCCGCCGGATCGCCGATATCTATCGCGCGCTGCGCCACGGGCTGTCGCCGGCGGCCTCGCCGTTTACCCCGTTCGGCAAGGTGGTGGAAGAGTTTCAGCAATGGCAAACGTCGACCGCACGTGAGCGGGCGGCCGAATTCTGGCGCCAGCATCTGCGCGATTTGCCGTCGCCGCTGTCATTATCGACGGAGAGTCGGGAGGTTGAACCGGGTGCCCGGCCGCTCAAACAGGCGCTGGTGCTGCCTGAATCGCTGTTTGACGAAGCGCTGCGCGATGATGCGCTGCAGTCGCTGCAACCGGCCGATATCGTCACGGCGGCGCTGGCGATGTATCTGGCGCGCATGAGCGGTGAAACCCGCTTCTCAGTCGGCTTTCCTTTCATGCGCCGGATGGGGTCGCAGGCGCTGGCGGCGGTCGGCCCGGTGGTCAACGTGCTGCCGCTGCTGCTGAACGTGACGCCGGCGATGTCGCTGGCGGACGTCTGCCAGGCCACCGTGGCGGAGATCAAGCAGGCGCGCCGCCATCAACGCTATGAGGCGGAGCAGATCAAACGCGATCTCGGCCTGGTCGGCGGCCATCAGGAACTGTATGGCCCGGTGGTCAACGTCAAGGTCTACCACAGCGCCTTGTCGTTCGACGGTCAGGCGGCCACCACCCATACGCTGGCGATGGGGCCGGTCGACGATCTGGAGTTTGAGATCGGTTTTCGAAGCGGCGTGCTGACGCTGTCTTTGGTCGCCAACCCGGCCAAATACTCGCCGCGCACCTTGCATCATCACGCGGAGCGCATCGGCCATTGGCTGCAGCAGCTGGCGCGGCAGCCGCGCCAGCCGAACGGCCAACTGGCGCTAATCAGCGATGGGGAACTCAGACAACTCGCGGCCTGGGGGCGCGGCGCCGAGCTGACGCCGCCGGCGGGCATGGTCTCGATTATGGATGCGTTCCAGTGCCAGGTCGAGCGCCAGCCCGAGGCGTTGGCGGTGGCCTGCGGCGACGTGCGCCTCAGCTACCGGCAGCTCTCCGAACGGGTGATGCAACTGGGGCGAGTGCTGATCGAAAACGGCATCGGCGCCGAAGACGTTGTCGCCATCGGCATTCCACGCTCGGTGGACACGCTGGTCGCGCTGCTCGGCGTGCTGGCCAGTGGCGCGGCCTATATGCCGCTCGATCTGGACTATCCGCGTGAACGTTTGGCGCTGATGTGCGACGACGCGCGGCCGGTAATGTTGCTGACCCACCGCGCCACGCGGGCCAACATGCCGGATCTGCCGCAGATATTGTGCCTGGACGACGCCCCGTGCCTGGCGCGCTGCGCGGCCGCCGAGGCCACGCCGATAACGGATGCCGAACGGCGTGTGCCGCTGAGCGAGGCGCATCTCGCCTACATGATTTACACCTCCGGCTCGACCGGCAAACCCAAGGGGGTCATGTCCACACACCGCGGGCTGCTGAACCTGTTCCTGTCGCACCAGGCTTCTCTGTTTGGCCCGGCGATCGAAAAATTCCAGGCTCGCCACGCGCGCCGCTTGCGCGCCGGCCATACCGCCTCGTTTTCTTTCGACTCCTCTTGGGAACCGCTGTTCTGCATGATGATGGGCAGCGAACTGGTTATCTTCGATGAGGAGCTGCGCCGCGACCCCTGGGCGCTGCTGGAACAAACCCAACAGACGCCGATCGATCTGCTGGACATCACGCCGTCGTTCTTCTCGCAACTGGTGGACTGCGGCCTGCTGAAAGGGCAGTTCCCGCTGCCGTCGTTCGTGATGATCGGCGGCGAGGCGGCGACGCCGACGCTGTGGAACCTGATGCAGCAGCATCCGGAAGTGGAGATCCACAACTATTACGGCCCGTCCGAATACACCGTCGATACCCTCGGCGCGCCGGTGACGGCCGCAGACCAGCCGGTGATCGGCCGTCCCCTCGCCAATACCTCAGTTTGGCTGCTCGACAGCCGCCTGCAGCCGGTGCCGATCGGCGCGGCGGGCGAACTGTACATTTCCGGCAAAGGCATCGCGCGCGGTTACCTGCGGCGCCCGGATCTGACGGCGGCGCGCTTTGTCGCCAACCCGTTCGCCGAAGGCGAGGTGATGTACCGCAGCGGCGATCTGATGCGCTGGAGCGCGGAGGGCCAGCTGGTGTTCATTGGCCGAACCGATCATCAAATCAAGGTGCGCGGCTTCCGCGTCGAGCTGGGTGAGGTGGAAAGCGCCTTGGCCGCCTTGCCGGACGTAGGGCGAGCGGTGGTGATCGCCGAGCCGATCGGCGCCACCTATCGCCTGATCGGCTACTGCTCGGTGCAGGATGACGCGCGCCGCGCCTCGCCGGCGCTGCAAAACGAGCTGCTGGGGCAGCTGGCGCAGCGTCTGCCGGATTATATGGTGCCGGCGATCCTGGTGGTGATGCCGGAGCTGCCGCTCAACGTCAACGGCAAGATTGACCGCCAGGCGCTGCCCAAACCGCAGGAGACGCTGGCGCAAAGCATTCGCGAACCGGCCACCGAGCAGGAAAGGCTGATTTGCCACGCGATGGCCCACCTGTTGGGGATGGAGCGCATCGGCGCCGACGACGATTTCTTTGCGCTCGGCGGCGACAGCATCTCGGCGATGGGGTTGGGCACCGCCCTGCGGCGCAACGGTTATCTGCTGCGGCCGCGCGAGATCTTCGCGCTGCACACCCCCGCGCGCATGGCGCAGGCGATGCAGCCGCTGGTCGTAGACTCTCAGACCCCACGCAGCGTGCGGCAAGGCCCGATCGACGGGCTGCCGATCCTGCACTGGTTTGCCGAGACGGGCGATATGCATCGCCGCTTCGCGCACGGCGTTTTCCTGCGCGTGCCTGCCGAGCTGCAACCGGAACAGCTGCGTGATGCGTTGGAACAGCTGCGCACGGCCCACCCGGCGCTGGGCGCCCGGATCCGCGATGGCCAGTTGGTGGTTGAAGAAGCCGCTAGCGCTGAGTTCATGCAGGTTCAGACCGTATCCAGCGAACTGGAGCCGGCGGCGGAACAGGCTTTCGATGCCGCACTCGAGCATCTCGATCCGGCGGCCGGCGCCATGATGCAGGCGATCTTGTTGCAGCGTGACGGGCAGAGCCTGGGGCTGGTGCTGGCGATCCACCACCTGGTGGTCGACGGCGTTTCCTGGCGCATCCTGCTCGAGGAGCTGCGGCAAGTGGCCGACAGCGCCATGCAGGGGCAGCCGATCACGCTGCCGCCGGAAGAAACCTCGCTCTATGAGTGGTCCGCGCGTTTACGCGCAGACGTGGAGCGCCGGGAAGCCGAGCTGCCGTTCTGGCGGCAAATGCTGGCGGACGGCGTGCCGCGTTTGGGCCGGCGCGCGCTGGAACCGCAGACCGATCGCATCGCCTCGGTGAACGAACGGCGCACGCTGCTCGACAGCCGGTTGACCGCCGCGCTGCTCGGCACATTGCCGCAGGGCTATCGCGCCCAGGTTGAGGAGATCATGCTGTGCGCGCTGGCTCAGGCCTGCCGCCGCCGTTTTCAGGCCGCTTCGCTGCGTTTCTCTCTGGAGTCGCACGGCCGCGCCGAACTGGACGACGGCCTCGATCTGGCCCGCACCGTCGGCTGGCTGACGGCGGAGTACCCGCTGCGCATCGAACTGCATGACGCCGAGCACAATGAGGCCGTGCGCGCGGTGAAACGGGCGACGCGAGCGGTGGCCGATCGCGGCGTCGGCTACGGCCAGCTGCGTTATCTGCATCCACAGCGCGACGACCTGGCGGCGCTGGCGCAGCGCAACGCCCCGGAGATTTTATTCAACTACCTCGGGCGCTTCAGCCAAGATGAAGGGCACTGGGCGCCGCAGCGCAGCCAAACCCGCTTCCGCGACGCCTTCGCCGTGGCGCAGGATGCGCAGCAGGCGCTGTCTTACGGGCTGGAAGTGAACATCTTTGTCGAGGAACGGCGCGACGGCGCCTGCCTGGCGATTAACTGGAGCTGGCTGGAGGCGATTTTCAGCGAGAGCGACATAACGCAGCTGCACAGCGGCATTGAGCAAGCGGTGCGTTCACTGTGCGAATTTGCCGAACGCCATCCCGAACGCGCGGCGGCGACGTTGGTGGCGGCCGAGATCGCCCAGCCGGGCGTCGATGATGAGGCAGTGCGCGCCTGGGAGCGGGAGTGCGGGCCGTTAGCCGCGGCGCTGCCGCTGTTGCCGCTGCAACACGGCCTGCTGTTCCATGCGCAGACGGCGCAGCAGGGCGGCAGCTATAACTCGTTGACGCGCCTGAGCCTCTGCGGCGAACTGGACGTGCTTCAACTTCAGCAGGCGCTGGATGCGGTGATCCGCCGCCATCCGCAATTGGCCGCCCGATTCAACCGCGAGGGCGAACCGCTGCAGCTGATACCGCAGGAAAGCCAATGGCCGTTGGACAGCCACAGGCTGCCGCCGCTGGCCGAAGAACAGGAGGCACAGGCACTGCACCGGCTGGAGCAGCAGGAACTGCAGCGCGATCTGTTCAACCAGCCGGGCGCGATGCTGCATGCGCTGTGGGTCAAACACGGCGATAGCGAACGCTACACGCTGTTCCTTAACGCGCACCACCTGATCGTCGATGGTTGGTCGACGCCGGTGGTGCTCAACGATCTGATGCTGGCCCTGCGTGAAGGCGAACAGGCGTTGCCGCCGCTGCGTTCGAACTATGCCGATATCGTGCGTCGCCTGACCGCGCGGGATGCCGAAGCCTCGCGCCGCCTGTGGCGTGAGACGCTGCAGGATGTGCGCCCGACGTTACTGTTCGGTGACGCGCAGGACGATCGCGTGCATGAGCTGGAAATGACGCTGCCGCCGGCCGAGGAAAAGCGCTTGCTGACCCTGTGCCGCGAACGCGGGTTGACGCTCAATACCGTGATGCAGGGCATTTGGGCGCTGCAGCTGGCCAGCTGTTGCGGCCAGCAGGACGTGGTGTTCGGCTCGCCGGTGTCCGGCCGCTTTGGCCAGATAGAAGGGGTCGAGGAACACGTCGGCCTGTTCAGCAACACGCTGCCGGTACGAGTTCGTCTGCAGCATGACCGTTCGTTGACGGAACAGCTGACCGACCTGCAGCACCGGCAGATTGCACTGCTGGAGCACGACGATTTGGGGTTGGGGGAAATTCAGCACCTGGCCGGGGCGGGCACGCTGTTCGATACGCTGTTGGTGGTGGAGAACTACCCGGACAACGACGCTCTGCTGGGCGGAGCAGGATCGCTGCGCTGCGACGCCATCCGCAACAAAGGCTATACCCACTATCCGCTGACGCTGCTGGTGCTGCCGGGCGAACGTCTGCGCCTGCTGATGGAGTACCGCGCCTCGGTGCCGCAGCCTGAACGCTTCGCCGCGCGGCTGATGGCGCTGCTGCAACAGTGGATCGCCCAGCCGGATCTGCCGCTGCCGCGCTGGCAGTTGCAAACCCCGCAGGAGCAGGCGCTGATCGCGGCGGTCAACCGCACCGGGCAGGCGGTGGCGGACACCACCTTGCATCAGGCGATCGCCGATCAAGCGCGGCGCACACCGGAACGCATCGCGCTACAGGATGCCGGGCACAGCCTCAGCTACCGTGACATGCAGCGCCAGGCCGCGCTGCTGGCCGAGCGGCTGACGGTGGCCGGCATTCAGCCGGGGGACATCGTCGCGGTCGCGTTGCCGCGTTCCGTGCGCCTCAGCCTGGCGTTGACGGCGATTGTGCAGACCGGCGCCGCCTGGTTGCCGCTGGACACCGGCTACCCGGACGAACGTCTGGCCTACATGGTGGAGGACGCCAAGCCGCGGCTGATTATCACCGAAAGCGCGTTGGATGCCCGCTTCGCCGCGCTGGCGCCGACGCTGCTGTTCGATGCGCTGGACGAGAGCGGGCGCGAACCGGCAGCGCGCCAACCGGCGGGGAACGGCGATTATCCCGCCTACGTGCTGTATACCTCCGGCTCTACCGGGCGGCCGAAAGGCGTGGTGGTGAACCACCGGGCAATCGTCAACCGCCTGTTCTGGATGCAGCACGAGTATGCGCTCGATGCGCAGGACGTGGTATTGCAGAAAACGCCGTGCAGCTTCGACGTTTCCGTCTGGGAATTCTTCTGGCCGCTGATGGTTGGTGCGCGCCTGGTGATGGCGCCGCCGGAGGCACACCGCGATCCGCAGGCGCTGACGACGTTGATCGACGACTATGGCGTGACCACGCTGCATTTCGTTCCGTCCATGTTGGCTATCTGGGTAGAGGCCTTGAACGAACGGGCGCCACAGCGCGCCGCCGCCAGCCTGAAACGCGTGTTCTGCAGCGGCGAAGCGCTGTCGTGTGAACTGGCTTCCCGCTATCAGGCGTTGGTTACCGCGCCGCTGCACAACCTGTATGGCCCAACGGAGGCGGCGGTCGATGTCACCTACCAACCGGCGTCCGGCGCGGCGTTGGCGGCGGTGAACGGCGCCGGCGTGCCGATCGGCAAACCGGTCTGGAACACCCAACTGAGCATTCTCGACGCCATGCTGCGGCCGGTGCCCGTCGGCTGCGCCGGCGATCTCTACCTGCGCGGCATTCAGCTGGCCGATGGCTATATGCATCGGCCGGGGCTGACGGCGCAGCGGTTTGTCGCCGATCCCGCCGGCAACGGCGCGCGCATGTATCGCACCGGCGATATCGCCCGCTGGCTGGAAGACGGCAGCGTCGAGTATTTGGGGCGCAGCGACGATCAGCTGAAGATCCGCGGCCAGCGCATCGAGCTGGGCGAAATCGAGCAGGCGCTGCTGGCGCAGCCGGGGGTAGCGCAAGCGGCGGTGCACGCCATCGAACTGGGCGAGGGCGCGACGGGGCTTGACGGCGCCGATATGCGCCAGCTGGTTGCCTGGCTGATCGCCCAACCGGGCGTGACGCTGGATACCGGCGTGCTGCATCAGGCGCTGGAGCAGCGTTTGCCTGCGCACATGATGCCGGTCAGCTATGTCATGACCGACCGTTTCCCGCTCAGCGCCAGCGGTAAGCTGGATCGCAAGGCGTTGCCACGGCCGCAGCTGAGCCATCAGAGCGGCCGCATGCCGGAGAGCGACAGCGAGCGCCTGCTGGCGGCGCTGTTTGGGGAACTGTTGGGGCGCGAGACGGTGTATGCCGACGACGACTTCTTCGCGCTGGGCGGCCATTCGCTGCTGGCGATGCGTCTGGCGGCGGAGCTGCGTCGGCGCGTCCCTCGGCCATTGAGCGTCGGGCAGATCATGTTCGCCCGCAGCCTGGAGAAGATGGCGCACCTGCTCGATGACGCGCAGGCGGCCAATTCGGCCGAGAGCCGCGGCGTCGGCGAGTGCCTGCAACTGCGGGCCGGCCAAGGCCCGGCGCTGTTCTGCCTGCATCCGGCTTCCGGTTTCGCCTGGCAGTATTCGGGGCTGAGCCGTTATCTGCCGGGGAGCTACCCCATCATCGGCCTGCAGTCGCCAAGACCAGATGGCGCTATCGCCACCTGCGAGGATATCGAGCAGATGGTCGATCGGCATCTCGCTAATCTGCGCCGCCTGCAGCCACAGGGGCCTTACTACCTGCTGGGCTATTCGCTCGGCGGCACGCTGGCGCACTCGATGGCCGCGCGCCTGCAGCAGCAGGGCGAAGAGGTGGCGTTCCTCGGCATGCTGGATACCTATCCGCCGGAAGGCCAGGATTGGACAGGCCCCAGCGAGGAGGACGCGCAGAAAGAGGTGGCGCAGGAGCAGGCCGAGTTTATGGCGGAAGATCATGGCGATCCGGCGTTGATGGCGGAGAAGGCGGCGATGTTCGACAGCATCGTCGCCAACTACCGCGACGCGGTGCGCATTCTGTCTCAGGCGCGCAGCCGGCGTTTCCACGGCACGGCGACGCTGTTTGTCGCCGACCAGACGCTGCCGCCGGAGATGGATATCGACGCCGTGTGGGCACCGTATTTGGATGGGCTGATCTGCCATCACCAGCGCTGCGAACACGCGGACATTCTGTCGCCGGCTTCGCTGGAGACGCTTGGCCCGCTATTGCACGAGCTGCTGACGCGGCAATACGGGTTGGTATAACGCAACCGGGCCGGGGGGCGTGCGTCCCGGCCCCTACTAAAACATGATATGCAGGACACTATGGCCAGACCTTCTTTTTTTCTTGATTTCAGTTTGCTGAGAAGCAATGCGCATTTCCGCGCGATTTTCTGCGCCCGCATGCTGTCGGTGTTTTCCCTCGGCATGTTGGCGGTGGGGGTGCCGATTCAGATCCAGGCGATGACCGGCTCCACGTTGCAGGTGGGCGTGGCGGTGGCACTGGACGGAGTGGGCATGTTTATCGGCCTGATGCTGGGCGGCGTGCTCGCCGATCGCTACGATCGCCGTAAGCTGATCTTGTTTGCGCGCGGCACCTGCGGGCTGGGCTTTGTCGCCCTGAGTCTGAACGCCTTCGCCCCGGCGCCGTCGCTGTGGGCGCTCTACCTGCTGGCGGCCTGGGACGGGTTCTTCGGGGCGCTGGGCATGACGGCGCTGATGGCGGTGATCCCACTGCTGGTCGGGCGTGAAAACCTGGCGGCGGCGGGGGCCTTGAGCATGGTGACGGTGCGCATCGGCGCGATCCTGGCGCCGGCGCTGGGCGGGATCATTATCGTGTTCGGCGGCGTGGGGCTGGCGTTCGCCGTGGCCGCCGCCGGAACGCTGGGCACCCTGGTCCCGCTGGTGCGCCTGCCGACGCTGTTGCCGCAGCAGCAGGAGCCGGAACACCCGCTGCGCGCGCTCGCCAGCGGCTTCCAGTTTGTCTGGCGCAATAAGGTGGTGGGGTCGGTGGTGTTGCTGGGGATGCTGATGAGCATCGTCGGCGCCGTCAGGGTGCTGTTCCCGGCGCTGGCGCAGGACGCTTACCACGTCGGCGCGTCCTCTATCGGCCTGATGTATTCTGCGGTGCCGCTCGGCGCGATGCTGGGCGCGCTGACCAGCGGCTGGGTGGGGCGATACGCTCGTCCCGGCGTGCTGATCCTGGTCGCCGCCATCGTCGCGTTTACCGCTATCGCTTCGCTGGGGCTGTTCAGCCACCTGGCGCCGGCGCTGCTGGCGCTGGTCTGCTACGGCTACGCCAATGCCATCGCTTCGCTCCTGCAGTTCATGCTGATCCAGAGCAACACGCCGGATCATCTGCTGGGGCGGGTGAACAGCCTCGGCACCGCGCAGGACGTAACCGGTGATTCGATCGGCGCGCTGGGGCTCGGCGTACTGGGCAGGGTGTTTACTCCATTGATGAGCGTGCTGTCGTTTGGCGCATTCGCCGCCGCGCTCGGCGTGCTGGTGGCCTTCAGCGTGCGTACGCTGCGCCAGTGCCGGCCGGCGGACGCGCTGGTCGAGCACGATGAGCCCGCGCCGGCAACCTCAGCGGCGGCGGACAACTAACCCCTCATGGCACCGGCTGTTCCGGCCGGTGCTGTTCCCCCCAGTCGCACATCATGTCGATCACCGGGATCAGCGAACGCCCGCGCTCGGACAGGCTGTACTCCACCTTGGGCGGGATCTGCGGATACTCCTTTCTCACCACCAGGCGATCTTTTTCCAGCTCTTTGAGCGTCGAACTCAGCGTTTTGTACGAAATGGTGCCGATGCAGCGCTGCAGCTCGTTGAACCGCAATACCGGCTTATACAACGCCAGCCAGTAGAGAATAATCATTTTATATTTGCCGTTGATCACCGACAGCGTATAGCCATAGCCGGTGTCTTCGAGGCTGATGCCTGTTGGGCTGCAGTGGGATTCGGCGGTCATCGGGTACTTTCTCCAGGGTAAGTATGTGTCGCGAGTGTGCGTATTTTACATTGTTCCAGCATAACCTATGATGCGCCGGTAGACACCTGACTGGAGAAATCGATATGAAAACCTTGGTGGTGGTGACCCATCCCGATATGGCGAACTCGGTGGTCAACAAACGCTGGCTGGAGGAGCTGCGGCGCTATCCGGAGCGGTATACCGTGCACGAACTGCATCAGGCCTATCCGGATTGGCAGATCGACGTCGCTCAAGAGCAGCGGCTGATTGAAGCCCATGACAACATCGTGCTGCAGTTCCCGATTTTCTGGTTCAGCAGCCCGCCGCTGCTGAAAAAATGGCTGGACGACGTGCTCACCTACGGCTGGGCCTACGGTTCCCGCAGCGGCTACAAGATGCAAAACAAGAAGCTGGCGCTGGCGGTCACGGCGGGGGTGCGTGCAGAGGATTATGCGCGCGACGGGCGCTATCGTTACTCGCTGGAGGAAATCTTCCGGCCGTTTGAAGTCACCGCCGGCTACGTGCGGGCCGACTATGCCTCGTTCTTCGCCTTTTACGGCAAGGAGGCCGCTTCGGACGGGACGGTGGAGCCGCTGCAATCCCACGAATTGGATAGCAGCGCGCAAGGCTACCAGGCATTTCTCGCCGCCCTGAATTAACGGCACGCCCCGGATGCGCCAGGGCGTGCGCGTCCGGCTACTCGATATGAACGCCGAAACCGTTTTGCCCCGGCGCGAGATGCGCTTTCAGCGTCAGCTGCGGGATCAGATAGTCACCGGCGTTTTGCCGCCTGAAGCGGATTGGCTCGGCGTTCCACAGATTATCCAGCCGCTGCCCGAGCTGCTCGCGCAGGGCGGCAAAGCGTGCCTCATCGGTTTTGCCGGCGCGGTAGGTGACGAACGGCGGCAGCACCTCGAAGCCCGGGTAGTGCAGCATGCCGTGCTGGATCGGGAACAGGATATCGTCGATCGGCCCGTTGATGCCACGCGGGGCGTAATGGGACTCCCAGCCGCCGGCGGTGACGATCAGCATCGCCCGTTTGCCCGCCAGCGTCCCCTCGCCGTAACGGTCGCCCCAATGGGTGTCGGAATGCTCACCCACGCCGTAGGCAAAACCATAGGCATACACACGCTCCACCCAGCCTTTGAGGATCGCCGGCATCGAGAACCACCACAGCGGAAACTGCAGCAGCACCGCATCCGCCCAGCGCAATTTTTGCTGCTCCCGTTCGATATCGGCGCTCTGCATGCCGTTGGCGAACGCACGCTTCGAATCCAGCGAAGGATCGAAACGAGCCGTTGCCGGGTCTTCCAGGCTGTCGCTGGCATCGAGCACCGCTTTCCACTTCATGGCGTACAGGTCTGACACCTGTACCTGATGGCCGGCCTGCATCAGGCGTTCAACGGCGAAATTTTTCAGTGAGCCGGTCAGCGACAGCGGCTCCGGGTGGGCGTAAACAATCAGCACATTCATAACAGCTCTCCTTGGTGTGAGAGCTGCAGAGTAGGGCGTTAGTCGGTATATTAGAAATGAATTACCGTTATCCCAGGTATAACTATGAATAATTTAAGGCGGCTGGATCTCAACCTGCTGGTGACGCTCGACGCGCTGCTGGCGGAGCATAACGTCACGCGCGCGGCGCAGCGGCTCAATTTCTCCCAGCCGGCGGTCAGCGTGCATCTTGCCAAACTGCGGGCGATCTTTGACGATCCGCTGCTGTTGCCCGGCCCGCGCGGCATGCGCCCGACCGCCAGAGCGGAACAGCTGCGGGAGCCTTTGCGCCAGGCATTGGCGGCGCTCGAGTTGGCGGTGACGCCGGCGACGCCGTTCGATCCCGCCGTGGCGAGTGATACCTGGCGCGTAGCCGCCTTCGACTACGGCGAATCCACCATCGTGCTGCCGGCGCTGAACGGGTTGCGCACGGCGGCGCCCGGCACCCGGCTGGCGGTGCTGGAGATCGCACCGGCGCGCCTCGCCAAACGGGCGGAGCAAGGAGAGATCGACCTGGCGTTTCATACCCGCGAAGGGGCGCCATCCGGCCTGCGGCAGCGCACGCTGTTTAGCGAACGCTATGTGCTGGTGGGCAGAATCGGCCACCCCAAACTGCATGCCAGGCTGACGCCGGCACAATTTTGCCAATTGGAGCAGGTCATGGTCTCGCCGGACGGCGGCGGGTTCTATGGCATGACCGACAGGGCGTTGGCGGACGTGGGGCTGACGCGGCGCGTAGTGCTTTCCGTGCCGCATTTTCTGTTCGTTATCTCGGTGCTGACGCAGTCCGATTTGGTGGCGATGCTGCCGGAACGGCTGGTGCGCAACCAGCCTTTATTGCAACAGCTTGAGCCGCCGCTGGCGGTGCCGGGCTTTGAAATGACCATGCTCTGGCACGAACGATCGCACCGGGATCCCGCTCACCGGTGGCTGCGCGAACATATCGTGCGTTCAGTGTGAGCGGGTTGGCGGGTTAAAGGGAGAAGCGTTTTTTGATTCTGTCGACCGGCGTGCCATCGCTGAGCGGCACCTGCGGCAAACGATCGTAATCGCGAAAGCCCATTTTGTGATAGTAGGCGAGGCCACCGACGTTATCCGCCCGAATGGTGGCGTTGATGTGCTTGAAACCGTGCGACTTCGCCGCCGCTAATGTGGCAGGGAACAGCGCACTGCCGACGCCAGGCACCTTCGGCGACAGGCGGGAGAAGGTGGCAATATCTGCGGTATCGGGCGGCAGGGCATCATCAGCGCTCAGCGACTGGAAGCCCACTAACAGCCCGTCCACCTCCGCGACCTGGCAGCTCAGCGCATTGCTGCCGCTGATGAACCATTCGCTGAATTCAGCGGGGGTGAGGGGCATTTCTATCGCCGTCGTGCCGCCGGCGTCGATCACGTCATTCAATAACTGCGTCAGGGCTTCAGCGTCTTGCGGGGTTACCGTTCTGATCTTCATTGCGTTGCTCTCTCCTATGATGAATCGGCTGGAACCATCGAAAGAAGATAGACGCAGGCGTCCGATAATGAAATACCGGAACGTGCCGGACAAAAAACCGTGAAGGGAATTACATGAACAGGAAGCGGTCGGCCAGCGGAACGCCACGCTCAAGGCGCGGTGGCAACGCGTCGTCGCGATCGTCAGGCTGGGCAGCCTGCGGCGCGGCGTCTTCGGCTTTTTCAATCATCAGCTCGCCGAGCAGGGCCAGAAAACGAGTGAGCTTTTGCATATTCCCTCCGGATCGGTGATTACGTTGAGAATGATAGTAATCGCCGCTCAACCGAATGGGAAAAACTTAAAACTCATATCCTAAGAACCGGATCGCATATCACCTGACCGGGCGACGGTTGCCCATCGCCCGGTGAACGGTTTAGAAGGTGACGTTAACCTTGGCCCACAGGGTGCGACCCGGTTCATTCACCGCGCTGTTGGCCGAATACCCGAAGGCGCTGTTGCCCGCCAGGTTGAGGTGTTCGCTGTAGGTCTTGTTCAGGATGTTATCCAGACCGGCGCTCAGCTTGACGTTTTTATTCACCTTGTAGGCGGCGTTGGCGGAAAGCACGCCGAAGCCGGCGCTTTCGGCAAAGTCTTTGCCTACCACGTTGCCTTCGTTGATCGCCACGCGGTGTTGGCTGCTGACCAAACGCCACAGGCCGGTGCCGCTCCAGTCGCCGTACTCATAGGTGAGCCCCAGACGCGCCTCCAGCGGCGGGATCTGCGGCAGCGGCCGGCCGTCGCGGGTGTTTTTGCCCCAGGAGTAGGCCAGGCTGGCGTCGGTTTTCCAGTGCTCGCTCAGCTGGTAACCCATGCCCATTTCGCCGCCCATGATGTTGGCGTTGACGTTATCGGCCTGGCTGAGACGCGCGTTGTGCGGATCGTATTTGAACAGGATGAAATCATCGACGCGGCCCACGTAAGCGGAGACCCAGCCGTTGAAGCGCTTGCCGTTGTACTGCGCGCCGATGTCGAGCTGCGTGGTTTTCTCGCTCTTGACGCTGGAGAACGGATCCTTGCTGCCGTTCGGGCCGAGCTTCGGCGAGAACAGTTCCCAATAATCCGGGAAGCGCTCGGTATAACCGACGCCGGCATACAGCATCAGCGGCAGGTCGGCCAACGTATGCTCAAGACGCATAAAACCGCTCGGCAGGGTGTCCGAACGCTCCCCGTCGCTGCCGCTGCGGAAATTCTCCACCAGGGTTCGGTCAAGACGCGCGCCGCCGATCAGTTTATCCTGTTCGCTGGTGGACCAGGTCAGTTCACTGAAGGCGCCATAGCTGTTGAACTGGGCGTCTTTTTCCCAGCTGCCGCGGCTCATGCTGCGGTGGGTGTTGGTTTGGGTGTCCAGGCCGCTTTCAAGCTTCACGTCCTGCCACTGCCAGGTGCCCATCACGCGGCCACCGACGGTGCGGCGATCGAGCTGCATCGTCATGCCGGAGGACATCATGTGCCCGCCGTGGCCGCCCATACTCATACCGCCATGGCCCCCGTGGCCACCCATGCCGCCGCTGCCCGGCGAGCGCAGGGTGACGTTGTCCATCACGTGGTTGGCGTAGTTATAGTAGACCTGCGCTTCCAGCTTATCCAACACCTCGCCGATGTTGGATTTTTCCACCCGCATGCCCAGGCTTTCGCGCTTGAACTGCGAACCGTCCATGCTGCGGCCGGCATAGCGCGCTTCGCCGTTGCCGCGGCCCATGGTCACTTCCAGCAGCGTGTCGTTGTCCGGCGTCCAGCCGAGCGCCAGGTCGCCATTCCACTTGTCCCAGCGTGACGGCACGCGCGTATTCGTTCCGTCCTGATAGTCGTTGGAGCGGGATTTGTTGGCCATCACCCGCAGGTAGCCTTGTTCGGCGCCGAGGCTGGCGTCGATATTCTCGTCCCAGCGGCCATTGGAGCCGGTCAGCACGCTGGCGCTGCCCTTGATCCCCGGCTTGTCGAAGCGCGGGCGTTCTCGCTCGAAACGCACCGTGCCCGCCGACGATCCCGGCCCCCACAGTACCGTCTGCGGCCCCTTGGTGATGGTCAACAGATCGAAGCTTTCCGGCGAGATGTAAGAGGTCGGCGCATCCATCCGCGCTGGGCAGGCGCCCAGCATTTCCGAACCGTCGGTGAGGATCTTCAACCGCGAACCGAACATGCCGCGGAACACTGGATCGCCGTTGGTACCGCCGTTGCGAATCTGCGAAAAGCCGGGGATGGTTTTCAGGTAGTCCGAACCGTCGCTGGCCGGTACCGGCTGGCGCGGGGTTTTCGGCGAGGTGACGATGGTCAGCGGAGAGTAGAGCGGCGCGGTGACGGTGATCACGTCGCCATCATTAACCTGTGCGTCGGTAGGGTGCTGATGCGCCTGCGCCGCGTGGCCGGCCAGCAGGAACAACGGCATGGCGGTGGTGATGGCGCGGGTAACGGCGTTCTTTTTATAAGTCGGTTTAAACATCATCTTTCCTTAAGCTAACTCTTTTCCGTTCTTGACCGAAGGATTATTCAGGCGTGGGGCGGCCTGGCGAAAATCACCATCGGAAAATACGTGGTTAATTCCCTCAACGTGGAATAACCGGATTAATAATGACGTCTCGATGATTAACCGTTGGGCGAATTAATTCCGCCGGGTTGAAGCGAACAACGGCAATACAGAGAACGGCAATGGGCTTATTGTTAAATCAGAGGAAAGAGACGGGGGGCGCGCGCGGCTGTAATTCGGTGTGAACGACGTGGGCAAAGAGAGGAACGAGATAGTGAATCGGCGGCGGGTGCGAAGCCAGCGACTGGGACCAGAACAGCGGGGCGTGGCTCACGTCCAGCAGCGGTGCGTGCAGCAACAGCACGCAGTAGCCGCAGGCGCTGTCGTCCATCATCATCGCCATGTTGTGATGGCCGCCGCCGTGCTGCATCAGCGGCTGCGCGGTTTTTTCAGGCTCAGGCGGCGGCGAGTGCATCCCGTGATGCATCGGCATCTCCATGCCGCAATCCGCCATGACGGTCGTTCCAGCACTTCCGGCGCGTACATGCTCCAGGGATCGCGAGACCACCGGCGCAATGAACAACATCAGAATGGCAAACATCCCTAACCAGGCGGCGGCCCGATGTCGCGATGCAGAGCGCTGAATTAACGACACAATCAACCTAAAAAAGGGTTAACACAGGGTAGGGAATTGTACTGGTTTATGTCGAAATGTTAAAACCTTTTATTTCTGGTCAACGGTCTGTTGATGAATATATTATCGGATAAGCGCTTTAATTCTGACCAAAGGCTATTTTTTTTGCGCCAATCACGTGACGGGGACAATATTAATGACGGAAAAACTGGCGAGCACCATTATTCCGCTTTATGACGAACATACCGCCGCCTGGGAACGCCTCAGACCCACCACGCTGTTTGAACGGCCGTGGCTCGACCGCTTTTTGCAGCTCACCCCGGCCAATGCGCGGCTGCTGGATCTTGGCTGCGGCAATGGCGTGCCGATTGCCGCCTATTTTATCGAACAGGGGCATCGGGTCACCGGCATCGACGGTGCGCAGGCGATGATCGCGCGCTGCCGGCAGCGTTTTCCGCAGCAGGAATGGCGGCAAATGGATATGCGCCAGCTGGATTTAGCAGCGAAGTTCAACGGCCTGCTGGCCTGGGACAGCTTCTTTCATCTGGCGCGCGACGATCAGCGCCGGATGTTTCCGCTGTTCAGACGACATGCTGGGCCGCACGCCGTACTGATGTTCACCAGCGGCCCAGCCGACGGCGTGGCGATCGGCAGCTTCGAAGGACAGCCGCTGTTTCACGCCAGCCTGGCACCGGAGGAGTACAGACGTTTATTGCAGGAGAACGGCTTCCGCGTGGTTGACCATGTGGTGGAAGATCCCGCCTGCGGCGGAAGAACGGTCTGGTTGGCGCAGGGTGTTGAGTGACAATGTCACGGGCAGATCCCCCAAGAACCTGCCCGTTAACGTTATTTAGCGCTGACGCGCCAAACGGTGTTGCCTACGTCATCCGCAATCAGCAGGGCGCCGGCCTTGTCGACCGTTAATCCTACCGGTGCGCCATAGAGTTCCTTCTCGTCGTCGGAGACAAAGCCGGTGACCACCGCTTTGAGTTTGCCGACCGGTTTGCCTTGCTCAAACGCCACGTAGCTGACCCGGTAGCCGTTCAGCGGCGAGCGATCCCAGCTGCCGTGCTCACTGACAAAGGCGCCGCCGCGATACTCGGCCGGCAGTGCGCTTGCGGTATAGAACAGCAGCCCCAGCGGCGCGACGTGCGAGCTGAGGGCGTAGTCCGGCTTGATGGCTTTCGCCACCCGATCCGGCCGCGCCGGTTGCACCCGCCGATCGACGTGCTGGCCGAAATAGCTGTAAGGCCAGCCGTAGAAGCCGCCGTCCTGCACAGAGGTCAGGTAGTCCGGCACCAGATCGGCGCCGATCTCGTCACGCTCGTTGACGATGGCCCACAGCTTGCCGCTGTGCGGTTCCCACTGCAGCCCGGTCGGGTTGCGCAGGCCGCTGGCGAAGACGCGGCTGGCGCCAGAGGCGGTGTCCACTTCCAGCACGGCGGCGCGCCGGTACTCTACGGCCAGGCCGTTTTCGGTGATGTTGCTGTTGGAACCGACGCCGACATACAGCTTTTTACCGTCCGGGCTGGCCAGCAGGGCCTTGGTCCAATGATGGTTGATGGTGTCCGGCAGATCGGCCAGCTCTTTACCCGCATCGCTGATGCGCGTTTCGCCCGGCTGATAGGCGTACTGCATGATGTTGCCGGTGTTGGCCACGTACAGGGTGTTGCCAATCAGCTGGACGCCGAATGGGGAATCGAGCCCCTCGAGGAAAACATGCTTTTCCCAGCGGCCGTCGGCGGTTGGGCGCAGCAGGGTGATGCGGTTACCGCCTTTGCCCCCTTTACCGGACTGGCCTTTCACCAACCCGGCGATCAGCTGCTTGGGCGTGCTCACCGCCTCCGTGCCCGGCCCGTTGGCTTCCACCACCAGGACATCGCCGTTGGGCAGGGTAAGCAGCTGGCGCGGATGCAGCAAACCGTCCGCCACCTTGTCGATTTTTAAACCCTCGGCCACTTTCGGCATCTGGTTCTGTTGCCAGCCGACGCCCTTTGGCACCTGCATCGGCGGCATCAGGAAGTCTTGTGCCGCCGGCAACGCAGGATCCGGCCCCATTTGTTGTTCCGGCGAAATGACGGCGCTGTTATCGCAGCCGGCCAGCGCCAGCACGGCGGAAAGCGCAATCGCGGTGGATGATAGCTTCATGAAAACCTCCTTATTTTGCGCGGGCGCCCACGGCCAGCAGAATGTTGGCGAGGCTCAGCAGCGCGACTACGATCGCAGACAGCACCAAACCTTGCGGCACCACGGCATACGCATCCCGGCTATGCACGAAAGCGTTGATGATGGCGAGCACGATGGCCACCAGATTCAGCCAGAAATGGAGCTTGACCGGTGAACCCTGCAGCCGGCCGCTGCCGAACCACACCTGAACCAGGTTAATCAGCCGGGGAATAATGGCAAAAACCAGGCCGATGGCGATCAGCCAGCTGGCACCATTGACCCACTGAATATTCGCCGTGCAGGCATAGATGATGTCGAAAATCAGCGCTGCGGTGAAAAACCCATAAGGTATTGGGTTGAGCCATTCATAGACGGCCACCGCGACCGTAGAGGGCCTTGCTGTCGTTTGCGTGGTCATGCAGGTATCTCCATGAAAAATGATAGGTAAAAAAGGCGTAGGCCCCTTAAAGCTTTGTTCAGATTCACCGATTTGAACAATTTTGATTCTCATTTTTAGCATGCGATGTTAAAACCGAAACCCTCACTGCGGCATTATCAATGGTTTAGCAACATCGGGAGGTAGGGCATGAGTATAGAGCGCGTTCAGCGATTTCTGGCCGAGCACGCGCCGGAAACGGCGGTGACGGTGCTGGCAAAGAATACCGCCACGGTGGCGCTGGCGGCGGAAGCCTTTGGCGTGGAGAGCGGGCAGATCGCCAAGACGCTGTCGTTTCGCGTGAACGACGACGTGGTGCTGTTGGTGATGGCGGGAACCGCCAGAATCGATAACAAGAAGTACAAACAATTCTTCGGCGTAAAGGCGCGCATGCTGCCGGCAGAGGATGTGGAGGCGCTGACCGGATATCCGCCCGGCGGCGTTTGCCCCTTTGCCGCACCGGCAGCGGTGAGAATTTACTGCGATCGCAGCCTGTGCAGCTACGGTGAAGTGCTTCCGGCAGGTGGCAGCGATAACTCAGGTGTGAGAATTGCGCCACAACGCCTGGCCAGCATTACCGGAGCAGAGTGGATTGACGTGACGGGGTAACGTTAAGTGACGATGTCACAATTGTATTATGTTAAATACAATGCGTTACCTCGTGGTTAATGTGCTGTTTTAACAGGAAAAATCACTAGCTCATCGGGTTATGACAAACCGCCTCGATATTGTGACCATCCGGGGCTATCACAAATGCCGCATAGTAGTGGGCATGGTAATTGGGCCGTAAACCAGGTGCGCCATTGTCTTTGCCACCGGCATTTAGCGCGGCGTGGTAGAACGTATCGACCTGTTCACGGCTGCCTGCGGCAAATGCCAGGTGCAGATACGCCGGCTTTTCATCGGTTTGAAACAGGCACAATGACACGTTACCCCGATCGGAACACAGCTCGACGCCATAGCCGGGCTCGCCTTCGGCAACGATCTTTACGCCCAGCGGCGCCAGCGCATTGAGGAAAAACGCTTTGCTAAGGGCAAAGTCGCTGACGCCAAATTTCACATGGTCAAACATGGAGAGACTCCAGCAGCGTGGAAGAATGTTCCCATTCAGTATAGCCAACGCCGCGGCGGGCGCCGAAAGCGATGAAAAAGGACGCCAATACGCATTTAACGTGCAAATACTGTCCGTTTATATGACGCATTTTGGAGAAATCTGCAGTGTCGAAGTAGCCACGTTTTATCAGATTTCACGTAGCGCGATCAAAAAAGCAGGGGATTTCTGGCCAATATCGGCAGGTATGCGCCTTAGAAAATCATGTCCGGTCATCATTACTGAAACGGGAAATGGCGCACGCAGCATCACGGTCGAGGGCTATGAGACGCAGTGGCTGGAACGTTATCAAGATGAAGCGTTGAAACTACGCGAGATGTAGGCTGGCGTATTAACGGCAATTCATCATATCGGTAGTACAGCAGTGCCAAACCAACGATTGATATCTTGCTGGAGATTGAAAGCCTGGCGGCGTTGGATGGTATGAATGACAAGATGCATGATATGAGATCTACGCCGCGTGGCGAGAATGGCATTACCGGCAGGCGTTGCTGCAGCAAGTGAACAGAGTTGGCGTTCAGAGATTTTCTGCGCAAGCATCATGGTATTGCTGAGCAACACAAACACCAGGCTGCAGAAGACCGCCGGCAAAACCCAGCGGCTTATGGCCGGTTGAAAAACGAATTAGTTCAGCGGCATGAGCAGCCGGCGCCGGCATGGCAAGCCACAGGAGAAAGCCCATGAATCAGGCCTGGACGGCAGAATCCACATATCATCACCCAGGTGCGCATAATGTATATTATGTTAAATTAAGCATGATAAATGCTAACCGCCATAGCGTGGAGATTTCCTAAGTACGTAACTCTCTGCTGCTTATCGGGGCTCTTCCGTAGAACCCCTAACCTCTTACTACTATTCTTTAGTGGCTAAGGTATTCGTCAAATATATGCGAACCTAAAGTACGAATCACCGCTGAGCGTTCATCCAAAGAGGTATCCGCTTTTCTCACATAGATGCTGATGAATACAGGATCATGATTATTTGACCAGACCATCGAAGTTATCCCTCTGACACCATAATCACTTGCACCTGACCTATCGGCGATTTTCCATCCTTTAGGAAGAGACGCTCTAAGCATATTATCAGCGACTTTGTTATTGACCATCCATTCTTTCAATTGCGCTTTTGATGAATCACTGAGAACTGCGCCGGTCAAAATTTTCTTGATACTCTTGCTCATCGCATCAGGAGTCGTTGTATCTCGCAAATCATCCACGGGATTGACAGTCAATTCTGGCTCATATCGGTCAGAGCGAGTAACCGTATCTCCTATAGATCTCATAAATGCGGTCAGAGCCTCCGGTCCCCCACCTGAAAAAATAGCAAAATTAGCTGCTCCCAGGATTCCTTCTCATAGGGTTTTTGCCAGTTTTTTTCCGTGACGGGCACCAGTTCCCCGTTGAACGTATAGGTACAACAACGGCACCTCACCGGCACATCTTCTGCGGTGAATGCCGGGTTCACTTTCTGCAGTATCCCGTGCTCATCTATGCATAGTCCGCTGTAATAGCTCGACTCATCACAGCAGACATAGCTCTGCCAGTTTTTACGGTGCAGTGCCACCAGGTAAAAAATAGGTGCTTCTTTATCCAACCGACTAACCGCTTCGCTGTGCACTTCACTCCAGGGTTGGCCCACTTTACTGAGCAAAAATTGAAATAGCGGCGTGTAATCCATGCCATGTTGTATCCGCCCATGCATGCTTTCACGCAGCGGCAACTGCTCATCGTCCGCCTGTTTGCTATGCCGTTCCCAGCGGTACTTGCCACCGCTGGCTATGGGGCCTCTGGATGTAACACTTTCTCTTCTATAGAGTTTTTTTCTTTTTATCTCGATGTGTTCTCATCAAGTCTCAATAGTGACATTGTCACACAAAAAGAAATCCTTACGCCGGTTTCCCAGCCAAATGCGACCGCCGAACCCGCAACTCCCCGTGCCGCCAAGCACCATCTACCGTGGCGCGATTGTCGAGCAGGCGATTCAAGGCCTCCTCGACCAGCCGGTCGATACGTTGGTTGTAGCTGGTCAGCGCCCAATTGGCTGAGCCTGCCTCGTCGATATCGTCGAAGCCTACCACGGCCATCGCAGACGCCGGCGCCGTTTGCCTGAGCGCTTCGAGCGCCCCCAGCGCCAACACGTCGTTCTCGCAGAACAGCGCCTCAACCCGCTCGCTTTCCGGCGTTGCCTGCAGGTATTCGCTCATCAGCTGGAAACCACGTTGGCGATCGTAGTGGCCGGCGGTGAGCACCCGATCCAACTGAAAGCCGGCGGCCATCAGTTTGTCGCGGTAGCCTTCCATACGCAGCAAATGGCTGCTTTGCGTGTCCGGCCCCTTCATGTAGCCAAAGCGCTGATAACCTTGTTCTATCAGCAACCCAGCAATCTCTTCGCCGGCGCGGTAACCGTCGATATTGACCACATCGATATGTTCACTTTCCGTATTGCGGCATACCTGCACCAGCGGGATCTGATGCAGATCTTGCGCGATGGCCGCCCACTCTTGGGTTAATACCGTCGCCAGGAACAGAATGCCATCGACCTGCAGCTGATCGGCCATCGCCATCACCGCCCGGTAGTTTTCCCCGGCGGTGATGTTCAGCAGCAGCGCCATATAGCCGCGGGTTTGCAGCTGTTTGGTGACCATATCGAGCATCATCATCGAATGCGGGTTCTTCATCTCGTCGATGGCCACGCCGATGATGTGCGTGCGTTTTTGCGACAGGCTGCGCGCCAGCAGGTTTGGCCGATAGCCCAACTCGGCCGCCGCCGCCAGTACGCTTTCACGCGCGCTGTCCGAGATCGACGCGCCGGGCGTAAAGGCGCGCGATACCGTCCATTTAGAGACGCCGGCCTTTTCGGCGACGTCGCTGGCGGTGGCTTTGTGGTGTTTTATCATGGTTGCGTCGATCCCGGCTTCGATGAAGTCAAACTATACCCTGCTCGCTCAGATCCCCTAAGCGCCCGTCGGCATTCCTGCTGCAATTATGTCCCGTTTTTGCACCCGATTGCAATTTGTTGTGCAACCGGGTGCAAAAGGTAAAGAGTTTGTGATCGTCCACGCTGTTTTCACCTTTCCCCAGTTGACCGAATTTTATCCATAGCCGACATTCACGGTGGCATTCAGAGACTCATCGCCGTCTTGTCTCTTGTTTTGCACCCGGTTGCAAATACACTGCTTTAACACAACACCTCTCATCTCGACAGGATACCGTAATGAAAAAAACCAGACTGCTGTTGATGTTAGCCTGCTCGCTGTTTGTCGTGACCGCCCAGGCCAAGATCTACCAGGTCGGCGTGGCGCTGGCCAACTTCGATCTCAACTTCGTCTCCATCCTGCGCAGCCAAATGGCACGAGAACTGGCTGCGCAGCAGCTGCAAGGCCAGTTCGTCGATGCCAAGGGCGATGTCGCCCTGCAGGTGCAGCAGGTAGACGATCTGATTAATCAGGGCGTGGACGCCATTATCCTCAACCCGGTCGATACGCAAGGCGTCCAGCCGATGATAACGGCTGCCCAACGCGCCGCGATCCCCCTCATCTTCGTCAACCGCAAGCCCGAAGTGCCGCTTAGCGGCGCGACGGCCTACGTCGGCTCCGATTCGGCGCTCAGCGGCCGCCTGCAGATGGAGGCCCTGGCGAAAAAAATGAATTACCGCGGCAACGTGGCGATCCTGATGGGTGCCCTCTCCAACGAAGAAACCCGCGAACGCACCCGTGCGGTAGAAGCGGTAATCGCCACACACAAAGACATGAAAGTGGTAGAGAAACAGACCGCCAAATGGCAGCGCAATGAAGCGGTCGACGTGGTTTCCGGCTGGTTGCTGAACGGCACGCCGATCGATGCGATCGCCGCCAACAACGATGAGATGGCCATCGGCGCGATCATGGCGCTGAAGCAGGCCAAAAAGAATGGCGTGCTGGTCGCCGGTATCGACGGCACGCCAGACGGCCTGCAATTTATCAAAAACGGCGACCTGGCGGTGACCATTTTCCAGGATGCCAAAGCCCAGGCGCTCGGCGCGGTGCAAGTGACCCGAGCAATGTTGGATCACGCTAAAACTGAGCCTTACAACTGGGTGCCTTATGCCACCGTGATGCGAGAAAACTACCCGCAATTTGCACAGATGAACCAGAAATAAACCGTTGCCACTCTCTTTTTCAACCCATTTTGCACCCGAGTGCAAAGCCACAGTATCAGGAGTCAGCATGTTAAATGGTGAAAGAAGCATCCCTCGCCCGCTGCGTTGGGCGATGATCGGCGGCGGCCGCCTCAGCCAGGTGGGCTACAAGCACCGTTCCGGCGCGTTGCGCGACAACACCGCCTATCGGCTGGTTGCCGGCGCTTTTGATATCGACGCGGCGCGCGGACGCGAGTTTGGCGTCAATCTCGGCGTGCCCGCCGACCGCTGCTATGACAACTATCAACAGCTGCTGGAGCAAGAAGCCAACCGTGAAGATGGCGTTGAGGTGGTGACCATTGCCACCCCCAACGGCACCCACTATGCAATCACGCGCGCCGCGCTGAGTGCCGGCCTGCATGTCATCTGCGAAAAGCCGCTGTTCTTCACCACGGCGGAGGCGAGAGAAATCAAGGCGCTGGCGGCGGAGAAAGGCCTGATCGTCGGTGTAACCTACGGCTTCTCCGGCCATCCTCTGCTGATGCAGATGCGCGCTATGATCGCAAACGGCGACATCGGCGAAATACGCATGGTCGAATTGCAATACACCCACGGCTTCAATGCCAACGAAAGCGCGGACACGTTCGAGGCGCAAAAGTGGCGCGTCGATCCGAAAATCGCCGGCCCCTCTTTTGTGCTGGGCGACATCTCCACCCACACCTTCTACATCTCGCAGCTGGTGATGCCCGATATGAAGATTGCCTCCCTGCTGTGCGATCGCCAGAGCTTTATTCCTTCACGCGCCCCGCTGGAAGACAACGCCATGGTGCTGATGCACTACGAAAACGGCGCCGTCGGCCGCATGTGGGCCTCCGCCGTCAACGCCGGCGCGATGGACAGCCAAAGCATCCGCGTGGTGGGCTCACGCGCCAGTCTGCAATGGAGCGATTCCACGCCCGGCGAATTGCGCTATGAGATCCAGGGGCGGCCCAACCAGATGCTGCACCACGGCATGCCCTATCTGGACGACAGCGCCCTGGCCGAAGAGCGGCTCGGTGCGCTGCATACCGAAGGCCTGGCCGAATCCTGGGCCAATATTTACCTCAAGTTCGCCATCGCCATCAGCGCCAGCCAGCGCGGCGATCGGCAGACACTGGCCGCGCTGATCTATCCGGATATCGACGCCGGATTGGAAGGCGTGCGCTGGATTGAAAACTGCGTTCGTTCCGCCGACAACGGCGCCACCTGGGTTAATTACCAATAAGGAAAGCACCATGAAACTTTCATTCTGTACCGACAGCCTGGGTCATTTACCCTTCGAGCAGATGCTGGATCGGCTGCTGGAGCTGGGGGTGCGCGGCGTGGAAATGACCACCGGCGGCTGGTCTCCGGCGCCCCATCTGGATATCGACGATCTGCTGGCCAACCCTGCCAAACGCCGGCAGCTGCAGCAGGCGCTGGCCAGCCGCGGCATGGAGATCGCCGCGCTCAACGTCTCCGGCAATCCGCTCGATCCCGGCGAACTGGGGCAACGCCATCAGCGCCAAACCGACAATACGCTGGAGCTGGCCGGGCTGCTGGGAGTGAAAAAGATCGTTATGATGAGTGGCCTGCCCCCGGCCAGCCCGCATGACACCATCCCCAACTGGATCACCTATACCGTCAGCTGGCCGCCGACGGTGAAAAACTGTCTGGACTATCAATGGAATGAAGTGGCGATCCCCTATTGGCAGGCGCTGGTCACCCGGGCGAAAGCGTGCGGCGTCGAGCGCTTTGCGCTGGAAAACTTCAGCGCCATGCTGGTGTGGAACCCGGAAACGCTGTTCCGGCTGCGCGAGGCCGTTGGCCCGATGGTGGGCTTGAACCTCGATCCCAGCCACTTGATTTGGATGGGCGCGGATCCCATCGCGGTGGCCCGCGCCCTCGGCCCCGCCATTCACCATGTGCACGGCAAAGACGTGCGCCTTGAGCGCGGCGTCGTCGAGGTTAATGGGCTGCTGGAAACCAAACCGATCGACGACGTGGCCGGCCGGGCCTGGAACTATGTCGCCGTCGGCTGTGGGCGGGATCTGCAGTGGTGGAAGGAATTCTTCTCGGTGGTGCGCATGATGGGCTACAACGACTGGGTGTCGCTCGAAATGGAAGACCTGACCATGTCGGTCGATGCCGGCATCGTTTCTTCCGTTCAGGCGTTGCAGCAGAGCATCAGCCAGTAAAGCCAGGCGCGGCGGCCACGGCCGCTGCGCAGACCCGTGCATTGCCAACAGCTTATAAACACCATACCGGCCGGGCGCCGACCGTAGCACTGGCGTGCCCCGCACCATGGCTCAGGCACAGCGTTCTCAGCCCGGCGGCGGCGCCGGAATACCAGGCGCCGCCGCGCATCAGAATGCGTTCACCGTAATTACGCAGGTAAACCTGATCGCCGTCCTCACACCGGTGATGAGGAACAATGCCAAGAATTTTCAACACATCCGGTAACGGTGCCCCGCTTGCCATGCGAATACGATCGAACGCATCGTCCATCAAGCCAGGCGGATATCCGTTATCCTGCGGGTCGCCGTTAAAATGCTGAATAGAGTCGGTAATAAGCGGCGCACCGGCATTGCCTGTATGAATGGGTGAGACTGCATCGAATTTAGCCGTCCCTCCACTGCCGGGCGACACCCATGCCCCCGTCGCCAGGTCGACCGCGCGCCAGCGTTCGTCTTCATCGTCGGTCATTGGCATCGCGGCGTCATTATCCGGCAAGAGCAGAATTTCCCCCGCGACCAATTTCAGCCCGTGCTGCCATTCCCACAAATTACCGCACAGATCGCCGATGCCGTACGGCGTACCGTCGTGATACCAGGCTCCCGGGCCGGATGCGGTAAAGGTTGTCGGATCGCCCTGTTCATCGCCCACGGCACCGCCGTCGCATCGTTTACCATACTGACGGCGATCGTGATGCGACCGGCCGCTCTCGGTATTGCCCAACTCCGGCCATCCTTGATGGCGGCACCAGAACATCAGCGCGGCCCATTCCGCGTTGGTGCCAATATGCCATCCGGCGCCGTTGCGCGCCACCGCCCGACGAAATGTGGCCAGATCGTGCCGGCTCGCCGGAGCCGTATCGGGTTGGCTGACCAGTTCTCCATCGACCAGAGTTCCCGGATAGCAGCCATAAAAAAAGGCGTCTTTAAGCTGGCCGTTGACGATAAAGGCAGGATGAACCGCCTCTCCTAACCCTGATGTGACCTCTTGCAGCGTAAAGCGAGAGATCACATGCATATAACTGGGTTGACCACTTGCGGTATACAGCACGGTGCGGTGCCCCTGTGACTCGGTTTCCACTTTGCTCCGCAAAGCGTCTTTTACGATGATCATGAATTTATACTCGTTAAACAGCCAAGGCCGGGAAGCGCAGGCTTCCCGGCCCATTGTTACGCCACCATGGCGGCGGATTTTATCGGTTGCAACAATTGCCCGACATCGCAATTGAGCAGTTGAGCACGCTGCAGCAACTCCTCGGTCTTGGCGCCAATCACGGAATGCACATAGGCATTGACCTGTTCCTGATTCATTTGGTTATACCGGTCGGTGAACGCCATTTCGATGCTGTCGCAGATCACCGCGCCGGCATTACTGACATAGTCCGGCAGATAATGGATGCCGCGCGCCAGCAGCCGCTGTTCTGCCTGCGGCGTACTGAACGGCGAATTGGCGCTGCTAATCACCCAACGCGTATTCAGTTGTTCAACGTTCTGCGCATTTAATATGTTGGACAAGGATGCGATGCACAGCACCTCGCTGGGTTGCGCCCAGAGTTCGTCTTCACTGACGCGGCGGACCCCAGGCGGGAACTGCGCCGCAGGATTGATGTCATACGCCGTCACTTCGCAACCGAACAGCAGGCTTTGTTTCGCCACTTCCGCCCCGACTTTACCCATGCCGTGAATAGCAATGCGGGCCCGCGGCAAATGATTGAGCCGCAGCGTCAACACCTTTTTCATCGAGCTCCAGACGCCGTAGCCCGTCGCCACCGACGTGTCGACTTGCGGGCTGTCCATGGCATTCAGGATCCATGGCGTAAACTGCCGCAAATAGTCCATCTCTCGATTGCCAGTATTGATATCGCATCCGGTAAACATGGTGCCGCCATAACGGTTGAGCAGGTCGCCGATCGCTTCAAGCACCGCCGGTTGCTCTTGGGGAGAACGCTTGCTGTTGACCACGATTTTTCCGCCGCTGAAACCGGTATTGTACAATCCATGCTTCAGCGACATGCGCTGCGCCAGCATGATCGCCTCTTCTTCCTGCTGCTTACGGGACGCATAGTTGCGCCAGCGGATCCCGCCATTGGCCGGCAGCAGCTTGATCTGCGACGAGTAAGCCAGGGTGAATGACGTTTCGTCGTCGATTACGATCGTTTCTACCTGATATTGGTTGTGCGTATTCAGCAATTCATTGTTAACTGACATAATTTGCCATCCTGTTTTAATGGGATTCTTGCTCGAATGCTCCAGCCTGGTCTAACTGTTGTTTTATGCCCCACGGCGTTGGCCGCTTAAGGAAATCGGCCATGCCTACCGACCGGCCAAACTCTTGTTCCAACAAGGCCATCAGCCGCAATGCCATCAGCGATTGCCCGCCGGCGTCAAAAAAGTCGCAGTGGTTGGAATCAGGGTTCACGCCGGTCACGTCGCCCCAAATGCGCCAGATGCGCGCCATCTGCGGATCGGGTTTATCCGCTGTCGTCGATGTTCGTCCGGCTTCCGGCCCCTGCATATCTCGCTCGCCCAACCACCATTGCGCCGGATCGAAGGGATACATTGGCAATGCAATGCGGGAAGGAGGCTGTTGCCACAGGCGGCGCCAGTTAACGTTGACGCTGGCACGCCAGATTTTTTGCAGCGCCTGGATCCACACGGCGGTTTCGCTCTGGGCTTCGTCGCGGCGAGGCAAGGTGCGCACCGCCGTTACGGTGCCGGCGGATTTTAGCTGCGCGACCAGCGCAGTGAGTGTCGATCCCGGCCCTACCTCTATGAAAAGCGTTTTTCCGCGCCGCGGTAGGTGTTGCAAGGCGCGGTGATAATCCACCGGTTCACGGGCATGGCGCGACCAATAGCGGGCATCGAGCGCTGCGGGAGCGACTTCGGTCGCCAGCAATGCGGAGACGTAGCGGACCCTCGACGTCGATTCACGCGGCGGCGGCGCAATGCTGGCCAGTTCATCAAGAATGGGATCCATCAACGCCGAGTGGAACGCGTGCGAAACGCTCAGCGCCTTGCAACGTACTCCCCTGTCCCGCATCTGTCCTTCGCAGGCGCGAATCGCCTCCGCCGGGCCTGAAAGCACGCAGCCGTTCTCACTGTTTTCCGCCGCCAGAGACAGCCGATCGCCAAGCCAGGGTTGGGCTTGCTGAGCGCTCAGTTCTACCGCCAGCATCGCACCAGGCTGCAGCCCGGCCATCAGATGCCCGCGCCGGGCGGCGAACACCAACGCGTCTTGCGCCGAGAACACACCGGCAGCCCAGGCGGCGGCAATCTCACCCAAACTGTGCCCCACGACCCAATCCGGCTCGACGCCGTAATGTTTCAACAGTTCGGCCACGGCGATCTCGACGGCGATCAGAGCCGGCTGCGTCAAGGCCGTGTTGTTAATTGTTTCGGGGGCCGCCTGGCCGGTAAACAACGGGGAGAGATCCAGTGCAGCCTGTGTTTGCAATATCTGCAGCTTGTCATTCATCAGCGTTTTGAATATCGCATCCTGCGTCATCAGTTCGCTGGCCATACCGATAAACTGGCTTCCCTGGCCGGGAAATTGGAAAACTACCGACAAACGCCCTTTTCCCGTATCCACCATGCTTTCTTTCATGCTCAACACGCCCTGCTCGCCGATATGCAGAGTGCCGCGATAACGCAGCGACTTTCTTCCACTTTGTGCGCTCCAGGCCAGGCGTTCGTCGTTCTCGCCGCATGGCCGCTGTTGGTAACGTTTGACCAAGCGATGCCAGGCCTGCTCCGATTGCGCGCTGATCGGCACGACAGTCGCCAACGGCGCTATCGCCGCCCGCATTTGAGGCGTTTTCGGTGGCCTTGCCAGCACGACATGCGCATTGGTTCCGCCGATGCCGAAGGCGCTAACGCCGATGGCGTTGCGTGGATCGTCACGATCCCAACGTTGAGCGGAGCACAGAAACTCAAACGGGCTTTCCGCTAATGCCATTTCCGGATTCGGCGAGCCAAAGTTGATCTGCGGCGTGAGCCAACCGTGTTTGATTTGCAGCGCGGCCTTGATCAGTCCCGCCATGCCGGCGCAGGTTTCCAGGTGCCCGACGTTGGCCTTGACTGCACCGATGGCGCAGAAAGCCCGGTGCGTCGTCCGCTCGCGGAAAACGCCGCTCAGCGCCTCAAATTCGATGGGATCCCCGGCCAACGTTCCCGTGCCGTGCGCTTCGATGGCACGAAAATCTTCCGGTGCCAGGCGGGCATCGTCCATAGCTTGGCGCAGCAGGCGTTGCTGGCCGTGCAAACTGGTGGTGGTAAAACTGACTTTGCGCGCGCCGTCATTGTTCATCGCTACGCCTTTGATCACCGCAATGATGTCGTCGCCGGCCGCCTGTGCGTCAGACAGCCGTTTCAGCACGACAATGCCGACGCCGCTGCCGAACACCGTGCCGCTGGCATCTGCAGAAAACGGTCGACAGTGCCCATCGGTGGAAAACACCATGCCTTGCTGCGCGAAATATCCTTCATGTTGCGGGAGCCTGAGGGTACAAGCGCCGGCCATAGCCATATTGCAACGGCCACTGCGCAACGCTTGAACCGCTTCGTAAACCGCCACCAGCGAAGTGGCACAAGCGGCCTGTACATTACACACCGGCCCCCCGATGCCCAGGTGCCAGGCCACTCGGCTGGTGAGGTAGTCTTTGTCGCTCGCGATTTGCCGTTCGAACGGCGAAGGGTTGAGTTTGTCGAGCAACGCAGAGCCCTGTGCCTGACGCAAATAATCGGAACTGCTACAGCCGGCAAACAAGCCCGTATCGTCAAGCTCACCCGGCGTTACCCCGGCGTTTTCCAGAGCGTGCCAGGCGCACTCTAAAAAGAGCCGTTGCTGGGGATCCATCAGCAGCGCTTCGCGCGCACTCAGGCCGAAGAATCCCGCGTCGAAGCGGGATATGTCGCCGGCCACCGGTGCGGCGACGGGAATATAGCCCCCGTCGGCCGAGTCAACTTGCTCGTTGTCGACGCGAACCAGCGATTCGACGCCGTTGATCAAGTTATGCCACCAGCTTTCCACATCCTCGGCACCCGGGAAGCGGCAGGCCATGCCCACCAAGGCGATATCCCGGTCATTGCTGTTCACCTGCTGCATAGAGGTTCTCCGATTAGAAGCGCAATGCGCTGATGTCCCAACGCGGTTCTCGTTCCGCCAGCAGATCGGCGCAAATTTGCCCCATCAGAGGGGTAAATTTGAATGCCCATCCGCCTGCCGAAACCACCAGATGCTCGCCGCCGTGGCAGCGGCCTTTGGCGCTGTCGAGATAGAATTGGCGCGCCGGATCGGTGGGCAACACCGCCAAGCAGCTCGCGGCGGAATGTTGTTTGTCCGGCTCGAGGAACGGCATATGCCGCCGGGCAAACTCGAGCGCTCGCTCAACGTGCTGCGGGTTGGCCCGATAACTCGGCGCATTGGCTTCGGTGATCGGATCCACTTCAAAATCGGTCCCAAGTCGGTCAAATCCATTGACTGACCACGGATTGGGCGGGAAACCGTAAAACAGGTTACTGTCGCTCTCTACCGGCGGTTGGAAAGCAAACCAGAAAGGATCGTTGGCCCCCAGACGCTGACTGCGCAGCATGCTAATGCAGGCCATCTCATAGGTGGAAAGCGCAAGATCGATATCCAGTTGGCGCAGCAGCTTCTTACTGCCCGGCCCGCCAGCGACCAATACCTTACGGGCGCGATAGCGATGCTGCGCCGTCAGTACCGTTGCCCCCCGCGCATCCGGTTCCACGGCCTTCACGCATTGCTGGAACTGGAATTCCACGCCGGCCTCGCTAGCCAGAGAGTAAAGCGACGTCAGGGTACCTTTAACGTCGATTACCCCTCCGTCTTGCTGCAAGAACCCTTCATAGTTGCTGTCCAGCCCGGTAAAACCGTAGCGCCGTTCGATTTCGCGCATCGTCAGACGTTCATAAGGCAACCTCATCTCATCCATCGACAGCATGGTTTGACGGATCTGCCCCTCATTGGTCCAGACATCCGCATCGCCGAACCACAGGCTGCCAATGCGGTGGATCAGTTTTCTGTCCGCCTGTTGTTCCAATTGCCGCCATAATTTGTCGGCTTCCAGGGTAAGGCGGAAGATTTCCAATTCCGAATATTGCAAACGCCAATGGCGCTCCTCCCCGCTGGTACCCGCTAATTGCGTAAATAGCGCATATTGCTCCAGCACCAAAATTTTATGATCCTGATGTTCACGCGCATAATTCCACGCGGCGGCCAGCCCTATGGGGCCGGCACCGATAATAATGACATCCCAGTGTACTGACGTGTGCATACCTATCCCTCGCAATGGATATTGTGTGTGTTTAGTAGAATTATTTTTTAATCAAGCTTTTAATCTGATCCAACGGCAACAGAACGATCAGCGTCAGATATTTTTCTCGCGGAATATCCTGATAAAGCTGACGAACGCCGATTTTCCCCATGACATCCCCGCTAACGCCGGCGGCGAACAGCGATTGCCATTGCCCTGCCCAAATGGCGCTGGAGTTCCAAATGCCGGCGGTTTCGATCCGTCCCAGCGGCGTTTCAGCGGTTTCGTGATACCAGGAAATCACGCTATCGTCAGGCAGTGACGCGATTTTCCACCCCTGGCCCTTCATCGTGCCGATATCATGCCCTTGCTGATCCACCAGCAGGTCAGTATGTGAATTGGCATCACCCACGTTAGGCGCATTATTCGTTTTCGCTTTGAAGGTAATATTGGCCATTTCTATAACGGAAAGGATCGTGACATTTTTATAGCCGTCTTTCGATGCCAGAACACGTTCAATTTCCGCAGTGTCTTTGCCGGAACTGATTAATTCGCGAACATAATCGCCAAGCGTAATCAACTCAGCCAATACATTATTATTGCCCTGTATAATTTCCATAAAACATTCCTTTCAAACGTTGTTAAACGGTTAATGCTTCAAATTGTTTAAACCACTCGCGCCCTTTTTCTCGGTCGATATCGGAACCCGCGTCGGCAAAGAGCGTGACAATGCGTTGATCTGCGCTCAACGTTTCAGCCAGCTTACAGGCCGTTTTCCAGTTGGCGGCGGAAGAGGCACCGATTTTGACACCGGTTAGTTGATGGAACTCATGCATCGCACTGAGTGCTTCCCGATAAGAAACCGGATTGAAAGGTGGCTCTTGCGGCATCAGCTTACTGATGAAAGGCTGACGGAAACCGAAACCCAGTCCACCGGCGCCGGCGAATTTCGGTTCTCCATTCGGGGCGGACAACGTACCGTAAGGCAGTTCGCGCGGCGTGCTGCCCCACACGATCAGCTGTGGGTTATCCTGACGTAGCGCCGCCGCGACGCCAGACAGTGTGCCACCAGTACCGACCGCGGAAACCCAACCATCGACACGCTCGCCGTTCAGCTGCCGCCGGATCTCTGCGCCCGTCGCATGCTGATGTACGGCGGTGTTAACCAGGTTGAGATGCTGGGATAACAGCGTCCAACTCCCATCTTCATGCGCAATCTGCTGGCTGCGCGCAATGACGCCGAGCAGGAACTGATTGCGATCGACCAAGGTAACGACGGCGTTGTCCCCCTTCAGCGTGTCGATCAACGGTTGCGGGGATGAATCCGGGATCACAACTTGCACCGCTATCCCGCACATGTTGCCGAGCTTAGCCAGCGCTTTCGCCATATTGCCCCCCGAGGAATCGAGCAATTTTAATTCACCGGCGGCGAAATCGTGTTGATTGATAGCATCGCAAAACAGGCCGAACGCAGTGCGATCCTTCACCGAGCCAAACGGATTTTCAAACTCGAACTTGGCGTAAATCGACGCCTTCCCCTTTGGCGAGGGCACTTCAACCAGCGGGGTGTTGCCTAACGCCGCATAGAATTTTTTCAACTGGGGGAACAGAGTAAAGGCTTTCTCCGTATCCGGTGCGCAATCCTGTGGGTTAAACAGCTCAAAATTCATCAGAGGTTCCTTTAAAGCCATACGTTGACAAATAAGCCAGCGTTACTGAAGCAGCCGGCGGAGAAATGCAGCGGTATCCTGCATGAAATAAAAGTGATCGCCCGTCAGGAGTTGAACCTGGCTGCCGGGGAGTTCTACTTTCCACTGCGACAGCGCGGAGCGGCTAACCAAAGGGTCGTTGTTGCCGCCCAAAATGCGCGGCTGCAGGCCGGGCAACGGTTCTGCGCTGAGTTCACCCAACAGCCGTAGGTCTTGCTGTATCAATCGGGTGACAAGCGGGCGAGTGAGCTCATCCAGCGTCAACGCGCCGCTGCTTTCACTGAATGCCAGGATGTGGTCCAACACTTCTTGCCGCTGGCTTTCCTGCCGGAGTAATTTCAGTTCTGACGGCGCGCGCTGGGCCGACAAAACGGTGTCGATGCGAAAGCGCGACGTTTGCAGCGCCGCGGCAACCTGCAGGGCAAGCAGCGAACCCATGCTGTGACCGAAAATCACCGCCGGCGCGATGCCCAGCGAGGCATGCAGCGCATCGACGCAGCGCGCAATGGCGTGCTGGGCCGTTTCCCAGGCCGGCGCGTCTTGCGCATCTTCCCGGCCGGGATATTGCATGATGAACAGATCCACCTCGTCCGGCAGCAGCTCGCGCCAGTGCTGGTAGAACGCTACGCCGCCGCCGGCATGCGGAAAGACCACCAATTGTTTGGTGACCGGCGAACTGCGCGGGCGGCTGAGTCTCACCGCGCAGCCGAGAGAAGTGCGCAATTGCGTCATGAGTTCAACCCCGCCGTGTTTCTGACGGACGGCTCCTGGCGCAGCAAATCGCGCAGCGTCAGGCGATCTATCTTGCCGATGCCTTTCATGGGAATGGCGTCGATGACGATCAATTTTTCCGGTGCCTTGAACGCCGCCAGCCCTTCTTTCTCAAAGAAACGGCGCAATGCGCTGAGGGTCAGCGTGTCATCCGTACTGGTGACAAACAGACACGGCACCTCACCGTACAGATCGTCCGCCATGCCCACGCAAGCGGCTCGCACCACGGCAGGATGTTGTTCTGCCAGTTCTTCTATCTCGTTCGGACTGAATTTTTCTCCCCCACGGTTAATCGAATCGTTGACGCGCCCATCGATGAAAATATTGCCTGCGGCATCGACGTGCGCCAGATCGCCGGTGCGGTAGAAGCCGTCAGCGGTAAACGCGGCAAGGTTCGCCTGGGGATTTTGGTAGTATTCGGTGAGCGTATAAGGGCCACGGGTGATCAGTTCACCTGATTTACCCACGGGCAAAGAACAGCCATTTTCATCGACGATTAGTACTTCATCATAGGGGCTCAAAGGCCGGCCCTGAGAGCTGAACCGCACCGCATCATCGTCGTCAACCGCGTTAAAACACAACAGCCCTTCGCTCATGCCATAACATTGCTGCAGGGTAATGCCGAGACTGCGGGACGAGGAGGCCGCCAGCTCTGGCGTCACTCTGGCCCCACCCACCTGGACATGCCACAACGTTGTCAGGTTGCGCGGCGTTTTTTGCTGCAGTTCGCTCCATTGCGACAGTAGAGCAGGCACCAGCGTGGTATGCGTTACGCCGCATCGCTCGATCACGTCCAACGCCGTTTCCGCCGAGGGCGCATCGGCGAGCGCCACAGCGCCGCCGCGAGAAAGCGTACCAAGTATGCCGGGACAATTGAGGACGAATCCATGTGAAACCGGCATCGCAGCGAAATAGACCGACTGGCTGTCCAGAGCAAACACGTCACAGCCGCATTCAATCATATAGCTGTAACCGCCATTCTTGCGTGCGATCGCCTTGGGCAAACCGGTGGTGCCACTCGAAAGCAACATGACGGCGGTATCCGACGGGGTCATGATGACGGCGTGAAGTGGCGGCGAAGGCATCAGGGGTGAACAGAAATGTTGCAGGTTCAGGTAGCGAGTATCGTGCCCGGCGTCATCGTAATCTTCGACCAGTATCACATCGATATTGAGACCTTCCGTCAACAGCGTCTGCAGAGCGGCAAGTGGGTTATAGCGGCGGGAACCGCGCTGCAAGGCGAATACTTTCGGCGCGGTCAGATGCAGAATGTGCCTCAGCTCTTTCTCACGATAAGAAGGTAATATCGGCACCGGGATCGCGCCGAGCATCAACGAAGATAGCATGACGACAACCGCTTCACGGGTATTGCGCAATTGATACGCGATCCGATCGCCTTTCTGCACGCCTAGTTGGCGCAATTTCAAGGCGGCTGAAGCGACCGCGCCGTTCAGCCAGTCGTAACTGTAAACCTCCCCGCGTTCAAAAAGCGCCGGGCGCTGTCCATGTTGTTGAAGGGCCTTTAATAAACGTTGATTGATTGAATCCCCAACACTAACCATAGCGACTCCATAATGAGTTAACTCACTGTTTGACTGTTATCTTTCTCAATCACAATTCGTTAAACAAACAGCTTTCGGCACCTCGGTCAGGCGGCGCCGTCACTTCTGTATTGGCTCACAATGAACAGCAAAATGGACTCAAAAACACTTCATTTTCTGGTCGCCATCAAACACTACGACCGACCGTCAGTCAATTACTTTGGGGTTAATTATTTGTATACCTTATGTTTCATACGGACCATTCTGTCGTAAATTTGTTTTTAAACATAAGGTTATAAAAAATGTCTTTTTCATAGTTGCTTATGATATTTCAGAAATAAGCTGATCTAATGAATAGTCTTGCCCTCCCCACAGCGAGGGCGCATCGACGCAGCGGGCCTTCAACAGAGCTTGCAACGCCACGGTTTCCGCCGAACTGAGCGCTAAATCCTGGCGCAGTTGCCAGCTGCCATCCGCCGCTTGCAGTACGTCTTCAGGTACGCCCACCTCCGCTAACAGCGCCAATAAATCATCCAGAGTCTTCATAATGTTATCCAATCGTTAAATGGTATTGATAATTATTCATATTGACCGTCAGTCGGTCAATGGGTATTTTAACGCTTGCCTGAGATGGCCAGGCTCCCGCCCCACAGCGAGACGCTTACTTGAAGAGGGATTATTTTTGAATAAATTCAACGGATTTCATTTGCGACACGCTTATCTTTGCCCGTTTTTTTTGGGCATGGTGCCTTGCCTGACTCTGGCGGCAGGCGAAGAGTCGATATGGGTGGTAGCTGACGGTTCGTCCTCGGGCAACGTTCCACAGGGCTACGCGGCCCAACAAGCGGAGGTGGCAACCAAAACCCGTTCACCGCTGGTCGACGTGCCGCAATTCGTCTCGGTGGTCAATCGACAGCAAATGGACGTGCAATCAGCCGATACGGTCAGCCAGGCGCTGCGCTACAGCGCCGGCGTTGCCGTAGAACGCTTCGGTGCATTTTCCAGCGGCGTGGACTTCGCCAGAATGCGCGGCTTTGAGGCGGACTACTATCTGGATGGTTTACGCGTCATCGGCAATACCGGCATTTGGGGGCCACAGATTGAAACCTGGGGGTTGCAAAGCATCGAAGTCTTGCATGGCCCCTCCTCCTCGTTATACGGCCAGGGCGGTGCCGGAGGCGTAATCAATATGATTTCCCGACGGCCTTCCGCTACCGAGTCGAATCAGCTTAAATTGGATGTCGGCAACGACCGTACGCGTTCCCTCAGTCTCGATGCCACCGGCGCACTAACCGATGACGAACAGTGGTTGTATCGTGTCGATGGCCTGGCGGCCACGCGTGGCTCGCAGATAGAAGATACCCGGCAGAAGCGTCTCTATCTGGCACCTGCCATCACCTGGCAGCCCAACGAACGCATGCGTTGGACCGTGCTGACTCACTATCTGCGTGAACCCGAGTCGGGCTATTACAACACCCTGCCCGCCCAGGTTCTGGGGCTGTTGCCCAATGCGCGCGGCAAGATAGATACCGATAAAAATTACAGCGATCCGGCGCACGAGAACTCAAGCCGCACGCAATATGATGTGACCTCACTGTTTGAAGTGCAGTTGAACGATCGCTGGCGATTAAAACAAAACCTGCGCTATTCCCATGTAGACTCTGCGGTGCGGCGCGATTTTACCCGCGCCATCACGCCGGACAACCGCCTTTTGACGGCGGTCTACCAAGATTCCCCGAGTCAGGCGGACAGCCTTGTGATGGATAACCAGGCCGAGGTGAAATTCGCTACCGGCGCCATCGCCCACCAAGGGTTGGCCGGCATCGACTACCAGACCGGTAAACTGGATAAAGACTGGTGGGGATCGCAAACCGTGACGTTCGATCCCTGGTCCGGTCAGTACCGCCCTTCATTCGATCCTGTTGCGGTTTCACGCACGTCGACAACGCAACGTTTCCACCGCACCGGCTTATACGGGCAGGACGAAGCCAGCTGGCGCGGATGGCATTTGCTGTTGGGCGGCCGTCATGACTGGTCGCGTATGCGTACCGGTGACAATCTGGCCCATACCCAAACGCAAACCAATGACGCCGCCTGGAGCTATCGTGCCGGATTGAGCCACCCGTTCGACAGCGGCCTGGCGCCGTGGGCCAGCGTCTCTACCGCCTTCGATCCGCTGACCGGCACTGACGCTCAGGGCTCGCCGTTCAAACCCACCCATTCCACTCAGTATGAGATGGGTTTGAAACTGCAGCCGCCCGGCAGCGCAATGATGACCAGCCTGGCGGTTTACCAACTGACGCAGCGCGATGTGAACACCATCGATCCCCTCAATCCCAGCTATTACACCCAGACTGGCGAAGTACGTTCTCGCGGCGTGGAGCTGGAATCGCGTGCGGCGCTGACCGATAGCCTTAACCTGATGCTGGCCTATGCCTGGGTCAACAACGTCGTGACTCAAGCCAACGATAACACCCAGGGGCGACACCCGGTCGGTGTTCCGGCGCAAACCGGCTCGATGTGGCTGGACTATCGCTTTACTAAAGGGCCGCTGCAGGGGCTGCTGATCGGCGGCGGCGCTCGCTACCTGGGGGCCAGTTGGGGAGATGGCGCCAACACATTCAAAGTGCCTGCCGTTTGGCTCGGCGATATGACCGTTCGCTATACGCCGGGTGCCTGGGATCCGCGCCTGTATAACCTCGAATTGGGGTTGACCATCAACAACCTGACCAACAAATCTTATGTCGCCAGTTGCACCAGCGCGCCTTACTGCAGCATCGGCATCGAACGCAGCGTCACCGGTTCGATAAGTTGGTATTTCTGATGCGCAGACGGCGTTTTCTGCAGGTGGCCACTTTGCTGGCGCTTTCCTCGCCGTTGCGATCTCTGCGCGCGCAGGCCGATACGCAGGCCGTGACCGATATCGTCGGGCGGACGGTGACCTTACGTTATCCCCTGCGGCGTATTTTCCTGGCGGAAGGCAATCTGTTTTATACCGTCGCGGCGCTTAATCCCCGCGCGCCGATGGAAAGATTGGTGGGCTGGCGAGACAATTTTCGCACCGCCGACCTGGATAGCTATCGGCTGTATCTGCGTCATTTTCCGGAGCTGGCGCAGTTGCCGACCTTTGCCGGAGTGCAGCAGATGCAATTCGATCTGGAAAGGCTGATCGCCTTGCGGCCCGAAGTCATGTTGCTCAATGCGAATACTCGCTCGGCGCTGGAAGCGAGCGGTTTGATGGCTAAGCTCACGGCGGCGAATATCCCCGTGGTATTTGTCGATATGAGCATCGGCCTGATGAACAACAGCGCCAGAAGCATCGCCATCATGGGCCAGCTGTTTGATAATCCACAAAGCGCAGACAGCTTGATTCGCTTCCGTCAGCGACATCTCGATACGATCCTCGATACGCTGGCGAAACGGGCTCCGCCGCGCCCACGCGTAATGATGGAGCGCGCCGCCGGGTTGTACGACGATTGTTGTCTGTCTTGGGGAAATGGCAACTACGGTGAAATGGTGAATATCGCAGGTGGATTCAACCTGGCCCAGAGGCATATCCACGGCGTTTACGGTTCACTAAGCCAGGAAACGGTGATCGCTTCCCGGCCCGATAAAATCGTCGTGACCGGCAGCAACTGGAGTCATTATTCACCTGGAGGTGACTGGGTCAACCTTGGCCCCGGCGCAGATTTGGCGCTGGCAAAAACGCAGTTGGAAAAATTGATGCGACGCCCGGCTTATCGCACCCTGGCCGCGGCAAAGAGCGGAAAAGCGTATGCCATCTGGCACCCGTTTTACGATCATCCCTTTAATTTCGTCGCTATCGAGCGACTGGCCACCTGGTTCCATCCGTCGCTGTTCGCCGGCGTCGATCCCGAAGTGACCTTTGCGGAGCTTTTCGCGCGTTTTCTTCCCATTCCGTATCAGCCCGGTTACTGGGTATCGCTCGATGCGGAGCCGTGAACGATCAGCGGCATCCCAGCAAACGCATGAACTCCTGCGCCAGCGCCGCCCCCAGTCCTTGGCGGTCGGCGTTGGGGTTGACCATGACGTCATCCACGGCGCCGTGCATGCCGTGATACATCAGGATGGCGGTCAAGTGCGGATTATTCAGACTCCAGGCGCCCGCCGCGGCGCCATCGTTTAAAATCGTCAGGATCTGTTCCAGCACGGCATCACGATCCTGATTGCCCCGGGTATGATAATGATGATCGTGATACAGCGCATCGTGCAATTCCATACCTTCAAAATAGGTCGCCACGCCGGCATCACACCAGGCTCTCAGGCGCGCCAACCAGTCATCTTGCGCACATTCATCGATAGCCAGCTGAATTTTCTCGATAAAGTGATTGGTGAACCGTATACGTAAAGCGGACAACATTTCGTTTTTGGACGGAAAATAGTGGTAGAACGTTCCTTTGGCGACGTTGGCGTCACGGACAATATCGCTGATGGTGGTCGCTTCAAATCCTTTTTCGATAAACAGCTTCTGCGCCGCATCCATCAATTCATCCAGGCGCACTTCTGCCGGTTTGGTTCGAGGCTGTGTTTCTTTCATCTTTTCTTTTGTCTTCATATCAACGTCCAGTGTGGATCCAGCGGCCATCGTAACCAATGTTGTTGCCATTGACCAGCCGACCTAGCGCAGTGAAATCAATATTCACACTCCATTGACCGACGGTCAGTCATAATATAAGGTGAGAATAGTTTTCACTATCACCTTCTCTCAATAAGGAGCCCCTTTATGTCCGGTATGCGCAGGATTTCGCTCGTTGCCGCCATCTGTCTGGGTACATTTATGGCGTCGCTCGATATCAGCATCGTCAATGTGGCGCTGCCCACGATGCTGGAATCACTGCAAACCGACATGTCGGGCTTGCAGTGGGTCGTTGACGCTTATGCCCTATGCCTCTCCGCGTTGATCCTTTCGTCCGGCCCGCTGGGCGACAGGTTTGGCCGTAAACGCATTTGGCTCTTCGGCGTCGCCCTGTTTACCGTTGGTTCGATCGTTTGCGCATTCGCGACCAACCTCGGCATGCTGCTGACCGGTCGCGTGATCCAGGGTATCGCCGGTGCAGCCGTCATCCCGGGTGCGCTGTCCCTGCTGACCCACGCGTTTCCGGAAGAACAGCTGCGGACCCGCGCGATCGGCATTTGGTCCTCGGTCAATGCGCTTTCGTTGGTGATCGGCCCGGTTTTGGGCGGCCTGCTGGTACACACCACCGGTTGGCCGGGCATTTTCTGGATCAACATTCCGGTCGGGATCGTCGCGCTGGTATTGGGCGGTTGGGGATTGAGAGAGAGCTCGCATCCGGAACACGCTGCGCTCGATCCGCTAGGGCAAGGGCTGAGCATCTTGTGGCTCGGCGCGCTGACCTATGGGCTGATTGCCGCCGGCGAGTTCGGCTGGCACAGCGTGCAGTCGCGCCTTCCGCTGTACGCCGCCCTGGTGCTGTTTGCGCTGTTTCTATGGGTGGAAACCCGGGTCAAACGCCCCTTGCTGCAGCTGAGTCTGTTTCGTCACGCCGACTTTACCGGCTACAACTTCGCCTCTTTCGTGCTTGGCTTCTCCGCTTACAGCAGCGTCTTCTTCGTCTCGCTGTTTCTGCAACAGGCTCAGGGTTGGAGCCCCGCCGACACCGGTTGGCGCATGGCACCGGAGTTTCTCGCCATGGCGCTGGCCGCTTCGGGTTTTGGCCGCCTGTCCGCCAAACTGAGTGTGAACTCGCTGATGATCGCCGGCTATGGTCTGATGGGCATTGCCCTGCTGTTACTGACGCAGCTGCACGCCAGCTCGTCTTACCCCCTGGTGGCGCTGTATTTGGCACTACTCGGCTTCGGCATGGGGTTGTCGATGCCGGCGACCAGCGCGCTGGTGATGCGCACCGTCGCGCCGCAGCGCTCTGGGATGGCATCGGCAACGATGAACGCGCTGCGACAAACCGGCATGACGCTGGGCATCGCGCTGCTGGGCACATTGATGAGCATGCAAGCGGTCACGACGTTGACAGCGGCGTTGCACACGCAGGGGGTGGAACAGGCCGCCGAAATCGCCCGGGTAGCGGTGATAGAGCAACAGCAGACGGCCGTGGACGCGCTGGGCGCGAATCGCCTGCAAGATCTGACGCACAGCGCCTTCGCCGACGGTTTCGGGATCGCCATGTTTTGGGCCGGATTGCTCAGCATCGCGATGACCGTGTGGCTGCTGATCATGCTGCATCCGCGTTTCCGTCTGCATCCGCAGGCTGAAAACGCCCTGCTGAGCAAGTCCGCTGAACGACTGAACGAGGAATAAACATGACAAAATTATCGGTCGACCCGATCGAGGAATTGATCGCTTTCGCTTCACAGATAGATGCATGCATGGTTCCCCCCGCTGTCCTGGCATTCCAATGCAAACGACTGATGGATAATCTTGGCTGTCTCGCCGCAGGCTATGACCAAAGTGGCGTTGATGCGGCGCTCTCGCTGGCCAGACGCTGGAGCGGCAACGCCGAGGCCAGCATTATCGGCAGTGAAGAACGCCTCGCCGCGCCGCAGGCGGCGTTCGTCAACGCCGTGCGAGCTCGTGCGCTCGACTACTGCGACGTTCTCTCCCCCGGCTGGCATCCCAGCTCTTCGGATATTCCAGTCGCGCTGGCGGCGGCGGAGCTGTCGGGTGCTTCCGGATTGGATATGTTGGCGGCATTGGCCGTCGGCCAGGACTTCGCCCAACGCATCAACCTTGCCGCGCAGGCGAACGGCTTTTTCTACCGCGGATTCGACTCGAATATCCTTGGCCTGTTTTCAGGCGCAGCGATCGCCGCCCGCTTGCTGCGCCTGGATCAGCAAGCTTTCGCCGACGCCATCGGTCTGGCGTTCGATTTCGGCATCGGCACCTTCCAACACTATCAGGACAAGACGCTGGCGGTGCGCATCAGCCAGGGATTGGTGGCGCGCCATGCGCTGGAAGCCGTCTTGATGGCTCAGGCGGGGATAAGCGGCCCCAAACGCGTCCTGAGCGGCGAGAACGGTTTTTTCAATCTCTATGCGCCGGGCGAACCCGATCTGGGGATGCTGACCCACCAACTGGGCATTGCCTTTCTGGGGGAAGAAGCGACCTGCTTCAAGCTATACCCACATTGCAGCATTCTGCTGGCTTTGACAGAAACGCTCTTGAACGACGGGCCACACCGGCAATTGCCCGATCCCGAACGAGCGAAGATCACGCTGCACGCGTCACCGACCATGCGCATGGTGTGCGGTGCACCTTACGAGCCGCAGAAAACGGCCGAAATCGATGCGCAATTCAGCGCGCGTTACATCATCGCTAACGCGCTGCTGCGCGGCCAAGCCAGCGCTCTCGAATTCAGTGCGGCCTTCGCGACAGAACCTGCGGTCGTTGCGCTAGCGCAGCGTATCGAGGTCCATGAACAACACGGCTTCGAACGGTTTGACCGCTTCGAACTTCATATTACGCCCGAAAAAGGCGATACGCTGCGGCTCGAAGCCGAGTTCGGCCGCGGCTGGCCCGAGAACCCGGCGGATATGCAGGATATTCGGGATAAATTTCTTCTCTGCTGTGAGCAGTCGCCGAATCATGGATTAAAGCATAACGCGCGACGGCTGATGGCCTGTATCGAGAATCTGGTCGAAGCGCCCTCGTTACAAGCCTTGTTGGCCGCAACTCAGGAGGGACGCTAGTCAGGCTTAGCCAGCGCAGATCGCCGGAGTTAACGCGGCGGGGTGCGCCCTGTCACTTCGGCGTGTAAATCTCTACGAGCGTGGCGATCACTTTCGCCACGTTTGGGTTATCGAGTGGCGGTGGCATTCGCCGGCCTTACAGCATCCACTCGATAGGCAGCCAGCCGGCCACGGTAAGAACGATGCGTTTTACCCAGCCGGCGCCGGGCTCCTGCTGATGCACCTCGGTATGGCCGTCTTCGAAGGCTTCGTTCCAGACCATTTTGCCCTCGGGCGTCAATACCGGCCGATAGGCGGCGTATTCCAGCGGGCCATCAAACAGTTGGCGGGTGTCGGCCGCCAGCGTCGGGCTGTCGATCAAGAAGCCCATTTCGCAGTTCAGGTGCGCCGAACGCGGATCGAAATTGAACGAACCGATAAATACCCGCTTATCGTCGATGGCGAAGGTTTTCGCGTGCAGCGCCGCGCCGGACAGCCCCAGCGGCTTGAGTTCCTTGCGCCCGGTCGGTTGACCGGCGCGCAGCTTCAGCTCGAACAGCTCGACGCCGGCCTGCAGCAGCTCACGCCGGTATTTGGCGTAGCCCGCATGTACCACCAGCACGTCGGTGGTGTTCATCGCGTTGGTCAGCACGCGAATGGATTTCCCCTGTTTGGCAAGCGATTCAAAGAAGCTCGCCCCTTCCCGGCCCGGCACGAAATAGGCGGAGACCAGATCCAATTGCTGGTTGACACCGCCGATGATCTTGCCGAGCTGCGTCACCATCAACCGATCGCGCGAAGCCTTGCCCAACCCTTTCGCCGGATCGTCGGCCACCAGCTCTACCTGGGTGAACTCCGGCTGCACGACGCCATCGCGAAAGCGCACCGCGCTGGTTTCCAGCTGCACCGCCAGTTTGCGAGCCCGATCGCTGCTTTCGGTGGCGGTGGCCTGCGCCAGGAAGGCGGAAAGATTGCCTTTGCCCCGGATAATCTGCTCAACGCCGAACACCGACGCGCTGTTCCAGTAGCGATCGAAGACCTCGGCCGTTTCTGCCACTACGCTGCCGACGCTCAGCACGTCGAGATCGAGGAAATAGTTTTCGTCGCCGACCTGGAAATACTCGTCGCCGATGTTGCGGCCGCCGATGATCGCCACGGCGCCGTCGACGATGTAAGACTTGTTATGCATGCGCCGATTCATGCGCATAAAGTCAAAGGCGTAGCCGGCCAGCTTCGGCGTGCGCACGGTCGATGGGTTGAACAGGCGGATCTCGACGTTTTCCTGGGCGTTCAGCGCCGCCAGGGTTTCGTCCATGGCGACGCCGTTATCGTCCAGCAACAGCCGCACGCGCACGCCGCGTTGGGCGGCGTCATACAGGGTTTTCAGCAGGATCTGCCCGGAGGTGTCGTTATGCCAGATGTAGTACTGGGCGTCGATCGACCTTTCCGCCATCCGCGCCAACGCCAGGCGGCTGGCGAACGCATCGTGTCCGCTGGCCAGCGGCACCACGCCGCTCAGGCCTGGGTGCGCCGCCATCAGTTCGGCGGCCCGTGCCGGCAATTGGGCGGCAGGATCCGCCGGCAACGCCGCCTGCGGCAGACGCTGGGAGATATCCGGCAAACGAAAGAGGACTCTTGCCGCAATAATGGCGATCGTCACGGCGAGAATCAGATACACGACAATTTTTATCACGGGAAGCGGCCTCGGAGGTTGACTGCTTTGCTTTATACGTCATTAGGTTGCTTCAATCTATAGGAGAAACGCGCTCTGCCATAAGGCTATAGCGTAAAGCGCGAAGGCGAAACGCCAAACAGTTTTTTGAACGCCACCGAATAGGCGCTGTGGCTCTCGTAACCGCTTTCGAAGGCGGCGTGGATGATCGAGTGGCCGGCCAGCAGCAGCGGAATGGACGACAGCAGCCGCAGGCGCTGTTTCCACTGGCCGAAGGTGATGCCGGTTTGTTGGCTGAAATGGCGTTGAAAGGTCTTTACGCTGATCGACAGTGAATCGGCCCAGGCCTCAATGCCGCGATCGTCGGCCGGCGTGATGACCAACTGCCGGCAAATCTCGGCCATTCTCGCCTCTGCCGGCCAGGGGAGATGCAACGCCAGCTGCGGCTGCAGGCTCAGCTCCTCGAGGAACAGCGCTCTGAGCAGCGCGTGCCGTTTGGTCTCCGCCCCTTCGGGCGCCAGCGTCGCCAACTGCGCGATCAGTTCTCGCAGCAGCGGTGAGACCTGCAATACGCCGTCGCGCAGCGGCAAACGCGCGGCGGTGATTTCGTCGACCAAAATCCCGTAAACGCAAATGTTGCTCTGCATAACGATCTGATGTTCTACCCCCGGCCGCAGCCAGACCGCGGTGGTGGGCGGCACGATCCAGCGCCCGCTGCTCGCCTCGACCGCCATAACGCCCTGCTGCGAATAGAGCAAATGGCAGCGTTTATGCGAGTGGTAAGGAATGACAAAGCCCGCCGGATAGTGTTTCACCAGCCCCGTCACCTCGAACGAGGAGTTTTCGTGGCTACTGAGGTCGATGCGTTTCGTTTCGGCGTTGTCGACTTCGAATCCCATGGTCGTTTGTCCCTTTTGATAACGCGAATGTCTTTTATTTGATAGAGAGGCCGCATGATCCTCCATATAGTGACGTTCTCGCAAGCCACACCAGGGGCCTTATGCGAAGAAACTCACTATTTACACCAAAATTTCATCGTTCTGCGTAAAACAAAGGCGATGACATTGCGCATGCGCTGCGCGATGGCGGCTCGTTGCGGGGGCGGCGTGGCCGAAAGTGATGGAAAGGGAAAGCGTGGTAGCATAAGTCAGGAGGTATACGCATCAATCAGCAGGTAGCTCAGCCTGGGGGCGGCTTAATGTTGCAGGGATAGGGAGAGCACCTAGGCTCTCCTCTATCCATTAGTGTTATCACCTCAACGGGCCAACTCGGCGCCGTCCAGTTCGGAAATCGCCAGACAAATCACTTCAGTAATGGCCTGTACCGTATAGGCGGTATTGGCAGGAATGATTAACATCTCATGGGGTTGCAACGTCTGATCGTCAACCTTCAGTTCACCGCTCAGCACCATCAGTTTCACCCACCCCGGATGAAAACGCGCCGGTTGGCGGCTGCCCGCATCCAACTTCAGCAACGCCGTATGGCCAGGCGTCTCCCGTTTCAAAATGTGAAAACGTACCCCATCGTAAGGCATGTTTTCGTAATGCAGTGACGCCAGTGTTCTCTTATGCATGGTAAGTGTCCTCGTGACCTGTGAGTAGCTGCTCCGCCTTCGGTCGCCGTAAAACGGTTGGCGGCTGTCCCTACCGAAAGCACAGGCTCGCAGCCTCTTGGCGAACGGATTAACTGTCGTACTTGCAGCGGCCCGACCGACCGCCGTTTCATGCCTAACCTGCCTCAGGCATGCTACTAAATATATAAGAGCCTCGCCGACGGCGCAAAAAACCGCTGCCAGGTTGAGCGTATATTCACTTCCCGTCGTCAAATCGCGCGGGGCGATAAGCGTGTGGAATGGCGGGATTGGCGCCATACAGCAGCTCGTCGCTGACCAGCCGGCCAAGCGTCGGCGCGCACATCACCGCCGGATGCATCACCGCCACATAGAGCCGGGTAGCGCCCAGCGCTCCGATGATGGGATAACCGTCGCGCGGCCGGGGGCGCATCCCCACCGAACACGCCTGCAGTTGCAAAGGCGCCGCGCCTGGCAGGCGCCCTTCAATCGCCGATTGCGCATCGCTTTCCACCCGTTTGACATCGCCGTGTGCAGGGTGATCCTCCGCCGCCAGCAGATCGCCGTTTTGCGCATGGCGCACTTCAACGTCATCGCCCGCGATCAGCGTGTTCACCGCCTGCGTTGCCGCGTGATAGCGCAACAAAATGGCCGGCGACGCCTCGATCGGCAGCGTGAATCCGCTGCCGTCCAGCAGCGCGGAGATTCCCGTGCCGCAGGCGAGCACCACCCGTTCGGCGGCGATCGCGCCTTCCTCGGTAACGATGCCGGTTATCTGCCCCTCTTTACGCAAAAATCCGGTGACGATTCGCCCCAGGAGCAACTCCCCTCCCCACGCGCTCACGCACTCGAGCAACCGCTGTGTCACTTCTTGCGGATCGACGGCGCCGTCACGCGCCGCAAAATAGGCTTGGCTATCGGGCTGCCTGAGCTCCGGTTCCAGCGCGTTCATCTCGGCGGAGGGCAAAAGCCGATTGTCGGGGTTTTGCGTCGCCGGCGCCTGACCATAGCTGAGCGCGCCGGACCAATTCACCCAAAGAGCTGGGATCTCCTGCGCGAGGCGCCTCCAGTCTGCCACGATCTCGCGCCGCAGAAATTCGTCGGGAGCGCCCTCCGGCACGCCTTCGCTGATCCAGCCGAACGATCTGCCCGTGGCCCCCGCCGCAGGATACGCTTGCTCAACGACGATAACGTGCTGCCCCTGACGCGCCAGATGATAGGCGATCGATGCCCCGACAATCCCGGCGCCCACGATAACCATGCGTGATGTTGTTCCATTCATTTAATGATGCCCGTGCCTCATTTCAGGTATTGTCGCCAAAAAAGCCCTGCCGCCAGACAGGCTACCCCACCGCCGCCGGCCAACACGGCATAAGACGCCCCCCAGCTCTGGGTGGTGTCCATCACGACGCCAAAGGATAAAGGAGCGAACGAACCAATGCCAAACCCCAGTAACGATCGCCAGCCCATCACGCTACCGAGCTGTTGCGGCGGCACATTGTCCGCCATCGCGGCCGACAGCACGCCGGAATCGCCGAGAATAAAGAAACTGCCGATGCTGACGGCCAGCAACGTCCAGCCCGGCCCCCAGTTCGCCGACCACCCCATCAGCAGCGATCCCAGCGCGCCGGCGGCGCCCATAAACATCAGCACCGATGCGCGATTGAAATAGTCGGAAACGGTGCCGACAATCAGCGTGGCAGCCATGCCGGCCAGGTGGATCACCGCCGCGACGATCAATCCGGCGCTCAGCGGATCCAGAGAGAAACCGCTCAATGCCTCGCTGACCAGGCTGGGCGCCCAGGCCCAGTTGCCGAGCAGCTCCCAGCTGTGGGCGATATACCCGATCAGCAACAGCAAGGTCGCATAGGTGATAGCATGGTTTTCACGTTTCGTCTGCCTCCCCAGCGTGCGCAGCTGCGGTTCCTGATAACCGATCAGGGCCAACGAACCCGCCAGCGCCCCCAGCAACGCACCGGCGGCACACAGGAAAAACGCCACGCCGGCGCCCCAGCGCATGGCGCTCCACCCGGCGATGAAAACCGACAGAAAATACCCCAACGAACTGGCCGCCAGCATCATGCCGATGGCGTAACCGCGCCGCGCCGGGCCGTTCATCCCCATCGCCAGCAGCAGCGCCGGCGTATAGGCGCCGCCCTGCGTCAGGCCGACGAAGGCCATCAACACCAGCGCGCCGGCATAAGAATGGGCAAACACGGCGAACAGCATCAGCGCAGCGGCGCCCAGCCAGGAAAACAGCAGGTAAACCCGGCGCGCACCCAGCGAATCACACCACCAGGAAGCCACCAGCAGCGCCAGCGCGTTAGTCAGGCTAAACACCGTTTGCACCGTACCGGCGGCGGCGGCGTCGAGCTGCCACTCGCTTCTGATGGTCGGCAGTGCACCGGCGAACATCATGGTGCCCAGGCAGAGGCCGGCCCGGCTCGCGCAAAGCAGAAAGAAAGCTCGCATCTCAGCGCCGTCTCTCTGCCCATCGAGGGCTGAGGATAATTCGACTAATACGAACGACAGACGAGGAAAATCGCTGCATGGCACGCTCGGCAAACCGGGAAAGATGCGTGATAATAGTGAGAAAAATCAACGGCTGACAAACGATCTTTCCTCGCTCATTTGGTTGAGCTAGACTCAACCTATGAAAAAAATTCACTCCCTGCCGCACCTGTCCGCTTTCGAAGCCGCCGCCCGCCTTGGCAGCTTCAGTGCCGCTGCGGATGAGCTGTTTCTCACCACCGGCGCGGTCAGCCGCCACATTCGCAGCCTGGAAGAACAGCTGGGGATCACACTGTTTTATCGCGGACACAAGTCCGTGCGGCTGACGCAGGCCGGCGAGAACTTTTCCCGCACCGCGTCCCGGGTGATAAGCGAACTGTATGCCGCGGAAAGTGCACTGAAAGCGAGCGCGGGCCGGCAGCGGCTGGTGGTGCACAGCCTGCCGACGTTCACCATGCACTGGCTGATGCCGAAGCTGGCGGCGTTCAATGAGATTCATCCGGAGGTCGCGATTGATATCACCACCAGCACAGGGGCCGTCGATCGCAATACGCCGTTTGATCTGGCGATTCGGCGCGATCCCGCGCACTTCTCCGGGCTGAAAGCGATCCCTTTTCTGCAGGAAGAGAGCCTGTTGGTCTGCAGCCAGAGTTATTTGCGCGCCATGCCGGTCAGTGCGCCCGGCACGCTGGCTGGGCATACCGCCATCCGCATCCGCGCCCGTGAGGATTTATGGCACAGCTGGCTGAACACCTACCCGACGGCGCTGGACGCCTCGCCGCCGCCACTCACGCTCGACCATACCTTTGCCGCCATTCAGGCGGCCGAGGACGGCCTGGGGCTGGCCGTCGTGCCTTACCTGTTCTGCGCCAAACATCTGTCGTCCGGCCGGCTGGTGTCGCCTTTCCCGGCGTTGACTATCCGAACCGGCGTTTACTCCCTGCTGTTGCGCGAACGGGACGATGAGGTCGTGAGAACATTCGCCGACTGGCTGCAGGCGTTCCAGGCTTAGGTCCCGATAGGGTTAGCCGTGGAGCGCCAGGCCTTTTATCGCCTTATCCACCGCTTTCTTCGGCCCGCGTAGAGCCAGACCGACCAAATCCAGATTGTCCGCATCTTCAGCGAGAAAAACCTGCCGGTTGGCTTCATCGTGCCCGGTCGCGAACATGGCGTGCACATAGGGGATCAGCGTCAATTCCCGCTCCAGCCCTTTACGATGCACATTTTGCAGGCTCGGTAAATCCGCGGCGAAAATCAGCATCGGCTGCCCGGAAATGCCGCCGTAGCGTCTGCCATGCGCATCCACATAACATTCGCCGATGATTTCCGGGGCCGCGGCGGCGATCCCCGTCGCCAGAAAAGCCACCACGTTCAGCCGCTGCCAAGCCTGCAGATCGTCACGCACGATAAACGCTATTTTAGTCTCAAACATCTTCCGCTCTACTCCGTTGTGCTGTTAAAAGCACATCATCGGAAATGGCAAATCAGCGGTATAGAACGTTTGTGCACTGGCGTTGATAGACCGCCGGTGATAAACGGTAGGCGCGCTGGAACCAGCGACCCAAATGGCTCTGATCGGCAAAGCCCACCTGCATGGCGACCTGCGCCGGTTCTTTCCCCTGCGCCAACAACAAGCGTGCGGCGCGCAACCTCAGCCGAACCAAATACGCATGCGGCGACTGACCGAAAGCCCGGGTGAACTGGCGAGTCAGGCGGAAACGGTCCAGACCACACTGAAGCGCCAGGTCATCCAGACTGGGATTATCCGCCATATGTGCATGCAAATAGTCCCGTAAGCGGTTCATCTCAACCAAAGCGTCATCGTGTTGGGAAGCCGGCCTGACTCGGACATGCCGTGACAATAGCGTCAGCAGATGGTCCAGGCTTTGATCGCGCGCCAGTCGCCCCTCTCTATGGTGCAACGAGAAAAAGGCCTGTTGTATCGCAGCCGCCAGCATCGGATCGTCGGTCAACGTGCTGTGGAAGGCGCCTTCCAGCACGGAGGCGTCTCCCATTCCACGGCGGTGCATAGCGGCGGATACCCAATGCTGGGGCAGATAAAGCATGGCATAGGTAAACCCTTCGGCCTGCGGCGCATGGCCATCGTGCACCGCGCCCGGCTCGATCAGCATGGCGCGCCCCGGCCGGCTGGTATGCAATGAGCGGTGGCAATTGAAACGCTGCAAACCCTGCTGCGTGACGCCCACCAGCATTTCGTCATGATCGTGAGGATCGTAGGCATGCCCCTGAAAGTGGGCATTGACGCTCTCGATGCCGGTTTCGTCATCGCGTCGCAGTTCGAGCCAGTCTTTGTGTTGATGATTAGACGCCATACAATAAGTCCGGAGTTCTGCTCACAGGAAAAGAAAAACAGCTTACCCGGAGACGGTCACCGCTGCACGCTCACAACTCGCAGATGGCGAAAGTGCCCTTTCCGGCCGATTTCGCCTGATACATCGCGCCGTCGGCGCGGGTCAACAGCATCTCCTCCGTCACATCGCCGCGTGGGGAAATGGCCGCGCCGATGCTGGCGGAAAGCCGCACCTTCTGCGGCCCGATCTGCGTAATTTTGGCCAGATGCGCCAACACGTTTTCGCAAAACTCGCTGACTTCGCGCCGCGGATCCGTCAACGGCCACAGGATCACCGTGAACTCGTCACCGGCCAAGCGCGAGACGCTGTGGCGCTCGCCGGCGCAGGCGCTGAGCAATGTGGCGAACGTCTTCAGGATCAGATCGCCGAACTCATGGCCATAGCTGTCGTTAAGAGCCTTGAAACCGTCGAGATCGATAAACAACAGCGCCATCTGCCGCTGATGGCAACAGGCCTGCAGCGTGCCCGACAACCGGCGTAGAAACGCGCGGCGATTGGTCAATCCGGTCAGCATGTCGTGGGTTGCGTCATATTCCAACCGCTGCTGCAGCCGCTTAAGCTCGGTGATGTCCATGGCGAGAATGTAAAAGCCCTGAGCTTCGCACGGCACCAGCGTGGTGTGGATCATCAGCAGCCCCTGCCGGGTCTGCAGCTCATTCTCAAAACTCACCATTTCGCCGGCGAGGGCCCGTTCGATCATCGGTTTTGCTATCCGATAAACGCTTTCTCCCATGAAATCGCGCACCGTCATTCCCCTGAGGCTGGACTCCTCCAGACCAAACCAGGTTTTGTAGGCGCTGTTGGCGAACAGGTAGCGTTCATTGCCGTCGATCTGGCTGATTAAGGCCGGCATGTTGTCGGTAATGGCGCGCAAACGCTCCTTCTCCGCACTGAGCTGATATTCGGCGAGCACCCGGGTTTCAATCTCTTCGTTGAGCTTTTTCACCACCACGTTCAGCTCCCGCGTGCGAATTTCGACGCGTTCCTCCAGCTCATGCTGCAACGCGAACAGATCGGCCTCGGCCACCTTGCGCTCGCTGATATCGACGATAACCGAGATGAAATGGTCCGGTTTGCCGTTAGGCAAGCGATTGAGCGCCACCGTCAACTGCACCCAAACGATCGAGCCGTCGGCGCGGAAATAGCGTTTTTCCATCGAATAGGTGCTGATTTCATTTTTCAGCAGCTGCTGCAGCTTTTCCAGGTCGGTGTTGAGATCGAGCGGATAGGTAATGTCCTGGAAGGTGCGATCCATCAGCTCACGTTCGGAATAATGCAGCATTTCGCAAATGCGCGGATTTACCCGCAGCCAATACCCCTGCAGCGAAACCAGCGCCATCCCTACCGCCGCCTGGGCGAAGGTCTGTTCGAACAGGGCCTCCGTGCGCTGCAGGTCGGACTTCAGGTTTTCGGTATAGACGTGGCGTTCAATGCTTTGCAGGTACTCCTCCACCACGGCGGCGAAATCATGCAGATCGGCCAGTTGTTCCGGGGAAAACGGCTGCGGCTGGCTATCGATAATGCACAGCGTGCCGAGCGGCAACCCGTCGAGCGACAGCAGCGGCTGCCCGACGTAAAAGCCGATCCGCGGCCCGCCGATCACCAACGGATTATCGAAAAAGCGCGGGTCTTCGGCGGTATCGGGTACCACCAACGCTTCGCGTTGCAAGATGGCATGGCCGCAAAACGAGATATTGCGCGGCGTTTCCCGGGGATCCAGACCGTAGCGCGACAAAAACCATTGGCGATCCCGGTCGATCAGCGACACCAGCGCAATGGTCACGCCGAAGTATTTCGCCGCCAACCGCGTGATGCGATCCAGTTTTTCCACCGAGTTCGAATCCAGCACGTTCAGCGAATTCAATACCGACAGGCGTTCGGCTTCGTTTTCGGGGAAGCAGGGTTCGAGCATGTTGTCTCCCATTGTGGCACCCACGGATCCGGCAGTAAGTCCGTTCAGCGTTTCCGTCGGTTAGCGGCAAATATCCTTGTCCATCATAGACTCACTCAGTATCAATCCGATTGTGCATTCTCGCCAGCTTTGCCGGACGTTGCGTTTGCCACCGCGCTGCGCTACAGTCGTTCACAAGGTGATGGTGTTCCACCTTTCCCAACCGCCGCGTTCACTCGAACCGGATGATGACGCCTGATATACAACTTCGCTTTATTTTTAGGCAGGTATGTCAGGAGTCGCTATGAATGAAATCTCACGTCTTACCCCTTTTCCGACTCAGCCCGATCTCGCCGTGCGGGAAATGCCCCTGTACGTTTTCGGCCATAAAAATCCCGACAGCGACAGCATCTGCAGCGCACTGGTGGTCGCGGACTGGCTCAATCACCTCGGCAAACCGGCCGTGGCTTTCCGCCTTGGCGACCTGACGCCGGAAACCCGCTACATACTGGCCGCCGCCGGCGTGCAAGCGCCTGCGCTGCTGAAAGGCGATCTTCGTGACCGTAAAGTCTGGCTGGTCGATTTTACCGACGTCGAACAAGGGCCGGCCTCATTGCCCGACAGCGACGTGGTCGGCGTTATCGACCATCATCGGCTGGGCACGTTAGTCACCCGCAACCCGCCCGATGTCTGGGTGCGCGCCGTCGGCTGTTGCGCCACCGTGATCCTGCAGATCCTGACGGCAGAAAAGCCGATGCCACTTAACGCCGCGCAGGCCACGCTGCTGCTGGGCGCCATCCTGAGCGATACCGTCGCGCTCAGCGCGCCGACCACCACGGAACAGGATCGTCTGGCGGTCACCCGGTTACGCGCAATCTCTCACGTCGACTATGACGCCTTCACCGCCGGGCTGCTGGCCGCTAAAACCGATCTCTCGGGGCAATCCGCCGCGCAGTTGCTGCACCGTGACGCCAAGAATTACCGCATCCATAGCGTCTCGCTGCTGCTGTCGCAGATAGAAGTGCGGGCCATGCGCGACATCGATCCGCTGTTGCCCGCCCTGCAACAGGCGCTTGAACAAGCGAAGCAGGAAGCCGGGCTGGAGATGACCGCGCTGCTGGTCACCGATATCACCCGCCGCCGCTCCACTCTGTATTTCTCGTCAAACCGGGTGCTCGGCATTCGTCAGGTATCGCTGCCCGATATGACGAGCCGGAAAAAAGAGGTTTTACCGTGGTTAACCCTCCAGATCGCTAACGCAGGGAGATAAGTCATGTCGCTCTATCAACATGCTTTACTGCTGGTGCAGGATGAACGCGACGGCCGGCGGTTGTTGCGCCATGCCGAACGCCTCAATCAGCAGATGAATACGCGCATTACCGTGGCGCAAATCAGCGCCGACTATGCCGAGCTGGACTACCTCAGCGATTCGCTGACCAAAGATCGCCAGTCCAGCGAGGTGATCGCCGCCAAAGCCATGCTCAGCCGCCTGGTGGAAGACTGCTCAATCCCCTTGGAGGTGCGCGCAATCGTCAGCATCCATCGCTTCAAAGACGTTGAAGCCCTGATTGCCCGCGAAGGCATCGATCTGTTGCTACTCGGCCATCAGAACCGACCGTTTGGCGTCTTTGCCTCCTTCGGCTTCGAATTCATCAACCATTTGTCGATCGACGTGCTGATAAAGCACGTGCCTACTCCCTAGAATGAGGTGATCATCCATGAGCTATGAGATTGAAAACGTAACCGCCAGAGAGATCCTGGATTCGCGCGGCAACCCAACCGTCGAAGTCGACATGAGCGCGGGGGGCGTCGTGGCCCGGGCTTCGGTGCCTTCGGGAGCCAGCACCGGGTCGCGAGAGGCGGTGGAGCACCGCGACGGCGATCCGCACCGTTTCGGCAGCAAAGGCGTGCTGGAGGCGGTGCACAGCGTCAAAACGGCGATCAATGAGGCGCTGCGCGGGGTGGATGTGCGTCAACAAGCGGAGATTGACCGCCGGCTGATCGCGCTGGACGGCAGCGAGAACAAGAGCCGATTGGGGGCCAACGCCCTGCTCGGCGTTTCTCTGGCCGCCGCCCGCCTCGCGGCGCAATTGTCGCAGCTGCCGCTGTATCGTTATCTGGGCGGCATCGGCGCCAACCTGTTGCCGGTGCCTTGCATGAATATCATCAACGGCGGCGTGCACGCCCGCTGGCAAGGGGCAGACTTTCAGGAGTTTATGATAGCCCCTCTGGGCGCGCCGTCGCTGCGCGAGGCCGTGCGCTGGGGCAGTGAAGTCTATCAGACGCTGCGCCAAATCCTGTTGGCGCAAGGCCTGTCGGTCGGCGTCGGCGACGAAGGCGGTTTCGCGCCGGCGGTCGCCTCAAACCGCCAGCCGCTGGAGCTGATCGTGCAGGCGATAGAGAAAGCCGGCTACCGGCCGGGAGAAGATATCGCGATCTGCATGGATCCGGCCTCGAGCGAATTCTACGCCGACGGCCAGTACCGCCTGCGCAGCGAGAACCTCGAGTTGGACGCAGCCCAGATGACGGCCTATTACCAGCGGCTGGTGCAGGACTTCCCCATCGTGCTGATTGAAGACGGCTTGGCCGAGGACGATTGGGCCGGCTGGCGTATTCTGAGCGACGCCCTGGGCGATCAGGTGGAGCTGGTCGGCGACGATCTGTTCGTCACCAACGTGAAATACATCCAGCGCGGGATTGATGAACGGTTGGCCAATGCGGCGCTGATCAAGCTGAACCAGATCGGCACGCTGAGCGAAACCTTCGCCGCCGTACAGCTCTGCCAGGCGAACGGCTGGGGCACCTTTATCTCACACCGCAGCGGCGAAACCGTCGACAGCTTTATCGCCGACATGACGGTCGCGATGCGAGCCGGCCATCTGAAAACCGGCGCGCCAAGCCGCGGCGAGCGCATCGAAAAATACAATCAGCTGATGCGCATCGAAGACCAATTGGGCGCCGCAGCGGTGTATGCCGGGCGTTCCGCCTTTAAACGCCGCTAAGCTTTGCCGGCCGGGCCGGCGATGCGTCGGCCTGTTTTTCGCCCTTGGCTTGGCACAGCCCGGCGACACCGGACTCCAATAAGGTCAGCCGGGTCGTCAACAAGGTTTCTCGTTGTTCATCCAGCGTGGCCATCATCAGCTCGATCTCCGCCAGCCGTTCATCGACGCCACGTATCAACCCATCCTGATAAGCGCTGCCCTGCAGCGCCAGCACGCGTTGGATCGCCTGCAGCGAAAACCCCAGATTTTGGCCGATTTGGATCAGGTGCAATCGCTCCAGCGCGCTATCGCCGTAGACCCGATAGCCGTTGACGCCGCGCACCGGTTTCGGCAGCAACCCCAACTGCTCGTAGTAGCGTATCGCTGAGGCAGCCACGCCGGCGCGCTGCGCCAATTCTCCGATCTTCATGCCCTATTGACCTTAAAGTTAACTTTAAACCTAGTATAGCGCCATTCCCCTTACGACAGGAGCGCAAAACCGATGTTTACCCCACTGACACTGCCCAACGGCAGCCGCCTGACCAACCGTCTGGCCAAGGCGGCGATGGAAGAAAATCTGGCCGGGCCGGGCCAACTGCCCGGCCCGGCGCTGTGGCGCTTATACCGCCATTGGGCCGAAGGCGGCGCCGGCTTGATCATCACCGGCAACGTGATGATCGACGGCCGCGCCATGACCGGCCCCGGCGGCGTGGTGCTGGAACAAGACACGCCGCTCGCCCCGTTCGAAACCTGGGCCAAGGCCGCACGCCAGGGCGGCGCGCAGGTGTGGATGCAGCTTAACCACCCGGGCCGGCAGGTGATGGCGAACATGGGCGGCAACGCATGGGCGCCCTCCGCCATCCCGCTGGCGATGGGCAAGCACAGCAAGCTGTTCGCCCAGCCGCAGGCGATGGATAAAACGCAGATCGCCGAGGTTATCGCGCGCTTCGCCGCCAGCGCGCACGCCGCCGAACAGGCCGGTTTTACCGGCGTGGAGATCCACGCGGCGCACGGCTACCTGATTTCCCAGTTTCTCTCGCCGCTGACCAACCAACGCAACGATCGTTGGGGCGGCGAGTTGGCGAACCGCGCCCGCCTGCTGCTGGAGGTGGTGCGTGCGGTGCGTGAGCGCGTCTCGCCAGGCTTTTGCGTGGCGGTCAAACTGAACTCCGCCGATTTTCAGCGCGGCGGTTTTTCATCGGACGATGCCCGCCAGGTGGTGCTGATGCTGAACGACCTGCCGGTCGATCTGATCGAACTGTCCGGCGGCAGCTACGAAAGCCCAGCGATGCAAGGTGAAACGGCGGACGGCCGCACCCTGGCGCGGGAAGCCTATTTTTTGTCCTTCGCCCGCGATCTTGCCGCAGTGGCCCGCATGCCGGTGATGACCACCGGCGGTATCGCCCGTCCTTCGGTGGCGCAGCGGGTGCTGGACAGCGGCGTCGCGGTCGCCGGCATCGCCACCGCCATGGCGGAAGTGCCCGATATGCCGCGGCGCTGGCAAACCGGTGCGGCCCCCCATGCGCTGCCTGCCCCGGTTACCTGGCGCAGCAAAGCGATGGCGTCCCTCGCCCGCATGGCGTTGGTCAAGCGCCGAATGCGCGCGCTGAGTGACAATCGGCCGCGCAGCGTGCGCTACTCCCCGCTGTTCACGCTGATCGTCGATCAGTGGCGTACCCGCCGCATCCTGCAGCGCTACCACGCCTGGTTACGGCAACGTTAACGACAACGGCGCCGGCGAACCGGCCGGCGCTGCGTAAAAATCGCGCTTTTTTGATCGCGCTACGTGAAATCTGAAAGAAATCACCGATCTGGATGCTGCGCTTTTAACGGTTGGCCATTTATATTCATCACAAATTTTGTGTATATAAACGCTATAGGACTTAAGGTGGTGAATAGATAAAAATAAGCCGCTATTTCCTATTTATGTTATTAATCGGAAATTCACCTTATTAATAAGCGTATTAAAGCCGCCTGCTGGTTGGCGACGGAACGGATTTTTGTGCCATGTTAACGATATGTTGTTTTTTGCCGGCAAAACCAACGGTCAACAAATCAACAACATATTGATGAGCCTAAGAAAAAAGCAAACAATTCAAAACAAAATCGGCTATTGAGTCCCGGGCGAAAAAGCCATATATTGGTCGCGCTTTTCACAAGGCAGTTACTTTTCTAATTCATTAATTCAATCGGAGCGTGTTGAGACCTTCGGTTGTAGGAGAGATATGATGACGGATAAAGTCCGTATTGATACTTTAGTTGCAAACTCATTAAACGGAAACAATGAAACCTATTTGGCGCGCCAAGCCGAATTTGAGTCGAATGTTAGGAGTTATCCGCGCAAATTGCCGTTGGCAATTGCGAAAGCCCAGGGCGTTTGGATCACTGATGTTGAGAATAATCAATATCTTGATTGCCTGGCCGGGGCGGGAACGTTGGCTCTTGGACATAATCACCCCGACGTCCTGCAAAGCATCCAAAATGTCATTACCAGCGGCTTGCCGTTACATACCCTCGATCTCACGACCCCGTTAAAAGATCGTTTCTCCGATTACCTGCTCTCTCTGTTGCCGGGCGAAGGCAAAGCGTATTGCCTGCAGTTCTGCGGCCCGTCCGGCGCCGATGCGGTGGAAGCCGCGCTGAAGCTGGCGAAAAAGCACACCGGCCGTTCCGGCGTAATCAGCTTCTCCGGCGGTTATCACGGCATGACCCACGGCGCGCTGTCGGTCACCGGCAACCTGTCGCCGAAGGCGGCGATCAACGGCATGATGCCGGAAGTGCAGTTCATGCCTTATCCGCATGAATACCGCTGCCCGCTGGGCATCGGCGGTGAAGCCGGCGTCAAGGCGCTGACCTACTACTTCGACAACCTGATCAACGACGTGGAAAGCGGCGTGCGTAAACCGGCGGCGGTGATCCTGGAAGCCGTTCAGGGCGAAGGCGGCGTTAACCCGGCACCGGCCGAGTGGCTGCAGCGCATCCGTAAAGTGACGCAGGAACACGGCATTCTGCTGATCATCGACGAAGTTCAGGCCGGTTTCGCCCGTACGGGCAAACTGTTTGCTTTCGAACACGCAGGCATCGAGCCGGACATCATCGTGATGTCGAAAGCGGTCGGCGGCGGCTTGCCGCTCGCGGTACTGGGCATCAAGAAAGAGTTCGACGCCTGGGAACCGGGTCACCACACCGGCACCTTCCGCGGCAACCAGCTGGCGATGGCCACCGGCCTGACCACCCTGCAATACCTGAAAGAACACAAGGTCGCCGACAAAGTAGCCGCGCAGGGCGAATGGCTGAAAGGCAAACTGGCCGAGCTGCAGAAACGTTATCCGGTGATCGGTCACGTCCGCGGCCTGGGCCTGATGATCGGCATCGAGATCGTCAAGCCGAACGAAGCGCAGGATCACATGGGCTGCTACCCGGCCGATGGCGAACTGTCTGCGCTGCTGCAGAAAAAATGCTTCGAATCCGGTTTGATCCTGGAGCGCGGCGGGCGCAACGGTTGCGTGTTGCGTCTACTGCCTTCCCTGTTGATCACCAATGATGAGCTGGGTATTTTCCTGGATAAATTTGAGCAGGCGCTGTTGGCCGCCGGCGTCAAGCCAGTCTGATTGGAGCGAATGACCGCGATGTCCAAGTTAAACCCGATTCTGGCTTCCTCGGCGCACAGCGCCGAGGCTTACCGCCAGGCGATCGCGCAGAGCAGTGAAGCCGTCGTGCAGTGGCTGCAACAGCCTGAAATGTATCAGGGCAAAAGCGTGGCCGAACTGCGCGAGCGCATCACGCTCGACTTCACCCCGCAAGGCCTGGGCAACCAGGCCGCGATCGAGCGCGCCATCGAGTACTTTTTGAAAGACAGCCTGTCGGTACACCACCCGCAGTGCGTGGCGCACCTGCACTGCCCGAGCCTGGTGATTAGCCAGGCCGCCGAAGTGCTGATCAACGCCACCAACCAGAGCATGGACTCCTGGGATCAAAGCCCGTCGGCTACGCTGATCGAAATGAAGCTGATCGAGTGGCTGCGCGCCCAGGTCGGTTACCAGCCCGGCGACGCCGGGGTGTTCACCAGCGGCGGCACCCAGAGCAACCTGATGGGGCTGATGCTGGCGCGCGATGCGTTCTTCGCGCGTCAGGGCCACTCCGTGCAGCAGGACGGCCTGGTAGGCGATCTGCGCAAGCTGAAGGTGTTCTGTTCTGAAAACGCCCACTTCTCGGTGCAGAAGAACATGGCGCTGATGGGCCTCGGCTATCAGTCCGTCACCCTGGTGAAAACCGATCGCTTCGCCCGCATGGACGTGAACGATCTGGCGGAAAAACTGGCGCAGGCCAAGGCCAACGGCGAGCAGGTGATGGCGATTGTCGCCACCGCCGGCACCACCGACGCCGGTGCCATTGACCCGCTGCGCGACATCGCGCGACTGGCGGCGGAGCAGCAGATTTGGGTGCACGTGGATGCGGCCTGGGGCGGCGCGCTGCTGCTTTCCGAGCAGTACCGCGACTACCTGGACGGCCTGGAACTGGTGGACTCCATTACCCTGGACTTCCACAAACAGTTCTTCCAGACCATCAGCTGCGGCGCCTTCTTGCTGAAAGACGAGCGTCACTATGAGCTGATGCGTTATCAGGCGGCCTACCTGAACTCCGAGTTCGACGAAGCTCAAGGCGTGCCGAACCTGGTGTCCAAGTCGCTGCAGACCACCCGCCGCTTTGATGCGTTGAAGCTGTGGATGGGGCTGGAAGCGCTGGGGCAGAAGCAGTACGCCGAGATCATCGATCATGGCGTGACGCTGGCGCAGCAGGTGGCGCGTTACATCGCCGATCAGGAATCGCTGGAACTGGTGATGCAGCCGCAGCTGGCCAGCGTGCTGTTCCGCTACCGTCCGGCGCAGCTGGCGGCGAACGGCGACGCGGCCGTCGCGCTGTTCAACCAGCGCATCGGCGACGCCCTGCTGGAATCGGGCCGCGCCAACGTCGGCGTGACCGAGTTCGATGGCGTGACCTGCCTGAAGATGACGCTGCTGAACCCGATCGTGACGCTGGAAGACATCAAGCTGTTGCTGGCGCTGGTCGAGAAAACCGCACAGCAGCTGCCGGCGTAACGTCGTCCAGCCTGCCACTCAAGCCGATAACCTCCGTTATCGGCTTTTTTATTGATCCTCCATCGCAGGAGACGCAGCGTTTACGCTGATATACTGCAGCAAACGCCTTCCCGCATTTCCAGCACAACAGGACACCCACGCATGACCGATCCGGATTTCAACCTGTTGATCGCACTCGACGCGCTGCTGACGGCGGGCAGCGTTGCCGGCGCCGCACGGCGTCTCGGTTTAAGCGCTTCGGCGATGAGCCGCACCCTCAGCCGGCTGCGCGCGGCCACCGGCGATCCTCTGCTGGTGCGCGCCGGCCGCCATATGGTGCTGACGCCCTATGCCGAAACGCTGCGCGAGCGGGCGCGGCACGCAGCGTTCGAAGCGCGCGCGGTGCTGCGCCCGGCGCAGGGGGCATTGGATCCCGCCGTGCTGGATCGGACTTTTACGCTGCGCGCTAATGACGGCTTCGTCGAAGCCTTCGGCCCGGCGCTGATCGCCGCTGCTGCCGAACAGGCGCCGCGTGTGCGACTGCGCTTTGCGCCCAAGCCGGAGAAAAGCGACCGCCCCCTGCGTGAAGGACTGGTCGATCTGGAGATTGGTGTGCTGGGTGACATGGGCCCGGAAATCCGCCTGCAGGCGCTGTTCCGCGATCGCTTCGTCGGCGTGATGAGAACCGCGCACCCGCTGGCGCAGCAGCCGGAGATCGGCGCCGCCGACTACGCCGCCTGCGGCCACGTGGTGGCCTCGCGCAGCGGGCGCATCCTCGGGCCGGTAGACGCCGCGCTGGCGGAGCTGGGGCTGACGCGCCAGATTGCCGCCGTGGTGCCGAGCTTTCCGGCCGCGCTGGCGGTGGCGCAGGCCTCGAACCTGCTGGCGCTGCTGCCCGCCTCCTTCCTGCATACTCAACCGGCGGGCGGCCCGCTGCGCGTCTTCGAGCTGCCGGTGAAAACGCCGCCCATTACCGTCTCGCAAATGTGGCACCCGCGCCTGGATGCCGAGGCGGATCACCGCTGGCTGCGGCAGCTGGTGTTGGGCGTTTGTCGTTAAAGAAAAACGGAGTGACATCGTCACTCCGTTCATAATCGTAAAGTAAACAGCGAAGGTTTAAATAGATAATGGGAATTTCAGGAGGAATAACCCTGAAACTCCACGGTCACTGCGCATTAGTTATCGCAATGGCCGCCCTTGGCAAGTTTTACCGCAGCTTTAGAGATAACACGTTTGCCTTCGTCCTCTGTCGATTGACTCAGACCGGCACCACCGACGAATACTCCCATCTTAATGTATTGTCTTACGAAGTAATTTTTCCCCGCTTCGGTATAGATGGAAAGATCGTTAGGAGAAAATTCAGATTCGGTAGAGATTTTATGCTGTTGTCCGCCGTCAACCTGGGTATAGAAAAACGTTTTATCCGCGGTCTCACCCACGCATTTGCCGTCAAGATAAACATCTTTCTTCAGCGCCTTGCCGACAAAACTGTCACGATAAATATAGAGGCCCGCTTTGTTTTCATCCAGCGCCGGGAAACTTTTGGCGTGCGCTGATTCTTGATCTGTTGCGAGGGGGATGCTTGCACACCCGCTTAACAATAATGCGCTCGCCAGTGAGGCGCAGAGGAGTAGTCTTTTGGTCATGAAAAATCCTTCGGTATAAAAATGAAGCAAGGAACAACGCTTAATACACTGTGAACATTTAATTATCACATTAAACATAACTAACAGTTATTATATTGATGGTGGATAAATTCATTTTCAAACAGTGAGTTAGGGGAGAAATCGTGCCCAACAGACACGCGATGACGATATTGCCACAAATAAAATTTGATTCAAGAATCAATGTCTAAAATATTACAGAATCATCAACTTAATTGGCCTAATCAGCGCTGACTCGCACGTTTAAACTTCCTTGGCCACTGGCCGAAAATAATTTCGTTCAGGTTAATCTCCGTATGTCCACTGCATTCAGAATCTCCCCGCTGCGCGGGGGTTGTTCCCCCTCGCTCGATGGGAGAACATAGCGTTCACGATGCCTGACTCAGTGAAATGCCCATGACGCTTCCCCCCCTCTGGCCGGTGTTCGACGGCCATAACGACCTGCTGCTCAATCTGTGGCTGCAGCACGACGACGATCCGGCCGCCGCCTTCTATTCCCGCGTCACGCCGGGCCACCTCGATTTTTCCCGCATGCGGCGCGGCGGATTTTTCGGCGGACTGTTCGCGGTATTTATTCCCCCGGTCAGCTACATCGCCCAGATGCGCAACCAAACGCAGGACGAGGCGCAGGCCACCTTCGATCCGCTGGCGATCGCCGAACGGCAAATCGCCATCCTGCAACAGTTGGAGCAGGCTTCTCAGGGGCAGCTGCGCATCTGTCGCACCGCCACCGAGATAGAGCAGTGCCGCCTCAACCGACAAATCGCCGCGGTGCTGCATATTGAAGGCGCCAGCATGATCGATGCGGAGTTGACGCAGCTGGAGGCCTTCTACCGGCTTGGCGTGCGCAGCATCGGGCCATTCTGGAATCTGCCGAACGCCTTCGGCACCGGCGTTAGCGGGTCGTTCCCCGGCTCACCCGATACTGGCCCCGGCCTGACGCCGGCCGGCGAGGCGCTGATCCGCGCCTGCAACCGCCGCCGCATCATGATCGACGTCTCGCACATGAACGAAAAAACCTTCTGGCAAACCGCCGCGTTGAGCCGCGCGCCGCTGGTCGCTACACACTCCAACGCCCACGTCCTCTGCGCGCAGCCGCGCAACCTGACCGACGCACAGCTGGACGCCATCGCCCAGAGCGGCGGGATGGTCGGCGTCAATTTCGGCACCGCCTTCCTGCGTGCGGACGGCAAACGTGACAGTGCAACAACCGGCTTAACAGAAATTGTTAAACACGTTGAGTATTTGATCGCTAAACTTGGTGAAGATCGCGTGGGATTTGGCTCTGATTTTGACGGGGTCAACGTACCGCAACCGTTGGCGGATGTCGGTGGCCTGCCGCTGCTGACGCAAGCGCTGGCACAGGCCGGGTTCGATAACCGGCTGCTGGAGAAGCTGACCTGGCGCAACTGGCTGAACGTGCTCGCCGCCACTTGGGGTGAATAACCCGGTTACGCTTTAAAGGTTGCGATCTCCGTCACATTTCGTCAACATTGGGCCAGCCTAATGCGAACGTTTCTCATTAGGCTCGACATATTACGATGCATGCTAAGGAGCACCGCTATGACTACCTGGACTAAACCTGAGTTTGTTGACCTGCGTCTGGGGCTGGAAGTGACGCTGTACATTTCCAACCGTTAATCGCCCGTCTGCCCGCCTTTCGCGCGGGCATTTCTTTCCCTCTCTTTCTGGTTTAGACATGCAGATAAAAGTTCTCGGCTCGGCGGCGGGCGGCGGCTTTCCCCAGTGGAATTGCAACTGCGACAACTGCCGGGGCGTTCGCGACCACAGCATCAGCGCCAAGCGCCGCACACAGTCTTCTATCGCCGTCAGCGACGACGGTAAAAACTGGGTGCTGTGCAACGTTTCCCCGGACATTTGCCATCAGTTGCTGGCCTCGCCCGAATTGAATAATCCCGAGGTGCTGCGCGGCACCGGCATCGGCGCGATCGTGCTGACCGACAGCCAGATCGATCACAGCGCGGGCTTGCTCAATTTGCGCGAAGGCTGCCCGCATCACGTCTGGTGCACGCCCGAAGTGCATGACGATCTCAGCACCGGCTTCCCGGTGTTTCCCATGCTCTCCCACTGGAACGGCGGGCTGATTCACCACCCGGTAACGCCCGGCGAGCCGTTCCACACGGCGGTCTGCCCGACCGTGCGCTTTACCGCCATTCCGTTGCTCAGCAATGCGCCGCCCTATTCGCCGTACCGCGATCGCCCGTTGCCGGGCCATAACGTGGCGCTGTTTATCGAAGATATCGCACGCGGGGTCGGGCTGCTGTACGCGCCGGGCCTGGGTGAGCCGGACGAGGCGCTGCTGCCGTGGCTGCGCCGCGCAGACTGCCTGCTGATCGACGGCACGCTGTGGCGCGACAACGAGCTGGCCAATGCCGGCGTGGGCCGCAATACCGGCAAGGACATGGGGCATCTGGCGCTGGCGGAAGAACACGGGCTGGCGGCCCTGCTCGCCACTTTGCCCGCCAGGCGCAAAATCCTGATCCACATTAACAATACCAACCCTATCCTCAATGAAGACTCGGTAGAGCGGCAAAGCCTGACCGACGCCGGCATCGAGGTGAGCTGGGACGGCATGAATATCGAACTGTAGGGAACCTCCATGACGCAACCACTGCCCCTGACTCCGCCGGCATTTGAAGCGGCGCTGCGCGCCAAAGGCGCTTATTACCATATTCACCACCCGTACCACATCGCGATGCACAACGGCGAAGCGACCCGTGAGCAGATCCAGGGCTGGGTGGCCAATCGTTTCTACTATCAGACCAGCATTCCGATTAAGGATGCGGCGATCATGGCTAACTGCCCACAGCCGGAAACCCGCCGCAAATGGGTGCAGCGCGTCCTGGATCACGATGGCTACGGCGGCAGCGAAGGCGGCATCGAAGCCTGGTTGCGCCTGGGCGAAGCCGTCGGGCTGCAGCGCGACACCCTGCTCTCTGAAGCGTTGGTGCTGCCGGGCGTGCGCTTTGCGGTGGACGCCTACGTCAATTTCGCGCGCCGCGCCTGTTGGCAGGAAGCGGCCTGCAGCTCGCTGACCGAACTGTTCGCACCGCAAATCCACCAGTCGCGCCTCGACAGCTGGCCGCAGCACTATCCGTGGATCGACGCCGCCGGCTACGACTATTTCCGCAGCCGCCTCGGCCAGGCCAACCGCGATGTGGAACACGGCCTGGCGCTGGCGCTGGACTATTGCGACACCGTTGAAAAGCAGCAGCGCATGCTGGAGATCCTGCAGTTCAAGCTGGATATTCTGTGGAGCATGCTGGACGCCATGAGCATGGCCTATACCCTGAACCGCCCGCCTTACCACAGCGTGACCGCCGCGCGGGTATGGCACAACCAGAGGCTGGTGTAATGACGCTGAACCCTGAACACACCCCCGTCTTCCGCCGCGGCTACCGCCTGCAATGGGAGCAAGTGCAAAACAGCCACGTGATCCTCTACCCGGAAGGTATGGCCAAGCTGAACGACAGCGCCGCCGCCATCTTGCAGCTGGTCGACGGCCACACCACGCTGAACGGCATCATCGCGCAGCTGAACGCCCGCTTTCCCGGCGCCGAGGGGTTGGCGGATGACGTGCTGGAATTTTTCCAGCGCGCCTACGAACAAAAATGGGTGACCTTCCGTGACTGATGCACGCGCGCCGGCGGTGAACCCGCCGCTCTGGCTGCTGGCGGAGCTGACCTACCGCTGCCCGCTGCAGTGCCCCTATTGCTCCAACCCGCTCGATTTTGCCGCGCAGGAAAAAGAGCTGACCACCGCGCAGTGGATCGAGGTGTTTCGCCAGGCGCGGGCGATGGGCAGCGTGCAGCTCGGGTTTTCCGGCGGCGAGCCGTTGGTGCGTAAAGACCTGCCCGAGCTGATCGCCGCCGCGCGCGATCTCGGCTTTTACACCAACCTGATCACTTCCGGCATCGGCCTGACCGAGAAGAAGCTGCAGACCTTCGCCGACGCCGGGCTGGACCATATCCAGATCAGTTTTCAGGCCAGCGACGAAACGCTGAACGCCGCGCTGGCGGGATCCGCCAAGGCGTTTCAGCAGAAGCTGGCCATGGCCAAGGCGGTCAAGGCGCTCGGCTATCCGATGGTGCTCAACTTCGTGCTGCATCGCCATAATATCGACCAGATCGACCGCATCATCGAACTGGCGATCCAGCTGGACGCCGACGACGTCGAGCTGGCGACCTGCCAGTTCTACGGTTGGGCGCACCTCAACCGTGAGGGCCTGCTGCCGACCCGCGAGCAGATCGCCGACGCGGAAGCGGTGGTGAAACGCTACCGCGAACGCATGGCCGCCGACGGCAAGCTGGCCAACCTGCTGTTCGTCACGCCGGATTACTACGAGGAGCGCCCCAAAGGCTGCATGGGCGGCTGGGGAGCGATCTTCATGAGCGTGACGCCGGAAGGCATGGCGTTACCCTGTCACAGCGCCCGTCAATTGCCGATCGCCTTCCCGTCGGTACTGGAGCACGATCTGCCGCATATTTGGTACCACTCGTTCGGCTTTAACCGTTATCGCGGCTATGACTGGATGCCGGAGCCCTGCCGTTCCTGCTCGGAGAAAGAGCAAGACTACGGCGGCTGCCGTTGTCAGGCGTTCATGCTGACCGGTAACGCCGACAACGCCGACCCGGTATGCGGCAAATCGCCGCACCACGGCACCATTCTGGCGGCGCGGGAAGCGGCGAACCGTTCGCAGATCGGTATCGATCAGCTGCGTTTTCGCAATCAAACCAACTCTCGTCTGATTTTCAAGGGTTGACGATGACGCTCACCGCCGCCTCGTGGCAGCTCGACAACGGTTTGGCCGTCAAGGCGATAAGCGATCCTGCCGTCGCCGCCGCCGCCGCGCTGGTGCGCATTGAGGCAGGCAGTTTTCAGGCGCCCGTCGCCTGGCCAGGCCTGGCGCACCTGCTGGAGCATATGTTGTTTCGCGGCAGTGCGAACTTCAGCGCGCAAGATGGCCTTATGGGCTGGGTACCGTCGGTGGGTGGCCGACTGAACGCCACCACCCAGGCTACGCAAACCGCGTTTTTCTTCGAGGTGAGCGCCGATCATTTGGCGCAGGGGCTGGCGCGCCTGAGCGATTTGCTCGCCGCCCCACAGCTGGCGGCCGAAGCGATCGCACAGGAGGTTGAGGTCATCGACGCCGAATACCGCCTGCTGCGCGCCGAGGTTGAAACCCGCTGCGAAGCCGCACAGCGGCAGATGTTTGGCGGCCTTGACGCAATGCATCGCTTTCATATCGGCAGCCGCGCCGCTTTCGGCAACGACATTTTCGCCTTGCATCAGGCGCTGCGGCAGTTTCACCAGCGCTATTTTCGCGCGCCTAATATGACGCTGTGGCTGCAAGGCCCGCAGTCGTTGGCGCAGCTGCATGCGCTGGCACAGCGTTGCGGCAGCCGCTTGCCATCGGGCAACGCCGCCCCGCACGAAGCCTCACCGCCGCTGACCGCTGCGGAAGATTACACTCTGTCTCTTCCCGGCACGCCGCAGCTGAGGCTGGTGTTTGCCCTGCCGCGCTCCCATTCGCGCGGTTGGCTGCGGCGGCTGGAGCGCCTGCTGCTGGACGAAGCCCCCGGCGGATTGCTGGCCCGGCTGCGCGCTCAGGCGTGGTGCGACGCCGTTCGTCTCGATTATTCGCGCTGCAGTGAGAACAACGCGCTGCTGAGTTTTATCTTTACCGTCAATCACGGTTCCGCCGCTGAAGCTGCCCACATCGAAAGCGCGCTGCTGGCGTGGTTGCAGGCGCTGCAGATGCTGGCACCGGCTCAACTTGCGCATTACGAGCGGCTGGCAAATCGCGATTTCCACCGTTTGGCGCCGCTCGATCAGCTGCGCGCCAGAGCGTTTGGGTTGCCGCCGGTGGAGCCGAACGACGATTGGCCACGGCATATTGCGGCGCTGATTAGCGCGCCGCGCCGTCGCCTGGCCGTGCGGCCCGATGGCGGCGGCGATCCCCGTGAAATTCAAGGGTTGCCGCTGGCGCTTAGCCCCTTCGCCGGCGCCGCGCTGACGTCTACAGTGGAACCTTTCCGCTTTTTCTCCTTCTCGGCGGCGCTGCCGAGCCCGACATTGCCTGCCGGCCTGGCGCCGCTGCGGCATCTGCTCCCCGACGAGGCGCAGCCGGTGCTGCTGCTGCGGCCGACGCCGTCCAGCCCCTTCAGCGATGAACAGGCCTACGGCTTACAGGCGGCGCTGCGCCCCGGGGCGGCAGATCTGGCGCATCGGGAGGGGCATTTAAGCTTCGAACGCCACCAGGGCGTGTGGCTGCTGCAGCTGGCGGGCAGCCACGCGCTGCTTTGCCACGGGCTGAGCGTCGTAAACCGGGCGCTGGCGGTGTTGCCGCCGGCTATCCTCAACGAGGCGGCAAGAAACCTGCGCCATACGCAGCTGAAAGAACAAAACGATATCGCCATTCGCCGCCTGTTAGCCCAATTGCCGGCGGCGCTCAGCACGCCAACATCAGCAGCGGCACAATGGCATGCCACCTTGATCGGCGGCGATGGCGAGTTAAAACAGTCGCTGTCGCACCTGCTGTACGACTTCCCCTATTCCGTAGCCGCGCAGCCGCCGCGGCCGGCACATCAGCATCATCGCCCCGTCACGCTGACGGAAAGTGGCACCGAACACGCCTTGCTGCAGTTTTACCCGCTGCCGAACGACGAAGCCGAAGGCCGTTGGGCGCTGCGCGTGCTGGCCCAGCTTTACGCGCCGCGCTATTTTCAGCGGTTGCGCGTGGATCGCAACGTTGGCTACGTGGTGCAATGCGCCTTCCATCGCTGCGCCGATGCCGAAGGCCTGCTGTTCGCCCTGCAATCCCCGACGTTCAACGTTGAACAGCTGCAGCAGTTAACCGATGAATTCTTACTGCAGATGCGTCATGAACTGACGCACGTGAGCGCAAGCGAGCTGGCGCAAACGCAGCAGGCGCTGTGGCAAAGTTTGCAGCGCCTCAGCACCGAATCGTTGCAGCGTGCCCGAGAAATTGCCTTGGAAGATCGCGTGGCCATTGCTGACGCTGCGCCAGTCACGCTGACCCAACTGTCGCACTGGCAGCAGCGGCTTTTCCAGGGCGATGACATTTAAAGCTGCACTGCCCAGTTAGCCCGTCGTGAACAACACAATGGATAGGCGATACCGGTCAGTACCATGCTGATCACCCAGGAAATGTCTGCGCCCGGGATCAGATTGGCGTAAGGGCCGGAGAAGAACGCGTTCTCGACGAAAGGCACCTGCACCGCAATACCGCCGAAATAAACGCCGAGCGCGCGGGTGTTGAGCAGACCATAGCGCCCGCCGTCAGCGCTGAAAATGGCCGAGATGTCATAGCGTTGGCGGTTAAGCAGGTAAAAATCAATCAGGTTGATCATGCACCACGGGATCAGCACCGAGATCAAGGCAAAGATCAGGTTCAGGAACAGATGAACGAAGTTGGCCGAGGCAACCAGCGCCACCCACACCGAGCCCAGCAAAATCACTGCGGAGAACAGCGTACGTATGCGCGCATTTGGCATCCACTGCGGTAAGAAGGTCTGTGCGGCGGTAATCAACGAGAGCACCGCACCGTACAAATTCATCGAGTTATGGCAGATGATGTTGATCAGAAACAGCACCATCAGCACCGGACCCAACCCTCCCGTCGCCTGGCGCACTGCCTCCATGACATCGTCGCTGCCGGCGACCAGATTGACCGCCACCATGCCGAACACGAAGGCTAAAATGGTACCGCTGCAGGCGCCGAAGTAGGTATACAGGAACGGTTTGGCAATGCCGACTTCCGCCGGCAGGTAACGCGAATAGTCTGACGTGTAGGGCGAGAAGCTGATTTGCCAGACGGCGCCGATGCAGAATGTGGCGAACCAACCGGCAATGCTGAACGATCCCCGCTGCCAAAAATCCGCCGGCAGCGGTTGAGAAAACATCAATACCAATCCGAGAATCAGCGCGCTGCCCATCACCCAGGCGCCGACTTTATTGATCTTGTGGATGAAACGGTAGCCCACCACCCCGATCAACGTCGCCAGCACCGCGCCAATCACCGTCGCAACACCTATGTTCCATGACGGAATAACGTTATGGATGACCTTGCCCGAAAGCGTGATGTTAGAAATAAAGAACCCCAGATAGATCACCGTGGCGAACACGATCACCAACAACGAACCATAGCGGCCGAACTGCGCCCGGCTTTGCACCATTTGCGGTATCCCGACCTGCGGCCCCTGGGCCGAGGTCAGCGCCAGAAAAATGCCGCCGAACAGGTGGCCGGCGATAATCGCACTCAGCGCCGAGAGAATATCGAGATGAAACGTCTGCGTGGAGATGGCCCCGGTCACGACCGCCAGCGGCGCAATGTTGGTGCAAAACCACAGGGTGAACAGGCTGCGGGCATGGCCGTGGCGCTCCCCGGCGGGAACAAAATCGATCGACTTGTCTTCAATAAACGCGGTCTGCTCTGGCTGAGAATTCATATATCCCCCGGTTAACCTGGATTCTTATTTTTTGCAGCCTGTAGGGTGCGAATACGCCGAAAAAAGCGTGCGTTTGCCCCGGCGACATTGCGGTCGCCTGTATCAACGCGATAAAAACAGGGCTGCCGGCGCGATCCGAGATCGCGCCTGATTGCGCTGAGTCAGCGCATGACGAAGGGATCGTCTATCGGATCGTCACTGGTACGCAGCCACACCGTCTTGCTGGTGGTGTACTCCAGCGCGGCGTCAATCCCGCCCTCGCGGCCAAATCCCGACTTGCCGTAACCGCCGAACGGCGCCAGCGGCGATACCGCTCGATAAGTATTCAGCCACACCACGCCCACCCGCAGGCGACGGGTCACCCGATGCGCGCGCGTCAGGTTCTGCGTGAAAATGCCGGCCGCCAGGCCATAGGCGGAATCATTGGCAAGCTGAATCGCCTCCGCTTCATCCCTGAAGGTCAACACCGACAATACCGGGCCGAACAGCTCTTGCTTCACGCACTCGGCGCCGGGTTGCACGCTGCAGTCGACGATCGTCGGCGGGTAGTAAAAGCCCGGTGAATCGATCGCCGCGTGGCCAATCACCAGTTTCGCCCCCTGCTCCAACGAGCGGCTGACGATAGCGGCGATCCGTTCTTGCTGCTGCCGGGTGCAAAGCGGCCCGAATTGGGTGTCTTGGCGATCCGGCGGCCCGATGCGGATACTGCGCACCTTCTCCGTCAGCCGGGCCAAAAACGCGTCTTTGATGCTTTCCGCCACCAGCAGGCGCGAACCGGCGACGCAGCTCTGGCCCGACGCGGCGAAAATGGCCGCCACCTGCGCATTCGCCGCGCTCGCCAGATCCGCGTCGTCGAAGACGATAAACGGCGATTTCCCGCCCAGCTCCAGCGAAGTACTGGCGAGGTTTTCCGCACTGCCGCGGACGATGTGCTTCGCGGTTTCCGCGCCGCCGGTAAAGGCGATGTGGTCTACCTGCGGATGCGCCGTCAGCACCGCGCCGCAGTCGGTGGCAAAGCCGGTGATCACATTGCATACGCCGCGCGGAAAACCGGCCTCGTCTATCAGTCTGGCGAACGCCAGCAGCGGCGCAGGTGCGGTTTCCGCTGCCTTGATCACCAGCGTGCAGCCGGCGGCGATCGCCGGGCCGATTTTCACCGCCGCAAGAAACAGCTGGCTGTTCCAGGGAACGATCGCTGCCACCACCCCGATCGGTTCGCGTCGCACCCAGGTTTCCATGTCGGGTTTGTCGATCGCCAGCACGCTGCCTTCCATCTTGTCGGCCAGGCCGGCGTAGTACCGGTAGTATTCCGCCACATAGGCGATCTGCGCCTGGGTTTCACGGATGATCTTGCCGGTATCCAGCGTCTCCAGCCGCGCCAGCTCGGGGGCATGCTGCTCCAGCAAGTCGGCCAGCCGCAACAACAGCTTGCCGCGCGCGCCGGCGGTCATGTCGCGCCATTCGGCCCCCTGAAATGCCCGGCGCGCCGCCGTAACGGCACGATCCACATCCTGGGCGCGGGCTTCCGCCACCTGCGCCCAGGGTTCGCCGGTCGCTGGATTGAGCGAGGCGAAGGTCGCCGAGCCGGTGTCAAACCGGCCGTCGATGTAGAGTTTGAACGATTCCATCAGCGCCTCCGTCAGTGAAATTCCGGCATCACGCAGCGAATAAACCGCTCCAGAGAGGCCTTTTTACGCGCAAAACTCATGCCGCTGTCGATCCACAACGCAAACTCGTCATAACCCAGCGCCTCATATTTTTTCAGCCGCGTAATGACCTCATTGGCGGTACCGATAGCCAGGTTATTGCGCATCATGTCGGCGGAGTAATAAGGATTGGCGGCGATCTCTTCATCGCTCAGCGGCTGAATCAGCCCTTGCCGCACCGGCCGCTGGTTCTTGAACCAAGCGCCGAAGTAGTGGTAGAAACGGTTGAGCTCTTCCGCCGCCAGGCGGGCGTCCGCCTCGCCTTCCGCCACGTAGCCATGCTGCAACAGCATGATCTTCAGCGGCTGCTCGGCGGCGAAGCGTGCACGCGCCTCGTTGAAACAGGTCACCAGCCGCACGATCTCCTCTTCCCCCTGATGCAGCGGCGTAACCTGAACGTTGCAGCCGTTTTGCACCGCAAATTCGTGGCTGTTAGGATCGCGCGCCGCCACCCAAATCGGCGGATGCGGCTGCTGTTTCGGCAGCGGCGAGGAGGTGGTCGCCGGGAACGACCAGTATTCCCCCTGATGGGCATAGTCGCCCTGCCAGAGTTTTTTCACCGCCGGGATCAGCTCGCGCATGCGCTGCCCGGCATCCCAGGCGGTCAAACCGGGCATCAGCCGTTCGTATTCATAGGAATAGGCGCCACGCGCGATCCCCAGCTCCAGCCTGCCGCCGGTGATGATGTCGGTCATCGCCGCCTCGCCCGCCAGACGGATCGGGTGATTGAACGGCGCAATGATGGTGCCGGTGCCGAGCCGCACCCTGGAGGTGCGCCGGGCAATATCCGCCAGATTGATAAACGGATTCGGCGCGATGGTGAAATTCATGCCGTGGTGCTCACCGGTCCAGATGGCGTGCATGCCGCCACGATCGGCGATTTCACACAGTTCGATCATCTCCTGGTAGAGCTTTTCCTGCGGTTCGTCGGGTAACGTTCGTTCCATATGCACGAATAAAGACAGTTTCATCACACTCTCCCGTTCAGCCTCAACCGGCGAATTGCTTGATGGCACCGCTGTGCTCATCGCCATAATAGATACCGTAATTGCCCACGGCGTTTTCTTTGACGAACCGGCCCAGCATCGACCGCAGCGCCGGATCCTTGATCGGCAACCGCGCCAGCGTCGGCATGTCGAACCATTCCGCCGTGCTCAGCTGCGGCGTCAGGCTGCCGGCGTCGGTCGGCAGCGCGCACAGAAAAACGATGTGCTGTTGGTGTTTCTGCCGGTCGTCATAAACGGAATAGACGAAACCCGGATGGGCGTTGATGCCCAACTGCTGCAGTAAATCCCCCAACGTTTCGCTGACGCTGCGTTTCTCCACCGCGCTGGACGGCAGCTGATAGCCGCCGTCGCTTTGCCGCACCATCACGGCGTGCCCTTCAAACTCGATCAGCGCGCTCACTACCACCTGCGGCCCGCCAATCAGCGACTGCGCGTTTTGATAAGGCGTGAAATACGCGCCGCGGTAATACCCCAGACCGGCGGTGGCGTTGGACGCGAACCCTTCGACCTGGCCGATCAGAATGGCATGGTCGCCGGCGTCCACCACCTGATGCAGCGAGCAGTCGAACCATGCGGAACTGTTATCGATCAGCGGCACCCGTGATGCACTCCAGCGCCAATCGATCAGCGCAAAGCGGTCTTCGTTTTTTTGCGCAAAAATGGTTGAAGCCTCTTTTTGCTGTTCCGCCAGAATATTGATGGCGAAATGGCTGCACTGGGTAAAATGCGCCAGGTTCGCCGAACGTTTATCGATGCTCACCAACAGCAGCGCCGGATCCAGCGACACCGATGAAAACGAATTGGCGGTAAAGCCAATCGGCCGCCCCTGCGTGTCCACCGAGGTCACAATGGTGACGCCGGTCATAAAGGCGCCGAAAGCGTCGCGCAACTGCCTGCGTTTATCCGCGTCCATTTGCCGCTCCTAATAAAGTCAAAGGTTGCTCTGCGGTCAGAAAATCGAGCATCAGCGCGTTGACGCGTTGCGCATCAGTCAGACTGACCATGTGTTTGGCGTTCTCAATGATCACCGCGCGCCCGTTCGGTGCGGCCTGCGCCATTTGCCGTGCCATCTCCGGGCTGGAATTGGCGTCGTGCTCGCCGGTCAATACCAACACCGGGCAGCGGATAAGGTGCCAACGCTGGGCATACACCCGATCGCCGGTAGCAAACGCCTGATACGCGCGGGCGTAGCCCGTAACGTCCACCTGTTGCAACCAGCCGCCCACCTGCCGGCGCAGACGCTGTTCGGCGGGATCGGCGCCAAACCATCGGCTCAGCGGCGAGTCGAGCTGCGTCTGGCCGCTGGCCAACGCGCTGGCGCGTTGCGCGACCGCGGCGCTGGCCTTTGCTGAGCGCTGAAACACGCCGCTCATCACCACCGCGCGGTTGACCCGCTCCGGATAATCGATTGCCAAACCGGCGGTGATCAGTGCCCCCATCGAGTGCCCCGCCACCGCAACGCTCGGCGTATCCAGGGTGTTTAAGAAGGCCGCCAGCCAGCGCACGTAATCCTCCAGCGTCGCGGCGTGGGCGAAGCCTTCGCTTTCGCCGTGGCCCGGCATATCGACGGCGATGACCCGAAAGCGCGCGCTAAGCGCATCGAGCTGGGGATACCAGGCCTCCGCGTTCATGCCTACGCCGTGGATCAACACCAGCGGCTCGCCACGCCCGGCCTCCAGATACCCTACCCGCAGAGCGGGTTCAGACAGCTGCCGGATTGTTCTGATCATGGCCCAGCTCTTTCAGATCCAAATAACGGTTGCCGATACGGTGATGCGGCCGCCCCCCCAGCGCCGCGCCCAGTGCGATGACGATTTCATCGTCGAAAGGCGCGTCGTTGATGTTGAACTGGAATGTCAGGTAGTGCTCGCGGCTGCCTTCGTCGTTTTTCCCCATCATGGGGATCAGGATCGGCGCGTTGGCCGGCCCGCGGGTATTGTTGAATGCCAGATAGCTCTTGCCGTTGACCGCCGAGCGGTAGTGGTTGCCGAAATGCAGCGTGTGGATCAACGCCGAAGCGTGTTCCAACTCGCCGCCCAGCCCCACCACCGCGCTTTTGCCGAAGGCTTCCACCCGCTCGCCGGAGCCAGCCTCTTTGAGGATCAAACCGGTCAGCAGCTCACCCAGCACCGGCGCCATTTCTCGAATCTTTGGCGCCAGATCCTCAACAAAGCCCTGCCCGGCCCAGGGGTTTTTAATTACCGCAGCCGCGGCGATCATCACCAGCGGTTTGGCCGCCGACTTGCCACCGTCGGCGTAGAGGGTTTCTGTCAAAACCAGGGTCTTGCGGATGTCTTGATGCATAAGGGACCTCGAAAAGTAAATCAAATGTTAATCAGATGTCGCGAGTCGAGGGTATAGCATCGGGCAGATTGGTATGTCAAAGTTTGGTATACCATAATACGGTATTCTTATTTTTATCTGGGATGGTAAAGAGGAATTGAAAATAATCGTTATTAATCAATATTTTAATAAACCCGCATGGGCTTTGGTCGAGGGTAAAACGCCGGCCACGACCGCCTCCGCTCAGCGGCCGGTGCCCGTGCCAAACCCGTTGAGCCAGCGGGTATCAGCAACGGAAAGCGGTTTTTTTAGGCTATCTTTCGATTTTGTGAGCTGCTGCAACATTCGCCGTTTTGGCGATGCGGCGCGAAATCGGCCGCCGTTGCTTTGCGGGTTGGAAAGATGTTAATAGTACCGGGCAAACGGAAATACGCGTCGTTATCCGGATTAATGATGATCCACAAAAAATAGAGACAATTATGGTTCAGGCGTCATTGAAGATTGAGAATGCACCGGTCACCTTGCGCGAATTGGCATTGGCGAAAATTAGGCAGGCGATTATCTCAGGGTATTTTCAGGCCGGCGATCGTTTAGTGGAACGCAGCCTGTGTGAGGAGCTGGGCGTCAGCCGCAGCGTGGTGCGCGAGGTGATCCGTTATCTCGAAGCGGAGGGGCTCATTGAAACGCTCGGCAAGAAAGGGCCGATTGTCGCTATTCTGACCTGGGATATTGCCGAGCAGATTTATACCATTCGTCTGCTGCTTGAACAGGATGCCGCTCACGACTGCGCCTTGAAAGCCGGGCCGGAAGATAAAAAGAAACTGCATGAAAAATTAATTGCGATTAACCAGGCTTCGGCCGGGCAGGATGATATTCAGCGCGTTGAAGCGTCGCAGGCCTTTTATGAAACCATATTCCAGGTGGCTCATCACGCCATCGCCTGGGAAATCGTCCAACGGCTGAATAGCCGCATCAGCCGCCTGCGCGCCCTGACCCTGAAAACCCCGGAGCGTCAGCTGGCCGGTTTCGAGCGTATGACGCGGATCTATCACGCCATCGAACAAAACAATCCGGCGCAGGCCAGACAAGAAGTCATCGATCACCTGACCGAGGCCGCCGCGCTGGCCAAGCGCATTCTGCAACAGGAGTCCTGAGATGCCCGCTTACTGGATTGCCCATGTCACCGTGAAAGATCCGCAGCAATATCAGCATTACATGGATTTGGCACCCCAGGCGTTTCGCCAGTTCAACGCCCGTTTTCTCGCCCGCGGTGAACAGGCGCAAACGCTGGAAGGCCCGGCGTTTGTGAAACATGTGCTGATCGAGTTCGACGACTACGCCACCGCGTTAGCCTGCTACCATTCGCCGGCCTATCAGCTGGCGAAACAACAGCGGCGCCACGTGGCGGAAGCCATGATTGCCATCGTCGACGGCTTGCCGACCGCCCCATAAAAGCCCCCACCGTTACGGCGGAGGCTGGGTGACGTGAGGTGGGATAACCGCCGGGTCAGGCCGGCGTTTTCCGCTAGTCATTTCTCTTCAGGATCTTTCCCGTCTCGGCCCAGATTTGACTGCGGTAATGATCGTCTTCCTGAGAGAAGAAAAGTACGGTCAGCCCTTCCTTGTCTAACAACGCAATGCCATCGGGTGCAGGACGCCACGCCACTGGCTCTTGCGGCAAGACGTCGGGCGTGCAATCAGACAAAAATTTCAGGCTATAGCCGCCGACCGATTCCACACTCTCCGTGTTGAGCTGTACAACACAGGACTTTGATTTATCGCTGACCGTCCACTGCCCGGAGAGCGTTTCGGCGGAAGGTAAAACCAGACTGCTTGCCATAGAGGCTCCTGAAAACAAGAAAATTATTCTGACAAGAATAGATTTACACATAGCTGGCCCATGCAAAACGGTGGGCATCATCGCCCACCGTTGCCGTTTTACACGATAAAGTCAACAGCGACGTCAGCCTGCCCGACGATGTGCACCAGGAAGTCTGGATTTGCACCGCCATGGAGGTTTAAGGCCAGTTCGCTCAGATTGCTTTGGGTATCATAGGATACCAGCGCCTCACCGGCCTGCCCGCTGAAATGATCGACAAACTGAATAAAATCATTGCCTTTATCGCCTTGGTTGAAGAAGGACAGATCGATCTTGTCCTTGCCTGACTCAAAGTCCCAAATTGTATCAGGAGCCTGAACAGGCGAGTCATTCAGGTCAGAGAAGACAAAAATGTCGTTACCTTGCCCTCCCCACAATTGATCCTGGCCCGCTCCACCGTAGATAACGTCGTTGCCGGCGCCGCCTTTGAGCGTATTGTCTGCGTGATTTCCAACAATGACGTCATTACCTGCCCCCCCTATCGCGTTTTCGATGGTGACGCCGGCAGCGATGGAAACATTCCCTTTTAATCCACCGACGTCGGAGAAAGCGCCTTCGTTCAAATTGATACGTTGATTTTGGCTATACCCCGAGAAATCGAGGGTATCATTGCCACCTGCATCCCAAACAGACATCACCAGCTTGTCGTGGCTGTCCTTGAGCGTATAGAAGTCTCGGCCTGTATTTGAATTAAACCCGTAAACGGTGTCGCCGGTTCGGGTGGTCATGTTGGCGCCGTAAAGATGCTGGATGGCCGCGATATCATCAACCAGCGGTGCAGCGGCATAGTAATGGCCATGATCCGCGTTGGTAATGGATTCATTCCAGTAACTCATTACGCTAAACTGCCGGGTATCTTCGGCGTAAACTGCCTTGGTATAATTTGGGCTGCCTTGCCCCGCATTATAAGTGCCCGGGTGATCTAACCCGAGAGTATGGCCAACTTCATGGGTAATGGTTAAGCGGCCGTAATTACCTAGCTCAGGATGCAAATTTTCGGAGTGATTCTTAATGTTGTACCAACTTTGCCCATCAGAATTGTATCCTCTGTAATCATTGCCATTATATGAGTACGGTTTCAAAGCATACGCTTGTCCCGTCCCCTCATAATTCCCAAAGGTAATATTGGAGGGTTGACCTGAAGCCACTTCGACAAATTTGATGTTGGCAACATCGGCCCAGGATTGTAAAGACAGCTTCGCCTGTTCTTGTTGCTGTTGCGTGAACGCACTCAGCCCCGTATCGCGCTCCGGGGAGCGGTGGCCCAGGTTCAGTTCGTTATAATCCCAATCCGGGAAGGAATAGGTCACCGTTGCCTCTTTTCCCGTGACGTGAACGCCATTCCAGGTTTTATCGCCGCGCGCTATCTGCAACCCCGCCTCATTTATGTCATAAGACGGTTTGTTATTTATCGTCAGGCCATTCCCGCGCTCATGGTAGTGAATAAGATCGTTAACACTGTCCCAACCCGTTTCGTTTCCATTCATGGTATTACCCATAACTTTCTCCACAAAGTAGCTAGTATTAATATGACATCCGAAATGTCTCTTAGGGATAATCAAAATCCTGAGAATAGCGATAACCCGATATGCCCCACTCTTTTTCCTATCCCTTTACACCCAGAGAGTAAATTTACTTTTAACTACCCGAGCCTCCTTACCCATGATTGAGAACTGATGCAACTGCATGAGATCGCGATATGTCCGTACAAAATGCGCGAAAGTAACAGGCCGCATTGATCCGGCAAGGGTGTGATTCCAGTGTCTGCGCGTTGAGGCTACGTTGAGATGCCGCTCAAGAGGTCTAATGACAACGGCCGTTCGGTGCATTGTCTCGTTGCCAGAGACCACATCAGGCAGGGTCTTGTGCTGTGAATCTGGCCTGTTATCCGAACGGTTACCCGGAGATAATTGCGTGAATGCATTTGCGCCACCATCCAGTTTTGCTAATGATTATCATTCGCGAGGCTATCTCACACGTAAGTAAAGTGTCAACATATGAAACAAAACATTTCTTGATTTGCATCATGATTTTTCCGCTAAGCCCCAGTGAACGGGCGCTGCAGAGTGCATAAAATGGCGTTTACCCCCGTCTGGACTGCGGTTTTTGTCAGTATTGTCGCATAGAGCAGGCAGAATGCCGTTCGGGAGTACATGATGGCGACTGAACATTTAGCCATAGAGAAACATCAAGAATGATTAATTTTCACGGCAATAACACGGCGTGGTCCGATCACTTATTTTTCGCTGCAATATAAGGGATGCTTATAAATAACAGGAGTATTCCTAATGCGTTCACGCTGGATGTATTCCATGCTAGCGGGCCGATTTTTAGCCGCGCCCGCTGGCTATTCCCATTTTCATTGGCAAGACTATATTGAAAGAAGCTCTGCTCTAGAGCGAGAATATGGGTAATTTTCCGAGGAAATACCGCATGACCCTGTTGCCCAAGCAGAGCAATAACAAAAATCCGATTGATCTCTATAGCGAAATCGTAGATGACTTGCCCGGCCTGATTTGCTTCGGCAACCGCCTTGGCGGTTACTTCAATAACCAGTGGCGCGACTATACCGGCGCCATCGCCGGTGAACACGGCGCCGCCGACTGGCTCGATGCCCTGCATCCCGACGATCGCGAGCGGCTGGCCGCGCAATGGCGCCAGGCGATCGTTGCCCTCTCTTCATTTGCCGGCGAGGCCCGCCTGCGCGATCGCAGCGGCGCCTACCGTTGGTTTATGCTGGCGTTTAACGCCCGTCAGGACGGCATGGCGCTGGAACCCAGCTGGTATCTCACGGCGACCGACATCCATCCGCAAATGCTGCAGCGCCAGCAAAACGTTCAGGCGCTCTCTATCCAGCAAGACATGCTGGACGCCAGCGTCGACTGCATCAAAGTGATCAATCACGATGGCACGCTGCGCCATATGAACCGCTCCGGCAGCCTGGCGCTCGGCCTTGATCCGGCGCAAAAAATAGTTTGGCATGCCCTGGCTGGGGCTACTGTCGCCCGAGATCCGTCGCCGCGGCAGTAAGGCGCTGCGCAGCGTCAGAGCGGGAAAGAATGCGCGCTTTACGGGATTGAGCGTGACGCCGCAGGGTAAAAAACAGCACTGGGACAACATTCTCACGCCGGTCAGCGATGAGCACGGCACCGTGGCCGAGATCTTGTGCGTCTCGCGCGACGTGACTTCGCAGCGCGTGATGGAGCAACGTCTGTTGCTCGCCAGCGAATATGACGAATTGACCGGCTTGCCCAACCGGCGCCTGTTCAAGAAAAAGCTGAAGCAAGAGATGAAGCGCGCCCTGCACGGCAATAAGTCACTGGGGCTGATGTTGCTGGATCTTGACCACTTCAAGCTGGTGAACGACACGCTGGGCCACGCGGCGGGCGATCATCTGCTGCGGGTCTTGGGTAAAAGGCTCAGCGCTTGCATGAATGCGCATTCGTTCGTCTCCCGCCTCGGCGGCGACGAGTTCGCCGTGGTGATCAGCGACGTCGAAAACGAGCAGGACATTTTCCGCATCGCCAACAAGTTTCTGCTGCAGCTGGAGACGCCGATCACCCACGGCGGCAAGACGCTGCATTGCGGCATGAGCATCGGCGGCGCCATCTACCCCAAAGACGCCCGCGATGCTTCAGAGCTGATGAAATGCGCCGATACCGCGCTGTATGAACTCAAAGACGGCGGCCGCGGCGGCGTCTACATGTTCGATCGCAAAATGATGGACAAGGCCCGCGCCCGCGCCAGCCAGCTCAACTACGCGCGCCAGATCGTGCGCGACAACTGCATCCGCCCGAGCTATCAACCGAAGGTCTGTCTGATCGACGGCAGCATCGTCGGCTTTGAAGCGCTGCTGCGCTGGCACTGCCCGATCAACGGCGTGCAGCTGCCGGCGACGGTAAGCGAGGCGTTCAACGACTACGAGCTGGCGACCAAGATCAGCGAAGCCATGCAGCTGAAAGTCTTCGCCGATATCGCCCGCTGGCGCGCGGCAGGCGTGGCGGTGCGGCCTATCTCGCTGAACGTGTCGCCGATCGAGTTTTTACGCGACAACTACGCCGAAACTTTCCTGCAGCGCCTGCTGAAGTTCCACATTCCCCACCACCTGATCGAACTGGAAGTGACCGAGCACGCGTTCAACAAGCACGGCTCGAAGTACGTGTTGCGCGCGTTGCAAATGCTTAAGGAGATGGGCATCCGCATCGCGCTGGACGATTTCGGCACCGGCCACTCCTCCTTCAGCCATATCATGGATTACCCGCTGGACTGCATTAAGCTGGACTGCAACTTCGTACAACGTATGAACACCGAACCGGCGATCCTGGCGATCGTGGAAAGCATCGGCATCCTCGGTCAAAAGCTGTCGATCGATATCATCGCCGAGGGCGTGGAAACCGAGCAGCAGCGGCAAACGCTGTGCGAAGCCGGTTTCCATATCGGCCAGGGTTTTCTATTCAGCCGGGCGGTGGACTCCCAGCGGGTGCCCGAGCTGCTGCAAGCGGTGCCGCAATCTGTCGACGGCTGTTAAACACCCTGCCGTGCGCCGAACGGCGCCAGCTGCATACCGATAAGCGTCACCACGCAGATGAGTGCCCCGGCGTAGAAGGTGGAGGCGGAACCGAACAGCTCCCACAGGGTTCCAGCACCGAGACTCGCCAGCAGCAGCGCCACGCCGCTGATCAGATTGAACATGCCAAACGCGGTGCCGCGCAGATGAGCCGGCGCGGTATGCGCCACCATCGCCGCCAATAGCCCCTGGGTCATGCCCATGTGCACTCCCCACAGCGCTACGCCAAACAGCACCCCGCCCCAATGATCGCTCAGCGCCAATACCAGGTCGGCGGCGATCAGCACCAGCAGCCCGGCTTTCAGCAATCCTTCATGCCTCATGCGATCGGACAGTTTTCCGAACGGATAGGCCGAGCAGGCGTAGACCAGATTCATGGCGACCATCACCAGCGGGATCAGCGCCAGCGGCGTGCCGCCCTGCTGCGCCTTCAATACCAGGAACGCTTCGCTGAAGCGCGCCAGCGTAAAGATCGCGCCGATGCTCACCACCCACCAATAGCTGCGCCCCAGCAGCCGCAGGTTGGCGCGGGTGATCGGGTTGGTGCGCTTGTGGGTTATCGCGGCTGCCGGCTCTTTCAGCCCGAAAAACAACAGCGCAATCGCCAGTGCCGCCGGGATCGCCGCCACCCAGAAGATGGCGCGAAAATCGTTGTGCCACAGCAGCATCAGGCCGACGGCCAGCAGCGGCCCTAAAAAGGCGCCGACGGTATCCAGCGACTGCCGCAGCCCGAAGGCCGCGCCGCGAATTTCCGGCGGCGTCACGTCGGCCACCAGGGCATCGCGCGGCGCCCCGCGGATGCCTTTGCCCACGCGATCCAGCAGGCGCGCGCTCATCACCATGCCGGACGACGATGCGATGGCGAAAAACGGCTTGCTGATGGCGCCCAGCCCGTAGCCCAGCAGCGCCAGCCCTTTGCGTTTGCCGAGGTAATCGCTGAGCACGCCGGAGAACACCTTGACGATCAACGCCGTCGCCTCTGCGAGCCCTTCGATCAGCCCGATGACGATCACGCTGGCACCGAGCGTCGTCGCCATAAACAGCGGCAACAGGCTATGGATCATTTCCGAGGAAACGTCCATCAGCAGGCTCACGCCACCCAATACCCACACGCCGCGCGGTATGCGGCCCAACGTAGCGAAACGCGACGACATGGTTCATCCCCGAAAGATTCAGCGCCGCCAGAGGCGCCTCATGATTTTTCCAAGATTGGTTAGTTGATTTTATTCGTTCACAGATCTGCAGCCTTTAGAGATAGTGCAACGACCGTGTGACACCCATAATAATGAAGGTAATTAACATAATGATAGATAGCAAAAAGATGATAGTGATGGCGGCGCTGCTGAGTTTTTCCGCCGCCGCCGCACCGGGCGTGGATCTCGTCGCCAACGAAACGCCTATCCACACGGTGAAGAGCGCCGAAGCCGTGGCCAAAATCCCCACCGGCTTCCGGTTCGTGGAACCCGGCACGCTGACGGTCGCCATTTCCCTGCTGGGCAGCGGCCCGCCATTCGGCCTGTACGCCCGCGACAATAAAACGGTGATCGGCAGCGAGGCGGACATCGCGCGCCTGGTGGCCGACGGTTTGGGGTTGAAACTCAAGCTGGTGCCCACCTCGTGGGAAGACTGGCCACTGGGGGTGGCCTCCGGCAAATATGACGCCGCGGTTTACAACATCACCGTGACCAACGAACGCAAGACCAAATTCGATTTCGCCACCTATCGGCAGGATACGTTGGGCTTCTACGTCAAGTCCGACAGCAAGATCACCCAGATCAAAACGGCGCCGGATATCGCCGGTAAAAAGATCATCGTCGATTCCGGCACTAATCAGGAAGCGGTGCTGCTGGCCTGGGACAAGGAGAACCGCACCAAGGGATTAGCGCCGCTGCAGCCGGTGTACGTCACCGACAAGGCCGCCTCCACGTTGGCCATTCAATCTGGCCGCGCCGACGCCACCTTCGGGCCCAACGTCTCCGGCGCTTATCAGGCGCGGCTGACCGGCAAAACCCGGCTGGTAGGCATCGTGCCCGGCGGCTGGCCGAAGACCGCCAACATCGCCGTCACGCTGAAGAAAGGCAACGGTCTGGTGGACGCGGTGCAGGCTTCGCTCAACAGCGCCATCGCCAACGGCAGCTATCTGCAGGTGCTGGATCGCTGGGCGGAAAGCGACGAGAAGATCGCCCATTCGGAGATTAACCCGCCGGGACTGGGGGATTGAGAGAGCAACAGGCCCCGTACTGCGGGGCTTTGATGAACCGCTCGATACTATGCCTGTCGAATATTCCCAGATAGCCCTCTATTTGTTTTGTTTGTCTTGCCTGCTACCTAAAACTTTTTCCTGTTAATCGCTACCGATCCTCCACCTTCCATTACCGTTAATTTTCAGACAGTTTTGTGCCAAAAACAACACAAATGATAATTATTATCAATTATTGAGTTCTGACCTAGCCGCATGTAGATTCCCATTTACTGTTTATTAATACAGTACTTTATTGCTAACATCTAAGGAATCAACATGAAGAAACACAGTTCAACTATCAATTATGATCCCTACCGTTACAACGGTGGCATAGCGCCTGAAGCGGGTCTGGTCTGGAGCGGTGAAAGTTGGGGATGGCCGACTACCGGCATCAGCATTGGTGGTGCGGAAGAAACTCTGGTTGTCTGGCCAACAGGTGACACATCACTTTCCGAAGAAACCAAAGAGCTGTTGGATAACGACATTTGCTTGGTCTGTGGTAAGAAAAACTGTCCCTATATCAAAACGGAAAAGTCATACCAATTGTTGCGCGATGCGATAAGAGCCGGTGATATGAAGACTGCAAAAAAAATCCACATGACCAAATTCGCGCAATTTAGCGGTATGAATCGAGCAAATTTCGCCGATGCGTTGAAAAAAAAGCGAGAAGCCCAAGAGAAAAGAGACAAAGAGTTTTTGTTATCTGCATCGGCTATCGTTGCCGACTCAGCCAAAGAAATCGCTCAGCATCTCGGCAAGCGCTATCAAGACTTCGCCAATGAGATCGCGAGCGATATTAAAAACTTCCAGGGCAAGAGAATACGCACCCTTGATGACGCAATGAAATCACTAGAAAAAGTGCTGGCTAATCCCAACATGAAGGTTAAACCTGCAGATAAAGAAGCGTTGCTCAATGCCTGGCGAAATATTAATGCCAATGACATGGCAAGCAAGCTGAGTAACGTTGGCAAGTTTTTCAAAGTGGCAGATGCAGCAATGAAAGTAGAGAAAATTCGGGAGAAAAGCCTGGTAGGTTATGCCACGGGCGACTGGAAGCCCCTGTTGCTTGAAGTTGAATCCATGGCCATTAGTGGACTGGCTTCTGGTGTCGCGTTAGGGATATTGGCCACGACGCTCTCTTTATTTTCTTTGTCAGGATTAGTGCTGACAGCGCTCACCTTTGCCAGCATCATCGCGATTAGCCTGTTAAGTTCGCTCATCGACGACAAGTTGGTGGATAAACTTAATCGCGAGCTCATTCCTTCGGCTTATTAAGCACATCAGGCGGCAATTGCCGCCTTTTTCTTTGGTTTCATTCCGCCGCTGCTTTCTGCCTCCCCAGCTTGCGGTACAGCGTGCTGCGCGAAACGCCGAGCGCCTTCGCCGCCCGGCTGAGATTGCCGCCCGCCCTGTCGATCGCCGCCTGCAGCTCTCCCAGGTCGGTATCGGCGTTCTCCTGGCGCGGCGCCAACACCGCGATGGACTGCGGCAGATCGTCCAGGGTAAGCACCGCATGATCGTCCGCCAATGCCAGCAGCACCTTGAGCGTACTCAACAGCTGCCGCACGTTTCCGGGCCATGGATACCGTGCCAGCATCGCCAGCGCCTCCGGCAGCAGGCGAATGTCGCGCCGCTCGCCGCCCAGCTCTCGCCACAGCTGCAAAATGAAAGCCTCCAGCTGCGCCCGCTCTCTGAGCGGCGGAATGCGCAGGCTGTATTCCTGTATGCGGTACAGCAAATCCTCGCGAAACGCCCCCGCCTGTACCTGCCGAGACAGATCGTGGTGCGTGGCGCAGACCAGCGCGAATTCGACCGGATAAGCGCTGCGGCTGCCGAGCGGCGTGACCGTTTTTTCCTGTAACACCCGCAGCAGGCGCGTCTGCAGGCCCGCCGGCATGTCACCGATTTCATCGAGGAACAGCACGCCGCCGTCCGCCTCGCGGATCTTGCCGATATACCCTTTCGGGTTGGCGCCGGTAAACGCCCCCGGCGCATAGCCAAACAGCTCGGACTCAATCAGCGGCTCAGGCAGCGCCGCGCAGTTGATCGCCACGAAGTTGCCGTTGCGCCAGCGGCTCTCTTGAAACAGGCGTCGGCTGAAGTGCTCTTTACCGCAGCCGGTTTCGCCGGTCACGCACAGCGAAAGGCCGGCATTGAGGATCCGCAGCGCTTTCTGATGCTGTTCGTCATGCCTTTCCGCCGGCGGTGCCGAACGCAGGGCGCTGATGCGGCGCTGCGGCGCCTCGAGCAGCGAATAATAGTGCCGTTGATTGCCGGCCAGCGTCTGGTGCGGTGCGCCGGAAGGCTGTCGCAGCAGATCGGGGAACAGCTGGGCAAACTCAACCGAGCCGAATGCGGCCGGTGGGAGCTGGAACTCCAGCATCGCCAGCCGATTGGCGGCGACCAACACTTCGTCGTGAAACACCAGCAGCAGCTCCTGCGCGCTGCCCAGGCTACCGGCGTCGGCATGCAGGCGCAGCGTCCAGTGACGATCGGCGATCGCGCTCCTGACCCAGCGGTGTTCGATATGTCGCACCGCCTGCATGATCAGGTGCCGCGCATCGCGGTACGGCCGCTGCGCGGGTGCGGAAAGATCCAATATCCCGGCAATGCGGCCATCCGGCCGGTAGATCGGTGCGGCGGTGCAGTTCAATCCGGCATTTTGGTTGAGGTAATGCTGGTCGCCGCGCACTTCACAGAACGCGCCCAGCGCCAGCGCGGTGCCAATGGCGTTGGTGCCCCGCTCCGCTTCTCCCCACGGGTTGCCGGGCGCCAGCGCAAAGCGCGACGCCTTGTGCAGAAAGTCGGTGTTGCCGCGGGTTTCCAGCACCAGCCCATCGGCGTCGGCGATCACCACAATGGCCGGCTGGCGCGTAATTTTCGCGCCCAGTTGCTCGATCAGCGGCTGTACCCGTTGCGGTACCCAGTCGTTGCGGCTGCGCAGCTCATCGAGCAACCCGGCTTTGATGAACGAGATATGCTGATCGGCGCGCGTCAGGCCGTAGCCCCGGCTGCGCTGCCAGGATTCCGCCAGCGGATGGGTCAACAAACTGGCGCCCTCGGTGGGCAAGCGGTCGTCAGGCAACATGCGTTTCTCCCCCGTTCGCGAGTGTTGCAAATATGTATCACGAATGTGTATCAGGCGTTGCGACACGGGACACAAAAAAACATCGACGGCGGTGGCTCCGCTCGATTCGCTAAGCTATACCCATTTTTAACGCTCTAATAAATAAAGTCTTTTAATGAGCACCCTCGCCCCTCGTTAATCTGGCACGCGCCGTGCTTCTCCGTGCTGCGGCGGTATGCCGCACTCACAGGCGCAGCCCAATAGCGCTGATTTTCATCTGCAGAGAGGTGCTTCACATGAAATATGTCCACCCCGGTTTGCCTGGCTCGCTGGTTTCGTTCCGCAAACGCTATGGCAACTACATTGGCGGCAAATTCGTCGAACCGGTATCCGGCAACTACTTCACCAACACCTCGCCGGTGACCGGCCAGCCGATCGCCGAATTCCCGCGTTCCGACGCCAAAGACATCGAGCTGGCACTCGACGCGGCGCACGCGGCGGCGGATGCCTGGGGCAAAACCAGCGTGCAGGAGCGTTCCAACGTGCTGTTGGCGATCGCCGATCGCATCGAGTCGCGGCTGGAGATGCTGGCGCTGACCGAAACCTGGGACAACGGCAAACCGATCCGCGAAACCCTGAATGCCGATCTGCCGCTGGCTGTCGACCATTTCCGTTACTTCGCCGGCTGCCTGCGCGCGCAGGAAGGCACCGCGGCGGAGATCGATCAGAACACCGTGGCCTACCACATCTATGAGCCGCTGGGCGTGGTCGGCCAGATCATTCCGTGGAACTTCCCGCTGCTGATGGCCGCCTGGAAACTGGCGCCGGCGCTGGCGGGCGGTAACTGCGTGGTGCTGAAACCGGCGGAACAGACCCCGCTCGGCATCAGCGTGCTGATGGAAGAGATCGGCGATCTGCTGCCGCCGGGCGTGCTCAACGTGGTGCAAGGCTTCGGCGCCGAGGCCGGCGAAGCGCTGGCGCGCAGCAAACGCATTGAGAAGATCGCGTTCACCGGCTCCACACCGGTCGGCCGCCATATCCTCGCCTGTGCGGCGGAGAACATCATCCCCAGCACCGTCGAGCTGGGCGGCAAATCGCCGAACATCTATTTTGAAGACATCATGCAGGCGGAGCCGGAGTTTATCGACAAGGCGGTTGAGGGGCTGGTGCTGGGCTTCTTCAATCAGGGCGAGGTCTGCACCTGCCCTTCACGCGCGTTGATCCAGGAATCCATCTACCCGCAGTTTATGGAGAAAGTGCTGGCGCGCATCGCCGCCATCCGCCAGGGCGATCCCTTCGACACCGAGACCATGATCGGTGCCCAGGCGTCAAAACAGCAGTACGACAAGATCCTGTCCTACATCGACATCGCTAAAAACGAGGGAGGCAAAATCGTGGTGGGCGGCGAACCCGCCCAACGTGGCGACGAAGTGCAAAACGGTTTCTACCTGCAGCCGACGTTGATTACCGGCAACAACAGCATGCGCTTCTTCCGCGAGGAGATCTTCGGGCCGGTGATTGGCGTCACCACCTTCAAGGATGAGGCCGAAGCCTTGGCGCTGGCCAACGACACCGAGTTCGGGCTGGGTGCCGGGCTGTGGACCCGCGACATCAACCGCGCCTACCGCATGGGGCGTGCGATCAAGGCCGGGCGCGTGTGGACCAACTGTTACCACCTGTATCCGGCGCACGCCGCGTTCGGCGGGTACAAGAACTCCGGCATCGGGCGCGAAACCCACAAGGCGGCGCTGTCGCACTATCAACAGGTGAAAAACCTGCTGGTCAGCTACGACGCCAAACCGCTGGGCCTGTTCTGATTAGGGCGTAACAACAAGAAGGCCACCCGCGGGTGGCCTTTTTTAGCGATGCTTATTTCGCCATGCCGAGATCGATCACCATGCGACCGCGAATGGTGCCCGCCTTCATCTCGTCGAAGATGGCGTTGATATCGCCCAGTGGCCGTTTGGTCACTTTCGGCGTCACTTTTCCTTCGGCGGCGAACTGGAACGCCTCTTTCAGATCTTCACGCGTGCCCACCAGCGAGCCCACCACCTGAATGCCGTCCAGCACCAGGCGCGGAATGCTCAGATCCATGCTCTCCGGCGGCAGCCCCACGGCCACCACTTTACCGCCGGCGCGCACCGCATTCACCGCCGAGTTGAAGGCCGCTTTCGCCACCGCCGTCACCACCGCCGCGTGAGCGCCGCCGGTTTGCTGTTGAATGATCTCCTCCGCGTTTTGCGTTTTGGAGTTGATGGTCAGATCGGCGCCGATCTGTTTGGCGAACTCCAGCTGGCCGTCGTTGACGTCGATGGCGATCACTTTGGCGTTAAACACGTTCTTGGCGTACTGCAGCGCCAGGTTGCCCAGCCCGCCCAGGCCGTAGATGGCGATCCACTGCCCCGGCTTGATATCGGAAATCTTCACCGCCTTATAGGTGGTGACGCCGGCGCAGGTAATGCTGCTGGCGGCGAAAGAATCGAGCCCGTCCGGCACTTTCACCGCGTAGTCCGCCACCACGATGCACTCTTCCGCCATGCCGCCGTCAACGCTGTAGCCGGCGTTTTTCACCGAACGGCACAGGGTTTCGTTGCCGCTGACGCAGTATTCGCAATGGCCGCAACCCTGGTAAAACCAGGCGACGCTGGCGCGGTCACCCACTTTTAACGAGGTGACGCCCTCACCGACGGCGGAGACCACGCCGATGCCCTCATGCCCCAACGTAATGCCCGGCACCTCGCCGAAATCGCCGTTTTTCACGTGCAAATCGGTGTGGCACACCCCACAACACTCCATTTTCAATGCCGCCTCGCCGTGTTTCAGCGGGCGCAGCACTTTATCCTGAATGTCTACAGTATGGTTTTTCGTCACTACGGCAGCTTTCATGGTGTTTTCCTTAGCAGAATGGGAAGTACAGTTGTTAATGTAGTGACTGTATTCAGTGAGGGCAAGCGCCGCGTGTTTTGTGTAAAAACAAATAATTAAATATGAATCAGCATGATTATTTCATAAAAAACAATTAACAGACGGCGCGATCTCATTCGGATTGACCGCCGCCCCAGCGGCGGGGAACGATCGCGCCTCTCTGGCTTGATTCACCCCTTAAATCGATTCACGGGGATTTTCAGATAGTGTTGCCCATCGTCTTCGCAGTCAGGCAGAACGCCGCCGCGAATATTGACCTGCAGCGCCATCAGCATGAGTTCCGGGTGCGGCAGCGTGGCGTCCCGCTGTTTTCTTTGCGCAACGAACCGGGATTTATCCATGTTGACCACCCAGGGATTGTTCTCGCGCTGCTCTCTCACGGTGCTTTCCCAGCGGGCCTCACGCCCCGCCGGGCGGTAATCATGGCCGGTAAACAGGCGGGTATCCGCCGGCAGGCTCAAGATGCGCTGCAATGACTCCCACAAGGCTTCCGCATTGCCACCAGGAAAATCGGCCCTTGCGGTACCGCTGTCCGGCATGAAGAACGTATCGTGGATAAACGCCGCATCCGCAATGTAATATGTGACGGACGCCAGCGTATGCCCGGGAGACAGCAGGACTTCAGCGCGCAGGTTGCCGATAAAAAAGACGTCCCCATCCGCGAACAGCACATCCCAGACGGTATTGGCCGCAGGCAGGCCTTTTAAATTATAGATCTCTTCCCACAGCCCCTGAACGGCGGTAATTTTTTCACCGATGCCGGTGAAGGCGCCGGTTTTCTGCGCCAGCCAGGTGGCGGCCGAAAAATGATCGGCGTGCGGGTGCGTATCCAGCACCCAGGCCACTCCCCACCCCCGTTGATGGATAAAATTCAGGATATTCTTGGCCTGTTGATGCGAGACCGTGCCCGATCGGCGGTCAAAATCCAGCACCGGGTCAATAATCGCACAGCGGCGCGCCTCGGGATCGGCGACAACATACTGCAGGCTGCCGCTTTCCGGCTCATAAAACGCGTGAACTTCCGCAGTGGCCCGCACGGACCGATGCTTGCCATACCAGCTGAGCGCCTTATCGGCGTCCGCGCCGTAGTTGTCGCATTGGCGGCGAAACTGCGCTTCATCTATCTGACCTTCGCGCAGCGCATACAGCAGGGAAAGGCAGGCAGAGCGAGCCCCGCTCCTGCAGTGCGCCAGGGTCTTCCGGCCTTGCCGCAGCAGAAACTGGAAGGTGTAAACGGTCTCCCAGGTCAGCGTATCGAACGTGTAAGGGAGATAGACGTAACGCATTCCCCCTTGTTCAGCCAACGCTTTCTCTTGCTGATGGTCAAGATACTCCCCCGGCTCTTCGTCCGGCCGATTGTTGACGATAAGACGGTAGCCCTGTTGAGACAGCGCCTTGAAATCACTCGCTTCAGGTGCGCCTGAAAAGGAGAGCTGAGGGTGGTAAGTGCGGATGCGCATGTTTTTTTCCTTCCGTTTCATAGGCTTTTAAATAACATATACAGGGCCAGCGCCAGGAGCATGACGGCATAGAGCACATTGATAATGTCCTCGCGTTTTTTCAGGCGCTCGGCGAGCGCCACCCCTACCACGCCCCCCAGAACGCCGCCGACGATGAGCCAGCACGTAATGGCGATCGACACCTTTCCGGACATGGCGTAGCTGGCGCTGGTCGATAGCCCCATGGCCGCCACGACCACCAGTGAAGTTGCCACCGCCTCAACCATCGAGAAGCGGAAAAACCAGACCAGCGCCGGCACAACCAAAAATCCGCCGCCAATGCCAAGAAAACCCGCCAGCCCCCCCAGAGCGAGGACGCCAGGCCATACGATGGCGGGATGAACGGCAGAATGGGAGGACGACAAGGGGGTGTCGGCAAGGTGATTTCTTTTTAGCGTCAATCCGGCGACAACCAGCATCAACAGGGAGAAAGGCAGGGTTAAGTAGTGTCCGTCCGTGATTTTTCCCATCTGAGATCCCGCCAGGGCGCCCATGACAGCGACCAGCGAAACGACAAGCCCGGTCTGCCACCTGACGTTGCCTTTGGCAGCGTGCGCGGCCAGGTTGATCAGCGCGTTAATGGCCACCGACATGGCGCTGGTTCCTATAATCAAATGCGTATCCGGCACTTTCACCATATACAGCAATAATGGCACGCAGACGATTGACCCGCCGCTGCCGGTCAGGGCCAAGAGGAACCCCACAATTCCTCCGGTGACCACTAACAGCATCACGATATAAAAACTGAAATGGAAAAAATCCACTGCCTTAATCCCTTAATGATGCTCATGCCAATTATTAACGATCAGTTAACCGACAATGTCAAATAACTTATTTCGATTTGTTATTACATATAGCAAAATGGAATATATGATTTTTTATATAACCACAAGTTCTATGAATTCGCTTTTAATCTGGACGGTAACCCCCTACTTTCTTATGAAAGGAGGCCTGCATGAAACCAGAAAAAATAAACACCCAGAAAAGCGTCGTTGTTATTGGCGGCGGCTCATCCGGAATAGGTATCGCGGCAAGCATAAGGAAGCGAGTTAAAGACATTGATATAACGGTCGTGGAACCTAATGACTGTCATTATTATCAACCGGCATGGACTCTGGTGGGCGGCGGGCTCTTTGATATCAATAAAACACGGCGCTCCATGCGCGCTGTCCTGCCCTCAGGAACCGCATGGGTACAGGATAGCGTTGTCAGGATTGAGCCCCGTCAGAAATACATCGAGACCCGCCAAGGTCAGAAAATAAACTATGATTTTCTTATTGTTGCGTGCGGCCTCGTTTTACGCTGGGATAAAATAGAGGGCCTTGAAGACACCCTGGGATTAAACGGCGTCACGTCTAATTATCGCTTTGATCTTGCCGAATATACCTGGAAACTGATCCGGGAAATGAAAGGCGGCCAGGCGATATTTTCCCAACCAATGTTACCTATAAAGTGTGCCGGCGCACCGCAAAAAGCCTTGTATCTTTCATGCGACCACTGGCGCCGTCAAGGCATCCTGAATAATATTAACGTCAATTTTTGCCTTGCGGGCGCGGCGGTTTTCGGCATTCCGCAATTTGTCCCCCCGTTGAGCGAGTATTTGGAAAAATACCGTGCGCAGGTCAATTTCCATCATCATTTAATCCGTGTTGATGGCAAAAATCGGCGAGCGACATTTGCCGTAGAGACAAATGAAGAGGGAAAACGCGAGTTAACCCTGCCCTTCGATATGCTCCACGTGGTGCCGCCTCAATCGGCCCCGGCGTTTATTTCTCAGAGCGGGCTCGCTGAGGGATCAGGCTGGTGCGATGTGGATAAATTGACGCTGCAGCATAGGCATTGGCCGGATATTTTTGCGGTAGGCGACTGTTGCTCAACGCCAAACGCCAAAACCCTGGCGGCAGCCCGAAAGCAGGTGGTGGTGGTGGCGGAAAACGTCGCGGCGCTGATTCATGGCGCGCCTCTCACTGCCCATTATGATGGTTACGGTTCCTGTCCGTTGACGGTCGAGAAAGGCAAAGTTGTGCTGGCGGAGTTTGGCTATGACGGTAAATTGCTGCCCACGTTTCCCCTGCTCGACGCAACCCAGCCCAGCCGCCTGGCCTGGTGGTTGAAAGCCTGGTTTTTACCCCGGTTTTATTGGGCGGGCATGCTGCGTGGGGTTGAATGGTTTGCCGGCAGCAAGCGGCCGTGACGCACACTCGGCCCCCCTGGCCGCTCTGGCCGCTCTGGCCGCAGCAGACGCTTGACTATTTGGCGAGACAAAGCCACCATCGCTTGCAGGTCCCTCAGGCTGAGTGCAAGCCGTTACTACCGGTCGATCATCGATGAAAAATGCCCCCGCAGTGACGATCCACTACTGTTCACAATGCAACTGGCTGCTGCGCGCCGGCTGGATGGCGCAAGAGCTGCTGAACACCTTCGGCGACGATCTCGCCTCCGTCACCCTGATGCCGGGCACCGGCGGGGTCTATCAAATCAGCGTCGATGGCGTGATGATTTGGGATCGCAAGATTGACGGCGGCTTCCCCGATGCGGCGCAGCTAAAGCAGCGGCTGCGCGATCACAGCTTCCCCGATCGTTCTCTCGGCCACAGCGACGGTAAAAAAGCCAGGCACTGAAGGCCGTCAGCGCCCCGTCGGCGGCTGCGCGCCGATAATGCGCGGCATCGTTTCTTTCATCATTTCCATGAATTTACGTAAACGCGCGGGATAATAGCTGGCGTAGGGATACAGCAGGTAGATAGGCAGTGGCTCGGCTCGCCACAGGGGTAACAGCGTCTGCAAGGATCCTCGCGTCAATTCTTCTTTCACCACCCAAGACGACACGATCGCTACGCCCAGCCCTTCCAACGCCGCTTTGCGCGCCGCATAAAGGCTGTCGGTGCTCAACCTGGGCGCGATATCGAAACGCCGCTGTTCGCCGCTGGTCGCGTGGGTCAGGACGACCTCATTGCGATAAAAACTGTTTACCGCCAGCCACGGCAATGATGCCAAATCATCGAGATTGGCGATCGCCGGTCGTCCAGCCAACAGTGCGGGTGACGCCACCGTGCTACGCGGCACTTCCGCCAACAGTACCGCCACTACCGAAGGATCGGTCACCGCGCCCACATGAATGGCGCAGTCAACGCCTTCGGAAATGAAGTCGGGAGAGTGATCGTTGAGTGTCCACTCCACGCTGGTTTGGGGATAGCGGCGCAGATACTCCCCGAGCGGCCCGATCAGCTGATCCTGCCCAAAGGCGTGCGGAGCGCGCACGCGCAGTGCGCCGACCGGTTCGTCGCGCGCGCCGCGCAGCGTATCTTCCAGACTTTGCCATTGCGCGAGCAGGCCACGCGCTTGCTGATAGCAGCGTTCGCCATCATCGGTAAGATGGAGCGCATGCGTCGTCCGTTGGATCAACCTGGCGCCCAACAGCTGTTCCAACGCCCGCAGACGTCGGCTGATGGTCGGCTGCGAGGTGCCCAGCTGCTGCGCCGCCGCCGACAGGCTCCCGCTCTCGACAATACGCACCAGGGTTTGCAGCAGGTTTATACGGTCGCCGTTGGACAAATTAATTTTATTCATACGCATTACGTATAACAGTTTTGCCCGCATCGGGTCTACCCACCGATAACATTCACGACAAAAATAGCCGCACATCCACCTTGCCAGGAATTATCGAATGAGCCTTTCACCCACCGGCGGTGCGCTTTCTGCCAAAACCGTTTTCCTGTTGGCCACCGGTGCCGGTCTTAGCGTCGCCTCTATTTACTACAGTCAGCCGATGTTGAGCGTCATGGGCGCCGACTTCCATGTCGGCGTTGGGGATACCGGATTCGTGCCGACCCTGACCCAATTGGGGTATGCCTTGGGTATTTTGTTGCTGGCGCCGCTCGGCGATCGCCACGATCGCCGCGGGATCATTCTGGTGAAGGGCGTGCTGCTGGCCATGATGCTGCTGTTGTGCAGCCTGGTTTCCTCTTTTTCGCTGCTGTTGCTCAGCAGCCTGACGCTCGGTCTGGCTGCCACCGTCGCGCAGGACATCATCCCCGCCGCTGCCGCTCTGGCTCCGGACGCCCGACGCGGTAAAATTGTCGGCACTGTGATGACCGGGTTGCTGGCCGGTATTTTGCTGTCGCGTGTGTTCAGCGGGCTGGTCGCCGATTATTTCGGCTGGCGCAGCGTTTATGCGCTAGCCGCGCTGGCTGTTTTACCGATCACGCTGGTGATATGGCGAGCTTTGCCGCGCTTTCAGCCACACAGCACGCTGAGCTACCCCGCCTTGCTGCGTTCGATGAGCCGGCTTTGGGCCGCCTACCCTGAATTGCGGCGCGCAGCGTTGTCCCAGGCTTTTTTGTCCGTCGCCTTCAGCGCCTTCTGGTCCACGCTCGCGGTGATGCTGGCCGATCGCTATCAGCTGGGCAGCGCAGTCGCCGGCGCGTTCGGCCTGGCCGGCGCAGCGGGTGCACTGGCTGCACCGTTGGCGGGTAGTTTGGCTGACCGACATGGCCCTGACGCCGTCACTAAAATCGGCGCTGCGCTGGTAACGGTTTCTTTCGCCCTGATGTTTTTATTGCCACTGCTACCGCAATCGGCACAATTGGGACTGATCGCGCTGAGCGCCATCGGGTTTGATCTCGGCATTCAGGCCACGCTGATCGCGCACCAGACCATTATTTACGGCCTCGATCCGGCTGCCCGCAGCCGCCTTAACGCCGTTTTGTTCACGTTGGTGTTCATCGGCATGGCCACCGGCGCCTTACTGGGCAGCCGCGTACTGGAACACCTGGGATGGCCGGGCGTAGTGGCGCTGACGACGGCCGCGGCGGGCGTTGCTTGGCTGATCCGCATGACGCGCCACTCTTTGCGTGCAACAGCCTGATCCGCGCCGTGATAGGCGCTCGGATAACGCAACCGGTTGATTTCGCCCGGGTCTCCTGCGTTATACTGAGCGCTCTTTTAGCCACGTAATTAATAAAATTTTATGATTGAACGCTTGCTCGAAAACACGATGTACGCCTCCCGTTGGCTGCTCGCACCGGTTTATGTCGGCCTTTCACTGGCCCTGGTCGCCCTGTCGATCAAGTTTTTTCAGGAGATCCTGCACGTCCTGCCCAACATTTTTTCTATCGCCGAAGCCGATCTGATCCTGACCCTGCTGTCGCTGGTCGACATGGCGCTGGTGGGCGGGCTGTTGGTCATGGTGATGTTCTCCGGGTATGAAAACTTCGTCTCGCAGCTGGATATCACCGAAGGGAAAGAAAAACTGAGCTGGCTGGGTAAAATGGACGCCACCTCGCTGAAAAACAAAGTCGCCGCCTCCATCGTCGCCATCTCTTCCATTCACCTGCTGCGGGTGTTTATGGACGCCAAGAACGTGCCGGACAACAAGCTGATGTGGTATGTGATCATCCATCTCACCTTCGTGCTGTCCGCTTTCGTGATGGGCTATCTGGATAAAGTGACCCGCTCCAAGCACTAAAACGCACTGCCACACCCGGTCGTCATGATCGGGTGCCTCCCTCACGCCCCCTTCTTCGCCGTCGTTTTTCATCTGGCACATCTGATGATAATTTTATTATAATGTTATTACACTCATCATGGACTGAACGCCGGCCCTCGCACCGGTTTCGCCGCAGACAGGATCACGCTCTCCCATGCCATTGACTGGTCACCCCCTGCAATTCAACGATATTCAGGCGATTTTGCCTCATCGTTATCCCTGCCTGTTGGTCGATCGCGTGCTGCCCGCCGGCACCTGCATTGCCGAAGGGAGGCTGAGCGCCATCAAGAACATCACCGCCAATGAGCCGACGTTCTGGAACGGCCACGCGCACTTCGCCGGTTTTCCCGGCGTGCTGTTGGTGGAAGCGCTGGCGCAAAGCACCGGTCTGTTGGCCCATTACTATCTCGGGGCGCTGAACGAGGGGGAGCATTACTATTTCGCGTCCATTCAGCGCGCGCGGTTTTATCGCGCCGCCCGCCCCGGCGACCAGGTGCTGATGGAGGTCGCCTTTGTGCGCCGCCGTGGGGCGATCGCCCGCTTTACCGGCCGCGCCAGCATCGACGGCCGGCGCATTTGCACCGCCGATTTCATGTGCGCCCGTAAATAGGCCGCTTGCCGAAGGAGCCCTGCGAATACCATGTCTCTGGTTGACAGTTTACTCAAAACCCTCGATTTCTCTCCGCGCGGCCAGGTGATCGCTCGCGAAACCGACGCCTGGGGCGAAATCATCGTTTCCGACCACAAGGACTATCGCACGCTACGGTTTGACGGCATCTGCGAACAGAGCAAGATGAGCCTCAGCAACCCCGCGCAGCCGATCCACAACTACATCAAAGCGATGCTGATGGCGGTGGCCTGGCAGCCGCCGGCCTCGGCGTTGATTTTGGGGTTGGGCGGCGGCAGCTTGCTGCGTGCGCTGCACGCACTCGATCCGGCGATGCGCCTCGACGTTGTCGAGCTGCGCGCTGCGGTGATCGCCGTCGCGCGCCGCTATTTTACACTGCCGGCCACCGACACCATCAGCCTGCGCACCGCCGACGCCATGGACTTTGTGCGCCCGCCCGCCGAGACGCGTTACGATCTGATCTTCTCCGATCTCTATTCGGCGTTCGCCATGGATCCGCAGCAAGGCACCCAGACATTCCTGGAAAACTGCGCCGCGCGGCTGAATGACGGCGGTTGGCTGGTGCTGAATTATCACGATCTGCCCGACGAAAGCAGCCTGCTGTACCACAGCCTGCACCGGATATTCGGCACCGTATTGTTTTGCGTCGCCCCCAGCGGCAACGTGATCATTTACGCCACGCCGGGCAAGGTGACGTTGCCGCTGAGCGCGCTGCGCAACCTGGCCGCCGGCAGCGGCGAGCTGTTCAACTGCGAACTCGGCTACCTGTCGCGTAAAATAGAGCGGCTGCATTTCCGCTAAAGACGAGCGGCGACGCGGTCTGGCTGGCCGCTTCGCCCACGTGGTATTATCATTCAGTTATCATTCTCTGGAGGATCCTGATGGAAAAGAAAACGGCGCGGCTAACGGTGCTGATTGACCCGGACAAGAAGAAAGCCCTGGAAGAACTGTGCCTGCAGCAGGACGTCACCCCTTCCCAGGTGGTGCGCCAGCTGATCCGCGATTATCTGCACAAGCATCAGGTGGACTATCCCAGCCAACCGACTCACGCCAATCCGCGCGTCGAAAGCAATTGAACGGCGGCCTGTCCCGCCTACCGTGAAGCGCGCTTTGCCCCTGCGCGCGTCCCTAATCCGAATCCTCCGTTGCGGTCTGTCCATTCTGCAATATCGCTGCTACTGTTTCCGTTCATACTCTCTCTTCGGAAAGGAAGCGCCATGTTCAGCCATATTACCGTCGGCGTCAGCGATCTGGACGCCGCCGCCGCCTTCTACGACGCCATTCTGTTGCCGCTGGGATTACAGCGGCGAGAAGTGACGCCGGACGGCGGCCCCGCTGCCCGCTGCTGGGTGAGGCCGGGCCAAACGCTGCCGCGTTTCTACGCCTACCAACCCTTCGACAGGCAGCCCGCCAGCGCCGGCAACGGCAGCATGCTGGCCTTCCTCGCCGCCGATGAGCTGGAGGTCAAACGCGCCTACGCCGCCGGCCTGCTGGCGGGCGGCAGCAGTGAAGGCGAGCCCGGCGAACGCACGCATTACGGCAAGGGTTATTTCGGCGCTTACCTGCGCGACCCCGACGGCAACAAGGTCCATGTGGTATACCGTGGAGATCTCGCCTGATGAAATGTTCGGTTTATATCGCCACCAGCGTGGACGGGTTCATCGCCGGTGCGGACGGCGACATCGACTGGTTGCTGCGCCCCGAGTACGCGGTTTCGTTACTTAACGGCCTGAGCTATGAGGCGTTTATCGCCGACATCGACGCGCTGGTGATGGGCCGCCATACCTATGAAAAAGTCCGCGCCTTTCCCGAGTGGCCCTATGGCGACCTGCCGGTGGTGGTACTGTCGACGCAGCCGCCCGCACAACAAGATACCGGGCACGTTCGCTGGATGACTGGCGAACCGATGGCCATCGTGACGCAGTTGGCCGATCAAGGCTGCCGTCACCTGTATATCGACGGTGGCCAGACCATCCAGCGCTTCCTGCAGGTCGGGTTGATCGACGAGCTGACGATTACCCGCGTACCGCTGCTGCTGGGCGGCGGCATTCCCTTATTCGGCGCCGCTGGCCCGGAGCAGCGCCTGCGCCTGCTCGCCGTCACCCCCTCGGATAACGGGTTCGTGCAAGAACGCTACGCGGTTCAGCGCGCGTCGTAACGCAGCATCAGCCGGCGGCCGCCGAGGGCGATGAGCAACGCCGCCAGCGCCAACAGCGCCGCCACGCCGTAGGTCATCTGCATCCCGTAAGCCGCGGCCGCCGCCGCGGTGCCCGCCACCCGCAGCGAAGCCAGATAAAACAGCGCCCCCATCGCCGAAGCGCCGGTGATCGCCCCGAGATTGCGCGCCAGGTTCACCATGCCGGCGATAAGCCCACGTCGCTCGGGAAACAGATCCTTCATCAGCATGGTGTTGTTGGCCACCTGAAACAGCGCATAGCCGGCGGTCAGCAGCGCTATGGGGGCGACATAGCCGAGCACGCCCCAGCGGCTAAGCAACGACAACAACGCCGCCCCGGCGGCCACCGCCGCCAGCCCAAACTGGGCGATGCGCTGCGATCCAAAACGATCCACCAGATAACCGGCCGGAATGCCGGTCAGGATAGCCACCGCCGGCCCCGCCGACATCACCAGCCCGACCTGCGCGGCGCTAAGCCCCAGCGCGCGTGACAGGTAGAACGGGCCGACCACCAGCGTGGCGGTCATGACCGTCATCACCAGCGCGCTGGCCGCCAGCCCCGCCGTCAGGGCCGGATGGCGGAACATCGTCGGCGCCAACAGCGGCGATGCGGCGCGGCGTTCCACGCCGATGAACAGCGCCCCCGCCAACAGGGCCCCCAGCATCAACGCCAGGTTGAGCGCGCCGAAATTGCCGCGCCCAAGGGTCATCGCCAGCGAATAGCAGAGCAATGCGCCGCCCAGCAGCAGCGTACCGGCGCGATCGAACGGTTCCTGGCGCGCTGCCGGGCGAGCCCCCTCCGGCAAGTATCGCCAGGCGAGCCACAGCGCCAACAGGCCCAGCGGCAGATTGATCAGAAACATCGCCCGCCAGCCGAATCCGGCGATCAGCGCGCCGCCCAACGACGGCCCCAACGCAGTACCCACTGCCGACATCGTGCCGAGCAGCCCCATCGCACGGCCGATTTTTTCCGTGCCCAGCGCTTCGCCCGCCAGCGCCATGGCGATCGACATCATGACCGCGCCCCCCAGCCCCTGCGCCAGGCGCGCCGCCAGCAGCAGCCAAAGCTGCGGGGCCAGCGCACAAGCCAGCGAAGCGGCGGTAAACAGCGCGATACCCGCCAGCAGAAGCCGGCGGCGATTAAGGCTGTCGCCCAAGCGGCCGATGCCGATGATGCAGGTGGTGACGGCCAGCAAATAACAGAGCAATACCCACTGTGCCGCCTGGAACGAAGCATGGAACGCGGTGGCGAGCGCCGGCAGCCCGACGTTGGCGATGCTGATACCGAGCGATGACAGTAGCATGCTCAGAGACAGTGCGGCCAATATGCCGCGGACGCCCTGCGGCGAAGGATGGGATAACATGATAAACACTCCTGACATAGACTGAGGGTTAGCCTATGCCAGGGGTTGGGATGGCGGAAGACGCACGGCATGCACTGTATCCATGCGTCTGACGCCTTATCTGACGCGAGCCGTTACCAGGCGGCGATCTCCGCCTCGGTGAGCGGCAGAGTTTGGGTGACGCCGGTTTCCGCCGCCAGGGTGGCCGCCTCCAGCACCGCCATCACTGCCAGCGCCTGCGGGGCGGTAACCGGATTGCTGCCGGCGCCGCGCAGCGCGTCGCGCACCTGGACGTAATACTGACGCTGATCGCCATCCGGCGTCGGCAGCGTGCGTACCGGCTCTGTGCCGATAAACAGGCTCATCGCGTCGTCGTCTTTGCCCCACTCCGCCGAACCCGGCGTCACGCCGGCCAGCAGTTGGCTCTCCTGCCCGTCGGCGCGCGCTTTGACCACGCTGCCTTTCTCGCCGTGCACGGTAAAGCGCGACACGCCGCCCGCCACCAGCATGCTGCCGTGCAGGATCACGCGGTGCGTCGGGTAGTTGAGCACCACGTGGGCCCAGTCGTTAATCTGCGCGTTGGGGCGCAGCGTGGCGATGTTGGCCTGCACGCTGTGCGGCAAGCCGAACAGCTGCAGCGCCTGATCGACCATGTGCGGCCCCAGATCGAACCACAGCCCGCTGCCCGGCAGGTTCTGTTCGCGCCAGCGCACCCGCACTTCAGGGCGGTAGCGATCGATGTGCGACTCAAAGTGCGTCACCTTGCCGATCAGCCCCTGTTCGATCACCTGCTTCACGCCCAGGTAGTCGCTGTCCCAACGGCGGTTCTGGAACACCGACAGCAGGCGTTCGTGTTTTTCCGCCGCCGCAATCAGCGTGCGCGCCTGCGCCAAATCCAGCGTAAACGGCTTATCCACCACCACGTGCTTACCCGCCTCCAACGCGGCCAGCGCCAGCGGCGCATGGGTGTCGTTCGGCGACGCGATCACCACCAAATCCACCTCCGGCCGGCGGATCGCCTCCAGCGGATCGGCGATCACCTGCGCGTGCGGCAGATCGGCATGCACCTTGGCGGCATCGCGCGAAGCCACCACGCTCAGTTCCAACCCCGGCACCGCGTTAATCAGCGGCGCGTGAAACGCCTTGCCGACAAAGCCGTAGCCAATCAGCGCCACCTGCAACGGTCGAGCGGTATCGTTCATCAGTGTTCTCCTCTAGCGGTCGTCGGCGACGACACAAAGTTCAATCAATGACTGTTCGTCCAGGTTGTCCCACGGGCGATCGGTAAACAGCCGTTGGATCTGCGCCAGATCCGCAACGTGATGCGGTTCGCAGCGATCCAGCTTCATATGGTCGGCCACCAGCCAGCGCTCGCCGCTGTTGGCCAGCATGGCGCGTTTGACCTCTGCATCGGCCTCTTCGCCGGCGCTCAGCCCCAGCTGCGCATGCACCGCACAGGCGCCCAACAAGGCGATATCCGCGCGGTAGCGCTGCAACAACGCCAGGGTGGCGCTGCCGGCGAACAGCCGCTGGCGCGCATCCCACTGGCCGCCAAGCAGAATCAGGTTGACCTCCGGCCTGTCGCTCAAGCACTGCGCGATATCCAGCGAAGCGGTGATCACCGTCGCCGGCCCGCGCAGCGCCTGCGCCACCGCCAGCAGCGTACTGCCCGCATCCAGCATCAGGGTGCTGCCGGGTGGGATCTGCGCGGCCACCGCGCGGCCGAGCCGCTGCTTGACCTGCGGCAACAGCGCCGCGCGCGCCTGGCGCGGCATATCGGACGGTTCGAGCGCGATCGCCCCGCCGTGATGTTTCTGCGCCAACCCTTGCCGCTCGAGATCGGCCAGATCGCGGCGCACGGTATCGACCGAAACGCCGATGGCGCCGGCCAATTCCGCCACCGCCGCCTGCCCGCGTTCGCTGAGCAAATCCAGTAAATGGCGCTGTCGTGCCGCTTTGTGCATGGGTTTATTCCGCAGTAAAAAGCATAAAACAGCAATATACAGCAGAAAACAGCATCAGAGAAGCCGCAATGATGCGCACCGGAGATCAAACATCTTTTCCCCTGCGGGACGATGATGAAGGCATAACGCATAACAATCCGGAGAAGTGATGAGCATCGATCTGACGTTTGAAGACCTGAGCGCACGCGCCATGCAATACAACGCCCGCGCTTCGGTGGAGGATTTTGACGCCTGCATGGCGGAATACGCCGCGCTGGCCCAGCGCGCCAGGGCGCAGACACCCGGCATTTACGACCTGCGCTACGGCATGAGCGCCGCAGAGCGCCTCGATCTGTTCCCGGCCTGCACGCAGCCCGCCCCGCTGCTGATCTTTATTCATGGCGGCTACTGGCATTCGCAGCGCAAAGAGGAAGCCTGTTCGATGGCCGCCGCGTTTGCCCGTCGCGGCGTGGCGGTCGCCACACTGGAATACACGCTGGCGCCGGAAGCGACGCTGGCGGAGATCGTGCACGAGGTGCGCAGCGCCGTCGCCTGGCTTTATCATCACGGGGCACCCTTCGGCATCGATCCGGCACGCATTTTCGTCAGCGGCAGTTCGGCCGGCGGCCACCTGTGCGGCATGCTGATCGCCGACGGCTGGCAGCCACGCTATCGCCTGCCGCCCGACGCGATCAAAGGCGCGCTGGCGCTGAGCGGCCTCTACGATTTGCGCCCGCTGTGCGATATCTACATCAACGACTGGCTGCACCTGACGCCCGAGCAGGCGCAAACCCTCAGCCCGCTGTTTTTACTGCCGGCGAAGGACCATGCGCCGCAGATATTGCTCGACGTCGGCCAGCGGGAAACCCAAGGGTTTAAAAACCAGACGCAGGCCTACTATGACGCCTGCCTGGCGCGCGGCCTCGACGTCCAACTGCTGGCCGATCGCCACTGCAATCACTTTACGTTGGTCAACGAACTGGCCGATGCGGAAAGCGCGATGTTTCGGCAGGTGATGGCGATGATTGACGCAACGCAAGCGTAGCCTGCCGTTGCAGCCATAGCCTGGCGGCGATCGCGATCGCCGCCAGTGCGGCAAACATGGCACCGCACAGCAGGCTGCCCTGTAGCCCCCAGGCGGCGATAAACCAACCGCCCACCAACGACCCCACCGCCACGCCCAGGTTGATAAAGGCGATATACAGCCCGGTGGCGAACGCCGGCGCCTGCGGCGCTTCGGAGGTCAGCCAAATCTGCGTCACGATCAAACCGCTGGTGTGCGCCGCCCCCCAATACAGACAAAGCGCCGTCATCGCGCCGATATTCGCGCTGCCGTAGCGATACAGCAGCGCATAGGCCGCCATCAAGGCTATCGGATGCAGCTGCACCGTCACCGCACGATGGCGGCTCAGCCATCTGCCGGCCAACAGGTTGCCCACGACGCCGCCCACACCGAACGCCACCAGAAGCAAGCCGATGACGCCGTCGCTGAGGCCGATTTCACGGCTGAGGTACTCGGCCGCGTAAGCATAGACGGCAAACATGGCGGCAAAGATCAGCACGCAGGTAGTGATATTCAACCACAGCGTGCCGCTGCGCAGGATTGCCAACTGTTTGCCGTAGCTGAGACGCTGCACGGCCGTGTCAGGCAAGCGCCACAGCAATCCCAGCGCCGCCAGAAGGTTGACCAGCGCGCAAAACCGGAACGACGCCTCATAGCTGAACTGCCCGGCGATCCATTGCGTCAACGGTATCCCCAACACCATGCCCATGCTGGTGCCGACAAACGCATAAGCGGTTGCTTTGGTGGCCTGATGCGGCGGATAAAGCGCCGCGGCCGCCACCATCGCCAGTGAAAAGTAGATCGGATGAAACAACGCCGGCAAAATGCGCAGCAGCATGAGCATGGCGAAGCTGTCGGCCTGCGCGGCCAGCGCGCTGGCTACCGCAAACACGGTCAACGCGATCAACAGCATGCGTTTGCGATTGAACCGCGACGCCAGCAGCACCAACAGCGGCCCGAACAGCGCAATGGTCAGGGCGAAGACCCCGACCAGCCAGCCGGCCTGCGCCGTGGAGATGTCATAGCGCACGATGATCTGCGGTAAGATGCCCACCACGCCGAACTCGATGCAGTAAACGCCGAACAGCCCCAGCGCGATGAAGAAAATCGGTGGCATCAGGCCCATGACGGCACTCCCGTGGCGGCATAAACCGCCTGACAAATCTCGCCGACAAAGGTGCCGGACATCCCTTCCAGCGCCGTGTTGGTAAACGCCACCACGCTGAGCTGCCGGGCAGGATCGACGAACCACGAGTGGCCATAGGTGCCGCCCATTCGCCAACTGCCCACAGACTCCGGCGTTTGCGCAGCGACGGGATCTTTCAGCACGGTGATACCCAGGCCGAAGCCGCGCCCTGGCCAAAACGGCATCGGCAGATCGCCGATTTGGTTGGTGGTCAGCGCCGCCACCCAATCAGCCGGCAGCACCTGCCCGCCCCCCTGGCGCAACGTTTCCAGCAGGCGCAGGAAATCCTCGGCCGAACCGACCATGCCGGCGCCGCCGGAGGCGTACGCCTGCGGATCCAGCGCACGCGCCGGCGACAGATGAAAACCGGCGCTGCCGTCGATGAACGGTAAACGATCCGGCTGGCGCAGGCGGCGTGGCTCGCCGGGATGGTCAGCGTAAGCGGCCGCCAGGCGCGCGGCGTCCACCGCCAGGAAATCGGTATCCGTCATCGCCAGCGGCCCGGTCACCCATTTTTTGACCGCCTGCGCCAGCGGCAGGCCGCTCGCCCGTTCAATCACCGCGCCCAACACATCGGTGGCGATGGAATAACGCCACTCCGCGCCGGGCGGTGCCAGCAACGGCGCGGAAGCGATACGCCGCACATTTTCCGGCAGGCTGAGCGCCGCCTCATCCATCCCGTCGGAGACGCCCAATCGGGCGTAGCATCCGCCTTCCGGCTGAAAAAAACGGTAGCTTAGCCCGGCGGTGTGGGTCATCAAATGCCAGAGCGTCATCAACGGTTGGGTGCCATCCGCCAGTCGCGGACGAAAATCCGGCAGCCAGCGGGTAACGGGATCGTCCAATTGCATGTCTCCTCTCGCCATCATCGCCAGCGCCGCCGTGGACACGATCGGTTTGGACACCGAAGCCAGCCGAAACAGCGTATTGCACGCCATCGGTTTGCCCGCTTCGCGGTCTGCCATGCCCGCCGCGCGTCGATAAACGATCTCACCGCCCTGCGCCACCAAAACGACCGCGCCAACCAATCGTTTTTCGCACAAGGCTTTCTCTATCACGCCGTCGATCGCGTTGGCGGAGGATCCGTATTCACTCATCTTTATTGCTCCAGGTAGTCAGCCCATGCTGTCGCCACCGAGCATAGAGCGTGGCGATTAACGGAAAAACAGGCTAGATTTCCTTTCATAGCGGACATTCACGTCCGTAATGGGGTAAGCAATGGATAATCTGTCTGGGGTGAGCGTCTTTGTGCAGGCCGCCGAGACGCTGAGTTTCGTTGAGGCCGGCCGCGTGCTCGGCATTTCCGCTTCCGCGGTGGGGAAAAGCATCGCCCGCCTGGAAAATCGGCTGGGTGCACGCCTGTTCCACCGCAGCACGCGCAGCATGACGTTGACCGCCGAAGGCCGGCTGTTTCTGCTCCGCTGCCAGCGTATTCTCGGGGAATTAGCGGCAGCGGAACGGGAAATCAGCGATACGCACAGCGCGCCGCGCGGCAAGCTGCGCGTCAGTTTGCCGCAGGTGGGCGGCCTGTTGAATCCGGTGCTGGCGGAATTTGTCCGGCGTTACCCGGAGATTGAGCTGGAAACCGATTTTTCCGACCGTCGGGTCGATGTCATCGAAGACGGCTTTGATGCCGTGGTTCGCGTCGGCGAGACCGAGGATTCACGGCTGATGAGCCGCCAGCTGGGCACGTTTCATCTGCAACTGGTGGCCTCGCCGGATTATTTGCGCCAGATGGGGATCCCGCATCAACCGGCGGAACTGCAAGGCCATGCCTGCCTGCTGTACAAATTTCCCTCGACCGGCAAAGTGGAACCCTGGCCGATCGCCGGATGGGAAAAGCTGCTCGCCGAGGGGATCAATGCCCGGCTGGTCTGCAACACCGTCGATACCCTGATTTACCTGGCGGAAAGCGGCCAAGGCATTGCCTGTTTGCCGGATTTTGCCGTGAAGCGCGCGCGGGAACAGGGGCGATTGCAAGCGATCTTGTCTGAGCATTGTCACCACAGCGGCAGCTTTAAAGTTCTGTGGCCTTCCAGCAAGCATCTGACGCCGAAACTCAGGGTGTTCATCGATACGCTGAGCGCCCGGCTTTTTCGGGATTAGAGGGGGATTTACGCCAGGGAACAAGGATGGGGCAGGAAAATGCGGGGGGAGCCGGAGGACGAGAGCCGCCCCCTGGCGTGCCATTAGCCGTTTTTGCGGCCGATAGCGGAAAAGACGTTGAACACTTCACCCAGGCCGTAAATCGCGCCGAGCAAGACGGCCACCATTACCGGCACCAGGACCACTACGGTGGCCAAGCTTTCAATCATTTCTAACATCGTTCTCTCCTGGTTTATAAGCACAGCGAATCTGTGCCGGAAGAAAAGGTTTCCGGCCAATCGGTTGAGTATCGTGGGGAGGCAGTCTAAAACGTGAGCTACATCACACTTGATGCGAGCTAATGTAACTTACACAATTACATTAACGCAATGCAAAAAATGCTCTGCGCGAGGCAGGGATTGGCGTGTTTTTTTATTGCGTATCCGCTTGATATTGCGGTGAACAAGGGACAAAAGGATAGCCTGCGCGCCGCTCGACCTGCCCGGCCATTTCGGCGATGCTGGTTTGCGCCAGGCTGGCTTCCAACGCGTGACCAACGCGCTCGAACTCTTGCTCCAGCACCGGGGTAATGGCGTGGCCGATATAGCACGCATCGTTAGGCCGGGCACGGTGCAGCATGAAATACGGTTGATCCTCTACCGCGCGATACACGTCCAGCAGCGAGATCGCTTCCGCCGGCCGCGCCAGCAGCGCCCCGCCACCTTGTCCCATCTGTGAATAGGTCAGCCCGGCCTCCGCCAGTGCGCCGAGGATGCGGCGCACCACCGTCGGGTTGGTGTTGACGCTGCGCGCGATATCTTCGGAACGCACCGTCTGGCCGCGACACAGCGTGATGTTGGTCAGAATGTGGATGGCAACGGCAAATCGCGTAGAGGTAGACACCTTGGCACCTGCTCAGAGTTTCGTTTATGTCGGATTAAAACATAAGGAAAGCGTATCAATTCCCGGTAATACACATAATGAGTAGGGATAATGAGAATGTCAACCTGCCCCCGCCCGATGCCCGCTGCGGCTCACGCTTCGGTACGGATCTCCGCCACTTTATCGGGATAAAATGCCAGATGATCCTTGATTGCCAGCACGGCGTTATAGGGCATTTCATAGCTCCAGGCCACATTGGCCCCCTGCTCGCCGTTCAACACGCAGGAGAAATAACTGCAGTCACCCTTATAAGGGCAGTAGCTGACGTGCTCGTTTTTCTGCAACAGCGCCCTATTCACGTCCTCACGCGGAAAGTAAAACACCGGCGGATAGGTGGCTTCCTGCAGGATGAGCGCGTTGCGGCTGTCGGCCAGGGTTTGCCCGGCGGCACGCACGACAACCCGCGCCGGATGACGGGTCAAGGTGATCGGGTGGTCCGGACCGGGGATTTTTATCGGTTTGCCGGATGCGGAAACGAGATCGGACATGGCGGCCTCCAGAGTGTTCGCCTCGCCCCTCGCGAGACGTCTTCCCAGTATAGCCCAGCGGTTTTGCCGGCGGCCGCGCATTCGGCGAGCATTCGCTTTTCGCCGTCGCAAAATTAAGAATTTTTACCTGTTCGATTTTCTTGCAGAGGAATACATTCATCCCAACTTCTACCGGCGGATTAATCGGATTATTTTTAATCCATTAATCAGTCAATTTACCAGGAACTCATTATGAATATTAAACGTGCCGCAGGTGTGTTGGTGGTGGTGATGGCAACGCTTTCCGTTACCGCATGTGGGCATATGTCCAATCGCGATCGCAACACGGCGATCGGCGCCGGCGTGGGTGCCGTCGGCGGCGCGGTACTGACCGACGGCAGCACGCTGGGCACCCTTGGCGGCGCAGCGCTCGGCGGCATTATCGGCCACCAGACCAGCCGTTAATCATCCCGTCAAAAATAATCTCTGCAGGCCGGCGTTTTTTTAACCGATAAACGCCGGCCTGTTCTTTTATTTAACCGCAGAACTTTCTCTGAGCATGAAAAATAATAAATAACGTTAAGCGCAGCTTTATTATTCATTAATCTGCGGCAGGGTTATTTATTGCGCCGGCAGCCTGAAACGCGCCATCGCTTTTTCCAACCGTTCCGACTCGCTCTGCAACAGCTGCGAAGCCTCGGTCACCGCGTTCACCACCGTACCGGTTTGCCGCGCCACCTGATTCAGCGCCGAGATGCGCGCCGTCACGTCCTGAATGCTCTCCCCCTGATTGAGCGACGCCAGGGAAATTTCCCCCATCAGCGCACTGCATTTGTTCACCAGATCGATAATCTGGTGCAGGTTGCCCGTCAGCAGATCCACCGCCTGCGAACCTTGATCGATTTGCTGCAGCGAACGGTTGATCAACTGCTGAATATCGCGCGTCGAATGGCTGCTCTTTTGCGCCAGCAAACCCACTTCTTTAGCGACAATGGCAAAGCCGCGGCCATGAACGCCGGCGTGCGCCGCCTCGATCGCCGCATTCAGCGCCAGAATATTGGTCTGGAACGCCACGCTGTCGATCAGTGCGACGATGCCGCGCATTTCGGCCGATTGGTTGACGATCCCTTGCATCGAAACATTGACGGTTTCCATCATCTGCTCACCGGCGCCGGCGCACTGCCGGGCCTGTTCGGTTCGTTGGCTGGCCTGCTGCGCGTATTGGCCGTTTTCCTCCACCCGCGCCGCCAGCTGCTGCACGTGCTCGGTCGCCAACTGCAATTCGCCGTCCTGCTTCGCCGACTGCGCCGTCAACTGTCGATTGCCGTCCGCCAGCCGCCCGACGCCGTTCAGGATCCCACTCGCCGCATCGCGCACCTCGCTGACCAGGCGCTGCAGACCGCCCTGCATGTGGCCAATGCTGGTCTGCAGCTGTTGCATCTCGCGGTTGCATGCCCGCTCAGGCGGCAGCGGCCGCGAAAGATCGCCGGCGGCCAGCACGTTGAGGTGCGCGATTGCCCGCTGAAGCGGTGCGATCACCCAGCGAGAAACACCGAACCATACCCCCACGGCGATCAGCGCCAGCGTGGCCAGCGCGCCGAGCGCAAAGGTCCTCGCCTGCTCCAGCGCCGCCAATTGCCGTACCTTGACGTCATCGCCACGCCGTTCGTTCAGCGCCTGGTAAGCGAGATACTTCTCGTTGAAATCCGCCTGAAACGCCTGGATCGGCACGGCGAAAAACGCATCGATGCTGTCGCTGCTTTGCAACCCTTGCGCCTGCTCTTTCAGGCCGTCATAGAACAGGCGATAGCTACCCTTTAGAGCATCAACGGCCTCGGGCGCATCCGCGCTCAAACGCTCGAACTGGGCGAAGGCCTGCGCTGAAACCTGCAACGCCGCCAACGACTCGTCCAGCAGGCTGTGCCAACTGCCGTCGGAGCCGGTGGCCTTGTCCTGCAGATAATAGATGCCCGCGCGATTCAGGGTATCGCTGGCCGTCAGCAGCGACAGTCTGGCGCGATCCATCATCGCCTGCTGGCGATGCAGCGCGTCCCCCGTCACCAGGTTAACCTTGGCGTCGCGTAGAATATTGGAAATAAATACGGTAGAAAACAATTGCAGCAGAGAAAATAGCGCAATAACGCAAATTACGCCGCTTAATAAACCCATGCTCTTGCCGAAGCCAAACGCGCGCGGCAGCGCCGCCGCAGATTTTACCCTGCGGCCCAGTGTCAGTTTTATGTTCATGATTTTTAGTCAGTAATACCAGGATGCCGCGAGTCTAACGGGCATTGATGACACTAATATTTCAGCCTGCCTGGTGTCGCCCCCGCAGACCAAGACGAGCTAATAATCGGCATTGCTCGTCAACTCTCATTTTTATTTCTTGACTTGTTTAATACCGGACTTATAGTTTTTTCATTAAACAAGAAACAAAGTTTCATATATTAACCGACATTGAATTTAATATATGAAACGCTCGATAAAATCGTCTCAAATATAAAACCGATGCGCGTAAACACCCTGTTCACAGGTGAAACTCGCTCGCCTTAATAAACAGTCTACTTTCTTCAGGGGCCAGGCATGCGCAAGATTACGCTTTGTTTTTTTCTTGTTTCACCAGTGAGTTATGCGGCTGCCGTCGCATTGCCCAACGACGCTGCCGCCACCGCGGCGCCGGTAAAAAAAAGCCGCCCGGCATTTCCGCATATTCATTGGCAAAGCGAGGATAATAAAAAGAATATTGATATCGGCGGCGCGCTGCGCGCCAATTATCGCTATGAAGATTGGCACAGCAGCAATTATCGAAATCCTCCGCATTTACGCTTTGACGCCTTTCGCATCGATGCCACCGGCCAGGTAAACGACGCGTTTTTCGATAGCGGATTCTGGTTTCAGGATCGGCGCAAATACGCCATCGATCGCGCCTATGTGGGCTACCACCTGTCTGAGCGTTCCGCCGTGCAGCTTGGCGCACCGTTCAAACCGTTCGGCCTGATGCCCTACCCGCAGTTCGGCTGGTCGTACGGCATTCCGTTTTACCTCGGCTTCGGCGTCAACACCGGGCTGGGCGCAAAATACCAATACCAGCATGACGATTGGGCCTTCGACGCCGCCTACTACCCGCGCATGATGCCGACCGGCGTGCGTTACGCCCCCGACGTTGCCAGCTACGACGATCTGAAAAACACCAATTTTGCGTCGCAGCACCTGCAGCGCAACGAAAAACGCGATCAGGTGAATCTGCGGCTGACGCGCGCTTTCCATCAGGGCGGCTGGGACAATGAACTCGGCGGTTCGCTGGCGGCCTCACGGCTCTATAACCAGGCGACCGGCGATAACGGCAGCTTCTGGGCGGCGGGTTTACATACGCTGGTGAATTACGATCCCTGGCATCTGTCCGGCCAGGTGATCCGCTACGGTTACGATGCCAAAGGCCCGGCTGGGGCCAACAATTCGGTGATCCTGATGGGGGGCAACGGCCTGACGCCGGCCTATCTGATCCCGTCGCAGGCCACCACCGCCGCCATCAACCTGGCGCGTGACGTCGACGTGCCCTGGGGACCGGTGAAAAAGCTGCGGTTCTACAACGACTACAGCGTGCTTTGGAAGGACCGGCACGGCGGATCCGACTCTAAAATGAACACGCTGGGGGTGCAGGTGTTCGCCATGCCGGTGATGCTGTGGGTAGATCTGACCTGGGCGCAAAATGCTAACCCGTGGGGCGGCGTGGAAAACGCCACCGGCTGGACCGGCACCCAGTCCTCCGGCAGCAATAAATGGTATTTTCGCACCAACGTGAACATCGGTTACTACTTCTGAGCGCGGCGGGATCTACACTGAAACATCGCCGCCAGCCGGGCATGGTCGACGCGCTGTTCGCCCGCGACGCCGGGCTGGTGAACGCCGATCAGCAGGCGCTAAAGCGCCTGCTGGAATCGCGCTAATCCCCATCACCCCTTGACCGACGACACCACGTTAAGCGGCTGGGCGTCCGGCAGAATATTCATGTGCTCCAGCACCTGGGCCATGATCTTGCCGAACACCGGCCCGGCCACCGAACCGCCGAAGTGCTTGCCGGCTTTCGGGTTGTTGACCATCACCACCAGCGCCACCTGCGGATCGCTGGCCGGCGCCACGCCGGCGGTGTAGTTGATGTAGCCGCCGTCGTATTTGCCGCTCGGGCCCATTTTCTCGGCGGTACCGGTTTTGATCGCCAGCCGGTAGCCCGGCACCGCGGCGCTTACCCCGCTGCCGCCCGGCAAGGCGTCGCTCTCCATCATATGCACCACGGACCGTACCGTATCCGCCGGCAGAATACGTTGCCCCATCACCGGCGGCGTCACCTTGGTGATCGACAGCGGCCGATAAATGCCGAAGGAGCCGATAGCGGCGTACTCGCGCGCCATCTGCAGCGGCGTCACGCGCAGCCCATAGCCGAAGGAGAAGGTAGCGCGTTCGATATCGGCCCAGCGTTCACGGTGTTGCGGCAGGTAGCCGCTGCTCTCGTTGCCGATGCCAAGCTCCGTCGGCCGCCCCAGGCCAAAGCTGCGATAGACCGCCGGCAGCACCGTGGCCGGCAGCGCCAGCGCAATGTGCGATACTGCGATGTCGCTCGATTTTTGCAGCACGCCGGTGATGGTCAGCTTCGACCAGTGGCCGACGTCTTTGATCAGGTGACCGTTCACCCGATACGGCGTGGTGTCCAGCACCGTATCCGGCCGGATCAACTTATGCTCCAGCCCCACCATCACCACCACCGGTTTCACCGTCGAGCCCGGTTCGAAGCTGTCGCTGCTGCACACGTTGCGAATGTCTTTCGCCGGGGTGCTGCCATAGTTGTTCGGGTTGAACGACGGGTAGCTGGCCATGCCGAGGATCTCGCCGGTGTCGATCTTGACCAGTACCGCACAGCCGGAGTCGGCCTGGTTGGCCACCACGCCGTCGCGGATCTGCGCATAGAGCACGTACTGGATAAATTTGTCGATGCTGAGCGTCACGTTCGGCGGCGGCACCGGATCCACGCTTTTTAGCACGCCGATCACCGCGCCGCTGCCGTCCTTCTGATAGACCCGCAGGCCGTTTTTGCCCTGCAACAGCGGGTTGAAGCCCAGCTCGATGCCCTCCAGACCCTGATTGTCCTGGCCGACGATGCCGATCAGCCCGGCGGCGTCCTGGCCCATCGGATAAAAGCGGCTGAAATCCTGCTCGGTGCTGACGCCGGTCAGGTGCAGTTTGCTGATATAGGCGGCGTTGTCGTCCTCCACCTTGCGCGCCAGATAGACGAAACGCTTATGCGCGTTGCTTTGGATCAGATGCTGCACGTCCGCCAGCGGGATCTTCAGCACGTTGGCCATGCTCTGCCAGCGCTCGTTACCGGTGTCGGTCTGGGTATCGAGAATGTGTTTCGGATCCAGCACGATGTCTTTGGACGACACGCTGACCGCCAGCGCCTCGTCATTGCGATCGGTGATCATGGCGCGGTTGGTCGGCACCACCTGGGTGCGGATCGAGCGCTGGTCAGCCTGATCCGCCAGTTGCTGGTGTTCCAGCAGCTGCAGATAGCCGACCCTGAACGCCAACAGAAAAAAACAGACCAGCATGCCGGCGCAAATCCAGCCGAAACGAACTGTGGAATAGGTTTTACCGCTTTTTTTGGTCGATGGCGCCACTGTTGTGTTAACCCTGCGTTTTTATTCGGTTTATGGTGTTATTTCAGTCTACCTTGCCGGAAATGGTCAGGAGATTGCAGTTTGTAAGAAAGTAAAAACAAACCGCATCACCGTTGCACATCCGCACTGTCGTTTAACTGCGGTTTACTTTGCACCTGATCGCCGGGCTGCGGCGCGTTGGCCGGGTCAAAAATGTGGTCGAGGATCGCGCGCGCGGTCGGCCCCGCCACCACGCCGTCGCCGCCGCCGTTTTCCAGGATCAGCGCCATCGCCACCCGGGGGGTTTTGTAAGGCGCGAACAGCGTATAGAAGATGTGATCGCGCAGCCGCACCGGGATCATTTTGGCGTTGTAGGTCTGGTTTTGCTTCAGGCTGAACACCTGCGAGGTGCCGGATTTGGCGGCAATCTGATACGGCGCGGTGTGGAACAGTTTGTAACCTGTGCCGTTCGGCAAGTTGGCCATGCCGTACATGCCGTTGCGTACGATGCCCCAGTAAGGCGAGTGGGGATCGCCGATCTGCGCCGCTTGCGCTGGCGGCTGGTAGCGCGTCACCCGGTTGCCCTGCTGCAGCGAATACAGCAGGTGCGGCGTTTTCACCTGGCCGTTGTTGATCAGCGTGGTCAGCGCTTTTACCATCTGGATCGGCGTCGCCACCCAATACCCCTGGCCGATGCCTACCGAAACCGTATCCCCCTGATACCAGCCCTTTTTGTGTACCTTCAGCTTCCAGTCGCGGCTCGGCAGTACGCCGCGGTACTCTTCGTTCAGATCGATGCCGGTGGACTGGCCGTAGCCGAACTGGCTCAGCCAGTGGTGGATACGATCGATGCCCATTTCATATGCCACCTGATAAAAGAAGGTGTCGGCGGACTCCTCGATCGCTTTGGTGACGTTGAGCATGCCGTGGCCGGTTTTCAGCCAGTCGCGGTAGCGGCGCTCGGTGCCGGGCAGCGTCCAGGTCGGCGCGCCGAAAAAGGTGGTGGTGGGCGTGATCACGCCGGCGAACAGCGCCGAAACGGCCATGTAGGGCTTCACCGTCGACGCCGGCGGGTACAAGCCCTGAGTGACGCGGTTGATCAGCGGCAAATCCGGGTTGGTCAGCAGCGCCTTATAGGCCTGATAGCCGATGCCTTTGACGAAAGGATTGGGATCGTAGCTGGGGCTGGAGACCATCGCCAGGATGCCGCCGTCGCGCGGATCTTCGACCACTACCGCGGCACGCTGCCCCTTCAGCACCGATTCGATGTACTGCTGCAACGGCAGATCCAGCGTCAGGTAGATGTTTTTGCCGGCCTTCGGCGGCTGCTCCTTCAGGAGGCGGATCACGCGCCCGTGGTTATCCACCTCCACCTCCTGATAGCCGGTGGTGCCGTGCAGTTCGGACTCGTAATAGGCCTCGATCCCCTGTTTGCCGATGTTGCGGTCGGCGGCGTAGTTCTCGCTCAGCCCCGCCTTGTCCAGGCGCTTGAGATCGCTGTCGTTGATCTTCGACACATAGCCCAGCACGTGCGCCAACTGGGCGCCGTAAGGATATTCACGCTGTTGATAGGTATCGATTGTTACCCCGTCGAAACGGTATTGATTGACGGCAAAGCGCGCCACCTCGGTGTCGCTCAGCCCGGTTTTCAGCGTTACCGGCTTGTAGCGGCTGTTGTGGTGCATGTCGTCGCGAAACGCGCTGATGTCTTCCGGCGTCAGGTCGACGATTGGCGTCAGCGCCTGTAGCAGCGCCGCCATGTCGGAGATTTTGCTGGGCGTGATCTCAATACGATACAGTGTCACGTTTCGCACCAGCGGAATGCCATTGCGATCGAAGATCAGCCCGCGGCTGGGGGCGATCGGCAGCATCTTGATGTCGTTCTGATTGGAGCGCGTCTGGTAAAAGCCGTGCTGGCGGATTTGCAACCGATAGAGGTTGACGATCAGCGCGCCAAAACAAACCACCACCAGCGCCAGCGCCACGCCTGCCCGGCGGATAAATAGCCTTTCTTCCGCAGAGTGGTCGCGAATCTTTTCTTTTAACAGGGCCATGCGGTGCCGTTACCTTTTGCGTCACATTTCCCCGCAAAATCAGGGGACTGAAAAGCCGGCAAGCATAGCGTTATCGGGCGCACCGCCCCATGAAAAGGTTGCTAATGAAATAGCATAACTGTTTCAGCATATTGGAATGTTACCGTCGGCGATTTTTTCACCGCAATCCCCATTGAGCCGCCGTTCGCCCCAATGCTACAATGTGATCTTAATCACACTATTCCCGATATTCCCCCGCATTTCCCTGTCGGCGCCCTGCCGGATGCGGCTTTTTGTTACATAGGATCGAGTTCGATGAGTACCATTGCCACCGGTTTAGTCATGATGCGCTGGGAGTTGCTGAGCGCCGTGATGATGTTCTTCGCCAGCCAGTTAAACGTCGTTTGCCGTAATACCAGCCGCAACGGCATGGCATTCATGTTCAGCAGCCTGGGCCTGTTTACCGCCTGCTGGTTCGTGATGGGCCTGATGGGCATCCACCTGACCCTGGAAGCCTTCACCCAATTCTGGTCTACGGCCTGGGATCGCTACGTGGACGTGGTCAGCACCATGCCAGTCGATTGGCCTATGCCGTAACCTCGCCGCAGGGCGGCCATACCGGCCGCCCCGTCGATTATTCCGTTTCCGTTGACGGCGCCGCCGCCAGCCGCGCCATCAACGCGCCCGCCTCAATCAACAGCGCCTGCTCGCGCTCACTTAGGCAGCTCTCCATCGCCGCCAGCAGCCAAGCCTCGCGCCGGCTGCGGCTTTGCTGCAGCAGGCCCAGCCCGGCGGGCGTCAGGCGCACCCGCACCCGGCGTTTGTCTTCGGCATCCGGCGTGCGCACCAGCAGCCCATCGGCCTCCAGCTCACGCAACGCGGCCGCCAGGTTAGAGGAGCGCATGCGCTCCGATTCCGCCAGCAGCGACGGCGTCGCCTCGCCGCCGTGGCGATCGATAGCCCCCAACAGCATCAGCTGGGCCCAGGATTTTTCGTCGCTGCGCGACTCGCGCCGCATACGGCGCACCAGCGACATTAACTGCGTGCGCAGCAGCGTCACGTCTTCAGGGTGATCTTTTTTCATTGGCGTCAATCTAGCGTTCAGTTTATCCCTGCTTTCACACCGCCGGATCGCGCGGTGCCCTTCCTGGCTACCGCGCCGCTCTGGCTTAACCTAGTTACCTATGATAATATAGCTATTAATATATAGCAAAAAAGACACTGCATCGGCAGGGTTACGTTTGCTCACGCATTTGCCCCTCGCCGATTAATTTGCAGTGTTATTATTATTTTGCTTAGCAAATCCCTCCTTATTCAACGTGGTACGGTAAGCCGATGGAAGCGTGGAAAGTCAATCTGATCTCGGTCTGGCTCGGGTGTTTCTTCACCGGGCTGGCGATGAGCCAAATCCTCCCTTTTCTACCGCTGTACGTCGAACAGCTCGGCGTCAGCGATCCGCAATCCCTCAGCCTGTGGTCCGGGCTGGTGTTCAGCGGCACCTTTTTGGTCTCGGCGGTAGTCTCACCGCTGTGGGGCAGCCTGGCCGACCGCAAAGGTCGTAAGCTGATGCTGCTGCGCGCCTCGCTGGGCATGGCGATCGTCATCGCGCTGCAGGGGCTGGCCACCAACGTCTGGCAGCTGTTCGCGCTGCGCGCGCTGATGGGGCTGACATCCGGCTATATTCCCAACGCCATGGCGCTGGTCGCCTCGCAGGCGCCGCGCGATAAAAGCGGCTGGGCGCTGGGCACGCTCTCTACCGGGCAGATCTCCGGCGTGATCGCTGGGCCGCTCTTGGGCGGGCTGATGGCCGATCATCTGGGGCTGCGGGTGGTGTTTTTCGTCACCGCCGGGCTGATGTTCGTCAGCTTCCTGGTGACGCTGTTCCTGATTAAAGAACGGCGCATCACGGTGAAAAAAGCGGATCAGCTGAGCGGCAAGGCGGTGTTCCGTTCGCTGCCCTATCCAACACTGATCGTCACCCTGTTCGTTTGTACCCTGATGATCCAGCTGGCCAACTCGTCCATCAGCCCGATCCTGACGCTGTTCATCCGCGAGCTGTCCGGCGACGTCAGCAATATCGCCTTTGTCAGCGGCATGATCGCCGCCGTGCCCGGCATTGCGGCGCTGATCTCGGCACCGCGCCTCGGGCGGCTCGGCGATCGCATCGGCACCGCACGCATCCTGATCGCCGCGCTGCTGTTCACCACCGGCCTGTTCGCCGTGATGGCCTGGGTCAATACGCCGCTGCAGCTGGGCATTCTGCGCTTCCTGCTTGGCTTCGCCGACGGCGCACTGATGCCGGCGGTGCAGGCGCTGCTGCTGAAGTATTCCTCCGATCAGGTGACCGGGCGCATCTTCGGGTATAACCAATCCTTTATGTACTTGGGCAACGTGGTTGGCCCGCTGCTGGGTTCGGGCATTTCGGCGATGATGGGGTTCCGCTGGGTGTTCGCCGTGACGGCGGTGTTGGTGCTTTGCAATGCGCTGCAGCTGCGCCATCAGTTCAAAAAAGTGGAGAATCAACGCGCGGGATAACGGAAAATGCGGGGAAACGCCTCAAGCAGTGGTGGGACAATGACGCCCATCAACCGTGCCACCACTGCCAAAGGCGGCCGTAGCCTACTCGACGCGGCGGTCATTTAATATTTATGTAAGTAAATAAAGTGTTGCGGGCGTGTTGAGGGCCGCCGCAGCGGCCCTTGCGGATCAGAACATGGTATTGTCGTTGGCCGATTTTTCCGGCACATCCTGATTGACGTCCCAATGCTCGGTGATTTTCCCCTGATCGTTCACCCGATAAATATCCACGCTGGCGGTGCCGCGATCCTGCGGGTTATTTTGATATTTGACGTGAACGTAGACCAGATCGCCGTTGACCGCGCTGCGGTATATTTTGGCGCTGTACTGCGGATTGTCTTTAAAGGTCTGGCTGAAGAAATCCAGGAACGGCTTGATGCCGTCGCCGACGAACGGGTTATGCTGCTTGTAGTTTTCCACAATCAGCTTCTGCGCCACGCCGATGTCGTGGCGGTTGAAGAAGCCCGCGTACAGATCTTCCACCACCTTCAGCTTCTGCTGGGCATGATGATAACCGCCTTTGCCGGTCGATTTGTAAGACGCCGCCTGATCCGTTGACAGCGCCGGGTAACTCGCCAGCAAGCCGCCGACGATCGCACAGGTGATCAATGCCTTTTTCATAACTGCTCCTTATTTTCCTGAGTGACCTACGATTTTCAGCTGCCCTTTCAGATGGGTGAAGCTGCCGTCCTTGGCGGCGATGTTGGTGTACACCTCGCCGCGCTCGAAGTCCTCGATATGCGTCACGTTGTCGCCGGACTGAGGTTCGTGCCAATAGACCATATAGACCTTCGGCCGAATCTCCACCGCAGTGTATTGCACGGTGTCAGTGATGCCCTGCGACGCCTCGCCGATACCGGTGAAGGTCATGGTCTTGTCATCGGTAAAATCCAGCTTGAAGGCGAAATCGCCGAAGGTCACCTGCACCACTTTACCGACCGCAATGAACTGCCCGTGTTTTTCCGTCATCGTTGCCGCCTTACTGTTAGTCAGGGAGGGTTGCGCCGCCGTAGCGGCGGGCAATGCCAGGGGGAAAGTCAGGGCTATCGCCAGCGCGATGCCCGTTCGCTTCACTGTTTTCATCGTTCCTTCTCCTTTCCGTGGTTGAAAACGAGAATCATTATTATTTCTTAACGATTGGCAGAAATATAAGAATAATCTCTATTCCTATCAGGCACCTGGCGGCAAAAAAAGACAGGGGGAAATCGCCGTAAAATGCCATGGCAATAGCGCGTTCTGGCCATTGGTTTTTACGCAATGAACGGAATTTCTGCTTTCAGGAAGGGAAACCACTCGGGGATTTGATGGGTCTATAGCGCAGATCGCTTTAAGCTAATGCGTATTTGTTCTTAAGCCGCCCACCGCCGGCAGGCGGCGGCGAACGGCGTGGCGTTTACCGCAGCCAGGGCGTATAAGTGACGCCGACCAGCAACCCTTCGGGGCTGAGCAAACGGGTAACACTCTGCCCCCACGGCTCTTCGCGATTGGCGACCAACAGCCGATAACCGCGATCGACCAGCCCCTGGGTGGCGGCCGCCATGTCGGCCACGTCGAACTCGATCCATGCCTGCGGCACCGCGAGATCCGCCGGCCAGCGATCGTCGCCAAAGCAGGACTGCGCCGCCTGCGCCAGCGGCCACAGGGCAAAATGCTTAACACCGTCCAGCGCGCCTTGCTCCGACAGCAGATAGGTTTCGTTGCCCGGCATCGGCTTGAGCGGCAGCCCTAGCGCCTCGACATAAAACGCCTTGCTCTCGTCGCTCTCACGCGTGACGGGCCCGAATCCGGCGACAAACAACACGCCCAGCCCGGCAAATTGTTGATCCATGCTGCTCTCCCTTCCGGTTAGCGCCCCTGCCGCACCTGCAGCGGAGCAAATCCATAGGCCGCCTTGAAGCGGTTGCTGAAATGGCTGGCGGAGCTGAAGCCGCACGCCAGCGCGATCTCGGTGATCGGCTGTTGGCTGTGCCGCAGCAGCCGTTCCGCGCGTTGCAGCCGTGCGCGCATCACAAACTGGTGCGGCGCCAGCCCGGTGGCGTGCTTGAACATGCGGGCGAAATGGTATTCGCTCAACCCGGCCTGCGCCGCCAGATCCGCCAACAGCAAAGGCCGATCGAGGTGGTTTTCGATATATTCCCGCACCCGCCTGGCCACCGCAGGCGCCAGGCCGCCGCGCGCCTGCGGCAGCTTCCACTGCAGCTGGCTGTAACGCTGGATCAGATGCGACATCAGCAGGTTAGACGCGCTGCTGAGCGCCAGCAGATTGGCGCTGTCCCGCCAGTCGCAGTTAAGCAAAAACTGGCGATACAGCAGCGTGATCTGCGGATCTTCGCCGAAGCTGCGCGGCTCTACGTTGATCGCCGCCGGGCTGCGATCCCAGGTCTGCTCCGCCAGCTGCCGCAGATGCCCGTCGGTGCAATACAGATGCACGAACGACAGATCGCTGCGCACGTCCCAGGTGGAGGCGTATTGGCGCGGCATGATGCAGAACCGATCCGGCCCGCCGCCGTTGCGCCAGCCGCCCGGCACCTGCTGGTAGCACTCATAGCCGTCGGCGACGTACAGGCTCAGGGTATGGTGATCGGCGCTTTCCTGCGTGACGCGATCGTTGCAGTTTGACCAGGCGGCCAGCTCCACGCCGGTGCCCAGCAGCACGCTGCTGTGCAGCCGCGCCTTGTGCTCACGCAGTGTTTCAAACGCCTGATAGTTGGACATCGCCGGCCCCGTTGTTCGACATGCCGACAGTGTAAAGAGTGGCGCCGCCGCATACCAGCCGCCGCCCCGCGCTTTTGGCAAAAAAAGCGCAAGAATATGCAACTGGGCGCAAAGCGCTGCAAGCGCCGCCGCGCGCCAAAGCGGATACTGCGCCATCGGTTTTTTCGGAGTAACAAATAGAATGAATGCGCTGTTGTACTTCGCCGTGGTGCTGATTTGGGGCACCACCTGGATTGCGATCACCCTGCAACAGGAAGGGCCGGTGGCCATTCCCGTATCGATCGCTTACCGCTTCGCCATTTCCGCCGCGGTGATGTTCGCCGTGCTGCTGCTAACGCGCCGCCTGCGCCGCCTCGCTCCGCGCGATCATCTGTTCTGCGTGCTGCAGGGCTGCTGCGTGTTCGGCTTTAACTTCTTCTGCTTCTACCACGCGGCGGCCTACATCAGCAGCGGACTGGAATCGGTGATCTTCTCGATGGCGGTACTGTTCAACGCCCTCAACAGCCTGCTGTTTTTCCGCCAGCGCCCCAGCCCCAACCTGCTGCCGGCAGCGCTGCTGGGTTTGACCGGCATCGTGGCGTTGTTCTGGCAAGATCTGGCCGCCACCCGCATGGCGCCGGAGCTGCTCAAAGGCATCGGCCTGAGCGCGCTCGGTACCTACGGCTTCTCGCTGGGCAACATGATCAGCACGCGCCATCAGCGCCGCGGGCTGGATATCTTTTCGACCAACACCTACGCCATGACCTACGGCGCGCTGTTGATGGCGCTGATCGCCTTGGCGCAGGGCGCCTCGTTCCAGATAGAATACAGCGGCCGCTATATCGGCTCCCTGCTGTACCTGGCGATCTTCGGATCGGTGATCGCCTTCGCCGCTTACTTCAGCCTGCTCGGCCGCATCGGCGCCGGCGCGGCGGCCTACAGCACCCTGCTATTCCCGCTGGTGGCACTGACCATCTCAACGATCTACGAAGGCTATCAGTGGCACTTCAACGCCGTGCTGGGCCTGTGCCTGATCCTGCTGGGCAACCTGGTGATGTTCGCCAAGCCGGGGCTGAAATGGCGACGGGCAGGTATCTCAAAACAAAACTCAACCCTTTGAAGTCATTGGTGAATATCGTTATCATCAGGTTTTGTTGATAACGGACGATGGCAAATGCTCAGAAGTGATGATGTGACACCCCGCGCCTACAAACAGGTGGACGTGTTTACCCGTACGCCGCTGCAGGGCAACCCCGTGGCGGTGGTGCTGGAGGCCGAGGGGCTGAGCACCGCGCAGATGCTGGCATTAGCCCGTTGGACCAACCTTTCGGAAACCACCTTTGTGCTTAAACCGACGCACCCGGCGGCGGATTATAAGGTGCGCATTTTCACCACCGAAAAAGAGCTGCCCTTCGCCGGCCACCCAACGCTGGGCACCGCCCACGCCCTGCTGGAAGCCGGATTGACGCCTAAACGGCCTGGAGCGGTGATGCAGGAATGCGGCGTCGGCCTGGTGGCGGTCAATATCCAGCCGGAAGGCACATTGGCGTTCGCCGCGCCCGAAGTTGAGTTCCGCCCAATGGCGGCTGAGGAAACAGAACGGCTGATGGCCGCTTTACGGCCCGCGGTGATTGAAGAAGGCTCCCTGCCGGTGATTGCCGAGATGGGCATTCGCTGGCTGATGGTGCGCCTGCCGGACGCACAATCCTGCCTGGCGGTGACGCCGGATCAGGCCACGATTAAACGGCTGCAAACGGCTTGCGATGTGGATGGCGTGGTGATCTATGGCGCCTACCCCACAACCGAACCGTCCGATTACGAAATGCGCGCGTTTATGGTGGAATGCGGCGCCTTGATTGAAGATCCGGTAACCGGCAGCGCCAACGCCTGCCTGGCGCGCTTATTGAAGGCCAACCGCTTTCCCGACGGCGGCCAGACCGCACAGGGCTACCAGGTGCGCCAGGGCACCCAACTGAATCGAGATGGCCGCGTGAGCGTGCGCTTTATTGACGGCGAACCCTGGATCGGCGGGCACTGCCGCACCCTGATTAACGGGACATTGGGTATTTAGTTTGTCGGCGATCGGCGCCAGCGGCAGGTGCGCGTCGATGTCGCTCTGCGGGCTGCGTTCGCCCAGCAGGTTATCCGACAGATCGTACACCAGCCGCGCGCCCGGTTTGCCCTGATTGGGTTCGCGGTGTTGCAGCAGGCGGCCTGCCATATAATTTTAACTATTTGATTTTATAATAATTTTTAAAGAGCCAAATATTAACCTTTCACGATTTATTTCACCGAAAATCAGCTGAGAATGGACTGATGTGAATTTCGCTGACACATCATCCAGATATTCCGTCACCCCATTCGAGCCACCCTTATACTTAGATGGCTCTCAATTGAATAATCTATTAGACATCATCATTTGAAAATTAAATGGCTAGCAATTTTCGCACGTGCATGTCATTACTAGGCATATATGGCGGATAATGTTCCGAGTCTTTATCAGAAACATTTTCACTATTCCCATACATATCTACTTTCTTTCTATTCCCTAAAGCCCCATACACAAAATAGGTATTTTCGAATTCTTTAACCTGCCCTTCCTGATGACCTATAATTCTCCACTCACCAGAGATTTTCTTATCAAACAGACTATATGCATCCAAAATTATTGGGTGTGATCCCACTTGTGGATTTGAGAACAGACCATCTGGCACTTTCGGCTCTTTAGAGAATACATCAAATATTTCTGCCGAGTGACCAATGCTAACCTTAGATATAATCCGCCCAAAACCATACTTTTCATCTGTTAGCTTAAAGCAGAATACATCACCCGGTTTAATAAATCTGAGCATTGTCCTTGGTTTCTTTTCCCAACCCCAAAACTCTAGCTTATTCATCAACTTTTACCTCCTAACCTTTTCTTATTCCCATAAGCATCTTTAAATGCTGCTGCGCGAGGATCTGTACGGCCATGATCGAATGAATTATATTTATTCCCTCTATTGGTCGAAGATATTTCCTCACCTATAACGCCAGTGCGGGTTTTATACTTTTCTATATAATACTGCTCATAACCACGGGCTTGACCATACTTCACGTTTTCATCTAAAAGAATCATACCCGTATTGCCACCTAAACGACCAGTATCTAAATGTTCTGCTGAACGTCTAGGTAAATCATTGGTGATGCCAACATAGTATGGGTCACCGACTGGCATGCCATTCACATCTAAATTATATAGCCCATACACATGATAACCAGAAGCATCAATTGCCGTTAAACCAAACGGATCCACCCACATCAGCGGGTTCGGCGCATACTGATACAGGTTCAACCCGCCGCGCAACCCTATCGGATCCTGCGTGGTGAAACGCCCCACCTCGGGTTCGTAGTAGCGGAACAGGTTGTAGTGCAGGCCGCTTTCGTCGTCCTATTCCTATCTCAGCGAGCGAGTTTCAAACTTTAATATTTGCTTTTCAAATACCATTGGGTAATGATGGGATGTTTTTTCAATGAGTTTATCAACCTCTTCACCTGTAAACCTTGCAACTCCACTCAATAAGTGAGAATTATTATCTTCACTCACTCCTGTTAGAATGAAGTATCTCTCTGATGTCAGAGTTTCGCCAAAGTGTAATTTACAAGAAATACTACACTCATCATCATACGAATTTATCAACCCTAACAGTGAATCACTCTCACAAATCAAATCCGCCTGCAAGAATAAATAAACCCCACCACCACTATATATTGCTTTATAAATCCTCTCCACAGTTAGAAGGCTCACATCATCACTAACCTCAACCATATCAATAAAATAGTTTCTATTATTAAAAATAATATCTTCTTTTTTAGTTACATTTCTCTTTAGTTCCATCAAACCGTTTTTACCCACAGCTCTTTTTATACTTTTTATTTTGTCACTTACGTTATCCACATAATAGTCATCATCAAGGAATACAATCCTTTTAACCTTAAAGCTATTTATTGTTTCCCATAACTTTTTTATGTATAGCTCATATTCGTCGCTTGAGAACACATTAACCAGAGAAAGATCCGTGTCTTTTACTGAGACACCAATTTTTTTTAAACTAGCTTTTGCATCAGTAATCAGCTTTATTCTCATTAGAAGCACCTATCACCTTTGTATTTATTAGTATTCCTTGGTCGGCCTTTCTCATAAGAGAAATGCTCGCCTTTAGTACCATGATAATGTGGTTTCTCAAAAGTGTCATTGTCCGTGAAAACATGCCCTTGATGATGCACTTTTACACGACCAACCTCAGAATTATTTCTCATAATCCGTTCCTCATGCAAAATGCCTGAGTTAAGTTTTGAGTTTTCAGATTGGGTTATATCCTCGACTACTTGGACTTGGTATGTTTGCGATGTAGGGATACCTTGCGAACGCATAGCCTCCCGTCTTGCTGCTCGAGACGTCTCAAGCGTTTTATCCCCTGGGAGTTGGTCTCTTCTGGTACTCAACCCCAGCGGATCCACCCACATCAGCGGGTTCGGCGCATACTGATACAGGTTCAACCCACCGCGCAACCCTATCGGATCCTGCGTGGTGAAACGCCCCACCTCGGGTTCGTAGTAGCGGAACAGGTTGTAGTGCAGGCCGCTTTCGTCGTCCTGATATTGCCCGGCGTAGCGCAGCGGCTGCTGATATTGCGCGCCCTGCCGCTTCGCCGCGCCGGCCACCGTCTGGCCCTGCAGCTTGCCGAAGGTGTCGTATTGCCCGGACCAGCACAGGTTGCCCGCCGCGTCGGTCACCTCCAGCGGTGCGCTGTTCAGATCGGTGTGATACCAGTAAATATCTGCCGAGCGGCTGTCGCCCGCCTGCTCCAGCACCGCCAGCGGGCTCCACGGGCTGGCCGGATCGTAGCTCCAGCTGCGGCGGCTGCCGTCATCGCGCTGCTCCTGCAGCAACCGGTAGCCTTGCCACAGGAAACGGGTCGTCTGTTCGGTTTTGCCCTTGTAGCGCACCGCCTTGCGGCTGCGGCGGCCCAGCGCGTCGTAATGGTACTGCGCCTCGAATTCGCCCTGCGGGCCGCGGCCGTGCGCCTGCACCAGCCGATTGTCGGCGTCGTAGCGGTAGTGCTGTTCATACAGGCCGTTGCGCCGGCTGATCAGGTTGCCCCAGGCGTCGTAACGGTAAAACAGTTTTTGCCAGTGCGTCAGCCGGTTATCGACGATCGGCGCCAGCGGCAGGTGCGCGTCGATGTCGCTCTGCGGGCTGCGCTCGCCCAGCAGGTTATCCGCCAGATCGTACACCAGCCGCGCGCCCGGTTTGCCCTGATTGGGTTCGCGGTGTTGCAG